>JAFKEW010000005.1 GCA_017308375.1 Alphaproteobacteria bacterium
TCGCCATCGTGAGTATTCTTTTGTCGCGGTTCCGGACGGAAAACCGCTTCACACTTTTCCTGGAACCGCTTTAAGCAAATCACGGTGGCGAACCGCATCGGCGTAACGGTTTCGGGCGTGCTGCTGGTGGACCGGATCAATTCATCCAGATCCACCAGCCTGTCCCATGCCATCATTTGCGTGAATTTTCCGCACATGCGGGGCGGTTCAGAGCCCTTCGAACAAGGCGGTGGAGAGATAGCGCTCGGCGAAGGAGGGGATGATCGCGACGATCATTTTCCCCGCCATTTCCGGGCGCGCGCCGACTTCAAGCGCCGCCGCAATCGCCGCGCCGGAGGAAATGCCGACGGGAATACCCTCGGTACGGGCCACCTGACGCGCGGTTTCAAACGCGGTCTCGTTCGAGATGGTGACCACCTCGTCGATCACATCGCGATTCAGCACCGGCGGCACGAAGCCTGCGCCCAGGCCCTGAATCTTGTGCGGGCCGGGAGGGCCGCCCGAAAGAACGGCCGAATCCTCAGGCTCCAGCGCGATGATGCGGACGGACGGTTTGCGCGGCTTCAACACTTCGCCGACACCGGTGATGGTGCCCCCGGTCCCGACGCCGGAGATCACCACATCCACCTTGCCATCGGTATCGTTCCAGATTTCCTCGGCCGTGGTGGTGCGGTGAATGGCCGGGTTGGCGGGATTTTCAAACTGCTGCGGCATCACCGCGCCAGGCGTGCTGGCGATGATCTCGTGCGCCTTGGCGATGGCGCCCTTCATACCCTTCGGTGCTTCGGTCAGCACCAGTTCGGCACCCAGAAGGGCCAGCATCTTGCGCCGTTCGATCGACATCGAATCCGGCATCACGAGGATCAGGCGGTACCCCTTGGCTGCGGCCACGAAGGCGAGCGCGATGCCGGTGTTGCCCGAGGTCGGCTCCACCAGCGTGTTTTTACCGGGCGTGATCAGGCCCTTCTGCTCCATCGCTTCCACCATCGCGACACCGATGCGGTCCTTCACGCTGGAGATCGGGTTGAAGAATTCGAGCTTCAGAAGAATGTCGGCCTTCACGCCCGCCTCGGCCGGCATGCGTTTCAGCCGCACCAGCGGCGTATCGCCGATGGTTTCGGTGATGGAATTGAAGATGCGTCCGCGGCCGGGCTTTTCTTTCGACATGAGTGTCTTCTCCGTTAGATGGCAAAATCGGTGGCTGTGGTTCCGCCGCTGTCGACGCCGGCGCTGCGTGCCTTCTGGCAAAGGTCCTCGATGGATATGGTGTCCAGCCGGGCCATGACTTCTTCCTGAAGCGACTGGATCAGGGGCGTCACGATGCGGGCGCCGAGATCGGAAACGCCGCCGCTGCCGTCCTGTTCCGGGTCTTCCAGCGCCTCGGCCACACGCACAATGTCCCCCACCGAAATGCGCCGCCGCTCCTTGGCCAGGCGGTAGCCGCCACGGGGGCCGCGCACACCTTTCAGAATACCGGCGCGCACCAATTGCTGCATCACCTGTTCGAGGTAGCGCTGCGGCACACCCTGGCGGGCCGTGATTTCCTTGGCCTGCACCGGCTCCGGCCGGGCATTGAAGGCGATGTCGATGACGGCTTCCAGTGCCAGACGAGTCTTGCGGGAAAGTTTCAGCATGGTTGTTCAGGCAATTCCGTTGATCTTCAATCCAGTTGAGCCAAATCCGCTGACGCCGCGCGCGCTGACCGGCAGTTCGGTGGTTTCGTAAAGCTCCGCCCGTTCGTGCCGCGCGATGACGAGCTGCGCGATTTTCATGCCGCGTTCGATGACGAAGGGCGCCTCCCCATGATTGATGAGGATGGCCTTGATCTCGCCGCGATAATCGCTGTCCACCGTGCCGGGTGCGTTCAGCACCGTCAGCCCATGCTTCAGCGCGAGGCCGGAGCGCGGGCGCACCTGGGCCTCGAAACCCTGGGGCAGGGCGATGGCAACACCGCAGGGCACGGCCGCGCGCGCGCCCGGCGCAAGGGTCAGCACGCTATCGACGGCGGCCAGCAGGTCCAGCCCCGCGGCTTCTTCGCTGCCATAGGCGGGAAGCGGCAGATCGGTGGCGTTGGCAAGGCGCTGGATCGCGATGCGCATCAGGCGGCCTTTCCCTTCAACGCATCGGCAATGCGCGCGGCAAGGCGGGTGCCGACGTCTGATTTGTCCATCGCGGGCCAGCTTTCGGTGCCGTTGGCGGTGATCAGATGCACTTCGTTGCGGTCGCCGCCCATGATGCCGGTGCCGGGCGATACGTCATTGGCCACGATCCAGTCGCAGCCCTTCCGTTTCCGTTTGGCCTGCGCATGCGCGATGACGTTCTCGGTTTCGGCCGCGAAGCCGATGACGAGCGAAGGCCGCTGCGGCCCGGTGGAAATGGTGGCGAGAATGTCCGGGTTCGGTATCAGCCGCACAACGGGCGGCGCATCGCCTTCCTGTTTCTTGATCTTGTTGTTGGCGGCGATGTCCGGGCGCCAATCCGCAACCGCGGCACTGCACACCGCCACATCGACCGGCAAAACCGATTGCGTGGCCGCCAGCATTTCGCGTGCGCTTTCCACCTTCAGAAGTTTCACGCGGGCGGGCGGCGAAAGATCGACCGGGCCGGAGATCAGTGTGGTTTCGGCCCCGGCATCGGCCAGTGCGCGCGCGATGGCATAGCCCTGCTTGCCGGAGGAACGGTTGGCGATATAACGCACGGGGTCCAGCGCCTCCTGCGTCGGGCCCGCGGTGACAAGCGCTTTGATGCCGGACAGCGCGCCTTCTGCCGGGGCGGCAAGGGCGGCCTCGATCGCGGCCACAATCTCCATCGGTTCGGCCATGCGCCCGGGTCCGAATTCGCCGCAGGCCATGTCGCCGTCGTTCGGGCCCACAAACAGCACGCCGTCATTGCGCAGGGTCTTCAGGTTGCGCCGGGTGGCGGGGTGATTCCACATCCGCACATTCATGGCCGGTGCCATCAGCACCCGCTTGTCGGTGGCGAGAAGGGCGGTGGAGGCGAGGTCGTTGGCAAGGCCGCCCGCCAGTTTGGCCATCAGGTCCGCGGTGGCCGGTGCCACCACCACCAGATCGGCGGCGCGCGAAAGCTGGATATGGCCCATTTCCGCTTCATCGGTCAGGCTGAACAGGTCCTGGAAGGTTTTTTCGCCGGTCAGGGCCGCCACGGTCAGCGGGGTGATGAACTGGGCGCCCGCGGCGGTCAGGATGGCGCGAACGGCCACACCGCGTTCCTTCAGGCGGCGGATGAGTTCCAGGGACTTGTAAGCGGCGATGCCGCCGCCGATGATAAGCAGAACGCTATTACCGCGCATGGACGCTCCTCGCTGTCACGAGCCGAAAAGTCCCGTTCTCCAGGGGAGAATATAAGGAATAACGGCTGCGAAGTGTAGTTCCTGCCTTAAAGGGGTCAAGATTTATGAATTATCCAGTGAAATCAATCGATCTGCCGCCGTTCCGGGAGCTTCCGCTGAAGCCCCCGGCGCTGGAGGTGACGCGGAAGCCGGATGGGACAATCTATATCGCCTCCGGCTATCCGCTGGCTGAGATGCACCGTTCGATTGTCCATTTGCTGGAGGAAAAGGCGGCCCTTCATCCGGACAGGCCCTTTATTGCCGAACGTGCCCCGCTTGCCGGTGGCAAGACCGGCGATTGGCAATTCATCACCTATGGCGAGGCCAATGAGCGGGCGAATCGCGTGGCGCAGGCCCTCATCGACCGCGACATGGGGCCGGATGCGCCGTTGATGATTCTGTCCGGCAATTCGATCCGCCATGCGGTGATGATGCTCGGCGCCATGAAGGCCCGCGTGCCGCTGGCGCCGGTTTCGGTCCCCTATTCGCTGATGTCCGGCGATCACAGCAAGCTGCGCCACGTCTTCAAGCTGGCGGACCCCAGGATGGTTTTTGCCGAACAGGGCCCGTTCTATGCCCGCGCGCTGGCGGCACTGGCACAGGATGGGGTGGAGTTCGTCACCGCCATGCCGCTGCCGGACCGCGAGACGACGGCCTATGACGATCTGCTGAAGACCGCGGTCGGGCCTGCCGTTGCCGCGAGCATGGCGAAGGTCGGCCACGATACAGTGGCGAAATACCTTTTCACCTCCGGCTCCACCGGGATGCCGAAAGGTGTGATCCAGACCCAGCGCATGATGGTGGCCTCGATCGCGGCACAGGAAGCGTTGCGCAGTGACGAGCCCGATCCGGACGAGGTGCCGCAGAGCCTGGAATGGATGCCGTGGAACCACATCTCCGCCGGCAATATCAGCTTCAACGGTGTCATGAATGCGGGCGGCACGATCTATCTCGACGCCGGAAAGCCGTTGCCCGGCATGTTCGATGAGACCATCCGCAATTTGCGTGAAGTCTCTCCGCTGACGTTCGGCTCGGCGCCGATTGCGTTCGGCTGGCTGGCCGATGCGATGGAACAGGACGACGCGCTTCGCGACAGCTTCTTCTCCAAGATGAAGTATGTCGGCTATGGCGGCGCCACCCTGTCGCAAGAGGTTTATGAGCGTATCCAGGCGCTCTCGATCGCATCCACCGGCATGCGTATTCCGATGACGACGATGTATGGCGCCACCGAAACGCAAGGCATCACTGTGGTGCATTGGCTGACAGAGCGGATGGGCCAGATCGGGCTGCCGCTGCCGGGAATCACCATCAAGCTGACGCCGAACGGCAACAAGCTGGAGGTGCGGGTGAAAGGGCCGACGGTGACGCCCGGCTATCTGAACGACCCGGCGCGGACCAAAGCAGCCTTCGATGAAGAAGGGTATTACAGTCTGGGCGATGCGGCCAAATTCCTCGACGAGGACAGGCCGGAACTGGGCCTCGCCTTCGATGGCCGGGTGACAGAGGATTTCAAACTCGATTCCGGTACCTGGGTTTCGGTGGGTACGTTGCGCGCGGCGGCCGTGGGCGCGGCGTCGCCGTTGCTGCATGACGGGGTGATCTGCGGTCAGGACAAGCCGTTTGTTGCCCTTCTGGCGTGGCCGAACATGACGGCGGCGCAGAACATTGCAGGACTGAAAAGCGGCAGCCCGGAAGAAATTCTGGCGAGCCCGAAGGTGAAGGAATTCGTGCGCAATGCCTTTGCCGAATACAATCGCAAAAGCGGTGGTACCTCCACCCGTATTCGCCGGGTGATTTTGATGACGGAACCGCCATCGGTCGACGGGCACGAAATCACCGACAAGGGATACGTTAATCAGCGTGCAACGCTTGAACGGCGCCACGCGCTGGTGGAACGGCTTTATGCCGCCACGCCGCCCGATGACGTGATCGCGATTCCGTGACGGACAAACACGCAATCGATCCGCGCAGCATCGTGCGGTTCTGGCACGATGTCGGGGCGGAGAAGTGGTTTGCCGTCGATCCGAAACTGGATGCGGAAATCCGCAAACGCTTCGGGGCAGAGGTAGAGGCGGCGTCGGCAGGCAAACGCGATCGATGGCTCGAAAGTGTGGAAGGCACACTGGCGCTGCTCATCCTGCTCGACCAGTTTCCGCGCAACATCTATCGCGGCGCAGCGGAGGCTTTTGCCAGCGATGCACGCGCGCGCGACGTGGCGCGGCATGCGCTTTCCCGTGGCTACGATCTGGCGGTGCCGCATGACATGCGGGCGTTCTTCTATCTGCCGTACATGCATTCGGAAGCGATGGCGGATCAGGATTTGTGCGTGGCGCTGATCGCCCAGCGCCTGGGCACGGACAGCCTGAATTACCCCTTTGCGCTGAGCCATCGCCGGGAAATCGAGCAGTTCGGGCGTTTTCCCGGCCGGAATCAGGCACTTGGCCGCAAGACGACGCAGGCGGAGGCGGCTTTTCTGGCCGAGCGCAGCCGGAATTAACGCGGCGCTTACCGTGGCAGGCGCAGGGTTGGCCCCTTGCGAGGGGTTTTGCGGGGCCAATGACAACCGACGATCTCTACAAGCTCGCGGCCGATCTGGCGGACGAGCATGGGCCGCTGGCGCTGGATTATGCGCGGCGCGCCATTGCCTCGTTCGATGCCGAAGGCGCCACCGATCGTGCGCAATTCTGGCAGGTATTATCGGTGTTTCTGGACGACATCGTGGCCCGCCGCCTGAACCCGGCCGAGCCCATCGTCATTCACTGAGCGCAGCCCCGGCTTGCACCGCGGGCAATAGTCCGTTCAAACTCCGATGCTTTGTCATTGGGGTTTTGAATGCCGCTCGATCCGTTGTTGAAAGCGTTTCTCGATCAGGCCAACGCGCAGCCGGGTCCGAAGATGTGGGAGCTGACGGCGCCGGAAGCGCGCCAGACCTTCGTCGCGTTGATGGAATTGGCCGGGCCGAAAGATGTGCCCATCGGCAAGACTGAGAACATTACAATTCCGGGACCGGGCGGCGATATCCCGGCGCGCGTCTATACGCCGGTTGCCGCCGGTGGCGATGCGTTGCCCGCACTGATTTACTTTCATGGCGGTGGCTGGGTGATCGGCACTGTCGAAACCCATGACGGGCTTTGCCGCATGTTCGCCAATGAAAGCGGTGTGCGGGTGATTTCGGTCGATTACCGGCTGGCGCCGGAACATCGTTTTCCCGCCGCAATCGAAGATGCCTATGCGGCAGCGGCGTGGGTGGAAGCCAATGCCGCGCAATTGGGTGTCGATCCCAACCGCATTGCCGTGGGCGGGGATTCCGCCGGTGGCGGCCTTGCCGCGGCGGTGTGCCAGATGGCGAAGGCGAAGGGCGCGCCGCGTATCCAGTTTCAGCTTCTGCTGTTTCCGGTCACCCATGTCGGTGGCGATACGCCGTCGCTGAACGAATTCGCCAGCGGATATTTTCTGGAGCGCAAGGGCCTCGACTGGTTTTACGACAATTACATACCGGATGTTGCGGCGCGCGAGGATGTGCGGGTGTCGCCGCTGCTGGCCGAAGATGTTTCGGGCCTGCCGCCGGCCTACATGGTGGTGGGCGGATTCGATCCGCTGCACGATGAGGGCGTGCGTTATGCCAGCCGGCTGCGCCAGGGTGGCGTCGCGGTCACCGTGAACGACTATTCCGACATGGTGCATTGCTTCTTCTATCTGCAGGCGGTGCTGCCGCAGGCGCTGGAGATGGTGAAGACCGCTTCTGCGGCCGTGCGCGACGGGCTTGCAAAAAGCACGCGTTAATTCGGAAAGAACTTGCCGGGATTGAGGATGCCTTCCGGGTCCAGCGTGCGCTTGATGGCGCGCAGGATTTCCATACCCAGTTCGCCCTTTTCCTGAACGATCCATTGGCTGTGATCTTCGCCGACGCCGTGATGGTGGCTGATGGTGCCGCCGTGGGCCGCGATTGCGTCGCTGGCCGCAACTTTGATCGCGCGCCACTGTGCGATTTCGCCATCCAGCGCACGGGGAAAGATATAGGTGAAATAAAGGCTCGCCCCATCGGGGTAGCAATGGCTGATGTGGCACATCACGACACCGCGCGCGCCGGGGCGCGGCGCATTGGCGGCGATGGCAGCCTCCAGCGCCTCTTTCACGGCGCGGTAGAGTGTGTCGAGATTGGACCAGTGCGTTGCGGTTTCGAGCGTATCGACACCGACACCGCGATCCATCATCGGATCGCGCAGATAGGGGCCGTGGAAACGCCCTTCGTACCAGCGTTTTCCCGGTTTCCGGCCCAGTGCCAGCGCGCCATTCGCCTTGGCGATTTTCGCGAAGGCTTCAGCCGCGTCGCGGACCTGGGCGGGATCGCCCTCGAAGCCCGCGATCATGGCGGCGGGAAGCCGGTCCAGCCCTTTGAGGCGCAGGTAATGCCCGGTCAGCCAGTCGCGCAGGCCGGTGTTGCGGCCAAGTTCGCTGAAGGTGCGGTAGAAGCGGGTTTCCTGCGCATCGGAGAGGCGCAGCATCGCGGCCGGCAGACCCGTTTGCGCGGCCGCGCGGATGGCGGCCGTGCCGCTGCGGAAATCGGGAAACAGAAAACCGCTGTACTGTTTGACGGCGGGCTGGACGCGCACCCGCACCCGGGCGCGCGTGATGATGCCGAATACGCCCTCTGAGCCGGGAATGAGATCGCGAAGCCGCGGGCCCGCGGCGGAAGCCGGAAAATCGCGCGTGTGAAGGACGCCGCGCGGCGTCGCGAGATCGGCGGCGATCAGCCAGTCTTCGGCGCGGCCGTAAAGATGGGATTGCTGACCCGCACCGCGATGGGCGATCCAGCCGCCAAGGGTGGAGTATTCGAACGATTGCGGAAAATGGCCAAGCGTCAACCCTTGCGCATTCAGGGCATGTTCGAGGGCGGGGCCGATGATGCCCGGCTCCACATCCGCGGTGCCGGAAACGGGATCGACGCCGATCAGCCGCGCCATCTGCGAAAGATCGAGGGTGGCGACGGCATTGAACCCCTCGCCATTGGCGGTCACGCCGCCGACGACACTGGTGCCACCGCCATAAGGCACGATGGCGATACGCCGCTCGCCCGCATAGGCGAGAACATCGGCCACATCACCCGCATTGCGCGGATAGAGCACGGCATCGGGCACGACGGAGAGATCGCCCGCGCGCAGCCGCAACAGATCGTGATAGCTTTTGCCAAGCGCGTGGCGCGCACGCTCCGCCTTGTCGTCGCGCACATTGTCCGGCCCCAGAAGCAGGACGAATTTGTCCCGGTCTTCGCTTGTCAGGCGCGGTGGAGCGATCGCCAGTTCTTCCAGCGGGCGGGCCGGGGTGGCGAGCAGGCTTGGCATCCCAAGCTCGCGCGCGAGCCAGGTCCAGACCTCGTTGCGGGCGCCAAGCGTATCGGCCTGGTCCTGAGGCCCCCAGCCATTCCAGCGTGTTTCGCTCCGGTCTGTCATGGCTGTGAGGTTACCCGCTGATCCTTTCAGCATCGCAAATTGAGGGCACGGGGCAGGATTTCAAACGTGGCGGGCAGGCGGCCGGCGTTTTCCCCATCGGTCTCGATCAGAACGGCGCGGCCTTTGGTTTCGGAAACGGGGGCCGCCACCAGCTTTTTTCCCCGTACCACGCGGACGGTGGGGTTGTTCACGTGCGAACCGTCGTAAAGCTGCCGGAAATCGGACAATGCGCGCAATTTGGCGGCGCCGCCCATCACAATGATGTCAAACGCGCCGTCATCCGGCTTGGCGTCGGGGGCAACCTTCATACCGCCGCCGAAATAGCGCCCATTGGCAATGGCGACGGTCGAAACCTTGTCGATCTCGTCATACACATCGTCGATGTGCAGGCGCACCACGCGGTCGCGATAGAACGCCATATTGACCATGCTGTGAAAAGCAAACGCAAAGCCGCCGCCGAACAGCTTGGCGATGCGGGCGCGGTTGACCGCATCGACGATCACGCCCGGAAGACCGAAAGAGGCGATGTTGATGAAATAGCGCACGGCCGGTGTGCCATCCATGCCGAGGCAGGTGACGCGCCCGATATCGACCGGGCGGACATGCGAACCCTTCAGCCGTTCGATCCCCGCCATGGTGCCGGGGGCGATGTCGAACGTCTTGCGGAAGTCGCCGCCGGTGCCGCTGCTGACGAACGCAAAGGTGGCTTCGGGCGCCAGCGGGCCGCTGGGATCGAAAAAACCGTTGACCGCTTCGTTGATGGTGCCGTCACCGCCGACTGCGACGATTTCGGTATAGCCTTCGGCCAGTGCGGCACGCACCAGCGCGGTGGCATGGCCGCGCGCACGGGTGAAGCCCACATTCATCTGCGGGTAGAGGTGGCGCAATCCGCGCTCGATGTCCGGCCATGCGCGGGCCGTATGGCTGTTGGCCGAGCGCGGATTGATGATGGCGAAGGTGCTCATGCCGGATTCCCGTTTGCAAATTCCGACCTGACCGCATCGATCTGGTTGCGGCGATGCAACTCCGTCCAGCCCAGTTCCTCCGCCATCAGCAGGGAGGCTGTTTCGAGCGCCGCGGGCGATGGCGCGCCGAGCTGGCCGATGCCGGTCCGGCGCAGGATCACATCGCCAAGGGTCAGCGCCATTTCTTCCCGCACCGCGAACAGAATCTGTGCACCGATGTCGCCGGATGGAGAAAGCGGCGTCAAAAGCTCCGGCCGGTCGGCAGCAACGGACAACATCTCACGCAGCCGCGTCCCGTACATCTGCCATAGATGGCCGATGCCCGAAAGATCGGAATGGGTGCGGCTTTGCTCGGCCGCGAAATCGCGGATGCGTGGAATGTTCCCGCCCGGAAGGGCGGCATTGGCGGTGGTGCAATGCTGGGTTTTGACGTGCAGCACGCGCACGATTGTATCGACAATGCTTTCCGCAAGCGCGCGGGACGTGGTCCATTTGCCGCCAATGGCGGAGAAAAGTGCCTCAACCCCGTCACCGCGATGGTCGATCAGTTCGGCACGGCGGCTGGCGCCGTAGGTGTTGCCCGATCCGTCATCGACCAGCGGGCGCAATCCGGCATAGGCGTGTTCGACCTGTTCGCGGCGCAATTGCGCGGCGGGAAGGTGTGTGTTGATGAAGCTGAGAAAATCCGCGATGTCCTGTTCCGTCGCGCGAACGTGATCGGGATCGCCGGTGAAAGCGGTATCGGTGGTGCCGAGCAGCGTGTGGCCGCGCCAGGGCAGCAGAAAGAAATGGCCGCCATGGGCGGCGACCGTCAGCGCATCGCCCCGCGTCATGGCCGGGACAATCAGGTGAATGCCCTTGGAACGCAGGATGCGGTGCGCCGTTTTGCGCCCCAATGCGCGGTCGAGGAAAATATCGCTCCATGGCCCGGTGGCGACGAGCGTGACACGGGCCTGAATAGTGAAGGCACCGCTGCCCATCCTGTCTTCCACCGCGGCACCCGTGACACGCCCATTGTGGATGATCAGGGCCTTGGCTTCGGCGTAATTCGCGATCACCGCATCGTGGGCACGCGCGTCAATCAGGCATTCGAGCGCCAACCGCTCCGGCGCATACATCTGCGCATCGAAATAGCGGAAGGCGCCCGACAGTTCTGGCTGGTCGAGGATCGCATCGCGGGAAAGTGCCGCTTTGCGGTTAAGCCAGCGATAGCCCGGCAGGCGCTGGTTGGGATCATCCAGCCAGCCGCGATCGTAGGACAGAAGATCGTAAAGCGTCAGCCCGGCGCGCAGGGTGGCGCGCGTGGCCCAATGGTCCTGAACCGGCACCAGAAAGGGCAGCGGGTGCACCAGATGCGGTGCGGTACGTTGCCAGATCCGCCGTTCCCGCAAGGATTCGCGCACCAGCCCTAGCTCGAAATTGCGCAGATAACGCAAACCGCCATGGATCAGCTTGGAATTGTGGGCGCTTGTGGCGTTGGCAAAATCGCCTTTGTCGATCAGGGCAACCTTCAGGCCGCGGCGTGCCGCATCGCGCGCGACGCACGCGCCCGTGATCCCGCCGCCGATCACCAGCAGGTCGAATGTGTCGTTGGAGAGGCGTTCAAGATTGCGGCGCATGAATTTTCGGAAAATGGAACCGTTGTCTGGCGCCAGCCGCTTGTCAATCCGGTGGCCTGGCCTGCTAAGCTCAGGGCCAGCAGACCCAGCGCGAAATGACACCAGAGCCAGAGGGGAAATTCATGCCGCAGATCAAGGCCCACGGACTTTCCTTTGAATATGACTCCTTCGGGCGGGACACCGACCCGGCGGTGCTTCTGATCATGGGCTTCAGCGCCCAGATGACCATGTGGCCCGAAAAATTCTGCAAGGGTTTGGCGGAGAAGGGGTTTCGCGTCATCCGATTCGACAATCGCGATGCCGGCAAATCCACCCATCTGGTGGATAAGGGTATTCCCGATGTCGGCGCCCTGATGGCCCGGCGCATGGCGGGGGAAGCGGCGGGGCCTATCCCCTATACGCTGGATGACATGGCGGGCGATACGGTCGCCATTCTGGACGGACTCGGCCTGAAGACGGCGCATATCGTCGGTGCTTCGATGGGCGGGATGATCGCGCAACTGGTGGCGGCCAGGCATAGGGATCGCGCCCGCAGTCTTGTCTCCATCATGTCCACCACCGGCAATCCGGCCCTGCCGCAGGGCAAACCGGAGGCGATGGCGGTGCTGACCGCGCCGCCCGCGAGCGACAGCCGTGAAGACCGTATCGCGCAGGGAAAGCGTATCTGGCGCACCATCGGCAGCCCCGGTTTTCCGGCAACGGATGCAGAGCTGGAGGAGGTGGTGATCCGCGAAGTGGATCGTGTGCCGTTTGAGCCGACGGGCGCCGTGCGCCAGATGGCGGCCATTCTTGCCGCCGATGCGCGCAATGACATTCTGAAAAATGTGCGCTGCCCCGCGCTCGTCATTCACGGTGCGGATGACCCGCTTCTGCCGGTTGAAGGCGGGCGCGATACGGCGGCCAGCATTCCCGGTGCGAAACTCGTGATCGTGCCGGGCATGGCGCATGATTTCACCAACGCGATCGTGCCGGTTTATCTGGAGCATGTCGGCGGTTTCATCACCGCGGTCGAACGGAAAACTGCCTGATAGTTCTAATGGCAATGCGGGGGAGGGGACGATGACGAAAATCCGCGCCAATGGCGTCGAACTCGAGTATGACGAGATCGGACCCCGTGACGGCATCCCGTTTCTGATGATCAGCGGCTTCGGCAGCCAGATGACATCGTGGCCCGACGAATATCGCAAAACGCTGGCGAATGCGGGTTTACGCTTCATCCGCTTCGACAATCGCGATGTCGGCCTGTCACAGAAATGGGACGGGATCATCCCGGACATCCGCAGCGTGATTGCCGACGCCCGTGCGGGGAAGAAGCCCAATATTCCCTATACGCTGGACGATATGGCGGCGGATGCGGTGGGGCTGCTCGATGCGCTGGGCATCGACAGCGCGCATATTTCCGGTGCGTCGATGGGTGGCATGATCGCGCAACTCGTGGCGCTCAATCACCCGGCGAAAACGCGCGCGCTGATTTCGATTTTTTCCACCACCGGCGATCCGTCGCTACCGCCCGCCACGCCGGAAGCGATGGCGGCGCTGACCGCGGCACCGGCATCGCAGGATCGCGAGACGGTGATCGCTCACACCCTGAAGGGCCGCCGGGCTTATGCCTCAACCGCCCATCCCTTCGATGAAGCACGTCTTCGCGCGTTGATCGGGGCGACCTATGACCGGATGTATTATCCGCAAGGCACGCAGCGCCAATATGCGGCTATCGGGGTTGCCCCGCCGCGTACCGAACGCCTGGCCACGTTAAAAGCGCCGACGCTGGTGCTCCATGGGGCCGCCGATACGCTGATTCCGGTGCAAGGCGGGCGCCACACGGCCAAGTGCATTCCGGGCGCGGAATATCACGAGATCGAGGGTTGGGGGCATGACATGCCGCTCGGTGTCATCCCGGAGGTGACGGGCCATATCGTGCGGTTTGTCGAAAGGGTCGAAAAGGAACGGCAGAAAAGCGCCAGTCAGCGCTGACTATTTGATTTTGCCTTCCTTGAATTCGACATGCTTGCGCAGCACCGGATCGTATTTCTTGATCGAGAATTTCTCGGTCATGGTGCGGGTGTTCTTCTTGGCAACGTAGAAGAATCCGGTATCGCCCGAGCTGTTGAGCCGGATTTTTGCGGTTGTCGGCTTGGCCATGGGCGTCAGACTCCGGAAAAACGTGTCGAAGGGGCGGTAACCTAGCCATGGGGGCGGGCTTGTCAAGCCGCCTTGGCGCGCCGCCCGGAGAGGATCAGATAGGCGACGTAAGCCGCGCAGATTCCTGCCAAAACCACCAGCAGGCCATGGGGGTTCCAAAGGTCGAGCGCCACCCCCTCCGCCGCCGGGCCGAGCAGAAGGCCGAAGCAATAGAACATCACATAGCCCGCATTGGCGGTGGCAAGGCGGCCTGATTTCACCTGTTCGCCCAGAAGCGTCAGCCCCACGGAATAGACCCCCAGGATCAAACCGCCCCAGATCGCCAGCACGAAATAGAGCAGCGCAGGCGTGCTGATGGTGAGCGGCACCAGTGCCGTGCCCACCACCCCGGTTGAGGCACAAAGGGCCAGCAATGTGCGCCGGTTCATCCGGTCCGCCAGATAACCGAGCGGAAGCTGGAACAGGATGCTGCCTGCCGCGATGGCGGTGACGATCAGGGCGGCGGCGGCTTCGTCATACCCCATGCGCACGGCATAGACCGGCAACAGACCGACCATGCCTGCGTCGATGGCGCCGAAGACAAAGGCGGCGGTAAAGGCGACAGGCGCAAGCCCCAGCACCGAGAGGATGGAGCCGGTTTCCCGCTCTTCGATCTGCGGCGCGGTGCGCCGGGCGGCAAGCGCGGGTGCCAATGCCAGAAGCAGAAGGGCGGCCCCCATGCCGAACGGCGCGAAGCCATGAGTGCCGATCACTTGCAGGATGGTGGGGCCGATGCCGAAGCTGCCCGACATGCAAATGGCATAAACCGCAATGAAGCGGCCGCGATTGTGTTCGTCAGCCAGCCGGTTGATCCAGTATTCGGTGACCACGAACAGGCCGTTCAGGGCCGCTGACAGCACGAAGCGGACGGGAAACCACAGCCACAGCGATGGCACCATATAAATCGCGATAAGAGATATGGCCGCTATGACCAGAGAGGCCGCAAGAAATTCCGCTGTGCCGAAGCGGCGGATCCAGCCCGGCACGAACGGTGTGACCACCAGCGCGGCAAGCCCGGCGGTGGCGAGGTTCATGCCGTTGACGCTGCCGGCCACGCCCATACGTTCGAGCATCAGGGACAGCAGCGGCAGGGTCAGCCCCATGCCCATGCCGTAAGCGGCAACCGACGACAAAATGGCAATCAGGCTGAGGCGGCGGCCCGCGCTCACAAATGGTCCAGGCTGGCTTTACCACGGCGAAAGCGGAAGAAGGGCACCGGGCGGGAAGGATCGGCGCCATCGGAAAGCCGCGCCTCCACCTCATCCAGGACCGTGCGCGTGATGCTGGGCAGATCGAGTTCGCGCGCTTCCGAAAGCGTGGGCCAGCAGGGTTCGAGCAGTTCTTCTGTTTCCGCTGAATCCAGCACATGGGCGATGTGGCTGGCATCGGTCATGAAGAAGCGGGCATCGAAACGGCGCGTGCGGTTGGGCGGCGTGATGGCGCGCGCGATGAATTCCAGATGTTCGAGTTCGGGCACGATGCCGTGCGAAAAGAATTTCTGCCATGCGGGTGCGCGCGTGCGCGGCACATGGACCGTGGGCGCGCCGAGGATGACGCCGGTTTCTTCAAAGGTTTCGCGGATGGCGGCGAGCGCCAGGCCGCGTGCGCGGCTTTGCGTGATGCCGCGTGATACGCGCACCGCCACATCCGGGCGCAGATCGCTTGTCACCGGCAGACGTTGATCGGCCGGGTCCATCCGCCCGCCGGGAAAGACATATTTGCCGGCCATGAAGGCCATGGTCTTGTGGCGCCGCCCCATCAGCACGCGGATTTCGCCCTTGTCGCGGCGAACGAGGATGAGTGTGGCGGCATCTTTGGGGCGTAAGGCCCCCGGAACGATTTTTTCGTTGTCGGAATCGATTTGGGCAGGCGGCAATGGAGACTCCCGATATTAGAAACAAGGGTACGGATTTTTCCGTGCCGATCAACGCTTGGCTTTGCCGCGTTTCTGCCGGAATTTTTCCTGGCGCACCGGTTTGCCGGGGGTGGTCTTGCGCGGGCGGCGGTCCTGTGCCGTTTCGGCAAGGTCGAAACGCAAGCCGCCGGTGAGCGGGGCCGCTTCCACCAGGCGGACATGCAGAATGTCGCCAAGGCCGTATTTGGTGCCGCTGCGTTCGCCAATCAGGGCGTGGCGGCGCTCATCGTGGCGGAAGAATTCCGTGCCGAGTGTGCGAACCGGGATCAGCCCTTCCGCACCGGTTTCGGGAATACGCACGAACAGCCCGAAGCGTGTCACGCCGGTCACGCGCACATCGAAACTGTTGCCGACGCGTGCTTCCATATAGGCGGCGACATAACGGTCGGTGGAATCACGTTCCGCCGCCATCGCGCGGCGTTCGCAGACCGAAATGTGGTCGGCGGTTTCACGCAGGCGGCCGATGTCGCTATCGCTGAGGCCATCGTCGCCGAATTTGAAGGCGCGGATCAGGGCGCGATGCACAATGAGGTCGGCATAGCGCCGGATGGGCGAGGTAAAGTGCGCATAATGCGACAGGTTCAGCCCGAAATGACCGATATTGTCGGGGGAATAGACGGCCTGTGCCTGTGTGCGCAGCACCACATCGTTCAGCACATCGGTGTGGGTGGTGTTTTTCGCGCGCTCCAGAATGCGGTTGAACGTGCCGGGTTTGACCACCTGACCTTTGGCGAAAGGAATATCGACCGTGCGCAGAAAATCGGAGAACGCCAGTAGTTTTTCTTTCGAGGGATGTTCATGAACGCGGAAGATCAGCGGCACGCGTGCCTTCTCCAGCGTTTCGGCCGCGGCGACATTGGCCTGCACCATGAACTCCTCGATCAGGCGCATGGATTCCAGCCGTTCGCGATAGGCGATGGACTTCACTTTGCCATCTTCGCCGATGATGACGCGCCGTTCCGGCAGATCGAGATTCAGGGGCTGCCGCTTGTCGCGCGCGGCGGCCATGGCCTGATAGGCCGTCCATAAGGGCGCCAGCGTTTCCTTTGCAATCGCGCGGCAATCGTCATCGGGGTTGCCGTCAAAGGCACGTTGCGCCTGATGGTAGGAAAGCCGCGCAGCGCTGCGCATGATGCCGCGCAGGAATTCGTGATGCTTCTTGTTGCCGTGGCGGTCGAACACCATGCGCACGGCAAGACAGGCGCGATCCTCCCCCTGTTGCAGGGAGCAGAGGCCGGCCGACAGCCGCTCCGGCAGCATCGGCACCACGCGGTCGGGGAAATAGACGGAGTTGCCGCGCTCATAGGCAGCACGGTCCAGCGCAGAACCCGGCGTGACGTAGTGGCCGACATCGGCAATCGCCACGATGGCGACGTGACCGCCCGCGTTGCGCGGATCGTCATCCGGGCCTGCCCACACCGCATCGTCGTGATCGCGTGCATCTTCGGGGTCGATCGTGACAAGCGGGATGTGACGCAGATCGGTGCGCCCCTGCGGGCCGGCCGGTTGGGCACGCTCGGCTTGCGCAATCGCGTCTGCCGGAAATTCGGTCGGAATGCCGTGGGCGTGAATGGCAATCAGGCTGATCGCCTTGGGCGCATCCATGCTGCCCAGCCGCTCCACAATGCGGGCGCGCGGGGCACCATAGGCGCGGCCGGCCAACGGTTCGGCCAGCACCAGTTCGTTCGGTTTGGCGCCGTTCTGGTCGCGCGCATCGACCACGAATTCCAACCGGCTTTTGCGATCGATCGGCGCGATCAGGCCTTCGCGTTCGCCGTGATGAAACACGCCCAGAACCTTGTGCGCGGATGCGCCCAGCCGCTTGATGATGCGGGCTTCATAACCGTTTCGGGTTTCACTGATGCGGGCGAGGATGCGGTCGCCGTCGCCCGGCGCATCGCCCTCGCGCCCCGGCAGCACGATAATTTGCGGCGGTTCTTCATTGCCCTCCCACCGCTGCGGGCGGGCCAGAAGCTCGCCATCGTGATCGCGGCCACGGATTTCCAGCACCAGCACCTCGGGCAGGGCACCAGACTTGGCGAAGCTGCGTTTGCGGCCGCGGGTGATGGCGCCTTCGGTTTCCAGCTCTTTCAGAATGCGCTTCAGCGCGATGCGGTCATTGCCGATAACGCCCAGCGTGCGTGCCAGATCGCGCTTGGTGGCGTGCGGATTGCTGGCAAGCGCATCGAGCACGCTTTCCCTGCTGAGCGTGGCCTGCGTTTCCCGGTTGCGTTTTTTGTTCAAGACTTGTCTTTACCGCCGCCCCGCCTGCGAGCCTACCAGTTTTGAGTCCCATGCCTCAGGCCGATTTCGCAATCTTCCTGCCTTTTGCGGATGCCTTTTTCGAGGACGCCTTTTTGACGGGCTTCTTTACCGTGCTCTTTTTGGCGGCAACCTTTTTCGGCGCTGTTTTTTTGGCGGGCGCTTTACGGGCCGGCTTTTTACCGCCCTTGGCCGCGCGCGCTGCGATCAGGTCCACCGCCTGTTCCAGCGTAACCGATTCCGGCTCCATGCCATCGGGGAGGGTGGCGTTGACGCTGCCATCGCTGACGTAGGGGCCATAGCGGCCTTTCAGAACTTTCACCGGCGCGCCGCTTTCAGGATGGGCACCCAGTTCTTTCAACGCGGTGGCACCGCGCGGCCCGCGGCCCTTGGCCTTCTTTTCCGCCAGCAAGGTGACGGCGCGGTTTACGCCCACGGTGAAAACGTCTTCGGCGGATTCGAGCGAGGCGTATTGCCCGTTGCTCGCGACATAGGGCCCATAGCGGCCGAAATTCGCCGTGATCATCTCACCGGTTTCGGGATGAATACCCACGTCGCGCGGCAGCGACAGAAGCTTCAGCGCGTATTCCAGCGTCACATCATCCGCGCTGATCCCTTTGGGAATGCCGGAGCGCGAAGGCTTTTCGCCGTCCTTGCGTTCGACATAGGGGCCAAAGCGCCCCACCTTCAATTCAACCGGCTCGCCCGTGATCGGATCGTTGCCCAGCAGACGCGGCTGTGCATCGCCGTCTTCGCCCGGCTTCGCGCCCAGCTTCCGTGTGAAGCGGCATTCGGGATAGTTGGAACAGCCGACAAAGGCGCCGAAGCGGCCAAGCTTCAGGCTGAGCCTGCCATTGCCGCAGGAGGGGCAGACGCGCGGATCGGCGCCATCGCCCGCTTGCGGGAAGATGTGTGGCGCCAGAATATCGTCCAGCGTATCGATGACCTGGGAAATCTTCAGGTCCTTGGTTTCACCGATGGCGGCAGAAAAATCGCGCCAGAAATCGCGCAGCAGATCCTTCCATTTGAGGGAGCCGGCGGAAATCTCGTCCAGCTTTTCTTCCAGATCGGCGGTGAAGCCGTATTCGACATAGCGGCCGAAGAAGCTGGTCAGGAAGGTGGTAACGATGCGGCCCTTGTCTTCGGGGATGAAGCGGTTACGGTCCATCCGTACATAGGCGCGTTCGCGCAGCACCGACAGAATGGTGGCATAGGTCGAAGGCCGCCCGATGCCCAGTTCTTCCAGCTTGCGCACCAGGCTTGCTTCGGAATAACGCGGCGGCGGCTCGGTGAAATGCTGCGCCGGTGTGATTTTTTCGAGCGTGGCGGGATCGTTCTCCTTCACCCGCGGCAGGTGCGCGCCGTCTTCATCGGCCTCGTCGTCCTTGCCTTCCTGGTAGAGGGTGAGGAAGCCGTCGAACAGCGTCACGCTGCCGGTGGCACGCAGCGCGATCCTGTTATCGGCGGAGACGGCATCGACCGTGGTGCGCTCCAGCTCGGCGCTTTCCATCTGGCTGGCCATCGCGCGTTTCCAGATCAGTTCGTAAAGCCGGGCCTGATCGGAATCGAGGTGACGGGCGATTGCATCGGGCAGCCGGTCGAATGCGGTGGGGCGGATGGCTTCATGCGCTTCCTGCGCATTCTTCGCCTTGCTGGAATAGGCGCGCGGCACCCGCGGCAGGTAGCGTTCGCCATATTTGGTGCCGATCATGCGGCGGGCATCGCTGACACCTTCGGGCGCCATCTGCACACCATCGGTTCGCATGTAGGTGATGAGACCGGCGGTTTCGCCGCCGATGTCCACGCCCTCATAAAGCTGCTGCGCCACCTGCATCGTGCGCTTGGCGTTGAAGCCCAATTTGCGGGAGGCTTCCTGCTGCAAGGTCGAGGTGATGAAGGGCGGCGAGGGGTGGCGCTTGACCGGTTTGCTTTCCACCTGGCCGATGTGGAAATTCTGCGCCTTGATCAGGGATACCGCGCGTGTTGCATCGGCTTCGCTGCCAAGCGCCAGCTTGTCGAGCTTCTTGCCGTCCAACTGGGTCAGGCGCGCGGTGAAGTTGCCCTCCGGCACTGTCACATCGGCGTCGATCGACCAGTATTCCTGGGGGCGGAAAGCCTCGATCTCCAGCTCGCGTTCACAGATCAGGCGCAGCGCCACCGATTGCACCCGCCCGGCTGAGCGTGCGCCCGGCAATTT
Organism: Alphaproteobacteria bacterium; assembly: GCA_017308375.1. GTDB lineage: Bacteria > Pseudomonadota > Alphaproteobacteria > Micropepsales > Micropepsaceae > Rhizomicrobium. Next base: position 19,939 of record JAFKEW010000005.1, read on the forward strand.
GCGCCACAGAACCGGCGACAGCGTGAAACCCACGAGGTAGTCGAGTGCGCGGCGCGCCAGATAGGCGTCCACCAGTTCTTCGTTGATGGTGCGTGGATTGGCGATGGCATCCAGCACCGCGTTCTTGGTGATGGCGTTGAAGACGACGCGTTCCACCGGCATTTTGCCGAGCGCTTTTTTCTGCCGCAGCACTTCCAGCAGATGCCAGGAGATCGCTTCGCCCTCCCGGTCCGGGTCAGTGGCGAGGATCAGCTTGTCGGCCCCCTTCACGGCGTCGGCAATATCCTTCATCCGCTTCTGGGCGCGGGTATCCACTTCCCAGGTCATCGCGAAATCGGCGTCGGGCTGGACGGAACCGTCCTTGGAGGGCAGGTCGCGGATATGGCCGAAGCTGGCCAGCACTTTGTAGCCCGGACCCAGATATTTATTGATCGTCTTGGCCTTGGCCGGCGATTCCACAACAAGCACGTTCATGGGGATTTGCTGCTGCTCTTGGGCGCGTAGGGCGCGCGCGCCCGGTTACTGACATGGGGTAGGGGGACACTTCTTTATATGTGCCTTGCCCCCGGCGGCGCGGACACTGATCGAAGTGCGCGGGCCCTGTCAACGCCACTTCCTGTCGGAAATACAATCAGAAGTATTGTTTAATCAAAAATTCAGCTTGATATTCTATTATTAGTTGTAGTTCCGGTGCAGGGAACTTATGGTTAACGCATCAGCGGAGGGGATTTCAGGCATGTCACAGGCAGCGATACGGGAAAAAGTTCGTCAGGCACCCAAGGTCACGGCGATCGATACCGTGCGCTATACGAGGGACATGCTGCTGGGTCTTCGGCAGATGGCGGAAAAGCAGGGAAACCCGGTTCTGGCACACCTTCTGGCGCTCGCCCTGATGGAGGCGGAGGCCCTGATCGCCGGGCGTTAAGCCCAACTGACGCTGTTGCCGGGATGGCGGGCGAGGCGGCCGGCCAATTCCAGCTCAAGGATGACGGTCAAGATCCCGGCCGGGTGGGCGCCCGCCATTCGGATCAATTCGTCGACCGCGATGGGGGCGGGGCCAAGGGCTTCCTCTACAAAGGTGCGGAGGCGGGCAAGCTCCACCTCGGCAACCGCGGCGGGGCCGCGGGTTGGATTGGGCGGCCGCTCCGGTTCGGCAAAGCTGTGGCCCAGCATCGGGTGCAGGACGTTCAGAATATCCTCCGCGCTTTCGATCAGGGTGGCACCCTGCCGGATCAGGCGGTTTGCGCCTTTCGCCCGCGGGTCGAGCGGGGAACCCGGCACCGCGAAAATCTCGCGGCCCTGTTCAAGGGCATAATTCGCGGTGATGAGCGAGCCGGAGCCGATGGCCGCTTCCACCACCACCACGCCGCGCGAAAGGCCGGAGATGATGCGGTTGCGGCGCGGGAAGTGGCGTGCCTGCGGCGCCTGGCCCAGCGCCATCTCCGATACGATCACACCTTCCTTGCAGATCGCATCGTAAAGCGACTGGTTTTCCGGCGGATAGACGATATCGACACCGCCCGCCACCACCGCGCAGGTGCCGGTGGAGAGGGTCGCTTCATGCGCCGCGGCATCGATCCCGCGGGCAAGGCCGGAGGCGATGATGAGACCGGCCGCCCCAAGATCGGCGGACAGCCGCGCCGCCAGTTTGCGCCCAAGCGCGGAGGCATTGCGCGCGCCGACAATCGCCACCATCTCCTTCTGCAGCAGCGCGGTGTGGCCCAGCACCATCAGACAAGGTGGCGGCGCATCGAGCGCGGCAAGCCCGTGGGGAAACTCCGCCTCGCAGGAGGCGATCATCCGGCCGCCCATTTTGGCAAGGCGATCCAGTTCGCGCGCGATGGCGTCTTCGGCCGGAATGAACAACTCCCGCCCGCCGCCGCGGCGCGCAAGCTGCGGCACTTCCGCAAGCGCAGCCGCAGCCGAACCAAAACGGCTGAGCAGATTGGCGAAGGTCACCGGGCCGACATGGCTGGTGCGGGCCAGCCGCAGCCAGGCCCGGCGTTCGGTTTCGTTTAGATGGTGTGTTGGCAATGGATGTTCTGGCGCCCCCTTCGCCTGAACCCGGCGGGTTATCCCGCCGGTTCGGATTTGCGGCCGATACGCGGTTCGGTGCCGCGCAACAGGCGGGCGATGTTTTCGCGATGGGTGAAGGCGATGATCACGGCCAGCAACAGACACAGCGCGGCGTAAAGCCATTCACCCAGCAGAATGAAGTAAACCGGCGTCAATGCAGCCGCGACCAGCGCGGACAGCGATGAAATGCGCCAGACCGCGGCGGCGGCCAGCCATGTCAAGAGCCCGCCAACACCGCCGACGAGATTGAGTACCAGTGTGATGCCGAAGAATGTGGCGACGCCTTTGCCGCCCTTGAAGCGCAGCCAGACCGGAAAGATATGGCCGAGAAAGGCGGCGAGGGCGGCCACAAGTGACGGGATATTGCCCAGGAAATGGCGTGCCAGATAAACCGCCAGCGCCCCTTTGCCCGCATCGCATAATAGTGTGGCCGCCGCGGCCCAGCGTTTGCCGGTGCGCAGCACATTGGTCGCCCCGATATTGCCGGAACCGATGGCGCGCACATCGCCCGCACCGGCAAGGCGCGTGAAGATCAGGCCGAACGGAATGGAACCCAACAGATAACCAATCGCGAGTGCGATCACGATGTGAAGGCCGCCACTCATGCCGTGCCCCTCGCGTTGAAGACACAGCGGCCCTGAACGAAAGTCTGCAGCACCCGGCCTTCAAAACGGCGTTCCTCGAACGGGGTGTTCTTGGCACGGGAGTGCAATGCGTCTGCATCCACCACGAAAGGCCGGTCGGGATCGAACAGGACGAGATCGGCCGCCGCGCCTTTTTTCAGTGTGCCGCCGTCGATGCCAAGAATCCGTGCGGGTGCAGCGGTCAGTGTGTTCAGGACCTGCGATAGGTCTGCGTGCCCATTGTGATAAAGCGCCAGCGCTGCGGGCAGCAGTGTCTCAAGCCCCACCGCGCCGAACGCCGCTTCGCCGAAGGTCTGGCGTTTGGTGTCGGCGGCCTGCGGGTCATGGCTCGACACAATCACGTCGATCACACCGCTGGCGACGCCTTCGACCATCGCGGCGCGGTCGGCTTCGGAGCGCAGTGGCGGTTTCACCTTGCGGAAGGTGAGATAAGCGCCGACATCGAGTTCGTTGAGCGACAGGTGATGGGCCGAGACGCCACAGGTTACCGGAAGCCCCCGCGCCTTGGCGGCGGCAATGGCGTCGAGCGAGGCGCGGCAGGAAATCTGGCCGAAGTGGTAACGCGCGCCGGTCAACTCCACCAACCGGATGTCGCGTTCGACAATAATGGTTTCAGCGAGCGTGGGTGCCGCGGGAACGCCAAGGCGGGTGGCGTATTCGCCTTCGTTCATGGCCGTGCCATCGGACAGGAACGGATCTTCGGCGTGGCCCACCACCAGAGCATCGAAGGTGGCGGCGTAAGAAAGCGCCCGGCGCAGCACCCGCGCATTGGCGAGTGAGCGGTCGCCATCGGTAAACGCAACCGCGCCCGCTTCGAGAAGCAGGCCGATCTCGGTCATCACTTCGCCGGCCAGATGTTTGGTCAGGGCCGCCATCGGCAGTACGCGGACCTGTGCCGTGGCGGCGGCGCGGCGGCGGATGAAATCGACCAGAGAGGGTTCGTCGATCACCGGATCGGTGTTGGGCATCACCACCATGGTAGTGACGCCACCGGCCGCGGCCGCGTTGCTGGCCGATTCCAGGGTCTCGCGATGCTCGCTGCCCGGCTCGCCGGTGAAGACGCGCATGTCGATCAGGCCGGGCGCCAGAACATGCCCGCCGCAATCGACGATCCTGGCATCGCCCGGCACGCCATCCTTGAACAGGTTGGCGCCAACATCGCGGATGATCCCGTCTTCGACCAGAAGGCCGCCCGCGGCGTCCAGCTTTGCCGCCGGGTCGATCAGGCGCGCATTGCGGAAGGCGGTGCGCGCGCTCATGTGTTTTTCCCTTCCTGCGGCAGGCCGCGGGCCAGCGCATCCAGCACCGCCATGCGGATCGCGACACCCATTTCCACCTGTTCCTGGATCAGGCTGATTTCGATGTCGTCCGCTACGGCGGAGTCGATTTCCACGCCACGGTTCATCGGGCCCGGATGCATCACCAATGCGCCCGGTTTGGCATGTTTCAGCTTGTCACGGTCGAGGCCATAGAAGCGGAAATATTCCCGCGTGGAGGGGACGAAGGCGCCGGTCATCCGCTCCCGCTGAAGGCGCAGCATCATCACGATGTCGGCGCCTTCCAGCCCCTTGTTCATGTTGGAATGGAGTTCGACACCGAAGCGGCCGGCATCGGCGGGCAGAAGCGTGCGCGGCGCGATCAGGCGCACTTTCGCCCCCATCTTGCCGAGCAGATGGATGTTGGAGCGGGCAACCCGGCTGTGCAGAACATCGCCGCAGATCGCAATCGTCAGACCCTGAAACCCGCCGCGGCGGCGCCGGATGGTCAGTGCGTCGAGCAATGCCTGGGTGGGATGTTCGTGGGCCCCGTCACCCGCATTGATGACACAGCAATCGACCTTGCGCGACAGAAGCTCGGCGGCACCCGAATCCTGATGCCGCACCACCAGAATGTCGGGCCGCATCGCGTTCAGGGTGGTGGCGGTATCGATCAGGGTTTCGCCCTTGGAGACCGAGGAATTGCGCACCGCCATGTTCAGCACATCGGCGCCCAGCCTTTTGCCCGCCAGCTCGAACGAGCTTTGCGTGCGGGTGGAGGCCTCGAAGAACAGGTTGATCAGCGTGCGGCCCTTCAGCAGGGCTTTCTTCTTGTCGGAGCCTCGGTTCAGCGCGACATAGCTTTCGGCCAGATCGAGCAGGGCCTCGATTTCTGCGACCGAAAGATTTTCAATGCCAAGAAGATGGCTGGTTTGCAGGATTGGCGCTTCGGGTGCGGCGCGTGTCATCGGTTTCAGGCTTATAGATAGGGTGTTGGGGGAGGGCAAGCGCGCCCGGTCACGGCTTGTTACCAGAAATTTCCTCCAATGTACGCCGCGCCGTTTCAGGAAGGAACAGAATTGCGGCCAATGCCACCGGTATGGCGGCCAGCGCCAGCATGATGGCGGGGCCGTGCCCGCCAAGCCAGTCATAGAACACCCCTTCGAGCGCGAGCGACAGCGCGCCGCCCATAATCCCGAAGACGTAGCGCAGGCCCGCGGCCGTGGCCCGGGTTGCGGTCGGGAAAATTTCCGCCGGATAGCCGGAGAACAGCGCATCGGCGGACAGAAAGCCGAACAATGCCAGAATCCACATCACCGGCAGGATGAAGCCACCAACGCCGCTGAAGAACACCGCGAAGCAGATGCCGGCAAGCAGTGCGGTCGCGAACAGAATGCGCCGCCGGCCGAAATGGTCCGACAGCCGCCCGGCCACGACATTGCCGACGACCGCCACCAGCCCGCCGAACAGATAAAGGATGGAGACTTCGCCGGGGCTGTAGTGATGGTCCTGCTGCAGATATTTCGACATCAGAACCGTGGCAGGCCCGATGGCGAAGCCGAACGCGAACACGGCGACGCCAAGGGTTGCAAGCCTGCCGGAATAATCCTTCAGCAACTGGTTGAGCGTGTCGCGGAAGGCTTGCAGCCGGGAGCCCATCGCCGCGATTTCGGTTCGCCGCAGTTCGAAGCGCTGCGTTTCGGGCAGAAGGCGGCGGTAATAAGCGAGGATCAGCAGAACGCCGCCGCCGATGGCGTAAAGTGAGCGCCAGCCATAGGGCAGGATATTGACGGCCGCGAAGACGATGGCCGCAACACCGGCACCCGTTGCGCCCATGGCGGACAATGTGCCCGTGGCCCAGCCGCGCACGCGGGCGTCGATCTCCTCCGCGATCACGACGAAGCAGAGCAGTTCCTCGGCATAGCCGAACACGCGCGCCAACACCTGCGCCGCGACGAATTGCGGATAGGTCTGCGCGAAGGCGGTGGCAAGCGTCATCACCGCTTCGCCCGCGACGGTGAAAAGAAGCATCCGCCTGCGGCCGAAAATATCGGCAAGCGGTGCGATCAGAAGCGCGCAAAGCGCCGCCAGCCGGAAATAGCTGACCGTCAGGCCCGCCATGTTTTCGGGGATCTGCAGTTCTTTCTGAATCTGTGGCAGGGCGAGCCCGAAAATGTTCAGGTCATAGCCGCTGAACAGAAGTGTGGTGCCGACCAGCAGGAACACGGTTTCCTGCCGCCGGGGCAGCGCCATCGGCGGGCCCATGCCGGGCGGTAGCCAGAGGAAGCGGGCAGGGCGTTCGCTATCGGAAATGTCCGCCCCCCGCCTTGGGTCAGCTCTACCGCAAACGGTCGAGCGCACCCTGAAGGATATAGGCCGCGGCCATTTTGTCGACCACCTGGGCACGGCGGCGGCGGCTTGTATCGGCCTCCAGCAGCGCACGCGTGACGGCGACGGTCGAAAGCCGCTCGTCCACCAGCACGATGGGGCATTCCATCCGGCCTGCGAGATTGCGTGCGAAGGCCCGTGCCGATTGGGCCGATGGTCCCTCGCTGCCATCCATGTTCAGCGGCAGGCCGATGACGAAGCCACCGGCACCTTCTTTCGCCGCGATGGCCGCAAGCGTCTGCGCATCGGCGGTGAATTTGCCCCGGCGCAGCGTTTCATAAGGGGTTGCGATGGTCAGCAGGCGGTCGGACAACGCAACCCCGATGGTCTTCTCACCGAGGTCGAGGCCGATCAGCCGTGCATCGGGCGCAAGGGCGCTGCGCAATTCGGGAAGTGCAAGAACCGGCATCGTCGCTTAGCGCTGCCCGATCTCGATCCGGTTTCCGGCCGGATCGCGGATGAAAAAGCGGTGCAGACCCTCCGCCACGCTTTCTTCTTCTATGGTGACGCCATGCTGAACGATGTGCGCCCGCGCCGCAGCCAGATCCGGCACCAGAAAGCAGACATGACGCTTGCTGACCGGAAACGGCTCCGGGTCCACGCCCAGATGGAATTGCAGATTGCCGATCTGAAACCACGCCCCGCCGCGGGCGCGCAATTCCTCCGGCTTGGGGATTTCCGGCAGGCCCAGAATGTCGCGGTAGAAGGCAAGGCATGTCTCGGCCTCTGCACGCGGAATGGTGAACTGGACGTGATCGATGCCGGAAATCGCCAGGGCCATGGGCCGCTCCTTGTTTCAGGGCTGTTTTGTGGGCTTGCCACCTCGCTTGCCAGCATGGCCCGCGATTGGTAGCAAGACAGCGTATTCATAGCATAGTGAGCGGCCCCATGTCCGTGGACAAGGACACCGTCCGGCGTATTGCCAAGCTCGCCCGGATCGCACTGGAAGAAGAGCGGGTAGAGCCCATGGTTCAGGAACTGAACGGGATTCTGGCCTGGGTGGAGCAATTGGAGGAAGTGGATGTCGAAGGCGTTGCCCCGCTGACCAGCGTGGTGGCACAGAAGCTGAAGATGCGCGACGACGTGGTGACCGATGGCGGCGATGCAGACGCGGTGACCGCCAATGCGCCCTTGGGCGAAGACCATTTCTTTGTTGTGCCGAAGGTGGTGGAATAATGCCGCTTCCCGCCAATCCCGCTGAGCTGACACTGGCCGATGCGCGCGATGCGTTGCGTGCGCGCGCAATTTCCTCTGTCGAACTGACCAGGACATTTCTTTCCGCAATCGAAGGCGCGCGCGGCCTGAATGCCTTCATCACTGAAACGCCGGAGCGCGCGCTCGCGATGGCGGAAGATGCCGATGCGCGTCTTGCCAATGGCGATGGCCGCCCGCTGGAAGGGGTGCCGCTCGCGATCAAGGATCTGTTCTGCACCCGCGGCGTGCGCACCACGGCGGGCAGCCGCATCCTCGACAATTTCGTGCCGCCCTATGAATCCACCGTGACGCAGAATTTGTGGAATGCCGGTGCGGTGATGCTGGGCAAGACCAATCTGGATGAATTCGCCATGGGCTCGTCGAACGAGACCAGCTTCTACAAATCGGCGATCAATCCGTGGCGTGCGAAAGGCAGCAATCAGGATCTGGTGCCGGGCGGTTCGTCCGGCGGGTCGGCCGCGGCGGTGTCCGCGCATCTGTGTCTGGCCGCCACCGGCACCGATACCGGCGGCTCCATCCGCCAGCCTGCGGCCGTGACCGGCATTGTCGGGCTGAAACCGACTTACGGCCGCTGTTCACGCTGGGGCATTGTCGCCTTTGCCTCCTCGCTCGATCAGGCGGGGCCGATGACGCGCACGGTGCGCGATGCCGCCATCATGCTACAGCAGATGGCGAGTGTGGATGCGAAGGATTCCACCAGTGTCGACGTACCGGTACCCGATTACGAAGCGGGGATCGACGCGGGCGTGAAGGGGCTCAGGATCGGCATCCCGAAGGAATACCGGATCGATGGCGCACCGCCCGAGATCAATGCGTTGTGGGCGAAAGGCGCCGAATGGCTGAAGGCACAAGGGGCGGAGATCGTGGAGGTCAGCCTGCCTCACACGAAATACGCACTGCCGGCTTATTATATAGTGGCGCCGGCGGAGGCCTCCTCCAATCTCGCCCGTTATGACGGCGTGCGTTATGGCCACCGTGCCAGTAACGCCAGCGACATCATTGATCTTTATGAGAAATCGCGCGCCGAAGGCTTCGGGGCGGAGGTCCAGCGCCGGGTACTGATCGGCACTTACGTGCTCTCGGCCGGGTATTACGATGCTTATTATACCCGCGCCCAGAAGATACGGACCCTGATTGCACAGGATTTCGCCCGCGCTTTTGAACAATGCGATGCGCTGCTGACACCGGCGACACCGGGCCCGGCCTTTGCGATCGGCGAGAAAAGCAACGATCCGGTTTCGATGTATCTGAATGACGTCTTTACCGTGACGGTGAACCTGGCCGGTCTGCCGGGAATTTCGGTTCCTGCCGGGCTGACGGCGGATGGTCTGCCGCTTGGGCTTCAGATTATCGGCAAGGCATTTGATGAGGCGACCGTGCTGCGCACGGGCCATGCAATCGAGCAGGCGGCGGGCTTCACCGCGCGGCCCGCGATGTGGTGGGCGTCATGAACCGTGTCCTGGCCATGAGCGACAGCCCTTATCATGAGCGTATCGGTTTCTCGCGTGCGGTGCGCACGGGCCCCGTCGTCACCGTCAGCGGCACCGCGCCCATCGGCAAGGACGGTGCGCTTGCGCCGGACGTAGCGGGTCAGGTGCGCCGCGCGCTGGAGATCGTCGGCGAGGCACTGGAGAAAGTGGGCGCCCGGCTCGATCATGTCACCCGCACGCGGGTGATGATGCGGGACATCACGCGTTGGCAAGAGGCGGCGAAGATTCACGGCGAATTCTTTGGCGGGATCCGGCCTGCCGCAACATTTGTCGAAGTTTCCCGCTTCATCGACCCGAATTGGCTGGTTGAGATCGAGGCCGATGCTTACATCCATGACGGAGGCGAAGATGGCCGCGTCTAAAGCTGCGTCCAAATATATTGAAGGCTCCACGGGGCCGTGGGAAATCGTGATCGGGATGGAGGTGCACGCCCAGGTCTCCTCCAACGCGAAGCTGTTTTCTGGCGCGTCGGCCGAATTCGGTGCCGAACCCAATGCCCATGTCAGTTTTGTGGATGCGGCGATGCCGGGAATGCTGCCCGTGATCAACCGCTTCTGTGTGGAACAGGCGGTCCGCACCGGGCTCGGCCTCAAGGCGAAGATCAATCTGGAAAGCGTGTTCGACCGCAAGAACTATTTCTATCCCGATCAGCCCAGCGGCTATCAGATCTCACAATATAAGTATCCCGTCGTGGGCGAGGGGGAGGTGATGCTCGACCTCGCGGGCGGGGAAACCGTACGCGTGGGGATTGAGCGGCTGCATCTGGAACAGGATGCGGGCAAAAGCCTGCATGACCAGTCGGCCGATTATTCCTTTGTCGATCTCAACCGCGCCGGTGTGGCGCTGATGGAGATCGTGACCAGGCCGGACATGCGCTCCGCGGACGAAGCAGCGGCGTTCCTGCGCAAATTGCGGGCGATCGTGCGCTACCTCGGCACCTGCGACGGGAACATGGACGAAGGCTCCATGCGCGCGGACGTGAATGTGTCGGTGCGCCGGCCGGGTGAGGGGCTTGGAACACGCTGTGAAATCAAGAACGTAAACTCGATGCGGTTCGTTTCGCATGCGGTGGAGTTCGAGGCCCGGCGCCAGATCGATATTCTGGAAGCGGGCGGCACAATCCGCCAGGAGACCCGCCAGTTCGATTCCCGTGCGGGCGAAACGCGTTCCATGCGCTCCAAGGAAGACGCGCATGATTACCGCTATTTTCCGGACCCCGATCTGTTGCCGCTGGTGCTGGATCAGGCGTGGGTGACCGAAATCGAACGCTCGTTGCCCGAATTGCCCGATGCCAAGAAGGACCGCTTCATGCGGGACTACGGGCTTTCGCCCTATGACGCGGGCGTGATCGTCGCCGAGCGTGAGCTTGCGGATTATTTCGAGGCGCTTGCGGCGGATGTGGAACCGAAAGCGGCGGCAAATTGGTTGAACAATGAAGTGCTTGGCCGTTTGAACCGCGACGGCCGCACGATTGCGGATAGTCCGGTCGATGCGGGCGCCAACAATCGGATTCTGAAGATGATGGCGGCGGGAACCATCTCCGGAAAGATTGCGAAGGATGTTCTCGACATCATCTGGAGTGACGGCGGCGACCCTGAAGAGATCGTTAAGGCGCGCGGACTGACACAAGTGACCGACACATCGGCGATCGAGAAGGCTGTCGAGGCGGTGATCGCCGCCAATCCGGCAAAGGTCGAAGAGGTGAAGGCGAAGCCGAAACTTGCCGGATGGTTCGTCGGTCAGGTGATGAAAGCGACCGGCGGCAAGGCCAACCCGCAGGCCGTAAACGCGATCCTGAAGACGCGACTCGGTATCCCCGAGGAGGGGTGATTCGCACATTTGCAAGACGTTGACAGTGGGGCGCCGGATTTTGCAGGCAAATCATCCGTACACGGATGATGCGCGAAAATGTAATAAAAATAAGGAATTTTCGTCACTCGTCCCTTCGGGCCAAAACCGCCCTTACCCCCCAGTATTGCAATTGGCATTGCAACCTACTCATATTGTTCGCGTTTTGGGGGGTGCTTCTGGCACGACCCGGACAAGCAAAGGAGTCGTAACTCATGCCAATGACTGCAAAGAGGAAGAAGCCCGCCAAGAAGCGCACGGTGCGCAAGGCGGCTGCGAAGACCGCGGCGCGCAAGACGACGAAGCGCAAGGTCACGAAGCGGAAAGCCGCAAAGAAGACCGTGAAGAAGGCCGCGAAGAAAAAGACGGCGAAAAAAGCAGTAAAGCGCAAAACAAAGCGCCAGGCCAAAAAGGCCTGATAAAGAGTCGCCAGACAATGGCAAAGGCAAAGGCCGCGGCCCCCAAGGTGTAATGCACCTCAACCGGGAAGCCGCGGCCAAGCCCCTTAAGGGGCACCGAAATCCCCCCTCTCTCCCAGAAAATAAAAAACCGGCTCCGTGAGACCGGCAGGCCGCGGCGAAGATGCCGGACTGGCAATGACCAGGGCCCGCGGCGCCATATCTGCGGCCATATCCGCGGTGCCATGCCGCTGCACCTGAGAAGAAATCCCGCAATCCGCCGCCCGATCGCGCCCTGTTACCGGCCCGCGCCCTTTGCCGTTTGTTAACGGTGGGTAAAAAACAGGGTTAATCGTTTTAACGACGTTTTAGCTTCTTGATTGGCAGCATCTGCTCGCACGCGCCACCGTTTTCGCGCGTGGGTTGAAGATGGCGTGCATCGATGTCGACACGCTTTCGCAATACGAGACGGATGCAAAGTCGGGGCGTGCCGATGCCCTTTACAATCTGGGGCTGGCTTATTCGACGGGGCAGGGCGTCGGCGTCGATTTTGTCGCCGCGCACAAATGGTTCAACCTGGCCGCGATGCGCGGCATCGATCAGGCCAAAAGCTGGCGGGCCACAATCTCCCGCGAGATGAGTGCGGGCCAGATCGCGGAGGCGCAGCGCCAGGCCCGCGAATGGCTTTCCTTCGCGCACTGATCGCCGTCCCGCGAAACAGTCTGACGGCCCGGTTCAGTTCGTCTGTGCCGGCCGCGCAGCCGGCACCGGCGGCGCGATGGTCGCCGGTACGGGCGAGGCTGCCCCAGCGGTTGTTGATGCTGCCGTGCCGTTCAGCGGCGCCACCGTACCGTCACCCGGCCGCGGTTGCGGCAAGGGCACCTTGGCGGGCGCGCTGAGCGCCGTGCCCTCATAATGCAGAATGTTCACCGGTGGCGTGTTCGGCCGGTAGAGGTCGTTCAGAAGCCGCAAGGGTGTGGTGCTGCTGCCGAGGCGGCTGCGATAAACCTGTACGTTCTCCAGCACGCGCTGCACGTAGTTCCGCGTCTCGCCATAAGGAATGCTTTCGATCCAGTCCACCGGATCGACTTTCGGATCGCGCGGATCGCCAAAGGTCGCAATCCAGCGGCGCACATTGGTCGGCCCGGCATTGTAGGCCGCCGCCGACAGGATGTAGGAACCGCCCCAGTTTTCCAGATTGCGGGAAAGCTCCGTCATCCCGAGGCGGATGTTGTAGCTGGTGTCGTAGAGCAGGCGTGAGCGGTCAAAGCCGATACCGGCGCGCCCCGCCATGGCCTTCGCCGTCGACGGCATCAATTGCATGATACCCATGGCGCCCGCGCTGCTGATTGCATTCGGATTGAACTCTGTCTCCTGCCGGATCAGGGCCAGCACCAGTGCGGATTCCGGCGTGGCTCCGGGGCCGGGGTAACCCGGCAACGTCATCACCGGATGGGTGTAATCGACCAGCAGAACATCGTCATAGGCCGCGTTCTTCGCCACCCGGACCGCAACCTCCGGAAAGCCGAGCGTGTTCAGCAAATCCGCCAACGCGGCGACCCGGCCAGGTGTCTGGTCGCTGGCCTCGGCGGCGATGGCGAACTGGCGCAGCAAGCGTTCCTCACCCAGATCGGCAAGCACTTTGACCGCGCGAACCAGATCGCTGTCCGCCAGTGCCGTCTTGGCAGGCGCTACCGAGGCGGGAAGGCGCAGAACCGGCGCGGTGTCGAGGCGGGTCAGCGCAAGCTGGCCATAGAATGTATCCACGTCCCGCGCGGCGATCCGGTATTCCCGCGCGGCCTGCTCCGGTTGCCCCGCGGCCTCTGCCGCGCGCCCGATCCAGAAATAGGCGCGCGAACGGCTGATGGGGCGGGAAACCCCGTCCGCCAGCTTGCGGAAATGCGTCAGCGCGGCTTGCGGCCGGTCAAGGAAGTGCAGCGCAATCCATCCGGCTAGGAATTCGGCCTCCGCAAACGGCGCGCCGCTGGTCAGCCCGGTGTTGGAAACCAGCGTATAGGCCGTGCGGTATTTGCGCTCGCCGATCGCCTGACGGGCCGCGATATTCAGTTCGCGCCATACGGTTGCGGGATGTTGGCGATCTTCCAGCCGTTCGATCTGCAGCAGATGGGCGGCGGCCTGATCGGTTTTGCCGCGTGCGCGTTCCACTTTCGCGATGTCGAACTGAAGGCCGCGGTTGGCGCGAAGCGAGGCCGGCAGCAGCCGCGCCATGCGCAGGCCTGCGGTGGGATTGCGCCGCAAGGTCAGCCGCGCCTCGGCAATGCGCTGTGCCCGCTCCGGCGCGCGCGGGATTTGCCGTTTGGCACCGCTTTCGTCGTCCCGCCACAAAAGATTGCTCAGGCGTTCGGCCTGCAGCGCCGGTGTCAGCAGATCGCCGTAGGTGTGCAGAACCTGAAGTTCCTGATCGGCCTGCAATGTGTTGTTGGCCCAGGCATCCCGGATCAGGTCCTGCCCCGCACCGGTGCTGCCGCTCGCGATCAGGGCGGCACCCAGCCTGATCTTGCCGATGCCTGTCTCTGGCGTGCGGCCGGCAAACCATGCGATCACGCTGGCGGGTGCCATATCGGACCCCATTGCCTGCTCGGCACGGGCCAGCATGGTGGTGCGCATCGGCCAGCCGGGATTGTTTTTCAGGAAGGCGTCGATTTCGACGAAGCTCGCGCCGCTGTTGCGGTCCAGCAGATAACGCCACTGGATGATGCGCCGCGCGATTGCATCCTGCCCGCGCACGGCAAGGGCCTGCGCATCCTGCCAATTGGTGCGGTCGGCTTCCTTGAAGGCGCGCTTGAACAACGCGTGGTCCGATGCACTCAGGTAACGGACTTTGCTTTGCCGGGCCTCATCGGCCGGTGCGTGCCCGCTGAATGTGCTGAGAGCCAGGAAAATTGCGACGAAAATCCGGATTCGTTTCATCTACACAACTGCCGAATCATGATGTGACATCCCGGCCGACCATATCGGCAGGGGGGCGGCCATTCCACCGTGGCAAAATGTGGTTTTATTCCGCTTTCGCGGTCCGGCGTGGCCGTGGCACCAGTTCACCGCCGCAATTGGGGCAGCGCCCCGCCATCGCATCGGAACAGGGGGCGCAGAACGTGCATTCGTAACTGCAAATCCGGGCGGCTTCGGCATCGGGGGGCAATGCGGCTCTACAGCGTTCGCATTCGGGGCGCATTTCCAGGGCCATGGTCCGCGATCCTTTCTTTTGCCGGGATTAAGACCTAACACAGCGGCAACCCCACGAAAGAGCATGCTTCCACAAATTGGCGTGAGGCGGTATTTCAGGGAACGATCCGGGACAACATTCATGACTGACATTGCTCAACGCCTCCGGGGCTCGATGCCCGCCCTCATCACGCCGATGAAAGACGGCAAGCTGGATGAGGCCGCGTTCCGCCAATTCGTCTCCTGGCAGGTGGCGGAAGGGTCGCACGGTCTGGTGCCCATGGGCACGACGGGCGAATCCGCAACCTTGAGCCACGAGGAACACCACCGCGTCGTCGCGATCTGTGTGGAGGAGGCGAAGGGCCGTGTGCCAGTGATCGCAGGCGCGGGTTCCAATTCGACCGCCGAAGCGATTTCGCTGTCCCGGTTTGCAAAGGAAATCGGCGCGGATGCCGTTCTTTCTGTTGCGCCCTATTACAACAAGCCGACACAGGAAGGCATCTACCGCCACTTCGCCACCATTGCGGAAGCCGTGGATATTCCGGTGCTGCTCTACAACATTCCCGGCCGCAGCGTGGTGGAGATCGCGGTGGAGACCATCGCGCGCCTGTCGAAGATCGCCAATATCGTCGGCGTGAAGGATGCCACCAACAATCTGGCACGGCCGAGCCGCGAACGGCTGGCCTGCGGCACGGATTGGCGGTTGATCTCAGGCGAGGATGCGACCGCTCTCGGCTATATGGCCCATGGCGGCCATGGCTGCATTTCCGTCACCGCCAATGTGGCACCGAAGCTGTGCGCGGAGTTCCAGAACGCCTGCATCGCGGGCGATTTTGCCAGGGCACGCACCTTGCAGGACCGGTTGATGCCGCTGCACGATGCGATGTTCTGTGAATCGAGCCCGGCGCCGGCGAAATATGCGGCCTCGCTGCTCGGCAAATGCAGTGACGAGGTGCGGCTTCCGATTGTGGCTGCAACACCGCCCGCGCGCGCGCGCATTCGCGCCGCGATGGAAGGCGTCGGCCTTCTCTGACCATGGCAAAAAAGAAAGACCCTGACCGCCGCGTGGTTGCCGACAACCGCAAGGCGCGCTTTTCCTACGCCATCGACGATACGGTGGAAGCCGGCATCATGCTGATGGGGTCGGAGGTGAAGGCGCTGCGCTCCGGCAAGGCGACGATCGCGGAATCCTACGCCCACGCCAAGGATGGCGAGATCTGGCTCGTCAACGCCTATATCCCCGAATACACCATGGCCAATCGCTTCAATCATGAACCGAAGCGGCCGCGGAAATTGCTGGTCCACCGCGCAGAAGTGCGCCGCCTCTCCGCCGCCATCCAGCGTGAGGGGATGACGCTGGTGCCCCTGAAGGTCTATTTCAATCCGAAGGGCATTGCGAAGGTGGAACTCGGCATTGCCAAGGGCAAGAAGCTGCACGACAAGCGCGAAACCGAGAAGAAGCGCGACTGGCAGCGCGACAAGGCCCGCCTGATGCGGGCAAAGGGTTAGGCGATGAGCGAGGATGAAAATCCCGGCCTGATCGGCCAGATCAAGGAAAAGCTGATCCGCTCCAAGGAGAAATGGGCGGAGGAGGGCAGGCTGCTGACCGGGCGCCCGGATGCAGGCCGCGTCAATCGTCTGCCGCCGGGACAGAAGCTGGTCACCAACTGGCCGGTGCTGGACCTCGGCGTGCAGCCCGATGTAAAGCCGGAAAAATGGCGCCTGCAGATCATGGGGCTGGTCGAAAACCCGGTGGCCCTGACACTCGACCAGTTTCGCGCCCTGCCACAGCAGGAATTCGTCAGTGACATTCATTGCGTGACGGCGTGGAGCCGTTACGACAATCACTGGCAGGGCGTTTCAAGCCGCACATTGCTCGATCTGGTGAGACCGAAGGCGGAGGCAAAGCACATCGTCTTCCACGCCTATGACGGTTACACCACCAATGTGCGCCTTTCGGCATTTGCGGATGCGAACGTGCTGCTGGCCCATAGCTGGGAAGGAAAACCCCTGCCGCGCGAACATGGCGGGCCGGTGCGGGTGGTGATCCCCGACTGGTATTTCTGGAAAAGCGCCAAATGGGTCACGCGCATCGTGTTCCACGCGGATGACCATCCCGGCTTCTGGGAGGTGCGCGGTTATCACAACGAAGCCGATCCGTGGAAAGAAGAACGCTATAGCTGATTACAACGGCAGAGCTGATTACAACGGCAGAGCTGATTACAACGCCGGCATGGCCGCGAGCTTGGCCCGTTTCACCGCGGCATCGAACATCTCTTCCGTCAGGACGCCGGTATTGGTGTTGTAGCGCGAGCAGTGATAGCTCGCGACCAGAGTGAGTGCCGGTGTGCGGAAGGTCGCGCCATGGCCGAACTTGTAGGCGCTTTTCTTCACCCCCAGCGCGCTCAGTACACTGTTATGCGCAATCTGTCCCAGCGAGAGGATGGTGCGCAGATTGGGCATGGCCGCGATGGTGGCGGACAGAAAGCGGCGGCAGGTGTTGATCTCGTCGGGCCGTGGCTTGTTCTCCGGCGGTACACAACGCACTGCATTGGTGATGGCGCAATCGACAAGCGCCAGCCCATCATCGATGCGCGCGTCGAACCGGCCTTTGGCAAGCCCGTGCTTCAGAAGCGTGTGGTAAAGCAGAACACCAGCATAATCGCCCGTGAAGGGGCGCCCGGTGCGGTTGGCGCCGTGCAATCCCGGTGCAAGCCCCACGATCAGAAGCCGCGCCTCCATCGTGCCGAATGTCGGCACGGGATTGTTGAAATAGGCCGGAAACTTCTCGCGATTGCCGTGGCGGAAACCGGCCAGCCGCGGGCACAACCCGCAATCGGCCGGCGGGCAGCGCGCAGTGTCAGAAATGTCCGGTCCGGTTCGCACGAGGGCAGTGTATGGCCTGTTTTGCGCGCCCTGCAAAGCGCGCAACCAGATATCCGTGTGCGTGCGCCCGCTCAGGCGGTTTGCGCGTATTGCGGTTCGGACTGAACGCTGCGTGGGCCGCCTTCGCGCATGATCATCGGCTTCAACTCATCCAGCTCGATGAAATTGTCCGCCTGACGGCGCAATTCGTCGGCGATCATCGGTGGTTGTGAGCGGATGGTGGAAACCACGCTGACCCGGCGGCCTTTGCGCTGGGCAGCTTCCACCAGGCGGCGGAAGTCACCGTCGCCGGAGAAGATCACGATGTGGTCCACGATTTCGCTCATTTCCATCACGTCGATGGCAAGTTCGATATCCATGTTGCCCTTGACGCGCCTGCGGCCCTGACTGTCGACAAATTCTTTCAACGGTTTGGTCACGACGGAAAAGCCATTGTAGTCGAGCCAGTCCACCAATGGCCGCAAGGGTGAGAATTCCTGATCTTCCGCGACCGCTGTATAGTAAAAGGCGCGAACCAGAACGCCCTTGCGTGCAAACAATTCCAGCAGACGCTTGTAATCGATATCGAAGGAAAGACCTTTTGCTGCGCCGTAAAGGTTGGCGCCGTCAATAAAAAGTGCGATTTTCTCTTGAGGATAGAACAACATTAAAAACCTCCATCTACGCCACGCGTTTCAATGTCCCCACAATGAATTCGTTCTATGTCATTCCCGGCGCCGTGAAAATGCCTCTCGCAATCGCATCGTCGTGAACACGCCATGATCATCATTGCACTGGGTGCAAATCTGCCATCGCATGCCGGTACACCGGCAGAAACGTTGCGTGCCGCTTTGGCGGCACTTTCCATACACAATGTCCGGCCGGCGGCGGTTTCGCGCTTTTATAAGACGCAAGCCTGGCCAAACCCGTCCGATCCGCCTTTCGTCAATGCGGTTGCGCGGGTGGAAACGGCACGCGATCCGGCATCGTTGCTGCAATGTCTGCATGCAATTGAGGCATCTTTCGGTCGAAAACGGGAAGAACGCAATGCGCCCCGCACGCTCGACCTCGATCTGATCGATTTTGATGGCCGCATCCGTGACGACGCGCCGATATTGCCGCATCCGCGTGTGGCGGAACGGGGTTTCGTTCTGGTTCCGCTGGCGGACATTGCGCCGGACTGGCGGCATCCAGTCAGCGGACTCAGCATTCGCGATTTGATTGACCGCCTGCCGGCAGGCAGCCGGAACATTGCACCACTGTAATGCGCAGGCTGTGCGATGCACGATGTGTTGTTCGCATTGGGCTGCGTTTACAAATGACGAGGCTGACGCATTGCCCTAAATTCGTGTGATGCAGCCCACTGACCGGAATAGACGGCATTCGGTATGACCGGCGTTCCTGCAATCTCATGGCATATGGCGAGTTCGATACTCGTTCCGCTCGCCGTGCTCGGGTTGATGATCCGGCGCAATTTGCGTGACAGGCGGGTCAGAACCGCGCGTTTGTGGATCTATCCGGTAATCCTCGGCGGTCTGACGGCGGTGACTGTTGCGCGCGGGCCCATGCCGGGCATCGGGGCGATCGCGGGCTTTGTTGCCGGCGCGGCCGCCGGTGCCGGATTTGGCTATCTGCGGGCGCGCCACCAGCAATTGTCGCGCGATCCGCAAACGGGCCAGATCGTGTCCCGGGCGACGCCACTGGGCCTGATCCTGATCGCAGGATTTTTCGTTCTGCGCTACGGCCTCGAATTCTTCACCCACACCCGCGATCTGCCCCACGCGCTGGGGCTGCAGCGTGCCACCGATGCCGGGCTGATCTTCTCCACCGCCATGATTTTCGCCAGGCAGTGGGAAATCTGGCGCCGGACCCGCGTGCTGATGGGCGAGGGCGCTCTGGCGGCCACGCCGCAGACCGTGGACCGGGCCCTGGATCAGGTGGCGGATAAGGAATAGACCGGTTGCCCCGGCAGGGGTTGCGGGCGGCGGCCCAGTCCTTTATTTTGCGCCGCTTCCAAAATTTCCGGCCAGGTCTCCCGGCCGAGATTCCCGGGAAATCCCTGGCTTTTGAAGGAGCCTCCATGGCACGCGTTACGGTTGAAGATTGTGTGGACAAGGTGCCGAACCGGTTTGATCTGGTTCTCCTGTCCGGTTACCGCGCCCGCCAGCTTTCCGGCGGCGCCGAGACGCTGGTCGATCGCGACCGGGATAAAAACCCGGTGGTGGCCCTGCGCGAAATCGCGGCCCGCGAACTGAAGCCCGACGATATCAAGGAAGACTATATCAAGTCGCTCCAGAAACATGCCGAAGTGGACGAGCCGGAAGAAGTGCTGCCCGAAACCGATGACGAGCGGGAGAACCCTGCTTACCGTCAGGTGACGGAGGAGGAGCTTTTGCGCGCCCTCACGTCGGAGGCACAGCGCCGTGCCGAGCCGCAGCCTGAGCCTGAGGTGTATGACGAGGAATAGGCGCTTCCACACGGCGGACGACGCAAATTTCCGGGGCGGCAGCGATGCCGCCCCTTTTGCATTCTGCGGCGCGATGGTCCGCCGGTGTGGCGACGCAAATTTCCGTTTCCGAAGGCAAGCCTCGGCTTTTCTGCCCAAAAACCGGCAAACCGTCCTATATAATAGATGTCATGACGGTGCACGCGCCTGAAACATCTGCCGCTGAAACCCCGGTTCCCGGTCATATCCCGGCAACTGCGGCGCCTGCGCGTCCGCGTGCCCGGCGCAAGCTGATGCGCCAGACCGAACTGGTGGACCGCGTCAAAGCCTATGACCCGGATGTGGACGAGGCGCTGCTGAACAAGGCCTATGTCTATGCCATGACTGCCCATGGCAAGCAGTTCCGGGCCTCGGGCGACCCCTATTTCGCGCACCCGCTGGAGGTGGCGGGCATCCTGACCGATCTGAAAATGGATGCGGCGACCATCGTCACCGCCCTGCTGCACGACACGATCGAGGATACCTACGTCACCTACGACGACGTGCAGTCCATGTTCGGCAAGGAGATCGCCGATCTGGTCGATGGGGTGACCAAGCTTTCCCAGTTGGAACTGTTCAGCGAGCGGACCAAGCAGGCGGAAAATTTCCGCAAGCTGATGCTGGCGATGTCGAACGACATGCGCGTGCTGCTGGTCAAGCTGGCGGACCGGCTGCACAACATGCGCACGCTGCAATACATCAAGGACCCGCAGAAGCGCCGCCGCATCGCACAGGAAACGGTGGACATTTATGCCCCGCTGGCCGGGCGCATCGGCATGCAGAACATGCGGGAGGAGTTGGAAGACCTCGCCTTCACCGAAATGAATCCGGAGGCGCGCAATTCCATCGTCACGCGTCTTGCCCGCCTCGATGCCACGAGTGGGGAGCGTATCGGCCGCATCGCCGAACAATTGCGCGCGCGCCTGCAGGAAAGCGGGATCGAGACCACGGTCTATGGCCGGGCCAAGCGGCCTTATTCCATCTGGCGCAAGCTGCGGGACAAGCAGCTCAATTTCGAGCAATTGTCCGACATCTTCGGGTTCCGCATCATCGTGCACTCGGTGGAGGATTGTTATCGCGCGCTGGGCGTTCTGCATCAGACCTGGCGCATGATCCCGGACCGCTTCAAGGATTTCATCTCCAATCCGAAAACCAATGGCTATCGCTCCATCCACACCACGGTGATGGGGCCGGAACAGCAGCGCGTGGAAGTGCAGATCCGCACGCAGGAAATGCACGACGTGGCCGAGCGCGGCGTCGCCGCCCATTGGAGCTATCGTGAAAAGCTGCCCACAAACGAATTGCAGACCAGCAATGCCTATCAATGGCTGCGCGAGATGGTGGAGTTGCTGGAGCGTGGTGACAGCGCCGAGGAATTCCTCGAACATTCCCGCCTCAACATGTATCAGGATCAGGTCTTCTGTTTCACGCCGAAGGGCGATCTGATCTCGCTGCCGCGCGGCGCCACCCCGATTGATTTCGCTTATGCCTTGCACACCGACCTCGGCAACACCACAGTGGGTGCCAAGGTGAACGGCCATCATGTGCCGCTGCACACGCCGCTGCGCAACGGCGATCAGGTGGAGGTCATCCGCACCAAGGAACAGACGCCGTCGCCGTTGTGGGAACAGTTTGTGGTCACGGGCCGCGCGCGGGCCGAAATCCGCCGCTTTCTGCGCCACGCCAAACGCGATGAGAATGTCGGTTTCGGCCGTAAGATTCTGGAAAAGGTGTTCACCGACGAAGGCCACCAACTGACCGACAAGGCGATTGAGGAAGTGGCGCGGAAGCTGCGCCTGCCCAGGCCGGACGATGTGTTCGCCGAAGTGGGCCGCGGCGCCCTGCGCGCGCATGAGGTGCTGGAAGCCGCTTTCCCCGAAATCAAGCGCGATGCCAAGGGCCGCAAGCCGATTGCCTTTACCGCGCACAAACCGGGCGGCAAGGCGATCTCGATCAAGGGGCTGACCGAAGGAATTTCCTACCGGCTCGGCCGCTGCTGTCACCCGCTGCCGGGCGACCGGATTGTGGGCCTGATGGTGCCGGGGGAAGGTGTCGTCATTCACACCATCGATTGCGGTGAGCTGGAAAAGGCACAGGCCGCGATGGCGGACTGGCTGGATGTGAAATGGGATGCGAACGCGGCGGAAAGCGGCCCGTCCATCGGGCGCATTCTGGTGCGGGTGAAGAATTCACCGGGCTCTCTCGCCGCGGTGATGACGGTGATCGGCAACAATGGGGGCAATATCTTCAACATGAAAGTGACCAACCGCAATCCGTTGTTCTTTGAGTTCATGATGGATCTGGAGGTGCGCGACGTGCCGCATCTGCAGAATATTCTGGGTGCCTTGCGTGTGAATGCGGCGGTGGAATCCGTTGATCGTGTGCGCGGCGAAGACGAGCAGGAGGCCGCGTGACCCCCGAACAGGTTCTGAACGAATTCCGCAAGGCGGGCGCACTTCTCGAAGGTCACTTCATTCTCTCCAGCGGCAAGCATTCCGACATCTTCCTGCAGAAGGCACTCGTCTTCCGCGACGCGAAGCGGACCGCGAAACTGTGCAAGGCGCTGGCCGCCAAGGTGCGCGAGGAGGTGAAGCAGGGATTCACCGCCATTGTCTCTCCCGCTGTGGGCGGCATCGTGCCGGGCTATGAAATGGGCCGCCAACTGGGCCTGCCCGCGATGTATGTGGAGCGGCAGGACGGCACCTTTCATCTTCGCCGCGGCTTTGAACTGGAAAAGGGCCAGAAGGTGCTGATGGTGGAAGATATCGTCACCACCGGCCTTTCTTCGCGCGAATGTCTGGATGCGATCCGTGCGGCGGGTGGCAAGCCGGTTGCCGCTGCCTGTCTGATTGATCGTTCGGGCGGCAAGGCGAAAGTGGGTGTGAAACTCGTCGCGCTGGCACAGGTGAAATTCCCGGCCTGGGAAGCGGACAAGCTGCCGAAGCATCTGCAAGGCACGCCAGGCGTCAAACCGGGGAGCAGGGGGCTGGCGTGAAACGCCTGACTTTTGCTGCCGTGGTTGCAGGTCTGCTGCTGGCTGAACCGTCTTCTGCCGCATCGGCTGGTGCCGCCTGTTTCGCCTATGAACCTGCGGTATCGGTGGTGACGGGCACCGTTACCATCACGCCGTTTTACGGCGCGCCCGGCTTCGGCAAAACGCCTCAGCGTGATGCGAAGCTGCATCATCCAATTCTGAAGCTGGACAAACCCGCTTGCGTGGACGCGAAGAAGGGCAGCTCCTACAATTCGCGCAGCGAGGCCGGAATCGAATCGATGCAGCTGGTGTTTGCGAGTTATCCCTTCGGTGCGGAATGGCATGGCCGCCATGTTGCCGTCACCGGCCGGTTGTTTCACGCCTTTACCACCGATCACCGCACAAAGGTTCTGGTCATGGTGCAGCAGGTGCGTGCCACGAATGAAGGAAAGCCATGAAAGCGCTGCGTCTCGGGGTGAATATCGATCATGTCGCCACCATCCGTAACGCGCGCGGTGGCGCCCATCCCGATCCGCTGCGCGCCGCCCAGATTGCAAAGGCGGCGGGCGCTGACGGTATCACCGCGCATCTGCGTGAGGATCGCCGCCACATTTCCGATGCCGATATCGACCGGCTCTCCCGCGAAATCGCGCTGCCGCTCAATCTGGAAATGGCGGCGACGGAGGAGATGCTGGAAATTGCCTTGCGTCATAAGCCGCATGCGGCGTGCATTGTTCCCGAAAAGCGGGAGGAACGGACGACCGAAGGCGGCATCGATGCGGTGGGCGGTCACAACCGGCTTCAGCCGATTGTCCGTGCACTGAAGAATGCGGGAATCCGCGTGTCGCTGTTCGTGGAACCGGACAAGCGCCAGCTCGATGCGGCAAAGGCGCTCGGCGCCCCGGTGGTGGAGCTTCACACCGGCGCCTATTGCGAGGCCTGGGCCAGCGGCGATCGCGCGCTTTTCGACACATTGCTGGAAAAGGTTCGCGTGGCGGCGCGCTATGGCACCGCGCTCGGGCTTGAAATCCATGCCGGGCATGGCCTCGGCTTCGATACGGTGAAGCCGATTGCCGCCATCTCCGAAATCCACGAATTGAATATCGGCCATTTCCTGGTGGGGGAGGCGATTTTCACCGGCCTCGACGCCGCCATCCGGCGCATGCGCGCCCTGATGGACGAAGCGCGGGCGGAAGCCGGGGCGGCGCGATGATCATCGGCCTCGGCTCCGACCTGATCGATATCCGCCGGATCGAGAAAACCATGACGCGGTTCGGCGCCCGCTTCATCGGCCGCATCTATACCGATGTGGAGCAGCAGAAGTCCGACCGCCGCGCCCAGCGCGCCGCCAGTTACGCCAAACGCTTTGCGGCGAAGGAGGCGTGTTCCAAGGCGCTCGGCACCGGGCTTCGCCGTGGTGTGTTCTGGCGCGATATGGGGGTGGTCAATCAGCCGGGCGGCAAGCCGGGCATGCGCTTGACCGGCGGCGCATTAAAACGGCTTCAGGAAATCACCCCGGCCGGGCATGTGGCGCAGATCGACCTGACCATTACCGATGATTTTCCGCTGGCACAGGCGATTGTGATCATCACCGCCGTGCCCAGACCGTGACATGATCCCATTCGCGGCGGCCGCACCTTGACCTGGCCCCCGCCTTGACCTTTACCTCCCCGTCCGTTTCTTTCGTCCACGGCGGGCACCACCGCCAATCCGCCAATCCCGCCGGCGCCACACCGGAATGAAAGTCCGACCATGACCGATCCTGGCAGCGATGCCACGCACTCCACCGGGGAAACCAAGCAGGGTGAAACCTGGGGTGAGACGATCAAGACGATCATCTATGCGCTTCTGATCGCGCTCGTCATCCGCAGCTTCTTTTTCCAGCCCTTCTACATTCCCTCCGGCTCGATGGAGGATACGCTGCTGGTCGGCGACTATCTGTTCGTCGAGAAATATGCGTATGGCTACAGCCGCTATTCCTTCCCCTTCGGGCAATATCTGCCGTCGTTCGGCAAGGTCATGGCGGGGGCGCCGCAGCGCGGCGATGTCGTGGTGTTCAAAATGCCGAACCAGGACTCGCCCGACTACATGCAGGATTTCATCAAGCGGGTGATTGGCCTTCCGGGCGACCGCATTCAGGTGATCCGCGGCACTGTCTATCTGAACGGCAAACCGGTGCCGAAGGTGCGCGCGGCCGATTATATCGAAACCATCGACGGCTATACCGTTCGCGTGCCGCGCTACCGCGAAACCCTGCCGGGTGGCAAAAGCTATTATGTGCTCGACCGCGTGCCCGATGGGCCGGAGGATGACACCCAGCTTTTCGTCGTTCCGCCCGGCCATTATTTCATGATGGGCGACAATCGCGACAATTCCGACGACAGCCGCAGGGATGTGGGCTACGTTCCCGCCGAAGTGCTGGAGGGCAAGGCCCGTATCATTTTCTTCTCGACCGATGGCAGCGCGCATTTCTGGGAATTCTGGAAGTGGCCGGAAACGGTCCGCTTCGCACGGCTCTTCAAGCTCATTGACTGAGCTTGAGGAAAGGCTCGGCCATGTGTTCGCGGACAAGGCGCTTCTCACCCGCGCGCTGACGCATGCGAGCCGCGGTTCCGCCCGCAACAATGAACGGCTGGAATTTCTGGGTGACCGGGTGCTGGGCCTCGTGATCGCGGAAAAACTGGTCCACGATTTTCCGGACGATGCGGAAGGCGCGCTGGCGCTGAAATACAACGCGCTGGTGCGGGGGGAGGCGTGCGCCCGTGCGGCACTGGATGCCGGTCTGCCCGATCACCTGATTCTGGCACAGTCGGAGGCGGTCAGCGGCGGCCGGAAAAAGACGGCAATCCTGGGCGGGGCGTGTGAAGCGGTGATCGCCGCGCTTTATCTTGATGGTGGCTTCGCTGTGGCGCGGGCCTTCATCCTGCGCTATTGGGGTGAGGCCTTTGGCGGGCTGGACCGCGAAATGCGCGATCCCAAAACCGTGTTGCAGGAATGGGCGCAAGGCCCCGGTGCCGCGGGCGCGCCGCAATACCGCCATCTAAGCCGCAGCGGCCCCGATCATGCGCCGCATTTCACGGTAGAGGTTGCGATTGCGGGCCACGAACCGGAAAAGGGCGAGGGCAACTCGAAACGTGAGGCGGAACAGGATGCGGCGCGCCGCCTTCTGACCCGGCTGGGATTGTGGGACCAATGAGTGCGGATGAAACACGTTGTGGCTTTGTCGCCGTCATCGGGGCGCCGAATGCGGGCAAGTCCACCTTGGTCAACGCGCTGGTCGGTACCAAGGTCTCCATCGTCACGCCCAAGGTACAGACCACGCGCATGAATGTGCGCGGCGTCGCCATGCGGGGCGCCGCACAGATCGTGTTTGTCGATACACCGGGCATTTTCCGCCCGCGCCGCCGGCTCGACCGTGCCATGGTCAAGGCCGCCTGGTCGGGGACGGAGGATGCGGATGCCATTCTGTTGATCGTCGATGCGCAGGCGCTGGTGGAATCGCCGAACGGCCTTGCCGCCGCCGACACGCACGCGATCATCGAAAACCTGAAGGCGTCGAAGCGCGAAGCTGCGCTGGTGCTGAACAAGGTGGATGCGATGAAGCGCGCCGACCTCCTGCCGCTGGCACAGGCACTGAATGGGGAAGGCGCTTTTTCTCAGGTGTTCATGGTCTCGGCGCTGAAGGGTGACGGCGTGGATGACATTGCCGATTGGTGTGCGGGCCGCATGCCGCCGGGTCCGTTCCTGTTTCCGGAGGATCAGGCGGCCGATATTCCTTCGCGCCTGCTCGCCTCCGAAATCACGCGGGAGAAGCTTTATCTCCGCCTGCATGATGAACTGCCTTACGCCACCACGGTCGAGACCGAGAAGTGGGAAGACCGCAAGGACGGTTCCGTCAAAATCGATCAGGTGGTGTTTGTGCAGCGCGATGGCCAGAAGGCGATCGTGCTGGGCAAGGGTGGCCGCGCCATCAAATCCATCGGCGAGGCGGCGCGAAAGGATATGGAAGCGGCGTTCGGCCGCCGCGTGCATCTGTTCCTGTTCGTGAAGGTGCGCGAAGGCTGGGTGGATGACCGTGAACGCTATCAGGCCATGGGGCTCGATTATCCCGGTGACGAGTAGGGGCGATGGAATGGTCTGACGACGCCATCGTCCTCGCCATGCGCCCGCACGGGGAAACGAGCGCCATCCTGGATGTGCTGACCCAGAGCCATGGCCGCCATCTGGGCATGGTGCGCGGCGGCGGTTCGCGACGGGCCAAACCGGCCTTGCAGGCGGGCAATTCATTGCATGTGTCGTGGCGGGCGCGGCTTTCCGAACATCTGGGCAATTTTCATGTCGAACCGTTGCGGGCCCGCGCCGGTGTGCTGTTCGAATCACGCGACCGGTTGATCGGCCTCAATGCCTTTGCCGCGATGGCGCAACTCGTGCTGCCGGAACGCCAGCCGCACCGCCCGGTTTATGAGGCGGGGGAAATCCTGCTCGACGCCATGCTGGACGATGGCTTTTCCCATTGGGCGCCGCTTTATGTGCGCTGGGAAACCGGGCTTTTAGAGGAGCTGGGCTTCGGCCTCGATCTTTCGCGCTGTGCCGCCACCGGCACGGTGGAGGATTTGCGCTATGTCTCGCCCAAATCCGGGCGCGCGGTGTCCGGTGCGGCCGGTGCGCCTTACCGCGACCGGTTGTTCCCCCTGCCGCGGTTTCTGCTCGGGGCGCAGAACGGTCTGCCCGATCTTGTGGAAATTGCCGCAGGCTTGCGCATGACGGCGCATTTTCTGCTAGAGCGCGCCTTGCGCCCCAATGGCCGCGAACTGCCGGCGGCGCGGCAGCGGCTGGAGGCGCTGGCCTCGCAGCAAACCGAATCGGATTAAGAAGACATATGGGTTCCTTGCCGGTCAAAGACGACGATATCCGTGCCGAACCGTTGGCGAAGGCGCTGTCGGAGCGTTATCTCGCCTACGCGCTTTCCACCATCACCCAGCGCGCGCTGCCCGATGTGCGCGATGGGTTGAAGCCGGTGCATCGTCGCGTGCTGTGGGCGATGCGCGCGCTTGGTCTCAATCCGCAATCCGGCTTCAAGAAATGCGCCCGCGTGGTGGGCGATGTCATCGGCAAGTTTCACCCCCATGGCGATCTGGCGATTTATGAGGCGCTGGTCCGCCTGGCGCAGGATTTCGCCGTGCGCTATCCGCTGGTGGACGGGCAGGGCAATTTCGGCAACATCGACGGCGATAATGCCGCCGCCATGCGCTACACCGAAAGCCGGTTGACGGCGGTGGCGCAGGCCCTTCTCGAAGGGCTGGACGAAGATGCGGTCGATTTTCGTGCCACATATGATGGCGAGGATGAGGAGCCGGTGGTCCTTCCCGCCGCGTTTCCCAATCTGCTTGCCAATGGCTCCAGCGGCATCGCGGTCGGCATGGCCACCTCCATCCCGCCGCACAATGTGGGCGAAATCTGCGCGGCATTGTCGGCCCTGATCGCCGATCCCGATACCCGCGAAGCCACGCTGCTGAAACACATCAAGGGACCGGATTTCCCGACCGGCGGCATTCTGGTCGACGATGCCAGCAGCATGGCGGAGGCCTATCGCACCGGCCGTGGCAGTTTCCGCCTGCGCGCGCGCTGGGAAAAGGAAGATGGCGATCGCGGCAGCTATCACATCGTGGTCGATCAGATTCCCTATCAGGTGCAGAAGGCGAAGCTGATCGAGCGTATCGCCGAATTGATCGAGCACAAGAAAGTACCGCTGCTGGACGACGTCCGCGATGAGTCGGCGGAAGATGTCCGCATCGTGCTGGTGCCGAAAAGCCGCACGGTGGATGCCGATCTCCTGATGGAGCAGTTGTTCCGGCAGAGCGATCTGGAAGTGCGCATCTCGCTCAACATGAATGTGCTGGATGGTGGGCTGGTGCCGCGGGTGATGAGCCTGAAGGAGGTTTTGCAGGCCTTCATCGCCCACCGCCATCAGGTGCTGGAACGGCGCACCCGCCACCGGCTGGAAAAAATCGCTACCCGGCTGGAGGTGCTGGAAGGTTACCTCGCCGTCTATCTCAACCTCGACAAGGTGATCAAAATCATCCGCACCGAGGATGAGCCGAAACCGAAATTGATGAAGGCGTTCTCGCTGAACGAGAACCAGGCCGAAGCCATCCTCAACATGCGCCTGCGCGCCCTGCGCAAGCTGGAGGAGATGGAGATCCGCCGCGAACATGGCGATCTGCTGAAGGAACAGAAAGACCTCAACAAACTGCTCGCTTCACCCAAACTCCGCTCCGATCGCCTGATCGCGGAGGTGAAGGAGATCGATGCGAAGTTCGGCGGCAAAACGCAACTCGGCAAGCGCCGTACCGAAATCGCCAAGGCCCGCGCGGTGGAGGAAATCCTCGCCCGCGCGGAAGAGGCCGCCACCATCGAAACCGCGGTGGAGAAGGAGCCGATCACCGTCGTCTGCTCTGACAAGGGCTGGCTGCGCGCCTTCAAGGGGCATCAGGAAGAAAGCGACGCGATCAAATATCGCGAAGGCGACCGGCGCCGTTTCTGGCTGCACGCCGAGACAACGGATAAACTGATGCTGTTCGCGACCGATGGCCGTTTCTTCACGCTCGATTGCGCGAAACTGCCGGGCGGGCGCGGCAATGGTGAGGCGATCCGCACTTTTATCGACATGCCGGCTGAAGCCGATCTGGTCGATATGTTCGTTCATCGTGGCGCGCGCAAAATGCTGGTCGCCGCCACATCCGGCCACGGCTTCGTCACCAATGAAGATGACGCGGTGGCGATGAAGCGCTCCGGCAAGCAGGTGCTGAACGTGCCGCCGGGGGTGGAAGCGGTTGCGATGTGTTTCGTCAGTGGCGATCAGGTGGCGGTGACGGGCGAGAATCGCAAGCTGGTGATTTTCCCGCTGTCCGAAGTGCCGGAGATGGCGCGCGGCCGCGGCGTGATCCTGCAGCGTTACAAGGACGGCAATCTGGTCGATGTCTGCACGTTCGAGAACAAGGCCGGCTTCAAGGACGCCAACAACCGGCAATGGAGCGGTTCCGATCTGAAGGAATATCGCGGCGCCCGTGCCCAGGCCGGCCGCATCGTGCCGCGCGGCTTCGCCAGCAATCTGAAATTCGCCAAAGACTAAAAGGAATGTTTCACCCTCCCCTTGAGGGAGGGTCGAAATTTGCCTCGCAAATTTCCGGGAGGGGAAACAGATTGAAATGCCGCGCTCTCAGAATTGTCAAACCTGTGGCATCGCGCGGGCGATGATCGCATCGCTGTCGATTTTCGCATCCACCGCGCCATAGGCGAGGCCGGGGCGCTCCCCAAGCCGTGTGGCACAGAACGCATCGGCCACGGCAGGTGGTCCGTGGCGCACCAGAAGCGCGCCTTGCAACGCCAGCGCCATCGCTTCCACCACGCGGCGTGCCACGCCTTCGTGCACGCGTCCCGGTGTCAGCCGGTCTTTCGCGTCGGCAATCGCGCGGTCGAGGCGAGCGTCGCTGCCACGCGCCTGTTCCAGTTCGCCAAAGAATGCCGCGACGGAATCCGGCTCCCGCGACATCGCGCGCAGCACGTCGAGGCAGATGACATTGCCGGAGCCTTCCCAGATCGAATTGAGCGGGGATTGGCGGAACAGGCGCGGCATCACGCCTTCCTCGATGTAACCGGCGCCGCCATGGGCCTCCATCGCTTCGTAGACGAAATTCACCACCCGCTTGTTCAGCCAGTATTTGCCAACCGGCGTGGCGATGCGGGAGAATAGTGCGGCCTCCTTGCTTTTTTCGCTATCGTCGAAACTCTGCGCGATGCGAAAGGTCAGTGCCGTCGCCGCCTCGGATTCAATCGCGAGGTCCGCCAGCACCTGCCGCATCAGCGGCTGGTCGATCAGCCGTTTCTGGAATGCGCTGCGGTGCGCGGTGTGCCACAGCGCATTGGCAAGCGCCTGCCGCATATAGGCTGCGGGCGCCAGAATGCAGTCCAGCCGGGTGTGATGCACCATCTCGATAATGGTGCGCACGCCGCGCCCTTCCTCGCCGATCATCACCGCATAGGCGCCGTGATATTCGATTTCGGCAGAGGCATTGGCGCGGTCGCCCAGCTTGTCTTTCAGCCGCATCAACTGAATGGCGTTGCGTTCGCCATCGGGTGTCCAGCGCGGGGCCAGAAAACAGCTCAAACCGTTTTCGGTATAGGCCAGCGTCAGGAATGCATCCGACATCGGCGCGGAACAGAACCATTTGTGCCCGGTCAGCGAATAGGCTTCGCCCGGCCCGCCTTTGCCCACCGGCACCGCGCGCGTGGTGTTGGCGCGCACATCCGATCCGCCCTGTTTCTCCGTCATCGCCATGCCGATGGTTACGCCCTGTTTGCGCGCGGCCGGTTGGGAGGTGGGATCGTATTTCCCGGCCAGGATCAGCGGCCGCCATTGCGCCGCCACCTCCGGCTGATGCGAGAGCGCGGGCAGGCAGGCATAGGTCATGGTCATCGGGCAGCACACGCTGGCCTCACCCTGTGCCATCAGGAATTCCAGCGCGGTGTGCAACGTGTGGCCTGCTTCCTTCGCGGTCCACGCGGCGGACGAGACGCCCGCTTCCAGCCCCATGTGCATCAGCGCGTGGTAGGCGGGATGAAATTCCACCTCGTCGATGCGCTGGCCATAGCGATCGAAGGTTTTTAATTGCGGCGGATTGCGATTGGCCTCCCGCGCCAGACCGGCGGTTTCGGCACTGCCGCATCTGGCGCCGAATTCGGCGAGACGCGCTTTGTGGACGCCTGCACCGCTGCGCAAAACAGCCTCGTTCAGCGCGATGTCCGTAGTGAAAAGGTTGATGTCCTCGAATGGCGGCGGCTGATTGGTGACATCGTGGGTTTCAAGCCGGGTCAGGGGATTGAGCGCAATCATCGGCATTCCTCCGCAAGGCGGCCATCATAGCCCAATCCATCGCTTTGCGGGCCGCGTCTTTCTGTTAGGGTGGAAGCCAGAACAGGGAAGGGGAAACGGTCCATGCATGGTGAAGGGTCTGCCGTCGAGGGGCGCGGAAACGAACAGATTGCCGCGGTGCTTGGCGGTGTGCCTCCCATCAACCGCACCTATGTCCTCGTCATCCTCACGCTGGTTTATGTGGTCAATTATCTGGACCGGCAGATCCTTGGCATCCTGCTGCCGCAGATTCAGCAGGAATTCACCCTGACCGATACGCAACTGGGTCTGCTGTCGGGCACGGCCTTTGCGCTTGTCTATGCCACGCTGGGCATTCCGCTGGCCGTGCTGGCGGATCGTATCAACCGCCGCAACGTGGTGGCGGCTTCGCTCGGCATTTTCAGTTTCATGACCGTCTTGTCCGGCTATGCAGGGCAGTTCTGGCATCTTCTGGCCACCCGCTTCGGCACCGGCATCGGCGAGGCGGGCACCGGCCCCGCCATCAATTCGATGCTGGCCGATCTTTATCCGCCGGAAAAGCGCGCCTCGGCTCTCGCGTTCTATTCCGCCGGTCTCAATGTCGGCTTGCTGATCGGTTTTTTCGGCGGCGGTTACATCGCCGAACATTATGGCTGGCGCCATGCCTTTCTGGCTGCGGGCCTGCCGGGCCTTTTCCTTGTTCTCGTCCTCATGACCACGGTGCGCGAACCGCAACGCGGTCTGGTCGACAAGATGAAGGATGATGCGCCGGCACCGCCGGTCGCGGCTGTCATCCGCTATCTGTGGAACCGGCGATCCTTCCGCTGGCTCGCCATCGGCACGGCGATGAGTTCGTTCGGTGGTTATGCCGGCATCTTCTTCATCCCAAAATTTCTGATGGTGTCGCACGGCATGACGCTGGTGCAGGTCAGCATCGCGCTGGCGCTGCTGGCCGGTGTTCCGGGCGCCATCGGGACCTATTTTTCCGGCGTGATCGCAGATCGCTACGGCAGCCGCGATGTGCGCTGGTACGTGTATGTGCCGCTGATCGCCACGCTGATATCCATCCTTTTCGCACCGATCTTTTACCTCACCGGCAGCACGGCGATTGCGCTGGCGGCCGCTATTGTGCCGGTGATGATGGGGGCAACCTATGTCGGTCCCGCCTTTGCGATGACGCAGGCCCTGGTGCCGCTGCGGATGCGGGCGCAAGCCATCGCCATCCTGCTGTTCGTGTTGAACATCATCGGGCTGGGGCTGGGGCCGCTCACCGTCGGCTATGTCAGCGAGATTCTGAAACCTGCGTTCGGCGCGGATTCGCTGCGCTACGCGCTCCTGTTCGGCAGCGTGGTCGGGTTGATCGGCGGCTTCTGTTACTGGATGGCCAGCCGCCCGCTGAAACAGGAACTGGAACTGGCGAAGGCGGATCAGGAACGCCTGAGTTCGTAAAGCGCCACGGCCGCGGCGTTGGAGACGTTCAGGCTCTCCATCCCCGGCAGGATCGGGATCGTCGCGGTCACATCGCAACGCTCACGCACCAGCCTGCGAATGCCCGACCCTTCGGAGCCGAGCACCA
>JAFKEW010000006.1:0-2783 GCA_017308375.1 Alphaproteobacteria bacterium
CGATATTCACCGTTTGCATTCGCGCTCGCGCTGGAATTTTCCACGCGCGCAGGCCCTTTTGCCGCCCTTTGCGCGGCAAAAACGGGAACCATCCGGGATGCGCCGACTCGCGTCATAACCAAATCTTAACGCAACGAACGGGCCAGCGGCTTTTCCGCTGCATTTGCCTCAACAGTTACGAGTTTTTTAAGCGCCCGACGCAATGATCGTCCGAAAGGCCGCAAAACCGGCCTGGGATGGTGGTCAAGTGCTCACAAACCCGCGCGCCGAAGGGCAGGAAGACGATCTTCGCTCGCTGGCACAGCGACACGATGCGGATCGGTTGAAGCTGGCGTTGCAGGGCGCGCGCGTGGCCGCATTCGATTGGCTGATGGCGAGCGATGCGATCATCTGGGATGGTGCGCGCGAAATCCTCAATCTGCATCCCGATGCCGAACGGCTGAAGCAGGGCCACGCCTTCAAAAGCTGGATGAGCCCCGAAGGCCGGCAACGGCTGACCGAACTGATCGAAATGCGCGGACCTAGCGACAGTTCGTTCGAACTCGAATTTGAAGTGGCGTCCGCATTGGGGCCGGTGTGGTTTTTCATGCGCGGTGTGCGCATTGCCGGACACACGGGCGAAACCGAACGCCTGTGTGGTGTGCTCCGGGCGCGGACCGAAGAAAAGCGCGAAATCCAGCGTCTCGAATATCTTGCCACGCGCGATGAACTGACCGGTCATCTCAACCGCAATGCGCTGCGGGCGGAACTGGCACAGGCGATCGATGCCGCGCGCGCGCAGAATCTGCATTGCGCCTTTCTCGTCGCCTCCATCGACCGCGTGAAGATGATCAACGACACCTATGGTTTCGATGCCGCCGATGAGGTGATCGTGGCCGTGGGTGAGCGCATCGCGCGCGCGCTCAGGGCAAGCGATGTGGTGGGCCGTATCGCCGGCAACAAACTCGGCGTCATCCTGACCAATTGCAGCGAGCGTGAAATCGCCCTGGTGGCCGACCGGTTGCGCGGCGTTACCCGCGAGCAGGTGATCGAAACGCATGCCGGCAAGGTGTCGGCGACGATTTCGGTCGGCGCGGTCAGGCTGCCGTCTGGTGCGGCCTCAAGCCAGGAGGCGATGCTGCGCGCGGAGGAGGCGCTGGAGCGCGCCCGCAGTTCCGGCCGCGACGGGTTTGCCGTCTACGCGAAATCGCCGCAGCTCGAAACCGCGCGGCTCCGGCTGATGGCGATTGCCGATGAGGTGGTGGCCGCGCTGGAAGACAAGCGGCTGGTGTTCGCCTATCAGCCGATTGTCGAGGCCAGGACCCGCAAACCCGTTCATTACGAATGTCTGCTGCGCATGACCCGGCCCGACGGCACCATCGCGAGTGCGGGCCAGTTCGTTCCCGCCGCCGAACAATTGGGGCTGGTGCGCCTTGTCGATCGCCATGCGCTGGAAATGACGGTGGCGGCCCTTCATGCCCATTCCGATCTCGTGCTGGCGGTGAATGTTTCCGGCACCACGTCGGGCGATCCGTCCTGGCTGCACTCCTTCATCCAGTATGTGCAGAACAATCACACGGTCGCCCGGCGCATCATCGTGGAATTGACCGAGACCGCGGCGCTGCATCATTTCGAAGAGAATGCGCGCTTTGTCTCGCAATTGCGCGAGATGGGCTGTCGCGTCGCGATCGATGATTTCGGCGCCGGCTACACCTCATTCCGCAATCTGCAGATGCTCAGGGTGGACATGGTGAAGATCGATGGCGCCTATGTGCGCGATCTTTCCACCTCGCCCGAAAACCAGATTTTCGTGCGCACGCTGGTCGATCTCGCGAAGAATTTCGATCTGAAAACGGTGGCCGAATGGGTCGGTTCCGCCGAGGATGCCCAGATGCTGGAAAGTTTCGGCGTCGATTATTTCCAGGGCTTCCATTTCGGCGAGCCGCAGTTGAAGCCGGACTGGATGGCTTAGCCGATCCTTAGAGTTCCAGTTTGACGGACGCGCCGATGCTGGCGCGCCATACGTGATCGATGCCATAGGGCGTTATCGATGTAATGCCCAGATTTCCGCTTCGCGTATCCCCGGTTTCGAAGCCGCCCGTGTAGCCGATTGCAGCATTCAGGCCCAACGCCAGATGTGCTGTAATCTTATGCTGGAGCCCGATCCCGATTTGCGCGGCCGGGCTTATACGGCTGTGATCTGCCACGTCTGAGAGGAAGAGACCTGTCGGCCCGTCGGTTTCCACGATGTTCGACAGAGAATTGATCGACAGGCCGAGCCCGATGCTCGCTTCAATGGAAGTTAAATCGGAAAGCGCCCAATCATAGCCCAGATTTCCCATGATCGCGTTGCTGATTGCGTGACCGCGGAAGTCGGAAACGGCGCCAATAAGGGGAAAGTTTGCATCCCAGCTCACGCCGCCTCGAACATGCTGGTAACTGATGAATGCGGACAGGGCGGAATCGAGCTTGTATCCAACGTGACCTCCCAATCCGATCGTTTTATCGAAATGCACGTTGTTGACCACACCGCCGCCCGCAAAGGCCGCGCCGCCGTTCGTCGTACTGGACGATCCGGAAGCCCATCCTGCGGAGAGGTCGAAGCCTGCAAAGAAATTGTTGTCCTGGGCCAGTGCCGAAACAGGAAAAAGCAGCGCCGCTCCGACAACGATAAGAAGCGCTCTCGAAATCATGATCTCCTCCCCAATGGACGCAATTCCAGTGTTATGCGGGGAGGTTAATCAGATCATAATCGTGCGCGATGTGGCTGCTTGAAACACCGCATGCACGATGCACAGTCACGG
>JAFKEW010000006.1:2828-38303 GCA_017308375.1 Alphaproteobacteria bacterium
GCGGGATTCGCTACTTCCGCTCGCGCGCCAGTTCGGCCAGTTGCGCGCGCATCTGTTCGATCTCGCTTTTCAGTTCGGCAATGTCTTCCGATGGCCGGGCCTTCGTTTCGGGTGCGCCATTGGCGTGCGGCGGCTCGTTCGCCGCGGCGCGCGGGTTTTGCATGCCGGGGGCAAAGGGCTGGAACATCTTCATCGCGCGTTCGAACATGGCAAGGTTCTGCCGGGTCAGCGCCTCGATCGCTGTGGTGCCGCCGCCAAAGGCTTCGGCAATGCGGTTCTTCATCGCGTCCTGGTTCTTGGTGAAACTCTCCATGCTCATGTCGAGATAGCCCGGCACAAAGGCCTGCAGGCTGTCGCCATAGAACCGGATCAGGCGGCGCAGAAACTGAATCGGCAACAGGTTCTGGCCCTTGGCCTCTTCCTCGAAAATGATCTGTGTCAGGACGGATCTGGTGATGTCTTCGCCGGTGCGGGCGTCGCGGACTTCGAATTCCTGGCCGTCCTTCACCATCTGGGCCAGATGATCGAGTGTCACGTAACTCGATGTCTGGGTGTTGTAGAGACGGCGGTTCGCATATTTCTTGATGATAATGGGCGTCGCGCCCTCTTTTTGCTCTTCGCTCACAATAAACCTGTCTGTCCAAGCGTTTCGCAGGCGGACGCCCGCGCCATCCCAGAACGCTAGCTGAGCACCCCTCTCTCCGCCCTGTCCAGTGCCTTTTGCGCACCCGCAACCAGCCTGGCCGCCCAAGGGGGGTAATAAGGTATTGGAATCAAACCGTGATTCTCAGCGGTTTACCGAAGCTCGCATTCGCGTCATTTTTCACTGCAAGGCAGCAACGCCACATTTGGAGATATCAATGGAAGAAGTGGTCATCGTTTCGGCAGCGCGCACCCCGGTGGGCTCGTTCAACGGCGCATTTGCCAATGTCCCCGCGCATGATTTGGGCAGAACCGTGATCGGGGAGGTGCTGAAACGGGCCGATGTGGCGCCTGCGGATGTGAATGAGGTCATCATGGGCCAGATTCTGACCGCGGCGCAGGGCCAGAACCCGGCCCGTCAGGCCGCCATCAAGGCGGGCCTTCCGGTCGAAACACCCGCCTGGGTGGTGAATCAGCTCTGCGGGTCCGGCCTGCGTGCGGTGGCGCTCGGCTTTCAGCAGATCGTCAATGGCGATGCGCAGATCGTGGTGGCCGGTGGCCAGGAATCGATGAGCCAGGCACCGCACGCCTCTCATCTGCGCTCCGGCACCAAGATGGGCGATACCAGCTTCATCGACACCATGATCAAGGACGGGCTGTGGGATGCCTTCAATGGCTATCACATGGGCGTCACGGCCGAGAACGTCGCCCGCGAATGGCAGATCACCCGCGAACAGCAGGACAAATTCGCCGTCGCTTCGCAGAACAAGGCCGAGGCCGCGCGCAAATCCGGCCGCTTCAAGGATGAAATCGTCCCGGTCGCGGTGAAGGAGCGTAAGGGCGAGCGTATCGTCGATACCGATGAATTCATCCGCGACGGCGTGACCTATGAAGGGATTTCGGGCCTGAAGCCCGCCTTCCAGAAAGACGGCACGGTCACCGCCGCCAATGCCAGCGGCATCAATGACGGGGCCGCGGCCGTGGTGCTGATGACGGCGAGCGAGGCGAAGAAGCGCGGGCTGAAGCCACTCGCGACCATCAAATCCTGGGCCAGTGTCGGCGTCGATCCGAAGATCATGGGCACGGGGCCGATTCCGGCCTCGCGCGCTGCGCTGAAGAAGGCGGGTTGGGATGCGAAGGACCTCGATCTGATCGAAGCCAACGAAGCCTTTGCCGCACAGG
Organism: Alphaproteobacteria bacterium; assembly: GCA_017308375.1. GTDB lineage: Bacteria > Pseudomonadota > Alphaproteobacteria > Micropepsales > Micropepsaceae > Rhizomicrobium. The sequence goes on from JAFKEW010000006.1 coordinate 4,653, forward strand.
CTTGCGCGGTGAACAAGGATATGGGCTGGGACACCAGCAAAGTGAACGTGAATGGCGGTGCGATTGCCATCGGCCATCCGATCGGCGCCAGCGGTGCGCGCGTTCTGGTCACACTGTTGCATGAAATGCAGAAGCGCGATGCGAAGAAGGGCCTCGCCACGCTCTGCATCGGCGGTGGCATGGGCATTGCAATGTGCGTTGAGCGCTAAGCGAAACGCTTCAGAGTAAGACGTGGAGCGTTGAGCGACACGCGCCGGAGTAAGGATACGTTGAGCGCTAAGCGAAACGCATCAGAGTAAGACGTGGAGCGTTGAGCGACGCGTACGACGGACACGCGTTGTGTGACTGGGTTTTGGATTTTGGGGATCAGCAGGAGCTTTTATGACGAAAGTGGCATTGGTGACGGGCGGCACGCGGGGGATTGGTGCTGCCATTTCCGTGGGCCTGAAGAATGCGGGCTACACGGTTGCCGCCAATTATGGTGGCAATGACGAGGCCGCGCAGAAGTTCAAGGCGGATACCGGCATTGCCGTGTTCAAATGGGATGTGGGCGATTTCGCCGCCAGCGAGGCGGGGATCAAGGCGGTGGAAGCCGCGCTGGGTCCGGTTTCGGTGCTGGTCAACAATGCCGGCATCACCCGCGATGCGATGCTGCACAAGATGACGGCGGAGCAGTGGCGCCAGGTGGTTTCGGTCAACCTCGATTCCATGTTCAACATGTGCCGCAATGTGATCGACGGCATGCGCGAACGCGGCCACGGCCGCATTATCAACATCTCCTCCATCAACGGCCAGAAGGGGCAGATGGGGCAGACCAATTATTCCGCTGCCAAGGCCGGCATCATCGGCTTTACCAAGGCGCTGGCCCAGGAAACCGCGAAAAAGGGTGTCACCGTCAATGTGATCTGCCCCGGTTATATCGACACCGAAATGGTGCAGGCAGTGCCGCCAAAGGTGCTGGAAGGCATCATCGCCACCATTCCGATCGGCCGTCTCGGCAAGGCGGATGAGATCGCGAAAATGACCGTGTTCCTCGCCAGCGAGGATGCGGCCTTCATCACCGGCGCCACCATGACGGTCAACGGCGCGCAATATATCGCGGGTTAAGTGTTCCTTCGGGCCCGTCTCTTCGCACCTGTCTCTCGACATGGGCGAAGGGCGGGCCCCATAACCCTCATGCCTGCCGCGGGATGAGGATCGCACCTGCCGTGCTTCCGATTTCACAGCTCGATGTTGCAAACCTCGCCTCCATCCGGGGGGAGCGGGTGTTGTTTCGCGACCTGTCGTTCTCGGCCTTGGCGGGAAGGCCGCTTTGCATCGAAGGGGCCAATGGCGCCGGCAAGACCACGCTCCTGCGCATCCTGGCCGGTTTTCTCAGCCCCAGTGCCGGAACCATCCGCCTGCGGATGAAGGATGGCGGCGGGACCGCCGATGCCGATCTGCGCGGGCCTTATATCGGCTTCATCGGCCATCGCGAGGCGTTGAAGTCTCAACTGACGGCGCGGGAAAATCTGGCCTTCTATGCCGCCCTTTATCGCGCGGCGGGCGATCTCGATGCCGCGCTCGCCTGGGCTGGGCTTGCCCGCGTCGCCGATCTACCGGCGCAATATCTGTCCGCCGGACAGAAGAAGCGGGTGGGGCTTGCCCGGTTGCGGCTTTGCGCCCGCCCGCTCTGGCTGCTCGACGAGCCGCTGGCGGCGCTCGATCACGCAGGCAAGGCGCTTGTTACCGCGATGATCGCCGAGCATTGCGCAGGCGGCGGCATCGCCATCGTCGCCACGCATGAGGGGCTGGACCTCGACTGCGCGCAGTTGCGGCTGGGTCTGGCATGAGCGCGTTCGTCGCCCTTCTTGGCCGCGACATCCGGCTCGCCTTCCGCGCCGGTGGCGGTGCGATGCTGGCGCTGGCCTTTTTCATCGTCATGGCGGCGCTGATCCCGCTCGGCATCGGGCCGGATCTGAAATTGCTGGCCAAGGTGGCGGGCGGGGTGGTGTGGTCGGCAGCCCTTCTTGCCGCCCTTCTGTCGCTCGACCGGCTGTTTCAGGCCGACTACGAGGATGGCTCGCTCGATCTGATCGCGCTCTCGCCCCTGCCGCTCGAAGCCGCGTCCTTTGCCAAGATCGCGGCGCACTGGCTCACCACCGGCCTGCCGCTGACGGTCGTGTCGCCGCTGCTGGGTCTTCTTTACGGCCTGCCCCCCGCGGCCTATCCGGCACTGGTGCTTTCGCTTCTGATCGGCACACCGGCCATCAGCGCCATCGGAGCCGTCGGCGCCAGCCTGACCTTGCCGGTGCGCCGGGGTGGGCTGATCCTGCCGCTTCTGGTCCTGCCGCTGGTCACACCGGCGCTGATTTTCGGGGCCGGCGCCATTTCCGCCGCGCTTAACGGGTTATCCAACGGGGCGTTCGGGCTTTTGTGTGCCTTTTCTTTCGTGGCCGTCATCGTGTCGCCATTCATTACCGCCTTTGCCGTGCGGCCCAATCTCGCAGGCTGACGGCACGCTCCTCTGCCTTATAGTCCGGGCCACCAGAAGGATTTTCGATGTTCCAATACGCCAATCCGGCGCGGTTCATGGCTTTGAGCGGCAGGGTCCTGCCCTGGCTCGCCGTGGCTGCCGGCCTGCTGCTGGCGGCGGGGCTCTATCTCGGGCTGATCGCCTCGCCCCCCGACTATCAGCAGGGCGACACGGTGCGCATCATGTATGTGCACGTACCGGCGGCGTGGTGCGCGATGATGATCTATGCGCTGATGGCGCTGTCGGCCGCGATCGGTCTCATCAACCGGCATCCGCTGGCCGATCTCGCGGCCAAGACGGCGGCCCCGCTGGGTGCGCTCTTCACCGCGCTTGCGCTCATCACCGGCTCGCTCTGGGGCAAGCCGATGTGGGGGGCGTGGTGGGTGTGGGACGGGCGGCTGACCTCGTTCCTGATCCTGCTGTTCCTTTATCTCGGCTATATCGCGCTGTGGAACGCGATCGAGGATGAAGTCCCCGCCGCGCGCGCCACCGCCGTTCTCGCCATTGTCGGCGCGGTGAACCTGCCGATCATCGAATTCTCCGTGCGCTGGTGGACCACCCTGCATCAGGGCGAAAGCATCATCCGCGCCGGCGGCCCGTCGATTGCGGCGGTGTTTCTGTGGCCGCTGTTCCTCATGGCGCTTGGCTACACGCTGTTGTTCTTCACCCTGTGGATTGTGCGTATACGGACGGAGATTCTTGCCCGCCGTGCGCGCAGCCTGATCCTGGCGGAAGGCGGTGCCGCGTGAATGCGTTTTTCGCCATGGGCGGTTATGCCGCCTTTGTCTGGCCGGCTTATGCGGTGTCGCTGCTGGGGCTTGGCGCCGCAATCGGGATTTCGCTTGCGCAATATCGCCGGGCACGGGCCCGTCTTGCGCGGCTGGAAGCGGGCAAAGTTTGAAACGGCTGCTTTATATTATTCCGGCGCTGGCCTTCGCCGTTCTGGCGGTGGCGCTATTTTATGGCCTGGTCCGCCCGCACGCGCCGAACGAATTGCCGTCCGTGCTGGTGAACAAACCTGTTCCGGCCGTCACCCTTCCGGGGCTCGATCAGGTGGCGCCTGGCCTCGCACCGGCCGATTTCGCGCAAGGCCGCGTCACGGTCCTGAATGTCTGGGCCTCGTGGTGCGCGCCCTGCCGGGTGGAGGCACCGCTGCTGGACCGGCTGGCTGAAGACAAATCCATCGCGCTGTTCGGTCTCGTCTACAAGGACAAGCCTGCGAACGCGCGCGCCTTCCTGGCTGAGATGGGCAATCCCTTTTCGCGTATCGGCCTCGATGCCAGCGGCGATGCCGGCATCGAATGGGGCATCTATGGCGTGCCGGAAACCTTCGTCATCGACGGACAGGGGATCGTGCGTGCACGGATCGTCGGTGCGCTGACGGATGACGGAAAATTCACGGGCGATCTTCTGCCGGCCATCGCCGATGCCAAACGGCTGACGCGAGAGAATACACCTGCCCCCTGATCCGTTGAGAGTTTGGTAAACAATCTCTGAAATCTTTGGCGCATGCAGATCAGCAACGCCAATCTTCTCGCCGCACAGGCCGCATCCCAGGCTGTATCCCATGGCGCGCAGAAGCCGCAGCCGGCCGGATTTTCCGGTGCCTTGCGTGAGGTCGATATCTTCAAACCGCAAACAGCAACAAAACCGGCCGCGTTTTCACCACCGGCTTTCGATGCGGCACCGGCGCAAACACCCGCTGCGGAAGCTGCGGTACAGGCGGCCGACGCGCCGCCGGAACGGCCCCGGCCGCCGGGCAGTTTGATCGATATCCGGGTTTAGATTCAGGCTCTTAGGGTAACAGGCGCGGGGAGGTGCCCGCTGTCCCTTGCGCCCTGTCAGTTGTGGCGGCGGCGGGCTTTGCGCCGCGGCTTGGCGGCAACGGGTTCTTCGCCGAGCGTTCCGGCTGCGGATGCGATTGTCGCGAGTGAGCGGACAAAGCGCGTGCGCTCCGCCGGCGGCAGCGCTTCCAGCAGCGCACGCTCCGCCCGGTCCGTCGCGTTGCGTGCAACACGCAGCGCCTTGCGGCCGGCAGAACTGATGGCAACGGCATTGGCGCGTGCATCTTCTTCGGTGCGTTCGCGCGTGACCAATCCCTTGTCCAGCATCCGTCTTACCATTTCGGCCAAGGTCGAACGGTCGATGCCGGTGGTTTCCACCAGCGCGGTCTGACTGATGCCGTCATTGCCTTCTAATGCGGCAAGCACGGTGAATTGCTGTTTGGTCAATTCGCTCGATCCCGCTTCGCGTGCATAGAGATCGCCGAAATACTGCTGACAACGCCGGATAAGATGCGACGGGGCTTCTGCCAGCTCGAACCCCCCGTTCGGTCTGCGAGGACCTTTGGACGTCATGAACCACCCCTAAGCCCGGACGAGCACCGCAATTCTGCCAACGCTCGTTTCGTGTGCACCGGCCGATGAAGAAGACTTTCCGCGTTACATCGGATCAACGCCGCGCTTGGCCCGCGCGGCCGAGACCTTAGACGAAAGAATGGCGCGGCGACAACTCTTTCTGCGCACCGGACCGGCTGAATCTTTGCTCTCTGGAATGAATCTTTGCTTGCAATGCGTTTCGCGCCTTTCGCCACCCCGCCGCTTGCGGCACAGTTCGTTCCATGTCTGACGACCGAAAATTCTTTCCCCCCGCACCGGGTCCGCATTTTGTTCGCAAATTTCCCCAGGGCGAAACCGTAGAACGCTATGTCTGCGGCCAATGTGGTCACATCCATTACACCAATCCGAAAATCGTTGTCGGCTCTGTGGTTGTGCACGAAGGGCGCATTCTGATGTGCCGCCGCGCCATAGAGCCGCGCAAAGGTTATTGGACACTTCCTGCCGGTTATCTGGAAGAAAATGAAACACCCGAAGACGGTGCGCGCCGCGAAGCGATGGAAGAAGCCTGTGCCGATATCGTGCTGGATCGTTTACTGGCCGTTTACAGCGTTGCGCGCATCAGTCAGGTGCAATTGATGTATCGCGCCAGATTGGGTGCACCGCATATTGCGGCCGGGCCGGAAAGCGAAGCGGTGCAACTCTTTGCCTGGGACGACATTCCGTGGACGGAGATTGCGTTCCCCAGCGTGCATTGGGCGCTCAATCACTACCATCAGACGAAAGACGATACGCATTTCGCGCCGTTCGCAAATCCGCCCGGCGAAACCGGCAACGCGCGCCGCGCGCGGTGATCGCCTGTCAGGGTATTGGCGCAAGAGCGGATTCAGCGGAATCCTGGTTTCATTCTAATTTTCGTCCCGGCGCAATTCGTATTTCTGCACCAGGGGCGTTTGCGCAAGTGCGAACACGACGAAGATCGGCAGCACCGCCCAGACCTTGAAATTGACCCAGACCTCGGTCGAGAAGCTCCGCCACACGATCTCGTTCAGAACCGCAAGAAAGAGAAAGAACAGGCCCCAGCGCCAGGTCAGCTTGCGCCAGCCTTCTTCGGTCAGATCGAAGGCTTGCGTGAAGATGTATTTGATGAACAGACGGTTGAATTTCAGTCCGCCGATCAGCGTGAAGCCAAACAGCGCGTAAAGTACGGTCGGCTTCATTTTGATGAAGGTATCGTTCTTCAGATAAATCGTCAGTCCACCGAACACCAGCACCAGGAACGCGGTGAACAGCGGCATCACGCCCAGCCGCCGTTCCAGCCAATAGCCCACCCCAAGCGCAATCAGGATCGCCACCATGAAAACGCCGGTGGCGACATAAATGCCGGCCATCTCAAAGGCGGCGAAGAACAGCAGCAGCGGCCCCAGATCCAGCGCCAGTCTTTTGCCCGGCGAAAGGGGCGGGTGTGCCGCGATCACATCACTCATCTGCCGTCACCTGCTTGCTCCGATCAGGGCGCGCGCGAAAGTCTGCGCCTGAAATGGTTGCAAATCCTCTGCCGCCTCGCCCACGCCGATAAAGTGGATCGGCAGGCCGAACTTGGCGGCCAGCGCCACCAGAATCCCACCTTTTGCGGTTCCATCCAGCTTGGTCATGACAAGGCCGGTCAACGGAATGGTCGCTTTGAACGCCTCGACCTGCGAGATCGCGTTCTGGCCGGTGGTGGCGTCCAGCACCAGAAGGGCGGCGTGGGGTGCGGCCGGATCCAGCTTCTTGATCACGCGGACGATTTTTTCCAGTTCCGCCATCAGCCCGGCCTTGTTCTGCAGCCGGCCTGCGGTGTCGATCAGAACCACATCGGCGCCCGTGGCCCGCGCCCGCTCAATGGCGTCGAAGGCAAGGCCCGCCGCATCGGCGCCGGCATTGCGGGCCACCACTTCGGCTCCGGTGCGGTCGCCCCAGATCTGAAGCTGCTCGATCGCGGCGGCGCGGAAGGTGTCGCCCGCGGCCAGCACCACCTTGCGCCCCTCATCGGCCAGGAATTTGGCCAGCTTGCCGATGGTGGTGGTCTTGCCGGTGCCGTTCACCCCCGCCACCAGAATGACGAAGGGCCGCGCCGAACCATCGATGGAGAGCGGATGCTCCACCGGCCGCAGGATATTGGCGATCTCCTCGGCCAGCACGGTGCGGATTTCGTCTTCCGATATTTCCTTGTCGTAGCGGCCTTTGCCCACGGCGGCGGCCAGTTGCGCCGCGGTTGCGGCGCCCAGATCGGCGCGGATCAGGGCTTCTTCGAGCTGTTCCAGGGTTTCGGCGTCCAGCTTCTTCTTGGCGAAGATGCCGGTGATGTTGCCGCCCAGATTGGCGGCGCTGCGCGAAAGCCCGGCGCTTAGCCGCTCCATGAAGGTGGGTGGCGGTGGCTTTTCCCCGAATGTTCTGATCATGCGGCCATCAGATGGGTTGTTGTTGCGCCTGTGATATGGGCGCGGATTGTGGTTCCCGCCTGGCGGGCGCCGTCGCTGCTGCCAAGGGTCACAGGCGCGAAACAGGCGGTGCGCCCGCTATCCGGCTTTTCCAGCAGAATCTCCTGCACGCTGCCCACCATGGCGGAAAGCCGTGCGGCCATCGCGGCCTCGCCCTTGGCGCGCAGGCGGCCGGCCCGTTCCTTGACGATCGGGCGGGGCAGTTGCGGCATCCGCGCGGCGGGCGTGCCTTTGCGCGGACTGAACGGGAACACGTGCAGGGCCGTCAGTCCCGCTTCGTCCACCAGTTTCAGCGTATTCTCGAACATCGCTTCGGTTTCGGTCGGGAACCCGGCAATGAAATCGGCGCCGAAGGCGGCATCGGGGCGGATTCGCCGCACCGCCTCGCAAAAGGCGATGGTGTCTTCGCGGGCGTGGCGGCGCTTCATCCGCTTCAGGATCATGTTGTCGCCCGCCTGCACCGAAAGGTGGAAATGCGGCATCAGCCGTTCTTCCTCCGCAATCGCGCGCATCAGGTCCGCATCGGCCTCGATGGAATCGATGGAGGACAGGCGCAGGCGTTGCAGTTCCGGCACCTGTTTCAGGATTTCGCGCACCAGCGTGCCAAGTTGCAGTGTTCCGGCAAGGTCCGCGCCATAGGCGGTCATGTCCACGCCGGTCAGCACCAGTTCGGCAAAGCCGTGCGCGCAGAGCCGCTTTGCTTCGCTGACCACATCGGCCGGCGGCACGCTGCGGGAATTGCCGCGTCCGAACGGAATAATGCAGAAGGTACAGCGGTGGTCGCAGCCGTTCTGTACCTGCAGAAAGGCGCGGGTACGGCCCTCGAAACTGTCCACGAACTGGGCGGCGGTTTCCCGCACGCTCATGATGTCGTTCACCCGCACCCGTTCCGCGTGGCCCAGATCGCGATAGCTGTCGGCGCTGAGCTTTTCCGCATTGCCCAGCACCGCATCCACTTCGCCCATCGCGGCATAGGTGTCCTGCTCGATCTGCGCGGCACAGCCGGTGACGATGATTTTCGCGCCCGGGTTTTCGCGGCGCGCCTTGCGGATGGCCTGGCGCGACTGGCGCACAGCCTCGCCCGTCACCCCGCAGGTGTTGAAGATGATCGCATTGTCCAGCCCCGCTTCCTGCGCACGCAGGCGGATCGCCTCGGATTCATAGGCGTTCAGGCGGCAGCCGAAAGTGACGATCTCCAGACTCATGGCGCAAAGCGTTCCAGATCGATCTCGCCGCGGAAGCTCAACGTGGCCGGTCCCGTCATCAGCACATGGCCGTCCGCCGCGCGCCAGGCGATATGCAAGGTTCCCCCATCCAGCACCACATCCACCGCGCGCTCCGCAAGTCCGCGCCGTGCCGCAGCCACCGCGGCCGCGCATGCGCCGGTGCCGCAGGCGCGTGTGATCCCGGCACCACGTTCCCACACCCGCATCCGAAGCCGGGTGGGGGACAGAACTGTTACAAATTCCACATTTACCCGCGCCGGGAACAGCGGGTGGGTCTCGATCTTCGGGCCCAGGCTGGCCACGGGCGCGGTTTCGGCGTCCTTCGTGAAGATCACGCAATGCGGGTTGCCCATCGAAAGGGCGCTGGCCTCGATCTGTTCACCCGCGGCCTCGAAGCGGAATTGTTCCGTCTCCATCGCTTGCGACAGGGGAACCTGCTGCCAGCCGAATTGCGGCGGCCCCATATCCACTTCGACAAGGCCGTTCTCCCACGCCCGGCATTGAAGCGGACCGCCCGCGGTTTCCAGCCGGATCATCTCTTTGCCGCTTTCGCTGAGCAGAAGACGGCCGACACAGCGCGCGGCATTGCCGCAGGATTCCACCTCGCCGCCATCGGCATTGAAGATGCGCATGGTGGCATCGGCGCCATTTGCGGGCGGCGCGATCACGATCAGCTGGTCGCAGCCGATACCGGTGCGCCGGTCGGCAAGCGCGCGTGCCAGCGCGGAATCGGGCGAAAACCCGGTCTCCCGCGCGTCGAACACGGCGAAATCATTGCCGAGGCCATGCATCTTGAGGAAGGCGATCATGGCCGCCTTATAGGGTGCAACCCCGGATTTTGCCATTGCCGGGCGTTTGCCGGTATTCAGGGGTTCCTCACCGCAACGCAACGGAACCTTCGTGACCGGCGATCAAACAGACGACCCTTTTCTCTGGCTGGAAGATGTGCATGGCACCGATGCGCTCGCCTGGGTCCGGGCGCAGAACGACACCGCGCGGAAAAAACTGCAGGCCGATCCCCGCTATGTGGCAGACGAAGCGGCGATCCTCGCGGTGCTGGATGCGGAAGACCGGATTCCGTTTGGCGCGTTGCGCGGGGGGCAGGTGTTCAATTTCTGGCAATCCGCCACCCATCCGAAGGGAATCTGGCGGCGCACCAGCCTCGAAAGCTACAAAACGCAAACGCCGGATTGGGAAATCCTGCTCGATGTCGATGCGCTGGCCAAGGCGGAAGGCGAGCCCTGGGTGTTCCATGGCGCAATCTGCGCCCCCGGCCTTGCCCGCGCGCTGATTAGCCTGTCGCGCGGTGGCGGCGATGCCCATGTGGTGCGCGAATTCGATCTCGCCAGCCGCAGCTTCGTCAAAGATGGCTTCACGCTCCCCGAAGCGAAAACGAATCTGGCCTGGCTGGATGACGACCGGGTTTTGTTCGCGAGCGATTTCGGCCCCGGCACGCTGACGGCTTCCGGCTATCCGCGCATCGTCAAGCTGTGGCGGCGGGGCGGCGGCGAAGCACGAACCCTTTATGAAGGCCGCACGGAAGACATGCTGGTGGCGCCTTATGTCAGCCATGGCGATGTTCGTCGCGGGGGCGCCCCCATCGCGCTGATCCTACGCTATGTCAGTTTTTTCGAGACCGATTGTTTTCTGCTGCGTGCCGATAACACGCTCGATCCTGTGGCGCTGCCACGCTCTGCGGATGTGAAGGGCGCGGTTGCCGGCCATCTGATCGCCACCCTGCGGCAGGATTGGACACCGGCAGGAAGCGCAAACCCATTGCCGCAAGGCGCGCTGATCGCCTGCCAACCCGATGGCACGGAGCCCCAGATCCTGTTTCAGCCCCGCGCGCGGCAGGCCGTGGATGCGGTCGCAACCGGGCGCGATGCGGTTTATGCCGTGATCAACACCAATGTCACCGGCGCGGTCCACCGCTTCACGCCCACCGCAACGGGCACGTGGCAGGAATTGACGCTGCCGCTGCCCGATGGCGGTTCGGCCGGCGTCATCTCCGCCAATGAAACCGGGCCTGAGGCGTTCTTCAGTTTCGAAAGCTATCTGATCCCGCCCACGCTCTTTGCCGATGATGGTGCGGGCACACCCAAACCGATCCGCGCATTGCCCGCCCGTTTCGATGCGGCGGGGCTTGAAACGCGGCAATTCGAAGCGGTGTCGAAAGACGGCACGCGTATTCCCTATTTTCTGGTGGGCCCCAAGGGCGATGGTCCCCGCCCAACCGTGCTTTATGGCTATGGCGGCTTCGAGGTTTCGCTCAATCCCACCTATTCGGCCAATTTCGGCCTGTTGTGGTTGTCGCGTGGCGGCAATTTCGTGGTGGCGAATATCCGCGGCGGCGGCGAATTCGGCCCGGCCTGGCATGAAGCGGCACTGACCATCAACCGCCAGCGCGCCTTCGATGATTTCATCGCGGTGGCGAACGATCTTATTCGCCGCGGCTTCGCGACGCCCAGAAGCCTCGGCATCATGGGCGGCTCCAATGGCGGGCTGCTGGTGACGGCGGCGATGACACAGGCTCCCGAATTGTTCGGCGCGGTGGTGTGCCAGGTGCCGCTGATCGACATGATCCGCTATACCAAAATTGGCGCCGGTGCGTCCTGGGCGGCGGAATATGGCAATCCGGACGATCCCGCGATGCGCGAAATCATTCTCTCTTACTCGCCGTATCAGAATCTGAAATCCGGTATCGCCTATCCGCCGGTGTTCTTCATCACCGCCACCAGCGATGATCGCGTCACCCCGGTTCATGCCCGCAAGATGGCGGCGAAAATGCTTGAATCGGGTCACGACGTTCTCATTTACGAGAATATGGAGGGTGGCCACAGCGCGGCCGCCGATCATCGTCAGGCGGCGGAAATGTGGGCCCTGTCCTTTGTCTATCTGGCGCAGAAACTGGGGCTGAAGTGATCCGGTTTCGTTCCCTCTGCGCGGCCGCGGTGTTTCTGTGCCTGTCTGCGGGCATGGGGGTGGCTGCAAAACAGGCCGCTGCTCCAGACACCGATCCCTATCTCTGGCTCGCCGATATTCATGGCGCAAAGGCGCTCGCCTGGGCGCAGGACCAGACGAAGAAGACGAAGCGTCACCTCACCGCGGGCAAGGCATTCGCGCGCGACCGCGACACCTTGCTGGCGATGCTGAATGCGCCCGGCCGCATCGCCAAGGTCACGCTCCATGGCGATCATGTGCGCAATTTCTGGCAGGACAAGGATCATCCGCGCGGGCTGTGGCGCCGTGCGGCGGTTGCCGATTATCTGCATGGCAAGCCGCAATGGCAGACCCTGTTCGATCTCGATGCCTTCGACCGCCAGACGGGCAAACCCTTTGTCTGGAAGGGCGCGGATTGCACCGCCAAATTCGAACGCTGTCTCGTGATGCTGTCGCCCGATGGCGGCGATGCGGTGGTGATCCGCGAATATGATCCCGCCAAACGCGCATTCGTGAAGGGCGGCTTTTCCCTGCCGCTGGGCAAATCCACCGCGCGCTATCTCGATGCCAAGACCATCGTCTTCGCCGCCGATCAGGGATCGGCGTCGCTGACCAATTCCGGTTACCCCCGCATCGTCAAATTGTGGCGGCGGGGGCAACCCATCGCCACCGCGCAGACGGTCTATGAGGGCAAGCGGGGCGATGTCTGGGCCCGGCCTGCGGTTTTCCATGGGCCATATGGCACCGTGCCGCTGATCGTGCGCGGGACCGATTTCTTCAACAGCGATTATTTCTATCTCCGCCCGGATGGCACGGTGCTGCCATTGCCATTGCCGAAGGGCGCCGATCTGAAGGGCGTCAGCGGCGGCCGCGTCATCGCCACCCTGCGCGATGGCTGGACGCCGTCCGGTCAGCACGCAATCGCGCAAGGTTCGTTGATTGCCTTCCCGGTGATCGATTACGTCGTTACCAGCCGGATGCCGCGTGTCGATGTGCTCTTCACGCCGGATGCGCACAGCATGATCGGCGATGTCGCGGCGGGGCGCGATGCGGTCTATGCCGCGATCTATCGCGATGTGACGGGAAGCATCCACGCCTTCCGCCATGAGAGAGGCCAATGGTCGGACACCGTGCTGGCGCTGCCCAAGGATGGCTCGACCGCCATCATGGCCGCCAATGACTGGGGGCCGGAAGCGCTTTTCACCTTCGAGAGTTTTCTCGTTCCCCCCACACTTTATGCCGCCACCGGCACGGATGCGCCCCGCAAACTGCAGACCACACAGGCCTTTTTCGATGCGAGCAAATTTGCCGTCAGCCAGCGCTGGGCAACTTCGGCCGACGGCACCAAAATCCCCTATTTCCTGATCCGTCCGAAAAAGGCGCGTGGTCCCATCCCGACCATTCTCTATGGCTATGGCGGGTTCGAGGTTTCGCTGACGCCATGGTACTGGAACGATCCGGTCAAACCCTTGGGGGCGGGCCAGCTCTGGCTCGAAAAGGGCGGGGCGATGGCCGTCGCCAATATTCGCGGCGGTGGCGAATTCGGCCCGCGCTGGCATCAGGCGGCTCTGACCGCGCATCGCCAGCGCGCTTTCGATGATTTCGAAGCGGTGGCGAAAGACATTGAGACCAATCATCTCGCCACGCGGTGGAGCCTCGGCATCGTCGGTGCCTCCAATGGCGGGCTGCTCGTCACCACCGCCATGGTGCAACAGCCAAAACTGTTCGGCGCCGTGGTGTGCCAGCGCCCGCTGATCGACATGCTGCGCTACACCCATTACGGCGCCGGTGCATCCTGGATCGCGGAATATGGCGATCCCGCCGATCCCAAAATGCGCCAGACGATCGAGAAATATTCGCCTTACCAGAACGTGAAGGCCGGTGTGCGGTATCCGCCCATCCTGTTCATCACCGAAACCAGCGATGATCGTGTCACGCCCGTTTTCGCACGCATGATGGCGGCGAAGATGGCGGCACAGCATCACCGCGTCTGGTTTTACGAAAGCCCCGACGGCGGCCATGGTCCCGGCGCCACCCATGCGGAACAGGCCGCGATGTGGGCGCTCAGCTTCGCCCATTTCCGCCGCGCGCTGGGATTGAAACCGTGAATCTCCTCATCATGCGCGCCGCACGCGCCTCTCTGCGCGCGGTGGCGGAATTCATGAAGGCGGAAGCGTCAGGCGGCATCGTCCTGATGGCGGCGGCGGTTGCGGCCCTTGTGGTCGCCAATTCGCCATGGGCGCCGCATTATTTTCACGCGCTGGAGGCGGAGTTCTTCGGCCTCTCGCTGCATGACTGGATCAACGATGCGCTGATGGCGCTGTTCTTTCTCGTCATCGGGCTCGAGATCAAACGCGAAATGCTGGTGGGTGAGTTGTCCAGTTGGGGGGCGCGGCTTCTGCCCGGTGCGGCCGCGCTTGGCGGCATGGCGGTGCCGGCGCTGATCTTTCTCGCCTTCGATCATCCCGATCCGCAGCTTCTGCGCGGCTGGGCCATTCCCACCGCAACCGATATTGCCTTTGCGCTCGGCGTGCTGGCGCTGCTCGGCCGCCGCGCGCCATCCTCGCTCAAGCTGTTTCTGACCGCGCTCGCGATCATCGACGATATGGGCGCGGTTGCGATCATTGCGCTGTTCTATTCCGGCGGCCTGTCGCTGCCGATGCTGGGCGGGGCGGCGCTCTGTCTCGCCGCGCTTTACGGGCTGAACCGGGCCGGGGTGAGGCGGCTGTGGCCTTATCTGGTTCTGGGTCTGGCGCTGTGGGTGTTCGTCTTCCATTCCGGCGTGCATGCCACGCTGGCGGGGCTGTCTCTGGCCTTCACTATCCCGTTGCGCGTGAAGGGGGAGGGGCAGAGCCCGCTCGCCCGGCTGGAGCACGCATTGCTGCCGGTCTCTGCCTTTCTGGTCGTGCCACTGTTCGGCTTTGCCAATGCCGGGGTGGCGTTCGGCAATCTCTCGCTCGCCTCGCTCACCCACCCGGTCACCCTGGGCATCGTCGCCGGTCTCTTTGTCGGCAAGCAGGCGGGCGTATTTGGAACAGTGTTCGCTCTGGTGAAAACCGGTCTGGTTCCGATGCCGCCCGCCGCCCGTTGGTCCCAGATCTATGGCGTCTGCGTGCTGACTGGTATCGGCTTCACCATGAGCCTGTTCATCGGCCTGCTGGCCTATCCTGCCGCGCCGGACCTGCAGGACCTGCTGAAGGTGGGAGTGCTGTCGGGTAGCCTGATCTCCGGCATCGCGGGCGCCCTGATCCTGCTGGCCGTCAACCGACGGTCCGTTGGCTCCCCGGCAATTGACTCCAAACGGCCGCTGACCTAAAGCCACACGATCCGGATCGCCACAGGCCTTCCGGTCCCGGGCGCGGCCCGGGATCGCCCCCAGGCAGCGCAGGTGCGCCCCCTGGGGCGTTCGTGTTTGGGAGTTTGCATGTTCGAATCCCTGCAATCGCGTCTTGGCACGGTGTTCGACCGGCTGCGTGGCCGCGGTGCGCTTGGCGAAGTCGATGTGGACGAGGCGCTGGCCGAAGTCCGCACCGCGCTCCTGGAGGCCGATGTCGCCCTGCCGGTGGTGAAGGATTTCATCACCCGCGTGCGTCCGCGCGCTGTCGGCAGCGAGGTGATCCGCTCCGTCACGCCGGGCCAGCAGGTGGTCAAGATCGTGCACGACGCGCTGGTGGAAACGCTCGGCGCGGAAAATGCGGCCCTCGACCTTGGCAGCGCGCCGGCCCCTATTCTCATGGTCGGGCTGCAGGGCTCGGGCAAAACCACATCGTCGGCCAAGCTCGGCATGATGCTGCAGACGCGCGAAAAGAAGCGCGTGCTGATGGCCTCGCTCGACGTCAATCGTCCCGCCGCGATGGAACAGTTGAAGGTTCTGGGCGAACAGGCCGGTGTGCCCACCTTGCCGATCGTCGCGGGCCAGATGCCAGTCGATATTGCGCGCCGCGCGCTCGCCTCGGCCCGTGTCGGCGGTTACGACGTGCTGATCCTCGACACTGCGGGCCGTCAGCATATCGACGAAGCCCTGATGGCCGAAGTGGCGCAGGTGAAGGCGGCGGTCAGCCCGCACGAAACCCTTTTGGTCGCCGACAGCCTCACCGGTCAGGATGCGGTCAATATCGCCAAATCGTTTCATGAACGCGTGCCGCTGTCCGGCATCATCTTGACGCGTGCCGATGGCGATGCGCGCGGTGGTGCCGCCCTTTCGATGCGCCATGTCACCGGCGCGCCGATCAAGTTTCTGGGTGTCGGCGAAAAGCTCGATGCGATCGAGGCTTTTCACCCCGAACGCATCGCGGGCCGCATCCTCGGCATGGGCGATGTCGTCAGCCTGGTGGAAAAGGCCGCCGAAACGCTCGATCGCGAAAAGGCTGAAAAACTCGCCGCCCGGATGAAGAAGGGCGCCTTCGACATGAACGACCTGGCCGAGCAATTGCGCCAGATGAAAAAGCTCGGCGGGATGAGCGGCGTGCTCGCGATGCTGCCGGGTGTCGCCAAGGTGAAGGATCAGCTTGCGACCGCCGGTCTCGACGACAAGCTGCTCGCCCGGCAGGAAGCGATCATCCTGTCGATGACGCGCGGCGAACGCGAAAAACCCGATGTGATCAACGGCTCGCGCAGGAAACGCATCGCGGCGGGCGCGGGTGTTGAGGTCAGCGACGTCAACAAGCTTTTGAAAATGCACCGGCAGATGTCGGACATGATGAAGAAGATGGGAAAGATGGGCGGGCGCATGCCGGCCGGGCTTTCCGGTCTGATGGGCGGCCAGATGCCGCAAATCCCGCCCGGCCTGTTGCCGGGGGGCAAGCGGTGAAGACCGCGACCAACTTTTCCTCCCCCGTTTTTACGGGGGAGGGGGACCGCGAACCGCGGTGGAGGGGGCGTGTACGTTTACCCCCTCCGCCTCGCTTCGCTCAGCACCTCCCCCGCTTCGCAGGGGAGGAGGGACAGAATTTATCGAAGGGACTTTGACATGGCACTGAAACTCCGTCTGGCGCGCGCCGGCACCAAGAAGCGTCCGCACTACAATGTTGTAGTGGCGGATTCGCGCGAACCGCGCGATGGCCGCTTTATCGAGAAGATCGGCTTCTACAATCCGCTGCTGCCCAAGGATCATGCGGACCGTCTGAAGCTCGATGTGGAAAAGGCCAAGGCCTGGATCGAAAAAGGCGCCACCGCCACCGACCGGGTGCACCGTTTCCTTGCCGATGCAGGCGTCCTGAAGCCGCTTCAGAAGAACAACCCGGAAAAGGCCAAGCCGAAGAAGAAGGCACAGGAACGGGCCGCCGCGGCGGCCGCTGCTGCTGGCGCCGCTGCCGGTGGCGGCGAAGAAGCTCCGGCCGCGTAAGGATTTGCGGGTGCCATGCCCCGCGACGTTCTCCTCGGCATCGTGATCGGCGCGCACGGCCTCAAGGGCGAGGTGCGGGTGAAAACCTTCACCGAAACGCCCGAGGGGCTTGGCGCCTATGGTCCGCTCAACGACGGGCAGGGCCGCGCCTTTGTGGTGGAACACTTGCGCGCCACCGGCGCCGGTGAAGCGATTGCGCGTCTTGCCGGTGTGGCGGATCGCGCTGCGGCCGAGGCGTTGCGCGGTACCGAATTGCGGGTTCCGCGCAGCACGATGCCCGCTGCCGGAACGGGCGCCTTCTATCACGCCGATCTGGTTGGCCTGCGCGCCGAAGATGAAGCGGGCCGGTTGATCGGAACCGTCTCCGGCCTGCACAATTTCGGCGCCGGCGACGTGATCGAGATTTTGCGCGATGATGGCGACAATGTTTTCCTTCCCTTCAGCCGCGATGTGGTGCCGGTGGTGGAGGAGGACCGCATCGTCGTCGCGGAGCCGCCAATAAGCGGCGGCGATGATGACAGCGAAGGAGGCACAAGATGAGCGACATCACCTTCCGCGATGCACGCGAGGACGATCTGCAAACCCTGGTCGCGCTTCTGGCCGATGACGATATTGCGGAGGGGCGGGAACAGGCCAAGGGCGATCTTCTGCCCGCTTATTCCGCCGCCTTCGACGACATGGCGAAAAGCCCGGACAACCGCATTCTGGTGGCGGAGCAGGATGGGGACATCATCGGTTCCCTGCAGATCGTCTATGTTCCCGGCCTGTCGCGGCAGGGCGCCAAGCGCGCCATCATCGAATCCGTGCGGGTGTCGTCAAAGGCGCGTGGCCAGAACATCGGCACCCTTTTGATGAAGGAGGCGATTGCTCAGGCCAGGGCCGCCGGTTGCAAGCTGGTGCAGCTCACCTCCGACAAGCGGCGTACCCGCGCCCACCTCTTTTACCGCCGCCTTGGCTTCATCCAGAGCCATGAGGGCTTCAAGCTCGATCTGTGATGTGGGCCGCAACCGTCCTCACCCTTTATCCCGAAATGTTTCCGGGGCCGCTCGGCCAATCGCTGGTCGGCCGGGCGCTGGGTGAAGGCCTGTGGTCGCTGGAGGTGCGGAATATCCGCGATTTCGGTCACGGCAAACATCGTTCGGTAGACGATACACCGTCCGGGGGTGGCCCCGGCATGGTGATGCGGGCCGATGTGGCGGCCGCGGCCATCGATGCCGCCCGCGAGTCCGGCCCGGCCCGGCCTGCGCTCTATCTGACCCCGCGCGGGGCGCCGCTGACCCAGGCCCGCGTGCGTGAACTGGTGGCGGGGTCCGGTGTTGTTCTGCTCTGCGGCCGGTTCGAGGGGCTGGACGAACGGGTGATCGAGGCCCGCGGGCTGGAGGAGGTGTCGCTCGGCGATTTTGTGCTGGCGGGCGGAGAAATCGCCGCGATGGCGCTGATCGAGGCGGCGACCCGCCTGATCCCCGGCGTTCTGGGGGCGGAAGACTCGCCCGCGGAAGAAAGTTTCGAACACGGCCTCCTGGAATATCCGCATTATACCCGCCCGCAAATATTCGAGGGCCGGCCGGTGCCGGATGTTCTAACTCGTGGAAATCACAAGGAAATCGCGGCCTGGCGGCGTGCCCGGGCCGAAGCCGTGACAAAAGCGCGGCGTCCTGACCTCTGGGCCCTCTATGAAAAGGGCGAACCATGCGGTATACGGCCCGCCTTCCAATCGCGTAAGCCGCCGCCGGAGAACAAGAAATGAATATCCTGCAACAGCTCGAAGCCGAGCAGATGAATACCCTGCGCGGTGACAAGCCCCGTCCCGAATTCCGCCCCGGCGACACGTTGAAAGTGAACGTCAAGGTTGTGGAATCGACCTATGACGAAAAAGCCAAGCAGACCAAGACGCGCGAGCGCCTTCAGGCGTTTGAGGGTGTGTGCATCGCCCGTCAGGGTGCCGGCCTGAACGAGAGCTTCACGGTCCGCAAGATCTCCTATGGCGAGGGGGTGGAGCGCGTGTTCCCCGTCTACAGCCCGCTGGTCGATTCCGTCGAAGTGGTGCGCAAGGGCCGCGTCCGCCGCGCGAAGCTTTATTACCTGCGTGGCCGCCGCGGGAAGAGCGCGCGCATCGCCGAACGGCAGGACCGCGCCAGCGAAAGCGCGTCATAACTTTTTCGCCACAGCCGAAAAATTTCGCTGCTGCGCCCTTCCCAACGGGTGCCGTCTGAGTATTCTCCGCGCCCCCAAAACAGGCGCGTGGGCATGAACGGCCACATGATTCCCGATCAGGTGCTGCACCGTGCCGAGGCATTGGCCGAGGCGCGCCCGCTTGCGCGCGTGCCGAAAAGCCCGTTCGCCTTCATCTGGTTTCTGGTCCGCCATCATTTCCGCCTGAAGGTTGCAGTGCTGATGGCGCTCGCCGCATCGGCCACGGCGATCGATGCCTTCGGTCCGCTGGGTGTTTCGCATCTGATCAATGCGATCACCGGCGCGGTGAAGGGCGAAACCGATTTCGACACCGCCGTATTGCCGTGGATTTTCGTGCTGGGCGGCATCTGGCTCGGCGCTGCCATCGTCTATCGCGGCTATGAGGCGGTGGATGTCGAAACCAGCCCGCGTATGCGCGCACTCGCGCAGAAATATCTCTTCACCTACATGCTGGGTCATTCGCCCCGGTATTTTCAGGAAAATTTCGCGGGCAAGCTCGGCCAGAAGGTGAAGCAGGCAGGGCAGGCCACCGTCTCCATCCTGCAGATCATCTGTTTCGAGATGGTGCGGGTGACGATCCTCATCATCGTCGGCGGCGTGCTGATGTTCGCCGCCCATCCGTCTTACGCGCTGATCCTGCTGGTGTGGACGGCGCTTTATCTCGGCATCGTGCTCAGCCTGGCAAAGAAATGCGTCAGGCTGTCAAAGGCGTTCTCGGATGAGGTTTCCACCTCCACCGGCCGCCTCGTCGATGCCATCACCAATGCCGATCTGATCCGTGCCTTCGCCAAGGCGGTGTACGAACGGCGCTTCCTGTCGTTCTTTCTCGCCGATGAGATGAATGCCTCGCGCCGCCTGCGCTGGTTCCTCATCACCATGCGCGCCTTCATGCAATTGGCGACGCTCGCATTGCTGCTCGCGCTGGTTTACGTCTCGGCGAAGGACGCGCTCTCCGGCGCGCTGTCCACCGGCGCCTTCGCGATGGTCTATCTACTCGGCAACCAGATCGCGCGCAGCGTGCAGGAACTCTCCTTCCGCATGCTCGACTATTTCGAGCAGTTGGGCACGTTGACCGAAGCGCTGGAACTGGTCAGCACCCCGCATGAGATTACCGATGCGCCGGGTGCCCGGCCCCTCCTTGTGCGCGATGGCGCTATCCAGTTTGAGCATGTGCGCTTTGCGCACCCCGATGGGCAGGCGGTGTTCCGCGATCTCTCGCTTACCATTCGCGCGGGCGAAAAGGTCGGGCTGGTCGGGCCGTCTGGTGCGGGCAAATCCACGTTGGTCAAAATGCTGCGCCGCCAGTATGAGCCGCAAGGCGGCCGCATCCGGATCGACGGGCAGGACATCGCCACCGTGACCTGGGATTCGCTGAACGAAGCGATTGCGGAGGTGCCGCAAATGCCCGGTGTCTTCCACCGCGCCATTCGCGACAACATCCGCTACGCCGAGCCGGCCGCGGATGACGCGGCCGTCCTGCGGGCCGCCCGCGATGCGCGTGCGCACGACTTCATTGCGGCGCGTTCCACCGGTTATGAAACCATCGTCGGCGAACAGGGGATCAAGCTTTCGGGCGGCGAGCGTCAGCGTGTCGCGATTGCGCGTGCGCTGGTGAAAGATGCGAAGATCCTGGTGCTGGACGAGGCGACATCCTCACTCGATTCCGAATCCGAATTCCTGATTCAGGAAGGGCTGTGGGCGTTGATGCAGAACCGCACGGTGATCGCGATTGCGCACCGGCTTTCCACCATCGCCGGCATGGACCGCATCCTCTATCTCGAATCCGGCCGCGTGATCGAAGATGGCCCCCATGCCGAGTTGCTGGCGCGCGGCGGCGCCTATGCCCGGCTGTGGAACCGGCAGATGGGCGGCTTCATCGACGCGGCGTGAACGCGCTTTTCAGAAAAGGCGCCTCAGGAAAGCCGTGCACGGCCGAGGCGCAGCGCATTGGCGATCACCGAAACCGAACTCAAACTCATCGCGGCGGCGGCAAATGCGGGGCTGAGCAGAATGCCGAACACGGGATAAAGCACGCCCGCCGCCAACGGCACGCCAAGCCCGTTATAGACAAAGGCGAAGAACAGATTCTGCCGGATATTTTTCATCGTGGCGTGGCTCAGTGCGCGTGCGCGTGCAATCCCCGCCAGATCGCCTTTGACGAGGGTGACACCGGCGCTTTCCATCGCAATGTCGGTGCCCGTGCCCATCGCGACGCCGACATCGGCCTTGGCCAATGCCGGGGCGTCGTTCACCCCGTCGCCCGCCATCGCCACCACCCGGCCCTCGCGTTTCAATTGCGCGACAAAGGCGCCCTTGTCTTGCGGCAGCATGCCGGCCTTCACCTCCGCAATGCCGAGCTTTCCGGCCACCGCTTCCGCCGTGACTTTGTTGTCGCCGGTCAGCATCACAATGCGAATGCCGTCCGCCGTCAGTTTCGCCAGCGCCCCCGGCGTGGTGGCTTTGACCGGATCGGAGAGTGCAATCGCACCCGCCGCTTTGCCGTCCACGCCCACAAACATCACCGTGCCGTCACGCGCCAGTTCCGTGGCGCGCGCCTCGAACGGGTTGGCAATGCCTTCGCCGCTCAGCAGGGCGGTGTTGCCGATCACAACCTCGCGCCCCTCCACCCGGCCAGTAATGCCTTTGCCGGTCAGCGGGCGCACGTCTTCTGCGGCGGCCAATGAAAGCGCACGCGCCTCTGCCGCCGCCACGATGGCCGCGGCCAGCGGGTGTTCGCTGGCGCGCTCCACGCTGGCGGCAAGGCGCAACAATTCGTTTTCGTCCATGCCGTCCGTCAGGATCGCGGTGACGCGCGGGCGGCCTTCGGTCAGGGTGCCGGTCTTGTCCACCACCAGCGTGTCCACCTTTTCCATCCGCTCCAGCGCCTCGGCATTGCGGATCAGCACGCCCTCGCGTGCGCCGCGCCCCACGCCCACCATCACCGACATCGGCGTGGCAAGGCCAAGCGCACAGGGGCACGCGATGATCAGCACCGAAACCGCCGCCACCAATGCGGAGGCAAAGGCGGGCTCAGGCCCCCAGATCATCCAGCCGATGAAGGCGAGCACGGCCACCGCAATCACCGCCGGCACGAAGATGGCCGCAACCCGGTCGGTCAGCCGCTGGATCGGCGCGCGGCTCCTCTGCGCATCGGCCACCATCTGCACGATGCGGGCAAGTGTCGTCGCGCTGCCGACATGGCGTGCTTCCATGATGAAGGCGCCGCTGCGGTTGATGGTGCCGCCGATCACGGCCGCGCCCTTGCCCTTTTCCACCGGCATCGCCTCGCCGGTGATCATGGATTCATCGAGGGTCGTTTCGCCCTCTGTGATCACGCCGTCCACCGGCACGGATTCGCCGGGCCGCACGCGCAAGCGGTCGCCGGGTTTCAGCGTATCGGCATCCACATCTTCTTCGCGGTCGCCGGCGATGCGGCGCGCGGTTTTCGGCGCCAGCTTCAGCAATGCGCGAATAGCGCCGCCGGTTTTTTCCCGCGCCCGCAATTCCAGCACCTGCCCCAGCAGCACCAAAACGGTGATCACCGCCGCCGCTTCGAAATAAACCGGCACCATGGCGTGGGCGAACAATGCAGGGGGAAACAGATGCGGCACGAACAACGCCGCCACGCTGAAAAGATAGGCGGCCCCCGTTCCCATCGCGATCAGCGTGAACATGTTCAGCGCGCGGTTGCGCACCGATTGCACGCCGCGCACGAAGAACGGCCATCCCGCCCACAGCACCACCGGCGTGGCGAATGCAAACTGAATCCAGGCCGACAGGCGCGGTGCAACGGCGATCAGCCCCAGATGACCGCCCATTTCGAGTGCGAACACCGGTATGGTGAGAAGAAGCCCGATCCAGAACCGCCGCGTCATGTCCGCCAGTTCGGGGTTGGGGCCGCTCTCCGCCGTCACCGTTTCCGGCTCCAGCGCCATGCCACAGATCGGGCAGCTTCCGGGCCCGGCCTGACGTACCTCCGGGTGCATCGGGCAGGTGTAGATCGTGCCGGGCGGGGCAGGGGGCGGTGTGTCCGCTTTTTGGGGCGAAAGATATTTTTCCGGATCCGCGTCGAATTTGGTTTTGCAGCCTGCGCTGCAGAACCAGAAATCGTGACCCCCGTGATGGCTCTTATGCTTCGCGGTCGCGGGATCGACACGCATGCCGCAGACGGGATCACGGGCGGGATCGAGAGCGGCGCTGTCTGCGCTATTTTCCATAGCGACTGAACAATGTGACAAGTTCGGAAAACTTTCGTTCCTGTTCGCGGGCATTGCCGCTTTTGATCGCATCCGCCACGCAATGGGCGGCGTGCTCTTTCAGAATTTCTTCTTCCACCCGTTTCAGGGCCGATTTGATCGCCTGCATCTGGGTCAGGATGTCGATGCAGTAGCGTTCCTCCTCAACCATGCGCGCGATGCCGCGCACCTGGCCCTCGATGCGCGCCAGCCGCGCGCCGATTTTGGGATCGTGTTTGATGGCCGTCATGCCTCTTGTATACCGTACGGGGGTATAGTACATGGGCGCATCGTTTTCTGCAAGCGCATCTCGAAAAGGGCCTCCCATGCGCCGTTCCGCGTTTCTTTGCGTCCTCCTCGCTTTTCCCGCCATGCCTGCGTTCGCGCAGGCCCATGATCACGGTGCGATGGGGCACACCGTGATGAACATGGCGGATATGGATGGGGCGCAGATGGATATGATGCAGATGGATCGGGGCGTTCTCGGTCCCTATCCCCAAAGTCGGGAGGCGTCGGGCACAAGCTGGCAGCCCGATGCCGCCAGCCATGGCGGCGTGCACACCATGCTGGGCGACTGGATGGTGATGGGGCATCTGCGCCTCGATGCCATTTATGATTGGCAGACGGGGCCGCGCGGCGACGACATGCCGTTTCTGGCCGGCATGGCGTCCGTCATGGCGCGGCGGGATTTTTCGCACGGCACACTCAATCTGCGCGCGATGCTGAGCCCCGATCCCTTCATGGGCAAACGCGGCTATCCGCTTCTGCTGGCGGCGGGTGAAACGGCAGACGGCACCACCCATCTGGTGGATCGCCAGCATCCGCACGATCTTTTTATGGAATTGTCGGCGTCCTATTCCCATCGCTTGTCGGAACAGGACAGCGCCTTCGTCTATTTCGGCTATCCGGGCGAACCGGCGTTCGGGCCCACCGTGTTCATGCACCGCGCCAGCGGCGTGGACAATCCGCAGGCGCCCATCAGCCATCATTGGCTCGATTCCACCCACATCACCTTCGGCGTGGTGACGGCCGGTTTCGTGCATCAAAACTGGAAGCTTGAGATGTCGCGCTTCACCGGCCGCGAACCCGATCAATACCGTTTCAATTTCGATTCCGCCCGGTTTGACAGCACCGCGGCGCGGCTGTCGTGGAATCCGGATTCCAACTGGTCGCTACAGGCGTCCTGGGCCTTCCTGAAAAGCCCGGAACAGTTGAGCCCGCTGGAAAACGAAACCCGCTATTCACTCAGCGCCACTTACGTTCGTCACTTTGACGGGGTGGGCCAGATCGCAGCCACCGCTGCCTGGGGCCGCAAGCACAATTCCGCCGGTCTCACGCTCAATGCGCTGTTGGCAGAAGCGGAATGGAAGCCGGCGCCGGATTGGGCCTTCTTCACCCGCGTCGAATGGGTGGAAAATGCGGAGCTTTTGCATGACGGCGAAATTGCCCGCCCGGCCAAATTCACCCTCGGCGGGGTACGAAGCTGGCCGGTGGCCGAACATTTGAAGCTCGGCCTTGGCGCGCTTTACGATTTCAATTTCACCGGCGGGGCGCTTGCGCCCGTTTACGGTTCATCGCCGCGGGGCGCGATGGTGTTCACCCGCCTCAGCATGGAATAGGCCCGCCGCTCAGGCCGTTACTCTTTCGGCGCAAATGCTACCTGCACGCTGAAATATTTTCGCGCCGCCTGCTTGTTGTCGAACACGCGGCCCTCCGGTTTACGCTTGGAGTGCACGATGTATTCGACCCCGGTCATCACGCGCGGTTCGCCGTCGAACTGCACCGATTCCGTCAGCGTCACACCGCGCTCCGATTTCAAAACTCGTTTTTTCGCCATGGCACGTCACAATAATAGGGTTTGCACGCAATTTAACGGCATTATCCCGATAGGGCGAACAGAATGTGGCGGCGGGTTGGCGCAGGGCCGTAAGATTCTGCAATATTCCGCCGGTTGCGTGTGACTCGTTCTCTGGTTAGGAAAACCGCCCGTTCAGGCCCGCGTGAGGAAGCGTGCATGGTTATACCTGTGGTTTCATGCGCCTTTTTGGCGCGACCCCTTTCGATGAAATGGGGCCGCCGCGCGGCCGCGTGCGCCCTCATCGCCGCCTTTGCGGCCCTGCCCCTATCCGGACGGGCGCAAACATCGGAAGGGGCCACCCTCGCCGTCAAGATCGAGCGGGTCTCCAAACATGCCGGCCACGTCCGGCTGGCGCTTTACGATGGCGCCAACTGGGGCGGGACCGGGGGTAAACCGGCCGCCGGTGCCGTGGTGGTAGCAAAGCCCGGCGAAACGGTGATCGAACTTCGCGGCCTCAAGCCCGGCGTCTATGCGATCAAGACGTTTCAGGATGAAAACAGCGACGGTGAAATGAATTTCGACTGGTTCGGCATCCCGACCGAACGCTTCGGCTTTTCCAACGATGCCAAGCCCACGTTTCAGCAGCCCAGTTTCGATTCAGCCAAATTCATTCTGCAACCCGGCGCGAACGAGATGACCATTCATCTACGCTGGCTGTTCTGAAGGCGATGGCTGTGGATATGATTCCGCGCCTCGAAACCCGGCGTCTCATCCTGCGGGGGTGGCAGGCCGCGGATTTCGATGGCTTTGCCGCCATCTATGGTGATGCGGATGTGATGCGTTTTCTGGGCCCGGTGCAGAGCCGTAGCGATGCGTGGAATGGTCTTGCCCGCACCATCGGCCATTGGGCCCTGCGCGGCTATGGCACCTGGGCGGTTGAACGCAAAGCGGATCATGCGCTCATCGGCCGTGTCGGCCTGATCAATCCAGAAGGCTGGCCGGGGCTCGAAGTGGGGTGGACGCTCGCCCGCGCCCATTGGGGCCATGGCTTTGCGTCGGAGGCGGCATCGGCCGCGCTCTCTTACGGCTTTCTGACCCAGAGTGTGGACCGGCTGATCTCCTGCATCGATCCGGGCAATCATGCTTCACAAGCCGTGGCCCGGCGCATCGGGGAGCAAAAGGGCCCGCGGCAGGATCTGGTGGTCGGTGGCCAGGCCCATCCGGTCGATATCTGGAGCATCACGCGCGCGCAGTGGGAGCGGCGTTCGGGCGCCGGCCAGGGTTGAGCGTTTCACCGCCTGTCTATCGCAATAGCGATTTCTATTCCTTCGTCTCGGCACGCTTCCTCGCCACCATCGGCATGATGGTGCAATCGGTCGCCATCGGTTGGCAGATTTATGCCATCTCGGATTCCACGCTGGCGCTCGGCTTTGTCGGTCTCGCGCAATTCGTGCCGATGTTCCTGCTCACCCTGCCGGCCGGCGATATTTCCGATCGCTTCGATCAGCGCAAGGTGCTGGCGGGTGCCTATACGGTCGAAGCCTTGTGCGGCGCGCTGTTCCTCATTCTTTCGCTCCATGGCACGCAATCGGTCTGGCCGTTTTATGCGGTGCTGACCCTGTTCGGCGCGGCGCGCGGCTTTTCCGGGCCAGCCGGGCAATCGCTGATCGCGTTTCTGGTGCCGGAAGAAAAGTTGCCGCGCGCCATCGCGCTCAATTCCTCCGCCTTCACCACGGCGGTGATCGCGGGCCCCGCGCTCGGCGGTTTTCTTTATGCGCTGGGCCCGGTGCCGACCTATGCCACCTGCGCCATCGCCTTTCTCGGCGCCGGTTTTTTCACCTTCGGTCTTGGCGGGCGGCGGCGTGATGATTCCGCGGGGATCGCCAGCAGCGCACTTGCCCGCGTGGCCGAAGGGGTCGGCTTCGTGCGTTCGCGCCCCGTGGTGTTGGGGGCGATTTCGCTCGATCTGTTTGCGGTGCTGCTCGGCGGTGCGGTGGCGTTGCTGCCGGTCTATGCGCGCGATATCCTGCATGAAGGCCCGGTGGGGCTCGGCATCCTGCGCAGCGCACCGGCCGCCGGTGCGGCACTGGTCGCGCTTCTGCTCGCGCGCTGGCCACTCGAACGCCATAGCGGCCGTGTCATGTTCTCCGCCGTGGCGGTGTTCGGCATCGCCACTATCGTGTTCGGGCTCTCGACCAATTTCATGCTGTCGCTGGTGGCGCTGTTCGTGCTCGGCGCCTCCGACATGATCAGCGTCTTCATCCGCTCCAGCCTCATTCAGTTCGCAACCCCGGATGCGATGCGCGGCCGGGTCAGCGCGGTCAACATGCTGTTCATCGGTGCATCGAATGAATTGGGCGAGTTTGAATCCGGCATCACGGCGGCCTGGTTCGGCACCATGCCGGCGGTGGTGCTGGGCGGGCTCGGCACGCTGGGCGTGGTCGGCTTGTGGATGTGGATGTTCCCGCCCTTGCGCAAGGTCGACCGCCTGCACGATGTGGCGCCAAAAGCGGTTCCAGGAAAAGTGTGAAGCGGTTTTCCGTTCGGAACCGCGGCAGACAAAGAGGCGGTTCCAGGAAAAGTGTGAAGCGGTTGGCACGCTGGTGCTACCAACTCCGCCCGGGAACCGCGATGGATAAAGACGAAGCACCAACGGCATTCCATGCGCTGCCGCGCGGAATGCCGTCAGGATGATGTTTTCGTCAGCCTTTCAGGTGGCTGTTGCAGGCGCTGTAATAGCCGCCGCCCTTCATGATCCACTTCATGCCGCCATTGTGATTGGCCGCCTTGTTGGCGTTGTACTGATCGAGACAGGTGTGCATCCGCGCCTTGGCGGCGGTTTCCTTGCTGTATTTGGCGGATACGGCGGTGGGGAATATGGCCGATCCCGTATTCATCGGCGCCATGGCCATGCTGTGCGTTGCAGCCGGGGCCTTCGCCGTGCCCGTCATGGCCGTGCCGGTGCTGGCAGGTGCCATGGTCTTGGCGGTGTCGCCGGCGCTGCTGCCGCAATTGGCCTTGCGGAAATCGCTCCAGCTCATGCCGTTCAGCGTCTTGGCCGTTTGGGCCGCTTTGTATTTCGCGCTGCATTCTTTCATCGTCAGCGCGTTTGCGCTTCCCGCCGCCATCAGCAAGGCGACGCTGCAGCCCGCAGCCAAAATGGCCGATTTCATGATGGATCGCATGATTGCTGTCCTTTCCGATCAATTTTATTGTTGCAGATTTCCATCCGGGCTCAACTGATCGACCACGCCGGGCAGATGGCTTGAAAGAAAGCCCATCGCCTTGTCGGCAGGAATGCCCAGATGCTGTGCGATTTCGTCGATATGCGCATTGCCAAGCGCGGTGCGCAATTGCTCCACCGTGATCGGCTGGTTGGCGCCATTGCCAAGCCACGAACTGACCTGTTGGCCGTAACCGGATTGCGAGAGCTGGTCCAGCATCCCTTGCAAACCGCCGGGCATGACTTTCGCGATAATGGCGGGAAGGGCGGCCGCTTCTGCCTGGCCCAGGGCCCCGCCCAATGCACCTTTCAGATTGTCCAGCAAGCTCATGATTGCTCCTTTGCGGTTCTGAAACGATAACGCAACACACTATGTCGTATGACGATGTGATGATTGTGACAGACTGCACCCGGCCCCTTGGATGGCCGATAGTATCGCCGGGCTTTGTGGCCGCCAATTGGCGCCTGAGCTTTGCTTTTTTGTAATGTTTCGGGTCAGTGGCTGTAGCGCGGCGTGATCATCGCCTTGCCAAGCGCGTGCAGTTGCAGTTGCGGCCGGGCCTGTGCGCCGGTCACATCGGGCCGGAACGGCAGCGTTTCGGTGTCGAGCGCCCACAGCGTGAAGACATAGCGATGGGTCTGGCCCTTGGGCGGGCAGGGGTCGAGCGCCCACAGCGTGAAGACATAGCGATGGGTCTGGCCCTTGGGCGGGCAGGGGCCGGCATAACCGGCCGTGCCGAAATCGTTGACGCCCTGCACCGCACCGGCCGGTGCTTTGCTGCCGTCGGCGGCGCCCGCCCCTTGAGCAAGGCCGCGCGCATCGGCCGGGATGTTGAAGATCAGCCAGTGCCAGAAGCCCTTGCCGCCCATGGCGCCGGGGTCCAGCACGGTCACGGCGAAACTCTTTGTGCCTTCTGGCACATCGCTCCAGGTCAGCGCGGGCGAGATATTCTCCCCCTTGCATTGGGGCCAGACCTGCGCCTGCGCGATCGGGGCGCCCTCGGCGATTTCCGTGCTCTCCAGTTGCAGTGCGGATGCGCCCTGCACCCCCCACAGAAGGGCGATGCTCCCCAGAATCGTCCGGCCCGCCAACCGCATGGAACGCCTCCTCATCATTGGCCCGTGCACAGTCTAACAGGATCGCGCGGAATTGCTTGCGGCCCCGCCTGCAATCGGCAACCATCGCCCGCTTGCGAAGGGGAATTCGATGTCATTGGAAGTTATCGGCGCCGGTTTCGGGCGCACCGGCACGCTTACGCTGAAGACGGCGCTGGAAAAGCTCGGCTTCACGCCCTGCCATCACATGCTGGAAGTGATCGCCAATCCGGGCCAGGGCGCCTTCTGGGACCGGGTGGCCAACCACGAAGCGATCGATTGGGAGGAGATGTTCGGCCCCTATCGCGCCAGCGTCGATTGGCCAAGCTGCGCCTTTTATAAGGAGCTTGCCGCCCATTACCCCAACGCGAAGGTCATCCTCAGCCTGCGCGATCCCCATGCCTGGTACAAAAGCGTTTCGAACACCATCATGCCGGCGATGAAGGGGCCCATCTTCGGGCCGGACGGCAAGCGTGTCGGCCCGCCGGGGGAGTTCGTGCAGAAGATCGTGGGCGAACAGACCTTCGCCAACAAATTCGATGAAGAGAGCATGATCGCGGTCTTCAACCGCCACAATGAAGAGGTCCGGCGCGTGATCCCGAAGGACCGTCTGCTGGTGTTTCAGGCCTCTGAGGGCTGGGAACCCCTATGCCGGTTCCTCGGTGTGCCGGTGCCGGGCGAACCGTTCCCCAAAACCAACACGAGCGAGGAGTTCATGGCCCGTTCGGCCGCGCTTCGCACCGCTCACCAGCGGTAATTGACACTGACGTAACCGGCGTCCGGTGTTGCATAGACACCGGACGTGATGTTTGTGCCGCGATAGCGCCAGGTGAAAATCTGGTCATAGCCAAAGGCAATGGCCGCGCTCGTCGCCACATCGTACCAATGATGCTTCCCCGCGTTGACGCGGGAATAGGCAACGAAACTCGCCGCCGCCACCGCCGGTACGCCATATTCCCAGCCATAGCGGTGCCAGAGATAGAAAGACGGCGCGAAGGCCAACCCTGCGGTATTGGACGGGAAGGAATGGTAATCCGATCCGTCCGGCCGCCTTTCCTTGACCACATGATTGATCAGGTAGGTTGTGCCGACGGTCGCAAGCGTCACCGTCGCAACAGTGGCAAGTCCGTTCCAGTCTTCCTTGTAGGCAGAGATGCCGCCCGCCACCAAAGGCAGCGCGATGGCGATGGCCTTTCCCGCGTCTTCCGTTCCCGATCCTTTGGCCTCCGCACCTCCAATCGCGGCCATACCGGCAATGAAGGCAGCAAAGGCCAGGGGCAGGATACGCATGCGGAACCTCGTCATCGGGAGATTGTCCAGATAAATGAAGCGATTGGTTACCACCGTCAAGTCGCAGGCTGTCCTGCGATTTGGGCCATTTGCGGGCAGGGCCGAATGGCGCAAAACTGCCGGAAAGGTGGTGCCATGCGAAAAGTTTTCGCCGATGCCGCGTCTGCGCTGGACGGCATTGTGTTTGACGGGATGACGGTGATGGCCGGCGGTTTCGGCCTCTGCGGCATTGCGGAGAATCTGATCCTCGCCTTGCGCGCCTCGGGCGTGAAGAATCTCACCGTCATTTCCAACAATTGCGGGGTGGATGATTTCGGCATGGGCCTGCTGCTGCAGACCCGGCAGATCAAAAAGATGATCTCGTCTTATGTGGGCGAGAACGCGACCTTTGAACGGCAATATCTCGCGGGCGAACTCGAACTCGAATTCAATCCCCAAGGCACGCTGGCCGAGCGTATCCGCGCCGGTGGTGCGGGCATTCCGGGCTTCTACACCAGAACCGGCGTCGGCACGGTGATTGCGGAGGGTAAGGAGCACAAGGTGTTCGACGGCGAAACCTATGTGCTGGAACGCGGGCTGGTGGCCGATCTTGCCATCGTCAAGGCGTGGAGGGGCGATCACGAAGGCAACCTCGTCTACCGCAAGACCGCGCGCAACTTCAATCCGATGATGGCAACGGCCGGAAAGATCACGGTGGCCGAAGTGGAAGAACTGGTGCCGACCGGCAGCATCGACCCCGATCATATCCACACGCCGGGCATCTTCGTACAGCGCATCCTGCAAGGCGGCACGTACGAGAAGAGAATTGAGAAACGCACGCTGCGGGAGGATTGAGATGCCCTGGACACGCGAAGAGATGGCCAGGCGCGCAGCTGAGGAATTGCGCGATGGTTTCTATGTCAATCTCGGCATCGGCATTCCGACGCTGGTGTCGAACTACATCCCCGATGGCATGGACGTGACCCTGCAATCGGAAAACGGCATGCTCGGCATGGGGCCGTTTCCGCGCGCCGATGCGGTCGATCCCGATCTGATCAATGCCGGCAAGCAGACCGTCACCGCGCTGCCGCGCACATCGTTTTTCTCCAGCGCGGATTCGTTTGCGATGATCCGTGGCGGCCACATCAATCTCGCCATTCTGGGCGCGATGGAGGTGAGCGAGGCGGGCGACCTCGCCAACTGGATGGTGCCCGGTAAGCTGGTCAAGGGTATGGGCGGGGCGATGGATCTGGTCGCCGGTGTCAAACGCGTGGTCGTCATCATGGACCATACCGACAAGCAGGGCCGCCCCAAACTGCTGCACAAATGCACCCTGCCGCTCACGGGCAAGGCCTGTGTCGACCGTATCATCACCACTCTCGGCGTGTTCGATGTGGTGCCGGACGGTCTCAAGCTGATCGAGATCGCTCCCGGCACAACCCGCGACGAAATCACCGCCAAAACCGAGGCCCGCCTCGCGGCCTGAGGCAGGTTTTCCATCACGCGCATCTCATTCTAAACTCCCGCGCGTCTGCGGGAGGAAGTGATCATGCGCCGTGTTACATTGTTCGCCGGTTGTCTTGCCGCCTGTCTTGCCGTTGCACTTCCGGCATTTGCGGCCGCGCCCAGGATGACGAATTGGGACGCAAAGGAAAACGGCAGCCCCAAAACCTATCATCTCGGCGGCTACACGCTGACCCTCTCCGCCAAACGGGGCGGGGACGACATGGCCACACCGCATCTCTCCGTTCGTGCGCCCGGTCTGCCGGTTGTCGCGCTGGATGGGGAGGCGGCTGGCCCGGTGGCGCGGGCGGGATTTGCAGTTCTGCCGCTCGCGCGCGGTGAAAAGCCGTCGGTCATCTTCACAACCTTTTCGGGCGGGGCGCATTGCTGCACACAGATCACCGTGCTGCAGCCGGTGAAGGGCGCCTGGAATACAATCGATCTTGGAAGCTGGGATGGCGGCGGCCTCGGTAGTGTGCCGAAAGATGCCGATGGCGATGGCGTGACCGATTTTGTGCTGGTCGATAACGCGTTTCTCTATGCCTTCGATTCCTATGCCGGAAGCTGGGCGCCGCCATTGATCCTGAATGTGGTGGATGGGCAGGTGAAAAATGTTTCCACCGCGCCGCGTTATGCCGCGCTCTATCGTGCCGATATGGAAAAGACGAAAGCGGCCTGTGCCGAACACAGCAATGGCGCCTGCGCGGGCTATGCGGCGGATGCGGCGCGCATCGGCCATTTTGACGAGGCGTGGAAATTCGTGCTCGCCCATTACGACCGCGAAAGCGATTGGGATTATCCCACCCGCTGCGCGGGCAAACGCACGAACGGCGAGTGCAAGGGCCGTGAGATCAAGCCGCGCGATTTCCCGCAGGCGCTACAATGGTTCCTTGAGGACAATGGCTACCGGCCCTGAGCATCGTCATGGGCTATGATCGGCTTACGACAACAATTTCAGTATGGTTAACGGTTTGTGCAACTTCTCGCTTACCGTCTTATTTTTTTTGAAACATGGTTACATTTCCGTTGCGAAGCCGTTGACGCAGTGATGTAGTCCCGCGCCGTGGCCGCTCTTGACCACGGTTGATTGTGGGGCATGACTTTGAAAAGCAAGATTTTGGCGATGGGTTTGCTGATTGCCGCAACGGCATTCGGCGCACCGGCTGAAGCCGGTGTGATTACACTCAATTTCGGCGGCCTTGGTTTCAGCGGCAGCGCGGCGCTGACACTGGTGCCGAATGTTGCGCCGGCCGATCCGAATCCGAATTGCGGCACAGCCGGCAACAATCCCTGCCGTAGCGATCCGGCTTCGGCTTATGCGATTACCGGCATCAGCGGCACGTTCTCGAATGCCGCGAACGGTATCTCGAATGCACAGATCACCGGGCTGGTGCCGATCAATCCGGCAAACGAACGCGATGCGGTGTTCGATCCCTTTGTCCCCTCCAGCCTCAGCTTCATTGATTACGCGGCTGGCGCGGCTCTGACATA
>JAFKEW010000007.1 GCA_017308375.1 Alphaproteobacteria bacterium
GCCGCCATGCTGTTCAACAGCAACAGCCCCGAATTCCGCCTCTCCTGGACCCTGATCGCGGGCACCGCGCTGTTCAGCGCGGCGTTCTTCGTTTTTCTCATCGGCTATGTCTGGCGCGCCCATCGCCGCCCCGTCGTCACCGGGCGCGAAGACATGGAAGGCGCCACCGCCCGCGTTACCGAATGGGCGGATGGCGAAGGGGCGGTGTGGGTGCATGGCGAACGCTGGCAGGCGCGTGGGCCGCGCACATTGGCGGCGGGCGATAGCGCGCGCATCACCGCGCTGGAAGGATTGACGCTGATCGTGACGGAAACCGCACCCGGCCACGATCCCCAGAAAGGATAAGGACCATGGCGAATATCTCGCTTCTCGTACTCGTACTGTTTCTCATCATCTTCTTTCTTGCCACCTCGGTTCGCGTGTTGCGGGAGTATGAGCGCGGCGTGGTGTTCACGCTGGGCCGCTATACCCGCGTGGCGGGGCCGGGCCTTTTCATCCTGATCCCCATCGTGCAGCAGATGGTGCGCACCGATCTGCGCACTTTCGTCGTGGATGTGCCGAGCCAGGATGTGATCTCGCGCGACAATGTGTCGGTGAAGGTGAACGCGGTTCTTTATTATCGCGTGGTCGATCCCGACAAGGCGATCCTGAATGTGGAGGATTATAACGAAGCCGTCAGCCAGCTGGCGCAGACCACCTTGCGTTCGGTGCTGGGCAAGCATGAGCTGGACGAGATGCTGGCCGAACGCGACAAGCTGAACGCCGACATTCAGTCGATCCTCGACGAACAGACCGATGCCTGGGGCATCAAGGTCGCCAATGTCGAGATCAAGCATGTCGATATCGACGAAAGCATGATCCGCGCCATTGCCCGTCAGGCCGAGGCCGAACGTATCCGCCGCGCCAAGATCATCAATGCGGAGGGCGAACAGCAGGCGGCCGAAAAACTGGTGGAGGCGGGGCGCATGCTGGCGCAGGAATCATCGGCGATGCAGCTGCGTTATTTCGCGGCCCTGCACGACATCGCGGGCGACAAGTCGAACACCATCGTGTTTCCGCTGCCGCTCGATACGCTGGAAGCCATGTTGCCGCGCAAGAAGGGGGAGGGCTGAGCCTGCCCCGCGCAATCGGAAAAGTGTGAAGCGCCGGTGATGCTGCTGCTACCGGCTTCCGGCAAATTGCGCGCAGACGAAAAAACTTCAATCGAAATAGGAGCGGCGGCGCGGGCGGCGCAGCGCGAAATAAAGAATGCCCGCAATCACGCCCAGCCCGATCGCGGCGGCCGTAACCGCCGGTACCGGATTGTCTTCGACCTGTTGGCGCCCCCGGCGCAACAATTCCCGCTGCCGCTCCGCATCCGGCAGCAGGGCGGTGATCCTGTCTCCCAACTCTTTCAGCCGGGCTTCGATGGCATAGAGATCGATATCGGGAATCGCGTTCACGCCTAAGACCTTTCCTCTCATCTTCGCGCGCAGCAGGCGCATCCTGCCATAACGCATGGGAACCGATTCCGCTCCAGAAGCCGGGGAAACCGGCCAAATGCGGTCCGGCAAGCCCGTTGTTGACAGGGCTGACTGTAAAATCCTTTTCCAGTTCCCATGACGGTTGTTACAAATTCGTAGGAAATCCGCCACTGGCCCGAATCTTGCTACCTTTTGTGCATAACGAATGGGCACGCACACCCAACGGTCGGTGAAACAAGCGTCCCTTAGTAAGGTGGAGTGGATAATGAAGTTTAGTCAGTTTGCCGGCCTGGCGGTCGGCGGGGCGATGACCCTGCTTTCGGCCACGGCTTTCGCCGGTCCGACCTACACGTTCAACCTCAGCAGCGGCGTTCAGCCAAACAATGTCGGAACGATCACCCTGACCCAGGTTGATTCCGACAGCGTGACCGTGAACTTGGATTTGATCTCCACGGTCTACGGCGTTCTGAACACGGGCGGCCCGCACACGCCGTTCACGTTCAATCTGGCCAGCACAACGGGATTGTCGATCGATTTCATCTCGCCAGCCGGCGGCACCTATATGAACGGCACGAACGGCCCCTACACGTTCAGCCTGAACACGTCTGGCGGCAGCAACACGCCGTTCGGAAGCTTCAGCGTTGCGATCGACAGCAGCGCGGGCAACGGATCGGGCAAGGCCTATTACAACGATCTGACCTTTACCCTGAAGCGCACCGGCGGTCTCAGCACCGATGATTTCCTTGCAAATTCGAAAGGCGCCTATTTCGCCGCCGACCTGACCGACGGCAAGAACACGGGCGCACAAGGCTGGAACGATCGTACCAAGGTTGACGAACCCCCACCGCCGCCGACAGGCGTTCCCGAACCGCTGACCCTTTCGCTTCTCGGCGCGGGCCTTGCGGGCATGGCCGCATTCTCGCGGAGGAAGAGAAAAGCCTAAAACCGGCTTCAAGCGGAAAGACAAAAGGCGGAAGCAAAAAGCTTCCGCCTTTTTTATTTGGCCCGTCTTCGCCGCCGTCTGTACGGCCCCGAAACCTTCACGAATCCCGCACAAATGCAGGGCACAAAATCTCTGGTTATGGGGAAGGATGGTGGGCGCGACAGGGATCGAACCTGTGACCCCTACGATGTCAACGTAGTGCTCTCCCGCTGAGCTACGCGCCCTCACCGGTCTTCGGGGGCGCCTCTATAGCGTCCGCCCGGTATTGCTGACAAGGCTTGAAACTGGCGGGGCTCAGGCCGCCGCCACCATCCGCTCCACCTCGGCCACGATCTCGCGCAAGTGGAACGGCTTCGACAGCACCTTGGCCTGTTTCGGCGCCTGTGAGGACGGGTGCAGCGCCACCGCGGCAAAGCCGGTGATGAACATGATCTTCATCGCCTGATCGCTTTCGCTGGCCCGTTTGGCCAGTTCGATACCATCCATCCCCGGCATCACGATATCGGTCACCAGAAGATCGAAGCGATGCCCGGCCAGGCAATCATGGGCCTGCATGCCGTCGCCGAAATCGACCACGTCATGGCCCGCCTTAACCAGAGCGCTAGCCAGGAAACGCCTGAGCGACTCGTCGTCCTCGGCAAGAAGAATCCGCGCCATACCCCGCCAACCCCTTTTCACAGCCGTTTAAGCCATTCAGGCCTTTTGGTAAATCCGCCCGCCGGCCTTTAAGGCGGGTCCCTGGCACGATGCAAGGCCGGGGCCAACGCCAACGACCGAATCCTGTGACATCCGGCACGTTCCGGTGCGCCGCACCATCCACGCCCCGCGCCCTTAAGGTTACGGCTGTTTCAGAATGACCACCCGCGTGGCCCCCGCCCGCTTGCGCACATGGTGAACAAACACACCAAAACGCTTGCAGCCCGCGCGTCCACGGGGTCCACTTGCAGCATGGATATCGTGGAATCATCCCGCAGCCCGAAATCCGCAACGCCCCGCCCGCCTGGGCGCGATGACGCGGCGGATGTGTTGCAGGCGCTTTATACCGCCCCTTTCGCGATCAGCCGCCCGGCGGTGCAGAGCCTGCCTTTCGTGTTCGCCTCACCCCATTCGGGCCGGCTTTATCCGCCCGGCTTTGTCGCCCACAGCCGGTTGAACGCACTGGCGCTGCGGCGCTCGGAAGATGCCTTCGTCGATGAACTGTTCGCCTGCGTCACCGGGCTTGGCGCGCCTTTGATCGCGGCGCGTTTCCCCCGCGCCTATCTGGACGTCAACCGCGCGGCGGAGGAGCTGGACCCCGCCATGTTCGCAGGCGCGCTGACCCGCCCGGCCGACCCCGCCAGCCATCGCGTGGTGTCGGGCCTGGGCGTGATCCCGCGCATCGTGCGCGACGGGGCGGAGATCTATCGCGACAGGCTGGAGCCCTCGGAGGCGGTGCGCCGTCTCGACGGGCTCTACCATCCCTATCACGCAGCGCTACAGGGGCTGATTGCCGAAACCCGCGCCCGCTTCGGCTATGCCGTGCTGATCGACTGCCATTCGATGCCGTCGGCCGCCGCGGTGCCCGACATGATCGTGGGTGACCGCTACGGCGTGTCCGCGGCCCCGCAACTGACACTGGCCGCCGAACGCGCGCTGGAAATGCGCGCCTTCACCGTGGGCCGCAACACGCCCTATGCCGGGGGCTATACCACCCACCGCTATGGCCGCCGCGCCGGTGCGGTGCAGGCGCTGCAGATCGAGATCAACCGCGGGCTTTATCTGGATGAGGAACGGGTCGCCCGCGGCCCCCGCTTCGCGGATGTCGCCGCCCGGCTGGCCGATGCGATGGCCGCACTGACCGCCGCCGATCTGCGCCAGCTCATGCCGCTCCCCGCGCCACCCACCGATCTGGCAGCCGAATAGAGCGCGATTGGTCAGTTGCTGCCGAGCTTGGCCCAGTCCTCGTCCGCGTCCTCGACCACCACGGTGACGTAGCAATAGCCGAGCACATAGCGGAACAGGCGGCTGCGGACGCGCCCACGCACCGGTTTGTGGTCCGGATTGGCCCGATCGCCCGGAATATCGACGAAATCGCCCACCGCAGGGACCAGGGCGAAATGGCTGTCATCGACCTTGAAATCCACCGGAACGGCGCTGTCCACAGGCAGCTTGGCGCCCTTGGGCAGATACCGAAAATCAATCCCGTATTTCACATTCCGCTCCCTCGCTAATTCGGCGGGCCGCTCCCTTGCTAATGCGGCGAGCTTGCGCGCCAGAAGGCCGCAGGTGGTCACGGCGCCCCTTACGCTGTCAACGGGAAATCCATCGCGGGCTTCGGAAACGGCGCAAAAGAAAAAGGCCGCTCCGGGGGCGGAGCGGCCAAGTTCAGGGAGGAAACGCCCAGGAAGGGCGGCGGCACCGCGAAAGCAAGTCCGCAATACCGCGCTGCAGCAATAGAACAGATTTGCGCATGGCAAGCAAGCGGATTTTTGGTCAATCGACATGCGGGTCAGCGACAAAATGTAGTGATTCCACAGAGATGCCTTGAAACTGCCCCACTGCGTTCCTAGAGGTATTTGATATTGCAGCGCAAAAATGAACCGTCCGGTTCCACCTCGTTCGCGGCTTCTCCGGCCGTTCGCGGCTTAACCGGACTGCCACACCCCCGCAACAAAACCGACGCCTTGCGCCGCTAAGTCCATGGCCAGGCAAGCCCGGCGATTCGCCGGTCGAAAGGCACCATGGAAAACGCCCCGGCCCCATTTCGGTTCACCGCGTTCCCATTCACCGCGGCAGAGCGGTTTCAGGCCGCGGCCCGGCCGCCCGCTGCAAGACCGGCCACGGGGACCTATCGCCGCCACCGCACCATCTTCATTTCGGACACCCATCTCGGCACCGCGGGCTGCAAGGCGGCTCTTCTCGCGCAATTCCTCGCCGCCAATCATTGCGACACGCTCTATCTGATCGGCGACATCATCGATGGCTGGCAGCTTCGCCGCCGCTGGCACTGGAACGCGGCGCATGACCGTGTGGTGCGCGAAATTCTGACCAAGGCCGCAGCGGGGACCCGCGTGGTGTTCGTGCCCGGCAATCACGACGAGCTGTTCCGCCCCTATTGCGGCCAGACGGTTCAGGGCATCGAAATCCTGGCCGATTGCGTACACCGCACGGCAAACGGCCGCGCGCTTCTCGTCACCCATGGCGATCAGTTCGATTCGGTCATCGCGTGCGCGCCATGGCTCGCCCATCTGGGCGACCATGCCTACACGCTGGCCTTGCGCCTGAACGATGCCGTGGCGCGTGCGCGCGGCCTGTTCGGCCTTTCCTACTGGTCCTTGTCGCTGTGGCTGAAGCACAAGATCAAGAATGCCGTTCAGTATATCGGACGGTTTGAGGAAGCCGTGGCGCGCGATGTGAAAGCGCGCGGCCTTGATGGCGTCGTCTGCGGCCACATTCATCATGCCGCCATCCGCCAGTTTGACGGCATCCTCTACTGCAACGATGGGGATTGGGTTGAAAGCTGCACCGCCCTTGTCGAAGATGCCCGCGGAAATCTGGAGATTCTCCACTGGGCAAGTGCATTCGTTCCGCGCGCCGCACCCGCCCGCGCCCGCATCCGCAAAGCCGCGCCTTTACCCGCGTAGAGCACGCGACGTGAAGCCGGCGGAACGGTGGTCCGCCGGTCTGGGCCGGGCCAGCGGTGCCGAACAACTCCGCATTCTGATCGTGACCGATGCCTGGGCACCGCAGGTCAACGGCGTCGTGCGCACGCTGGAAATTCTCGGCCGCGATCTGGTTCAGCTTGGCCACGAAGTCCGTTTCGCGACACCAGCGGATTACATCACCGTGCCGTTGCCGAGTTATCCGGAAATCCGTCTCGCGCTGTTTGCGCGCCGCCGGCTGACAAAGCTGTTCCGCACCTTCCGCCCCGATGCGATTCACATCGCCACCGAAGGCACATTGGGCCTTGCCGCGCGTGCGATCTGCAGGCGTCACGCCATTCCCTTCACCACCTCGTTTCACACCCGCTTTCCCGATTACATTCACGCCCGCCTGCCCTTCGTGCCCGAAGC
Source organism: Alphaproteobacteria bacterium (assembly GCA_017308375.1). GTDB lineage: Bacteria > Pseudomonadota > Alphaproteobacteria > Micropepsales > Micropepsaceae > Rhizomicrobium. Next base: position 6,459 of record JAFKEW010000007.1, read on the forward strand.
CGTGGTCTACCGCGCGCTGCGCTGGTTTCACGGCCCCGCCACCGCGGTGATGGCGGCAACGCCCTCGCTGCAGCAGGAGCTGGAGGCGCATGGCTTCCACAATGTGCGGCTATGGTCGCGCGGCGTGGATGTGGAGGTGTTTCATCCTCTGCCCGGCGCCACGCTGCCTTACCCGCGCCCGATCTTCCTTTATGTCGGCCGCATCGCGGTGGAGAAGAATATCGAGGCGTTCCTCCGCCTCGACCTGCCGGGCACGAAACTTGTGGTGGGCGATGGCCCGGCCCGCGCCCAGCTTGCCCGGCGCTATGACAAGGCAGTGTTCGCCGGCCCGCTGAACGGCGCCGGACTGATCAACGCCTATGCCGCCAGCGATGTCTTCGTCTTTCCCAGCCGCACCGACACCTTCGGCCTCGTGCTGCTGGAGGCGCTGGCCTGCGGCACGCCGGTGGCCGCCTTCCCGGTGCAGGGCCCGCGCGACGTGCTGGGCGATGCGGCGGTCGCCTGTCTGGACGAGGACCTGAAGCGCGCCTGCCTCAGGGCGCTGAAAATCCCCCGCGCCTCGGCCCGCGCCTATGCGATGACGCGCTCCTGGCGGGCCTGTACGGCGCAGTTCCTGACAAATCTGGCGGTGGACCCGGCCGCGCGCTGACTGCCGCAGCGGGGTGGCCGGCTCCGGCTCTTGACCTCGCTTGCGTGCCCCGGCAATGGTCCGGCGGCGCCCCGCCGCCTTCCGGCGAACGGGCAGCGGCGGCGGATCAAGCAGGCATGGCAGCGCTGAACATATCGACAGACCCGCCGGTTGCGGGCCCGGCTGCGGCTGGACCGCAGGCCGGTTCCGCAGGACCAGCGGGCCCCGGCCGCCTCACCGCGCTGGAATGGCTGTTCCTGACCCTGACGGTGCTTGGCTGGGCGGCCTTCGTGGTCACGCTGGGCAAGGACACCTCGTGGGATTTCCGCAATTACCACTGGTACATTCCCTATGCGCTGCTGAATGACCGGCTGGGCTTCGACGTAGCGGTGGCCCATCAGGCCTCCTATTACAATCCATTGCTCGACGTGCCGTTCTACTGGCTGGCGACGCACACATCGTCCTGGTTCGCGATCGGCGTTCTGGGCTGTGTGCAGGCACTGAATGTCGTGCCGCTCTACATTCTGGCGCGCCAGGCACTCACCATTTCCAATCCGCGCATCGCCGCCGCCGTCATCGCGCTGATGGGCATGACCGGCGCACTGACCTTAAGCCTGCTCGGCACCACCTATTACGACAATGTGCTGAGCCTGTTCATGCTGTCCGGCATCGCCATCCTTGTGGTCTGGCGCAAAACATTGGCCGAAGGATCGCTCCTCGCCACCGCGGCCATTGCCGCGCTCGCGGGTCTTGTCTGCGGTTCGGCCGTCGGGCTGAAACTGCCCGAAGCCCCGTTCGCCATCGGATTTGCTGCGGCACTTCTTGTGGTCGGTGGCAGCCCGAAACATATCGCCACTCGCGTCATCGCGGGCGGCATTGCGGGCGCCATCGGGTTCGCGCTGTTCGCCGGCTACTGGATGTGGAAGATGGAAGTGCTGACCGGCAATCCGCTCTTCCCCTATTTCAACCAGTATTTCCAGTCGCCGCTGGCCCTTCCCGAACCCTATCGCGATGCGCGCTTTCTGCCGGACGGTTTCTGGGATGCGGTGATCCTGCCCTGGCGCTTCACCGTCAACTGGGCGGTGGCGGACGATCTGCCCTTCCGCGACATGCGGGTGTTCGTCGCCTATGCCACGACCATCGCAGCCCTTCTCCTGGCGCTGTTCCGCCTCAAGGCGCGCGATCCGGTGCTGGAGCCGCGGGCGGGCCGCATCATCGTCGCCTTTGCCGGTGTCAGTTTCGCGGTCTGGATCGCGATCTTCGCCATCTACCGGTATATCGTGGGGCTCGAAATGCTGGCGCCGCTGGTGATCGTGGCGGCGGTGGGGATGATGCCGTTTTCGCTGCGCACGCGGCTCGGCATTATCGGCGTGCTGTTCCTGGCCGCGCTCGTCTATGGCCGCAGCGATTATCTGGACCGCGCACCCTTGGGCGACCCTTACGTTCAGGCCGATATTCCCCCTATTCCGCGGCCCGATCATTCCATGGTGCTGATGACGGGCAACGCGCCGCTCGGCTATCTTGCCCCATTGCTGCCGCACCAGATTCCGATCCTGCGGATCGACGGCTGGATGGTGCAGCCCCAGGATGGGACACGCATGACGCGAGAGATGATGGCCCGCGTCGATGCGGTGTTGAAAAACAAGGGCGATCTCTATCTGATTGCAGACGCTTACGACATGGGCCGGGCGCATGATGCGCTGGCCCAGTATCATCTCACGATCCGGTGGCTGGAATGTCGCGTTTTCGAGTCGAATCTGACAGGCGTGTACCGGTTCTGCCCGCTGATGGCGAGCCCGATCAAACCGGAGACGGGCAAACCAGAGACGGGCAAACCATGAACAGCGAAACCCCGCATCCCACCGCAACCGCCAGCGTTCACACCGCACGCATCGCCGTGCTGGTGCCCTGTTACAACGAGGAAGCCGCCATCGCCGCGGTGGTGAAGGATTTCCGCACCTGCCTGCCCGGCGCCGAGATCTATGTCTATGACAACAATTCGCGCGACCAGACCTTTGCCCGTGCAGAGGAAGCCGGTGCCATCGTCCGGCGCGAAACCCGTCAGGGCAAAGGCAATGTGGTGCGCCGGATGTTCGCCGACATCGAGGCCGACATCTACATCCTGGTCGATGGCGACGACACATACGACGCCGGTGCCGCGCCGCGTCTGGCCAGAACATTGATCGAGGAAGGGCTCGACATCGTATCCGGCCGCCGCGTCGCCACCGCGACGGAGGCGTATCGCCGTGGCCACGTTCTCGGCAACCGGATGCTGACCGGCCTCACCTCGCTGATGTTCGGCGTCAAGCTCAGCGATCTTCTCACCGGCTATCGCGTGATGTCGCGCCGCTTCGTCAAATCCTTCCCCTTCACCGCGGAAGGCTTCGGTATCGAGACCGAGCTTTCGGTGCACGCCGTGCGGCTGATGATGCCGTTCGCCGAAGTCGATACCCGCTACAAGGAACGGCCAGCCGGCTCCGTCAGCAAGCTCAACACCTGGCGCGACGGTTTCCGCATTCTTTTCACCATCGCGGCGCTGGTGCGCAAGGAACGCCCGCTGATCTTCTTTTCCAGCATCTTCGCGCTGCTTGCCATCCTGTCACTGGTGATCGCAACGCCCGTGTTCATCGACTATTTCGATACCGGGCTGGTGCCGCGGTTGCCGACTGCGGTTCTGGCCGCCGTCATCATGCTGCTCGCCTTTCTGTCGCTGATCAGCGGCCTCATTCTCGATACGGTGACGCAGGGGCGCTGGGAAAACAAACGCATGGCCTATCTCGCCATTCCCGGCCCGCACAATCTGCGCCTGCCGTGAATGCGCGCCCCGCGACGGCGGTTGAGCGTCTGATCGCGCGGCTGACCGCCTCGCAATTCCTGCGCTTCTGTGTGGTGGGCACCTTCGGCTTCACCATCGACACAAGCGTATTCGCGCTGCTGCACGAAGCATTTGGCCTCAACGCCTATGCCGCGCGCGCGATCTCGATTCTGGTGTCGATGACGTTCAGCTGGTGGGGCAACCGCACGCTGACCTTTCACAGCCATGCCGCGCGCGGGCTTCGGCCCATGCTGCGCGAATGGGTCAAGTTCGCCGCTGCCAACGGGGTGGGCGCCATTGCCAATTACACCACCTTTGCCAGCCTGATCGCGTTCGCACCGGCGCCGTTCAATTTCCGTTATTTCGCACTTGTTGCCGGAACCGCCATCGGCCTTCTCTTCAACTTCACGCTGTCAAAGCGGCTTGTCTTTCGCGCGCACCCCCCTATCTGATCTTGCGGAAGTCGGGGATGGTGACACCGGGCGGGGCGTCGATCTCCACCCGCGTCGTCTCCGTCATCCGCGCCATGGTCATGTAGAAACCGGCGGTCAGAATGATCTCCACGATCTCCTGCGCATCGAAATGGGCCTTGGCGGCATTCACGGCGGCCTCGCTTGCGCGCACATCGCGCACCACCTCGAACACCAGCTTCAGCATCGCCTGTTCGCGTGCATCGAAGGCCGGATTGATGAAATCGCCTGCCGCCAGCGCCGCGATCTGATCGTCACGGCAACCGGCCTGTTTGCCGATCGGGATGTGCTGCACCCACTCATAAATTCCGGCTTCGATCCGCGCCACCGCCAGAATGATCAGTTCGCGCAATGCGGGATTGAGTTTCTGTTTGGTCAGGATGGCATTGCCGAAGCGGATGCCGGCAGGAAAACAGGTGGCTGCATTCGACCACATGCGAAAGATGTTGAGCTTGCGCGGCAAACGCTCGAACGAGGCACTTGTGTCTTCCGGCATTGCGGCCGGATCGGCAAAGGGGATCAGGGGCATCGGCGTTACCTTTCTTCCTGGCGGCATCTTTCCTTTGGCGGCAAGTCAGCCCCTTTGCGCGGGTCCGGTCAATCCATCACGGAATTAACCGGTCATGGATTTAACCGGTCATGGCTTCAATCCTTCATCCGGGCATCGACCGTGACCGATTTGACGATGGCAAACACCCTCTCGCCTTCGCGCAGGGAAAGCCGCGCCAGCGAGCTTTGCGTGATCCGCGCGGTCAGGGGCGTGCCGCCGCAACGCAGATGAATATCGGCCTCGCTGCCCGATGGGCGGATGGCGGTGATGCGGGTTTCCAGAATATTGTTGGCGCTGATACTGTCCGGGCGCAGCCGCGCCAGCAGAATATCCTCGGCCCGGATGCGCACACGCAATGCTGTGCCCACCGCGCGCGCGAGCCGCGAAACCAGCAATTCCCCGCCATCGAACGAAAGCACCGTCAGCCCGTCTTCGCGCTGTGCCGCAACGCGGGTTTCAAACACCGCGCCCGTGGCCCGCACCATCGCACCGTCGAGGTCGCCCGCTGCGAAATCGAACACCGAGCCTTCGCCCGTCACCCGCCCGCCCGCCAGCAGCACGACGTGGTCGGCCAGCCGCAGCACTTCTTCGGCGGCATGGCTGACATAGAGCATCGGCAATCCGGCCGAATCCCGCAGCCGTTCCAGATAGGGCAGGATCTCCGCCTTGCGCGCGGCATCGAGCGCGGAAAGCGGCTCATCCAGCAGCAGCAGCGCCGGCCGTGACAGCAGCGCACGCCCCAGCGCCACCCGGCTTTTCTCGCCGCCCGAAAGGCCGCGCGGTTTCCGCGCCAGAAGCGGCGCAAGCCCGAGAAGCGCGATCACCCGCGCAATCTCGTCCCCGTCCGCGCGCGGGCGTGCCCGGCGCCAGCCGAACAGCAGATTGCGTTCCACAGTCAGATGCGGAAAGAGCCGCGCGTCCTGAAACACATAGCCGATGCGCCGGTCGTGGGCGGGCACGGCAAGCCCCGCACCGGTATCGAGCAATATGCGTTCCCCAATCGCGATGCGCCCCGATTGCGGCTGAATGAGGCCGGCAATCGCCTGCACAATCGTGGTCTTGCCCGCGCCCGAGGGGCCGAACAGTGCGGTGACGCCGGTGGGCGGCATGTGAAAAGCGGCGTCGAGCGTGAAGGCACCGGCCTGATGGCGCAAGCTGACCGCGATGCTCATCGTGTGCCCCAGCGGGCACGGCGGCCCGCAAATTCCGCCAGCGTCATGAAGACAAGCGCAAGCCCGATCGAAAGGGCTGCCAGCCGCGCGGCCACCACATCGCCCCCCGGCGCCTGAAGCGCCGTGTAGATCGCAAGCGGCAGGGTGCGGGTTTCGCCCGGAATGTTGGAAACGAAGGTGATGATGGCGCCGAATTCGCCCAGGCTGGCGGCAAAGGCGGTGATCGATCCGGCCACGATGCCGGGCAGCGCGAGTGGCAGTGTGATGCTGAAGAAGCGGTCCAGCGGGCGGGCGCCCAGGGTGCGCGCCGCATCGGCAAGGCCCGGATCGACGCTTTCAAGCGAGAGCCGGATCGCGCGCATCTGAAACGGAAAAGTCAGCACGGCCGCGGCGAGCGCCGCGCCGGTCCAGCTGAAGACGAAACGGATACCGAAATGGTCCAGCAGAAACGCACCCAGCGGCGCACGGGTGCCGAACAGCACCAGCAGCAGATAGCCCATCGCCACCGGCGGCAGCACCAGCGGCAGGTGCAGGATCCCGTCGACCAGAATTTTGCCCGGAAAGTCGCGATTGGCGAGCGCAAACGCGGCCGCCAGCGCAAATGGCAACGCGGCCGCAACGGCGACGCCCGAGACCTTCAGGCTCAGCAGCAGGGCCTCGATTTCCGGCGGGGTCAGGATGAGCGGCATGGCGGCAGATTAGAGCGCAGACGTGATAACGCCAGACGACCTGACAAAAAAGGACCGGCCTTTTGGACCGGTCCTGTTTCCGTCACGGCGCCATCCCCCGCGGGAACGGCACGCACACTCAGTGCTGCGATTTCGTCTTGCTGTTATCGGCCTGCACGATATTGGTGTTGGTGCGGGCAAGAACCTCGTACCAGCCGGCAATCTCCGCCGGCTTCTTGCCATCCTTCGCTTCGGTGACGGCCTTGAAGGCACGCGCCGCAGCATCCCGATGGCCAAGGCTCAACTCCGCCAGACCCAGCGCCATCTGTGCATCGGCATGGTTCTCGACGCCGATCTTGATGCCGTCCTTCACCGCATCCGCGGCTTCCTGATAGCGGCCATAACCCCAATAGGTTTCGCCCAGATTCACCAGCGTGTCGCCCTTGGGCGCCTTGCGGGCCTTGGCGGCATCGGCATCCAGCTTGGCGGCCATCGCCTTCGCCTGGGTCCGCGCCATATTGATCAGCCGCTGCGCGCGCGCGCCGCTGACCACACCGGCCTTCACGCCCTTGTCGAGCACGGCCTGCGCCTCGCCCGGCAGGCCAAGCTGGATCGCGATCTGCGACAGCAGCGAGTAGTCGTCATCGCCGCTGGAGCCGGTGCGCATATTGCCCGTAAACAGCCGGAGCCGCAGCATATAAAGCGTCTGGTGATCGCTGAGAGGCGGGCGGGAGCCCAGATCGATCGCCGCCTTCCAGTATTGCGCATCGCCCGTGGCCAGAATCAGCTTCTGCAGCGCGGTGGTCATGGCATCGCGATCGTTCGCCTTGAACGCCGCGCCATAGATCATCTTCAGGCTGTTGACGTCATCGCGGCCCTTCAGGGTTTTGATCGCGTCGCGATAATTCCCCGTCAGGTACTGGGCCTGCGCGATCAGTGTGATGCTGCTCGCATCCAGGGCGCCATATTTGCGCAGGATCGCTTCGTCCGCAATCACCTTGGAATATTGCTTCGCCATGTAATGGGCGCGGATCAGGTTGCGCGCGACCGTGGCGCTGCCCTGCCCCTTGGCGATCATCTGTTCATAGGCCGAGGCGTTGCCGGAGCGCGAGCTGATATAGCTGCGCATCTGGTCGATCACCTTGTTCTCATCCGCCGTCAGCTTGGAGACGGATTCGGCCTGTTTCACCTTGGCCAGCGCTTCCTTGTATTTGCCCTTGGCGGCCAGGTCCTGGGCTTCCTGCAGCGGCTTGCCCACTTCCGGGCGCACGGTTGCGGCATGGGCGGTGCTGACCAGCACGGTCCCGCCGGTTGTGGCCAGCCCGAACCCGGCGAGGCCCAGGAACAACGCCGAAGACAGCGCCTGAAGGGGGCGGGATTTAAACGATCCGAATTTCATTGCAGTAGACCTCATTCCAAGTTCAAGGCGTGGGCACGTGCGCATGGCCTCGCGCATCAAACCCTCGCGGAAGCGCGCCCCTCACTGAAACTCTATTGCATATACTGTTCCTGGCCGACGAATCCAATTTTGGTCACGCCAAGCCGCTGGGCATCGCCCAGAACACGGGCCACCGCGCCATATTTGGCCAGCCGGTTCGGCCGCAGGTGGATTTCCGGCTGCGGATCGGCCTCGGCGGCCTGCCGCAGATATTGATCCAGAACGTTGCGGTCGGTGACCGGCGTGCCGTTCCAGGTCGGCGTTCCGTCGAAGTCCACACCCAGTTCGACCACCACCGGCGGTACGGTGGGCGGCGGCGGTGTTCCGACCGGCATGTCGAGCTTCACGGCATGGGTCTGAATCGGGATGGTGATGATCAGCATGATCAGGAGAACGAGCATGACGTCGATCAACGGCGTCGTGTTCATTTCCACCATCGGTTCGTCATCACCCGATGCCGGGCCAACACTCATGGACATACGTTTTTATCCTAACCAATTGCCGCAAATATTCGTGACGCGGTCATTGCGTCATATAGGTTCCCGGCGCTTCGGGTTCCGTAATGAAGCCGACCTTCAGAATACCTGCACGCTGACAATCCAGAACGACACGGCCCACCGCCTCGAACCGCACACTCTTGTCGCCGCGGATATGCACTTCGGGCTGAACCGGCATCACGGCCTTTTCCTTCAGCAGGTTCAGAAGTTCGGCATTGTCGGCGACAGGCGCGTTGTTCCAATAGACGTTCTCATTCCTGTCCACCGCGATCACGATGTTCTCGGGCTTGGTCTGCGTTGGAATGTTCGACACCGTCGGCAGCGCGACCGGCACCGTCTTCACCACCACGGGCACCGTGATGAGGAAGATGATGAGCAGCACAAGCATGACGTCGGTCAGCGGCACAATGTTGAGGTCGGTGTTAAGCCCCGCCTCCTCATGTGCCGCATTCATCACGTCGTTTTTCATTTCTGCGAGACCTCTACAAATCCCTGTTCAATATCGCGGATCGTGGCTTATTTCGCCCGCGTGATGAGATAGGTCTGCAGATCGCTCGCAAAGCCGCGGATCTTCTCCAGCACGACGCGGTTGCGGCGGACCAGGAAGTTGTACAGCAACACGGCCGGAACCGCGGCGCCAAGACCGATGGCGGTTGCGATCAACGCTTCACCGACCGGGCCGGCAACCTTGTCGATCGAGGCCTGACCGGCAAGACCGATCGCGATCAGGGCGTGATAGATGCCCCAGACCGTACCGAACAGACCGACAAACGGTGCCGTCGAACCGACCGAGGCGAGGAAGGCAACGCCGCCCTGCAGCCGCGCATTGGCGTCTTCCACCTGACGGGTCAGCGCCATGCCGATCCAGTCGTTCAGGTTCACAAGGCCCGTACCCTGGCCGGAGGACGCCGTAACCCCACTCTCCGCCACAGCGCGGAACACGCTGCCTTTGGGAAGGGTTTCGATGCCTTCGTTCAGATTGGCCGAGGCCCAGAACTTCTTGTCGACGATCTTGGAGTGCGACAGCATCTTCGCCTGCTCGAAATACTTCATGAAGAAGATGTACCAGGTGCCGATCGACATCAGCGCCAGCAGGATGATCACACCGCGGATCACGAAGTCGCCATTGGCCCACAGGGCATAGAGACCGTAGGGGTTGCCGCCTTCACCAGCGGCGGGGGCCGCAGCCGGTGCAGGCGCCGCAGCGGGTTCGGCCGCTGCCGGGGCCGCCGCATCGGGCGCCGCCGTCATGGCGTTGGGATTGGCGGCATCCGGTGCCGTGGCCGGCATGGCTGCCGGATCGGCAGGCGCTGCGGCCTGATCGGCCGGCGGTGTGACATCCTGGGCGAACGCCATGGAGGCGCTCGCACCGGCAGACAGCAGGACGAAGGCGGCAGCGATCGCCAGTTTCTTCGAGATCATGTTCGAAACACTCCGTAGATATAGAAAGAACCAAGAAGCAGATTGCGAGGTGGCTTACCTCAACTGGAATACAACATAGGCCTCAAGCGTCGCCGCGACGGGCGTGTTGCCGCGCATGGCGGGGGTGGACCTCCACCGCGAGTTCACGCACTGCGTGGCAGCCTGGTCAAGACGGCTGTAACCGCTCGATTTCGCGACCCGCGCATTGGAAATGTTGCCCTGGGTGTCGATGTCGTATTTGAGCAGCACCTTCCCCTGTTCGCTCAGACGGCGGGACAGAGGCGGGTAATAGGTTTCGCAATTGTGCGTGCTGCCCACGGCCTTCGGCGGCGTCAGCGTAACGACCGGCGGCGGCGGCGCGACCTTCGCGACCTTCTGCACATTAGTGATGGCAGAAGTCTGCGCCGGCGCAGCGATGCTGATCTCCGGCGGCGGCACGTAATCCGGCGGCGGCACCTTGAATTCCGGCGGCGGCGGGGGCGGCGGTTTGATATCTGGCGGCTTCTCTTTCACCACCGCCACCTGAACCTCCTGGATGATCTTGCTGGTCACCTGGGCGGCCAGACCGGTCGCCAGTGCATAGATGACCGCAGCGTGAATGGCACCGACGAGGCCGATGCTCACGACGCGCCCAATCCCACCCTGGGATGTCCGCAATTGATCTGCAGTTACGTGTTGTGGTTTCAGCATTGTTCTACAAGACCGGACAAAATGAAACCCGGCGCGACGGCGCCGGGTGCGCGACGAAACGATACCAAGTTACGCGCCTCCTTCCCCCGCACCAAAGCAGAAGGTGCGCGCTTGTTCTCGTTGTTACCTGCAACGTAACCATGGAATGAAACGCCGTTCAACCTTTTGCAAGCGGGTGCAGACGCCGGATTGGAAAATTTTTGGCGCCATCGCCAACGGGATGCTTGCCGCATACGACAACAGCGCCGCTCTCGCAAGCGCATCCCGTCCTCCATATCATTTGGGAAATTTCCGGCCCAAAAAGCCATTTGCGTATCGACGTTCACATAAATTCCGCCCTGCATTCCCGGCCCTGGCATGGCTGCGGCAGTGCGAGTTCCCGCACAGACCGATATCTGCGGCGAATCGTCCGTCATTATCTCATCTGCATTCCAACAGCGAATTCGTGCATAAAAATGGCGATTTCATGCACCTTCGGAGGCAACGGGCATGTGGCCGGCCGAACGATGCGCCGACTCACAAAAGCGTGACCCGCGCCGTACAAAGCGGGAAGATGACGATGGCGACGGCCATATCCGAACAGGCTGATGGAAACACCTGAAGCGAACACCCCATCAGCGAACGCCCCATCAGCGAACACAAGGAAAACGCGGAATGCGCTATCTTCACACCATGGTTCGCGTCAGCGACCTCGACAAGGCTTTGGATTTTTATTGCGCGAAGCTCGGGCTTCAGGAAGTGCGCCGGGTCGACAGCCAGGTCGGCCGCTTCACACTGGTGTTTCTGTCCGCACCCGGCGACGTTGCCCGTGCGGCGCAGGATCAGGCGCCGCTTGTCGAACTGACTTACAACTGGGACCCGGAAGCCTATACCGGCGGGCGCAATTTCGGCCACCTCGCCTATCGGGTCGATAATATTTACGCCGTTTGCCAGCGTCTGATGGATGGCGGCGTCACCATCAACCGGCCGCCGCGCGATGGCCATATGGCCTTTGTGCGTTCGCCGGACGGCATCTCGATCGAACTGCTGCAGGAGGGTGGCGCACGCCATCCGGAAGAACCCTGGGCCTCGATGCCCAACACCGGAAGCTGGTAGAAGAAGCTGGTAGAAACAGGGTATTTCCGCTGAACGCCAGACAAGAGCATTCAATGAACTTCGCCAGCGACAATGCCTATGGCGCGATGCCGGAAATCCTCAGTGCACTGTCCGCCGCCAATGCGGGCGCCGTCGCGTCTTACGGCGACGATGCGATCACCGCCCGCCTGACCCGGCGGCTGTCGGACATATTCGAACACGAGCTATCGGTCTTCCCGGTGATCTCCGGCACGGCGGCCAACGCGCTTGCGCTGGCGACGCTGACACCGCCGCACGGCGCCATTCTCTGCCACGCCGAAAGCCATATCGCGGTCGATGAATGCGGCGCGCCGGAATTCTTCAGCCATGGCGCCAAGCTCGTCACGGTCGAGGGCGACGGGGCAAAGTTGACACCCGTGTCGCTTGCACAGGCGCTCAGCCATTTTCAGAAAGGCTTCGTGCATCACGCACAGCCCGCCACGATCAGCCTGACGCAGGCGAGCGAATGCGGCACCGTTTATTCCGTTGACGAATTGTCAGAGATCGGCGCACTCGCCCGCGCCCGCGATCTTCATCTGCACATGGATGGTGCGCGCTTCGCCAATGCGCTGGTGCATCTGGGCTGCACGCCGGCCGCAATGACATGGCGCGCCGGTGTCGATGCGCTGTCGTTCGGCGCCACCAAGAACGGCGCGCTGGGGGCCGAGGCGGTGATCTTCTTCGATGCGCGCGTGGCGGCGGATTTCGCCTATCGCCGCAAGAAGTCCGGCCACCTGCTGTCGAAGATGCGTTTTCTCTCCGCCCAGCTCGATGCCTATCTCGAAGACGATCGCTGGCTGAAGGCGGCCGCACGCGCCAATGCGCTGGCCTTGCGTCTGGCCGAAGGGCTTGCCGCGATTGGGGGCGCGACGCTTGCCCATCCGGTAGAGGCCAATGCGGTCTTTGTGTACCTGCCGGATGAAACGATTGCCCGGCTCAAAAAAGCCGGCGCTGTCTTCCATCCCTGGGGGGCGCCCGCAAAGGACGGGCGGACCCTGATCCGTCTTGTGCTGTCCTTCGCGACGCCTGAATCCGCGATCACCGATTTCCTCGCCGCCGCCGGATAACGGCCCACCCGTTTAACCTTTCCACCCCCGTTTAACCTTTCCACAAGGCGAAACGGCGAGGCTTCGTCCATGCGGACGCAAGCCTTCAGCCCCCCATGCCGTTGAGCCACTACGCCGGAGAGATATTGCGGCGGGCCAGCCATTTCGTGCCGCCGCAGGCGGTGCTGGGGCTGGCGCGGCCGGCGGCGGTTTTCTTTCACGGGGTGGAGACGGCCATCGAAGACCCGGTGGTACAGAACAATCATCACACCAAAGACCGTTTCCGGCAGATTGCCGAAACCCTGAAGACACATTTCGATGTTCTGCCGCTTGCCGCACTCGACGATGTGCTGGCCCGCCCCGGCAAACATCCCCGCGCGCTGTTTCTGATGGCCGATGACGGTTACGGCAACATGCTCGCCACCGCCGATCTGCTGGAAGAGATGCAATTGCCGTGGACGCTTTTCGTCAGCACCCATCACATCGATACCGGCGAACGCAATCCGCTTTTTCTGGCGCGGCTGTTCTTCCGTTACGCGCGCGCGGGCCGCTACGGCCTGCCCCACATCGACGGCATCGTCGATCTGGTGGCCGGCGAACGCACCGTGGAAGCCCAGCGTGTCCTTGCCCGTCTGAAGACGATGGATGAAGCCCATGCGCGCCAGACGCTTTCGGCGATGCAGACGGCACTGGCGCAAATGGGGCTCGAACGGCTGACGGATCTGTTTCCCTCCGACAGCTTTCTGTCCTGGGCCGATGTGGCCGCACTTTCCCGCCGCGGGGTGGAGATCGGCGCCCATGCCCATTGGCATTGGCCGATGAACGCCCATCAGTCGCATGAGGATCTGCGGCGTCAGGCAGCCCTGCCGCGCGAACGCATCATGGCGGTGGCCGGGACATGCCGCACCTTCGCCTATCCCTTCGGCAATCGCGGCGGCATCTGCAAGGCGGCGTGGCAGGCGGTGCGCGACGCCGGCTACACACATGCCTTCACCGCGCTCTCCGGCACGCTGGACAGCGGCGGCAACAATTTTCTGCTGCCGCGCTATGGGCTCGCGCGCGAGGTGAGCGATCAGGCCGCCATCATCGCGCTGCTGCGCGCCGCCAATCCCAGGCTGCGCCGCATCCAGCATCTGCTCGCCTGAAATTTCCCACGCGGATCGGCGTGGCAGGCCACGACAGCCTAAATCCGCCCCACCAATGTCACCGTGCCCACCTGCGTCATCGCACCGTGGCTGCCCGACACGAGATCGTAATTGATGCCGAGCGACCAGGTGCCGGTGGTGGCGGCAAGGCTTGCGCCCGCCACCAGATTGCCGCGCGCCGGATCGGGGCCGACGATGGTGAAATCGCCCGTACCGGCGCCCGTGCCCGTCACGCCGGGGAACGAAGCCGTCAGCTTCATCGCATTGGCGACGAAATCGTAGCGGTAGCCGACACGCGCTTCCGGCTGCAGATAGAAGCTGCCGAGATTGATGTCCTGCCGGATCGATGTACCGAAATAGCCGCGCAGCGAACTCGACAGATGCGGATTGACCGCCAGATCGAAGCCGGTGCCGCCACCGGTTTCGGTGTAGCCCTCTTCGCGCAGCAGCAATCCGTCCACCGAAACCTGCGGTGTGATGGTGGTGGCGCCATAGACGAACATCGCGCCTGTGGTCGCGCCGATCGCCCCCAGAAGGCCGGAGCGTTTGGCATCGGCCTGGCGGGTGACATTGCCGAGCGTCAGGAAGCGATGCCCGCTGATATCGCCGTAACCGATGCTCGCCTGCGTATCGAGGAACAGGCCCTTGCCCCGCCAGTCGGTATAGCCCGTCAGCATGTACCATTGCGCATCGGCGCGTGAACTGGCTGGTTCGCGCGCGTTGATATTGCCGGTGAAGAAGGTGAAGGCGCCGCCATACCAGCCGTCAAACGGGTCGCCGCCATCGGCACCCAGCACGAAGCCGAAACCCTGATCCTTGAACCCCGGCAGGCCGTTATTGCCCTTGTCGTTGATGTATTGCGCGAACTCCTGTCCCCACAGCGTGGTTTCACCCGGCTGCTTGGAATAGAGCCTGAGCACGCGCTGGCGCGCGCCGACCGGGCCGGTGGCCTGATCGGTCAGCGAAATCGCAACCGCGCGCGCGCCCCCGCTGGCATCCGGCGCAAAGGCCGAATAGGCGGCCTGGGCTGCCTCGTTGCTGGTGACGTTGTTCAGGATGGCGGAGCCGAGCGCCGGATCGGTCTGCAACGCCATGTTGACGTAAGGAAATGTGGACGCCGCATAGCCGGTCAGGCCCAGGACGTCGGCCGATTTCGGTGCCAGGTTCAACACCAGCTGATCGAAGCCGCTTTGATTGGCCAGCAATTCGACATCGCCGGTCAGCAGGAACGGTACCGTGCCGCCGACATTGGTCTGGATCTGGCTGAGCGAGGAAATGTTCAGATTGCCGGTCGGCGCCTCGACCAGAACGAACCGCCCGGCTTCGGGAATATAGCTGCCATAACTGACACCGAAATTGGTGGCGTCGAGCGTCGCCTCACCACTGGCGTGAATGGCGGTGTTGTTCGGCAGGGTAGAGGCCACAGTCACGTTCAGTGCGCCGCCCGCGGCCACGTCGAAATTGCGCGCGGAGAGCGTCGTGGTGGCGTTCCTGGTATTCAGCACACCGCGATTGTCCACCCGCACATCCAGAATACCGGACGGGTCTTCCACGATGCTGCCGCTCACCGTGCCGAAGCTCGCGACATGCAGAAGATCGCCGCTGCCGCTCAACGTATCGCCGAAATTGATGTTGCCGGTGATGGTGGAAATCTGGCTCGGCGAAACGCCTGTCACGGTCAGCGTATCGCTGCCGTCGCCAAACAGGATATCGCCCGCCACCGTGCCTGCCGTCGTCGCGGTGCCGTTGATGAAGGTCACACCGCTGGTATTGGCCGAAAGATTGGCCGCCACGGTGCGTTGCGCGCCATTGCCGAGTGTCGTGGCAGTGGCCAGAATGCTGCCGGTATTGGTGATGTTCGAAAGCGTGCCCGACAGATCCTGAATCGCAATCGCGTTGAGCGCGGTCACTTCCGAAGGATTGGTGGTGGCGGCGGATGCACTGATGATGCCGGAATTGATGATGCTGTTCACCGACCCCGATGTGCCGATCGCGATGCCATAGGCCGAACCGCCGCGCGTGCCCGACAGGGTGGCGCTGATCTGGCCGCGGCCGCTTTCCTTCGAGTTGACAATGCCGGAGCCTGCGCTGCCATTGCCGATGAAGGTGTCGGCGGCCGACGCACTGGTGCCGATGGCCATCGCCGTCGCCGTGGTGGCGGTGGAGCCGCCCTTGTCGGTGGTGGTGGCGGCGGCGGTGATGTTGCCCGCGTTGAACAGGCCCAGTCCGTCCAGCCGCGTGTAGATCGTGGGGCTGTAGCCGTCGATCTCGACCGCGTTGACGTTCAGATCGGGATCGACCGAGGTCGCCGCGATCGAGCCGCGATTGTAGAAGCTGAAACCGGGATCGGCCGTATCGGGGGCATAGACCCCGATGGTCAGCGGCGCGGTCGGCGCGCTGGAGGCGAGCGTGGGCGAAATCCTGAGCGCCGGCACCAGGCCGGACGAGCCGCCGCTCATCGTGATGGCGGCAAGCGCGGTGGAATCGGAACTGTTGACCGGGCCATTGTTCAGGAAGCCGCCGAGGATCGAGCCGCCGATGCCGAGTGCGGTGCCCGCTTCCGGATTGTTGTTGGAGTTTGCCGGTGTCGAGATCAGCCCGGTGGAGCGGTTGGTCGTGCTCTGAAAGCCGATGGTCGAAATGCTGCCGGAGTTGACGAAGCTGCCGTCGACTGCGCCGGTCTGCAGCACGCCGCGGCTGCCATGCCCGTAAATGCCGATGGCGGTGCTGGAATCGAACGCCACATTGCCGGTGACGTGGCCGCCGATGAACACGCCGACAAGGCCGGTGCCGCTGGAGGGTGTTTCGTTCACCGTGGTCGGCGTCATCGAGATGGCGCCGCCGACATTCAGATTGCCGGTCAGGGTGGTGCCGCTGACCAGGCTGACGCCATAGGAACTGTCGCCGGTGACCGAAATCGACGATGGCGTGGCCAGCGTGATGTTGCCGACGAAATTGCCCGTGCCGCCCAGTTGAATGCCGGTCTTGCCGGTGCCGGTCCCGCTGAGGTCGATCGTGCCGGTATTGCTCAGCGTGCCGGTGCGGGTGAGTGCGGTGCCGGTATCGATGCCGATGCCCACCGCATTGGCGGTGTCCTGGTTCGAGATGGTGCCGAGGTTCGAGACCTTGTTGTTCGAATCGAGGGTGACCGCGGGCGATGCGGCTTTCACCGTGATGCTGCCGGTGGTCTCGATGGTGATGTCACCGGCCGAGCTGTTCGCCGCGGCGGAGGTTTTCACCGCCTCCTTGGTCGCGCTGGTGATGTCGAGATTGTCGGCATGGACCGGCAACAGGACCGGGCCGGACAACAGGGCGGCGCTGGCCGCCGAAAGCAGGAGCACACGCTTGTTCATTGGGCGCTTGTTCAATTGGGCCTCTCGTCGTTTGCGGCAGCGGCCCGCGAACAGGGAAAAACCGCCGCCCGCCAAGGCGGGTCCGCTTGGCGTAATCCTCGTGGTGAGCGCGGGTCCGATGCCCCGTCCCGGGCCGCGCGTGGCCGGCACCTTAACCAATTTTCGCCGCGCCACCTAGCCGCCTTCATGACCAGTTCATCCGGATTTCTGCTTTTTTAATGAGGCGTTAGCGTGTCGCACCGACAATGCCGCAGGTAAACGGCAGCCCGCCTTTAGCCCAACCGGCCCCTGATGAACAATAGCCAACACCGCTCCAGCTTCCCCCGGCTCACCCAAAAGCAGGTGGCGACGGCCATCGCCCGCCACGAAATGCTTTATTCGGGCCGTATCGGCGGTGCGCGTGCGGTGTTTGCCTTCTGCGATCTTTCCGGGCTCGACCTGGCCGGCCACACCCTGAACGATGCCGACTTCACCGGTGCGATTCTGGAAGAAGCCGATCTCGCCGGGGCGAAGCTCGATTCGGCCAGCTTCTTTGGCGCCGATCTGCGCCGGGCCAATGTCAGTGGCGCCAGCATGCGCCGCGCCGATCTGCGCGGGGCCTCCTTGCGTGGTGCCAATCTGATCGGCACCGATCTCTACGAAGCCGACCTGCGCGAGGGCTCGATCGCGGAATCCGACCGCCATCGCAACCTGCATTTGCTGAAACACGAGAACGGCCGTTCGGAACTGCCGGCCGCCCTTCTCGTCTCCGCCAATCTGGAGCGGGCCCGCATGGCCGGTGCCCTTGCGGTGCAGGCGGATTTCACCGATGCGATGATGAAGGGCTGCCGCCTCACCCGCGCCAATCTGCGCCAGGCGAAACTGACCGGCGCCAATCTCGAAAATGCCGATCTGACCGGCTGCAACCTGACCGGCGCCGATCTCAAGGGCGCCATCCTGATCGGCGCCAGGCTGGAGCAGGCGATCACGGCGGGCGCCAACCTCGCCGACGCCCTGACCGAGGACAATGCCGGCATCGACCCCGACAGCGCCGCCATTCCGCTTGGCGATCTGCTGCTCGGCCACGCCGCCTGGGTGGAAAGCGAAGGCCGCGAGGGCCGCCCCGCCGACCTCTCGGGCCTCGACCTGCGCAACGCCACCGGGCTTGCCCATCGCAAATTCACCGCCCTGATCGCGCCGGGCGCCACCTTCTACGGTCTCGACCTCGAAGGCGTCTCGCTGCAGGGCAGCAACCTTGCCGGTGCCGATCTGCGCTCGGCAAAGCTCAGCGGCGCCGATCTGCGCGGCGCCAATCTCTCTGGTGCCAAACTGAACTATGCCGATCTGCGCGATGCGCGCATCGGTCCGCTTCTGATCGGGGAAGAACGGCTGATGCCGGCAAGGCTCGACGAAGCGCAACTCCGCTACGCGGATTTGCGCGGTGCCGATCTGCGCCGCGCCCGCCTTCAGGGCAGCGATCTCGCTTACGCCAATCTGGGGCAGGCCGATCTGCGCGATGCCGATCTTGCCGGTGCGATTCTCGCGGGCGCCAGATTGCCGGCGATCGGCGCCGAACGCATCGCCGACCTCGCCACCGCCGGCGGGCTCTGAGCATCCCGCCACCAACGGCTCACCATCCCGGTTCGCCCATCGCCCTGCATTGTCATGGCCCGCAAATGCGGGCCATCCAGGCGACACCGCAGCTCTGTCCGAAGGACTGGTTCGCGTCTTCTCGGGCGAGAGCGTTTCTGGCTTCAACTGGATGGCCCGCATTTGCGGGCCATGACAGGGAGCAAAGTGGGTGCTGTCAGCGAAGCTGACTGAGGGGGGATTGCTGCCTGCCCCCTCCGCTTCCCTCAGGTGCCCGGCAGCGCGCGTGCGATGAAATCGTCGAAGGCCTGCCAGAACAGCGCGCGGAAACGATCCTGCTCCATCAGGATTTCATGTTCTGCGCCTTCCACCATGCCATGAAAACAATGCGGCATGCGCTGCGCAAAGGCGATTGTCGCTTCCGTTCTCACAACGCGGTCGTGGCCCGCGGTGGCGATCATCACTGGCGCAGTGATCGCTTCGGCGTAACCGGGTGCTGCGGTAATGGCCATGGAAGCGAACGCCGCCGAAAGCCAGTGCCAGGTTGGCCCGGCAAGGCACAAAGACGGGTCTGCTTTCAGACGCGCAATGGTCCGCGCATAGCGCACCGGATCCGAGGTGACGATGTTCTGCGCAAACGGCAAGGCGATCGGATCGCGCTTGCCGGCACCGAAAACATAGTCGTTGCCGCGGCCGAACCGGACCATCCAGCGCGCAATGCGGATGGCGAGATTTTCGGGAAACGGGTTGGTGAAAACGCGCAGCATCGGTGCGCTGAACGCCGCCGCGCGAATGATGCCGGGATGATCGTGCAGATTGCGCAACAGAATGTGTCCGCCCATGGAATGGGCAAGCGCGAACGGCGGCCGGTCGTCCATATGGCGCACGATCTGATCCATGAAGGCGCGCAGATCTTCCGCGTATTGCGCGAAGTCGATGATGTGGGCCTTGCGCGAATCCTCAAGCGCACGGGCCGAACCGCCCTGACCGCGCCAGTCGAATGCGGCAACGGCAAAACCGCGCCCGCGCAATTCGTCGAACACCTCGAAATATTTTTCGAGAAATTCGGAATGGCCCTGCAGCACAAGACAAACGCCGCGAAAGGGGATGCCTTCCGCGGCGTTCCATAAGCCGGCCCGCAGGCGCACGCCGTCCCGCGTTTCGAAAAACTGCGGTTCGAACGCGGCCTCAGCCGATGCCATCAAATGACTGTCATCACAAACTTAAGCCGGCCGCGCCTTTTGCAGGATGGGGCCGAGCTTCATGGCAAGGCCCATATCGCCCGCCACCTTCAGCTTGCCCTGCATGAAGGCCGAGGTGCCGTCGAGTTCGCCCTTGACCATTTTCTCGAACGTATCGAGGCCGAGCGAGATGGTGCAGTCCGCCGCCTTGCCGTCGCCGTCGCTGACCCCGTTGGGGGTGGACTTGCCGTCGATGAAAACGCTGCCCGGTTCGCCGAAATCGAATTTCAGCGTCCCGCCAAGGCCGGAATTCGCGCCGATCGCAGATCCCATCTGGGTGATGATTTCTTTGACCTGATCTGAGCTCATAAGACAATTCCTTCTGTTGTGTCCGGCTCCCGGGCCTTGCCTTCCCGTCAGCAGCACGCTTGCCTTCACAAATCGCCACACGTGGCCGGCAGGGAGCGCGCAAGTATGATCATTTGTCAGGCCAACACACAACCATGCCTGCGCACCTCCGGCGCAAAAAAGAAAAGATAACGGAAAACCGGAAGTCCGTTTCGGCCTGTTTGCATTGGGGCCTGTTTGCATTCGGGGCGCATTGCAGACACCGTGCGGTACAGACGGCAAATGTGGAGGAGATGTCATGGCGGTGAAAGATCGGGAAACCCTGCGGGCCATGCTGGCCGAGCGTGCGGCCGCGGCGGCGCCGGGCGGCCTTGCCGAACAACGCGCCGGGATTGACGGGTTGAGCGCGGTTTTCCCCGTGCCGTCCGATGTGACGGTGGAGGCGTCAAACCTTGGCGGGGTGAAGGGCGAATGGGTGCGCGCACCCGGCGCACGGAAAGATGCAGCCCTTCTTTACCTGCACGGCGGCGGTTATGTGATCGGCTCCCCCACTTCCCATCGTCATCTGGTGGCGCTGATCAGCCGGGAATCCGGCCTGCCGGTTTTCTCCGCCGATTATCGCCTGGCGCCCGAACACCCGTTCCCCGCCGCGGTGGACGATGCGGTGGCGGCCTATGACGGGATGATAAAAAGTGGCATTGCGCCTGCCAATATCGCGATTGCGGGGGATTCCGCGGGCGGCGGGCTGACGGCGGCGGCGCTGGTGGCGATCCGCGACCGCAAGCTGCCCCGGCCCGGTGCGGGCGTGATGATTTCACCGTGGAGCGATCTGAGCCTGAGCGGGGCCTCACACAAAACGCGGAAAGATCGCGACCCGATGGTGGGTGGCGAAGGCCTGAGCGGGATGCTGAGCGCCTATGCCGGCACGGCGGATGTGAAACACCCGCTGATCTCACCCGCCTTTGCCGATCTGAAGGGCTTGCCGCCCCTGCTGATCCAGGTGGGGAGCGAGGAGGTGCTGCACGACGATGCCGTGATGCTGCGCGACCGGGCGGAAGCCGATGGCGTGGACGTGAGCTTCGAAAGCTGGGGCGGCATGGTGCATGTCTGGCCCCTGTTTCACCCGATCCTGGGCGAGGGGCGGGATGCGGTGGCCCGCATCGGCAGCTTCCTCAGGAACCATATTTCCTGAGCCGATAAGGAATATAAACCCACATCATTGAAGCAAGCCTTCCGGCTTCCCACATCAGGGGAGCCGGAGGGCAGTCGCCTCCGGCAGCGAAAGCGGCCTGGCCCCGATGGGCAGGCCCGAACCACAAGGCTCAAGAGGAGGTTGTGAACCATGCGTTATGATTATACCCCGTTTTTCCGCTCCACCGTCGGCTTCGACCGGCTGTTCGACAGGCTCGATACAGCCGCGGACCAGGGCTATCCGCCCTACAATATCGAACGGACCGGTGAGCACACCTACCGCATCAGCGTGGCGGTGGCCGGCTTCAGCGAAAAAGACCTGAACGCCGATGTCCGCGATGGCGTCTTGACCATTACCGGCAAGCGCGACGAGGCCGAAAAGGCCGAATTCCTCTACCAGGGCATTGCGGGCCGCGCCTTTGAGCGCCGCTTCCAGTTGGCCGAGCATGTGGAGGTGAAGGGCGCGAAGCTTGAGAACGGCCTGCTCCATGTCGATCTGGAGCGCGTGGTGCCGGAGGAGAAGAAACCCCGCCGCATCGCCATTCAGGCCGCCGATGCGCGTGCCCTCGAAGGTCAGGCGAAAGCCGCATAATCCGCAACTTATGCACAGGTAGAAGAAGGGCGCGTCTTCCGGGGCGCGCCCTTTTTTGCGCTTTGCCGCGTTGCCACCGCCGCCCCTATGACTAAAGTGCAAAACCTGCCTGGGCGGGCAAGGCGTGAGGATAACAATGGCGCTTTTCACGCGCACAACGCGGCCGCCGCGATTTGGCCCTGCGACCAAGCCTGCGGAACTGCGCGAACATTATGCGGCGCAGTTTGCGCGTTTCGGCACCATTCCGCCGGGCACGCGGTTCGAGCCGACCCAGCTTGGCCTGATCAAGGCGGAGTGGGTGCATGTGGACAACGCCGCCCGCGAACGCATGATCCTTTATTTCCATGGCGGCGGCTTTATCGCCGGATCGCCGGAAACCCATCGCCCGCTGATCGCCAGGCTGTGCCATGCCGCCAATGCAAGCGCGCTGTCGCTCAATTACCGGCTGGCGCCGGAATATCCCTTCCCCTCGCCGGTGCGCGACGGGATCGACATCTACCGCCACCTGATCAAGCGTGGCGTGGCACCCGAATCCATCGTGCTGGTGGGGGATGAAGCCGGTGGCGGTCTTGCCTTCGCCTCCCTGCTCGCGATCCGCAACGGCAATCTGCCGATGCCGGCTGGTGTGGCGGCGATGTCGCCCTGGGCGGATCTGGCGCTCTCGGGCATGTCGCTGATGACCAATGCCGAGGACGACCATGCGCTGAGCTGGGAGATGCTGTTCCTCTGCGCCCGGCATTACCTGAAGAAGATGAACCCGAGCGATCCCTATTCCTCGCCCGCCTTCGCGCCGTTCAAGGATTTTCCCCCGATCATGGTGCATGGCGGCAGCCGCGAAATCCTGCGCGACGATGCCAGCAAGCTGGGCGACCGCGCGGCCGAAGCCGGCGTCAACGTCTCGATCGAGATTTACGACGGCATGGGCCACCTGTTCCAGGCCGATGAAAGCCTGCAGGAGGCGAAGATTTCCATCGACCGGCTGGGCCAGTTCGTCCGTGTACGGACAAGACACCCCGCAGGTGCCACCGCCCACGCCGCCGCGGGGCGGTAATCGTTCAGCCCGTTGTCCGGTCTGATGTTGCGGCGTTGAAAACCGCCAGTTGGGCGGCAAACGCGCGGCCGTATGCGGGGCGGGCTTCACCGCGCGCGACATAGGCGGAAAGATTCGGATAGTCGTCCAGCATGCCGGACGGCTTCAGCCGCAGCAGCACATGCACCATCAGAAGATCGCCGGCACTGAACGCACCGTCGAGCCACTCCGCATCGCCAAGGCGCGCGGAAAGGCCATCCAGCCTTGTGCGGATGCTGGTTTCCAGCGCGCGCAGGCGCTGCTCGTACCAGGGCTCGTTTTGCTCGAGGATCATGACAAGGCTGCGCTCGAAGATCGGGCGCCCGATTCGAACAGGACGAGACCGCCTTCCTCATAAGTCGGAATCTGTCCGAACGGATGCAGCGCCAGATGCCCGGGCGTCTTCATCGCCGCGAACGAAACAAGGCGGACGTCATAGGGCTGGCCCACTTCCTCGAGCGCCCAGCGAACCCGCATGTCGCGCGCCAGACCTTTGCCGCCATCGGGCGAGCGTTCAAAAGCGGTGATGATGGGACGCCTGGGTTTCCGGGCCATGGCAGAACTATCGCGGGTCAAAAACGAGCGGTCGAGTAACTTGCGGGTTACCAGGCTTCGCCGACAGCTCCCCCTTGCAGTTTTAACCCCTCTCCTCTTGCCCCCTTCTCTGTCATGGCCGGGAGTTCATAGCGCCAGCGTGTGAACGGGCCATCCAGGCGATGCCGCATCGCTGCCACCAGCTTCGCGCCCTTCGTCCCCTACCCGTCTGCTTTCGCTACCGCTCAGGCATCCCCCCTCCGTCTCCCCCGGATTACGTCCGGGGTCGCCACCTCCCCCGCGTGCGGGGGAGGATAACGAGAGTGACGGACCATCCTTCTCCTCCCCCGTGGTTACGGGGGAGGTCGATCCGCGGCCAGCGGATCGGGAGGGGGGCACCACCTACGTTTATTTTCCTGATAGACTTGTAATCCTATAGATGATGGGTATATAGTCTTTCGTCAGGAGAACCCCCAATGCCCCTC
>JAFKEW010000008.1 GCA_017308375.1 Alphaproteobacteria bacterium
TCGCCGGATTTCAGATGGCTGTAATAGGGGTTGCCGGCGGGCGAACTGCCCGCGATGCGCAGGCGCGCGGGCACGTCACGCACATCGCCGGCATGAACCGCGTAACCATCCATGGCAGAGACGGGGAAGGGCGGTTGCGAAAGCCGCGCGCGTGCGTCCTGCGCCAGCACGCGGCCGACCCCGTCGCCAATTGCAATGGTCTCAACACCGGTTGGCCGGAAAGCGGCGGCGACGCGCGCCTGCGCCTCTTCCACAGCGATCATCGGAACATATCCTCTGGCCGCACACGGGCGACGTTCGCCAGCTTCTCCGCCGCTTCGGCCGGGATGGATTGCGACCGCCCGGTCAGAAACGAATAGATCAACGCGGCCGGAACGCCGGCCTGTTTCGCCCAGGCGCTGGCGCGCAGCCGGTTGCCGGTCATGAACTGGCGGAAGGCTTCACGTTCGGCTTCGGTGTTGGCTTTACGCTTCGGGGCGGCAATGGCGCCAATCAGGGGCGATGGTGCACTTATTTTCCGTGCGGGGCGGATGGGCACTTCCGCTTCCGGCGCGCGCCAGTGGCCGCTTTTGCCGCCGGATTTGCTGCGCAGGCGGACGGCCTCGATCACGGCCGAACGGTCCACCGCCTTGATCATGTCGTAAATGGTCAGCGCCGCAATGCTGGCGGCGGTCAGCGCCTCCATCTCCACACCGGTCGGCCCTGTTGTGCTGGCCGTGGCGACAATGGTGATCGCGTTGCGCGCCGCGTCCGGCTCGAATGCGATGGCGGCTTTGGTCAGTGCAATGGGATGGCACAGCGGAATAAGATCGGCGGTTTTCTTCGCCGCCATGATGCCGGCAATCCGGGCCGCTGCCAGCACGTCACCCTTTTTGGCCTCGCCCGAGATCACGGCCGCAAAGGCTTCCGGCGAAAGGGTGATGGTGGCTTCCGCAACTGCTTCGCGCGCGGTTGCCGCCTTGCCGCCCACATTCACCATGCGGGCCGCGCCCTTTTCATCGAGATGGGTAAGCTTCGTCATCCGCCGATGTTAGCGCCGATCAGGGTTTTCGTCGCGGCGGCAACGTTGTCCTGCCGCATCAGGCTTTCCCCGATCAGGAAAGTGGTGATACCAGCACCGGCCAGCCGCTCCAGATCCGCCCGCGTGGAAAGCCCGCTTTCCGCCACGATCAGGCAATCTTTGGGAACCTTGGAGGCTAGTTGCAACGTCACCGCGATGTCGGTCACGAATGTTTTCAGGTTGCGGTTGTTGATCCCGATCATCCGTGGCGAAAGGGGCAGGGCGCGCTGCAACTCGCTTTCGTCATGCACTTCGACCAGCACATCCATGTTCCAGCGCTGCGCCGCGTCGCACAGCGCGCGCGCTTCGGCGTCCGTCACCGCCGCCATAATGACAAGAATGCAATCGGCGCCCCAGGCGCGCGCTTCCGCCACCTGATAGGGCTCGAACATGAAATCCTTGCGCAGGGCCGGCAGGGTTGTGGCCGCACGGGCTGCGGTCAGGTACTCCGGCGCGCCCTGAAACGATGGTGTATCGGTCAGAACGGAAAGGCACGCAGCGCCACCGGCTTCATAGGCGCGGGCCAACGCCGGCGGATCGAAATCGGCCCGGATCAGTCCCTTTGACGGGCTGGCTTTCTTGATCTCCGCAATCAGGCCGAATTGACCCTGGCTGCGTTTTGCTTCCAGGGCGGCACGAAAGCCGCGCACCGGCGCGGCGCGTTCGGCACGCGCCTCGATCTCCGATTGCGCAATGCGTGCCCTGGCGGCGGCGATTTCTTCACGCTTATAGGCTGCGATGCGGGAGAGGATGGTCACGCCCGCACCCCTTGCGTACAGGCCCGAAGCTGTTCCAGTGCCTGCTTGGCCGCGCCGGAATCAATCGCCTCGGCGGCGGTGGCAATACCGTCGCGCAACGCTTCGGTCTTGCCGGCAACAACCAGCGCCGCGCCCGCGTTCAGAAGCACGATATCGCGGAACGGGCCTTCTTCACCGTCCAGCAAATGATGAATGGCACGCGCGTTTTCCTCTGCCGTGCCGCCTTTCAATTGCGCCAGCGTCGCGGGCGGAAATCCATAGGCGCGTGCATCCACCTGCTGCCGGGCATAGCGGCCATCCGCCAGCATCGCAGTATGTGTCGGTGCGGTGGTGGAAAGCTCGTCCATCCCGTCGCTGCCATGCACCACCCAGGCCGCTTCGGTGTCGAGTGCGGCCAGAACCTCCGCCACCGGCGAAACCCAGTCTTCGGAGAAGACACCGATCAATTGCCGCTTCACCCGCGCCGGGTTGGAGAGCGGGCCCAGCAGGTTGAAGATGGTGCGGAATCCCAGGGCGCGGCGCACCGGCCCGACATGCTTCATCGCCGGGTGATAGCTCTGGGCGAACAGGAAACAGAGGTTGGCCTCGGCAAGGGCGCGTTCGGCCACGCCGGGCGGCACATCGATGGTGATGCCGAGTGCTTCCAGAACGTCGGCGGCGCCTGTGCGGGACGACATATTGCGGTTGCCGTGCTTCGCCACCGGCACGCCGCATCCCGCCACCACGAAAGAGGCGGCGGTGGAGACGTTCAGCGTGCCATGCCCGTCGCCGCCAGTCCCGCACATGTCGATGGCGCCGGGCGGGGCTTTGACGCTCAGCATCGCGCCGCGCATCGCCTGCACCGCACCGGTGATTTCCGCGATGGTGGGCTTGCGGATTGCCAGCGCGGTGAGAAGCGCCGCCATCTGCGTCTCCGGCACCGTGCCGCGCATGATGGCGGCAAAGGCGTTTGCAGACTCTTCGGCACTAAGTGTTTCACCACCGGCAATGCGCTTCAGAACGCCGGTGAATGCTGCCTCGCCGCTCATGCCGGATGGCGGGCGAATTCCCGCGCGATGTCGAGGAAATTTTTCAGGATGGCATGGCCGTGTTCGGAGGCGATGCTCTCCGGGTGGAACTGCACCCCATGCACCGGATGGGTCTTGTGCATCACGCCCATGATCACGCCGTCATCCGATTGCGCCGTCTGTTCCAGCACCGGCGGCAGGCTTTCGGGCGCGATGGTCAGCGAGTGATAGCGCGTCGCTTCGAAATCATTGTTCAGGCCGCGGAAAACACTTTTGCCGGTGTGGTGCATCCGGCTCAGCTTGCCGTGCATCGGCTCCGGCGCGCGGACGATCCGGCCGCCATAAGCCTGCCCGATCGCCTGATGGCCCAGGCACACCCCCAGAATCGGGATCCGGCCATTGGCCTCGCGAATCAGATCGAGACAGATCCCGGCCTGGTCGGGGTAGCAGGGCCCCGGCGACAGCACGATGGCCTCCGCGCCCATGGACAGCGCGTCGCGCACACTGATGCCGTCATTGCGCTGGACACGCACCTCCGCGCCCAATTCCCCCAGATAGTGGAACAGGTTGTAGGTGAAGCTGTCATAATTATCGATCAGCAGAAGCACGGCCTAACTCGTTGAAAAGCAATATTCTTCCCTGCCGTCCGGCCGGGCCGCCTTCGATAGCACATTTTCACCCCCCGCTGCATAGCGCCCCTTCGCCCCATTGGGCGGCATGCAGGGCCGGGGGCCGCGGCCGCGCTATTGGCATGGTCCGTGTCAAAAATTCTGACACCATTCTCAGTCGCGAAGCGAGATTCTGTAAGTGCCGCTGACAACGCCGGATTTTGTTGGCGCAAATCCCGGAATGGTACAGATTTTGCTACTTCTGATATTGTCTGGATACGACATTCAACGCGAATCGATTCGTTTGGGCACTGCACCAGATCGGTTGTCCTCACGAAAGCTGGGGGTTTTGAACATGACTTCGGAATTGGAGATGGCATCGGCCGGGAATGCGGCCGGTTTGGGCGCGCGTGCGGCTGTGATTGCGGGTGGTTTCGCGCTGGCGATGCTGACGGCCGTGGTACAGCCTGCTTACGCGAGCTTTGTTGATTACAGCATTCGCGGCACGCCAACGATCAATCAGACCGCCACGCAGACGGAATTCATTATCGTCAACAGCGGGGATAAGGCCGCGCTGGGCTCGAACGACATCAACGGCACCAAACTGGGCGACATTGCCAATCTGCATATCGACCGGCTGGATGATGTATCGCGCTTTGCGGCGGGCAGCGGGCCTGCGGTCGCGCCCTATCTCAATTTCTGGATCACGGACGGGACACATTTCGCCGTTGTCGCCAACGAACCGTCGAACCCGGGTTTCCAGACCCTATACAACAACGGCTACGATCTCAGCTTCGCCGACCTCTCGGACAAGGTGGCCAAGATTTATGAGAACAGCGATACGTCGTGGCTGCCGAATGGTGGTGTCGGGCTGACGTTTGCCGATCTGGCCGATTACGTGATCATGGCGCCGTCGAATGCCGATTTGTTGACCGGCTGGTCCGGTCTGGGGAGCGGCGCGCCGCGGGACGCCAGCAACAACGCGTATGGTGTGAACTGGGTGTTCGGCGACACGCTGTCCAATTATGTCTCGGGCGATCCCGGTTACATCGTCGCCAACGCCAGTGTTACGGCCAACGCGGTGCCGGAGCCCATGACCATGGCGCTGTTCGGTGCAGGCCTGTTGGGCTTCGGCGTGATGCGCCGCCGCCGCACGGCGTAAACGGCTCGATTAACTGGGCGTGCCTCTTTTGCCCTGACTAGGCCGCCTTCGGGCGGCCTTTTTTTCGCGATGCGATGAATGGCATTTGCGTAAATCTGTATACGCTTTGTTTACCGTAAGTGCCCAAGCCCACTCGAAAAATTAAGAACTCTGCGTGTTCATTCGCGGGCGATGTCGAACTCCTCGTCCATGCGCCCTCATAGCGCCCGCCCGTCCTTCTTCGCACTGCATATCATCCTCGGTATGGCGGTGTGCTTTCTGATTGGCTTCATTGCCTCCGTGGCCTGGGCGTCCGGCACCGATGCAGGCGCCACACCGGCGCTGCGGTCCAGCCTGTTCGATTATTTTCCGGCTCGCCCCTCGCTGCGCAGCGATACCGGCAGCGGCATCGCCCCGCGCGGTCCCGCCATTGCCATTGTGATTGACGATCTGGGCAGCAGCGAAGCGCGCACCCGCCGCGCCATGGCGCTGCCGTCAGCCGTAACGCTTTCCTTCCTGCCATATCCCGCGGCGACACCGGCACTGGCCGCGGAAGCTGCCCGCGATGGCCACGAAATTCTGGTTCATGTGCCGATGCAGCCGCTCAGCGCCCGGCACAATCCGGGCCCGATGGCGCTGAAGGTGGGGCAGTCGCCGGAAGAAATCACCCGCCGCCTGCTATGGGCGCTCTCGCGTGTCCCCGATCATACCGGGGTCAACAATCATGAGGGCAGCCGCTTCACGCTCGACCGCGCGGCGCTTGAGCCCGTGATGCAGACGCTGGCGGAAAAGAATTTGTTCTTTCTCGATTCCCGCACCATCGGCCATTCCAAGGCCAGCCTTGTCGCGCGCGCCTATGATGTGCCGACTGCCGGACGCGACGTTTTTCTGGACGACACCATT
Organism: Alphaproteobacteria bacterium; assembly: GCA_017308375.1. Classification (GTDB taxonomy): domain Bacteria; phylum Pseudomonadota; class Alphaproteobacteria; order Micropepsales; family Micropepsaceae; genus Rhizomicrobium. Next base: position 5,478 of record JAFKEW010000008.1, read on the forward strand.
TCCGCGTCCGCGGTCGCCCGCGAGCTTGGCAATCTGGAACGGCAGGCGCGCAAACACGGCATCGCCATCGCCATCGGCCACCCGCATGACGTGACGATGGCCGCGCTGGAACGCTGGACGGCGGCGGTTGCGGAAAAGGGCTTCACGCTGGTACCGGTCAGCACCGCCATTCGCATGGAAGAGGCCAGGCCGACCGCCAGCGCCGCCCTTCTGCCCAGCGGTAGCTGAGACAAGGAGAATTATTGGCCCTTGCCGCTTCGCGCGGCATAGCGCACCGCTTCTTCCGCGGCCGATAGCAGGGCCTTCGCCTTGTTGACCGTCTCTTCGTACTCGGCCTGCGGCACACTGTCGGCCACCACGCCGCCACCGGCCTGCACATACATCACGCCGTCTTTCACGACTGCGGTGCGCAGGACGATACAGGTATCCATCGTGCCATTGGCCGCAAAATAGCCCACCGCACCGGCATAGACTGCGCCGCGCTTGTGCTTCTCGAATTCGTCGATGATTTCCATGGCGCGGATTTTCGGTGCGCCGGAAAGCGTACCGGCCGGAAGCCCCGCCGACAGCGCGTCGATCGCGTCCAGCCCGTCGCGCAACCGCCCCTCCACATTGGAGACGAGGTGCATCACATGACTGTAGCGCTCGATGAAGAATTGCCCGGTCACCTCAACGCTGCCGGTTTCGGAAACCCGGCCGACATCGTTGCGCCCGAGGTCGAGCAGCATCAGATGTTCGGCCCGCTCCTTCGGATCGGCCATCAACTCGCTGGCCAATGCTTCATCCTGTTCCGGTGTTGCGCCGCGTTTGCGGGTGCCTGCGATCGGGCGGATGGTCACTTTGCCGTCGCGCAGGCGCACCAGAATTTCCGGGCTCGACCCGACAATCGAAAAGCCGCCGAAGGCGAGATGATAGAGGAAGGGCGAGGGGTTCAGCCGCCTCAGCGCGCGATACAGTGCGAATGGCGGCAGGGTAAAGGGCCGCTGAAAACGCTGGCTCGGCACCACCTGAAATATATCGCCCGCACGGATGTATTCCTTCGCCCGCTCCACAATGGCGAGGTAATCGGCATGGCTGGTGTTGGATTCGATGGCGCTGTTCAGCGGCAAATCCGTCGGCGGCGCCGGTGTTGCCGGAATTGGCCGCTCCAGATCCGAAACCGTATCGTTGATGCGCTCCTGTGCGCGGGCATAGGCCGCGCGCGCATTCACGCCGGCTTGCGGCCACACCGGTGCAACCACGATGATCTCGTCGCGCACCGTATCGAAAATCGCGACGATGGTCGGGCGGATCAGAATGGCATCCGGTAGGTTCAGCGGATCGGGTGGCGGCGGGCCCAGCTTCTCGATCTGCCGCACCATGTCGTAGCCCAGATAGCCGAACAGCCCCACCGCCATCGGCGGCAGTTCTGCCGGCAAGTCCATCCGCGTTTCGGCCAGCAGAAGCCTGAGCGATTCTAGCGGCCGCTCCGTATGGTCGGCCGCGACGAACGCATCGGCATCGGCGCGTGCATTGCGGTTGATCTCCGCCCTGCCGTCGCGGCAGCGCCAGATCAGATCGGGCTTGAGCCCGATGATGGAATAGCGGCCGCGCGCCTCTCCGCCCTGTACGCTCTCGAACAGGAAAGAATTGTCCCGGCCTTCGCCCAGTTTCAGAAAGGCGGAAACCGGCGTTTCCAGATCGGCGATCAGCCGTGTGTAAACCGCCTGCGGACGGCCAGCGTCATAGGCGCGCTGAAAGGCGTCGAATTCAGGGTGCGTTGCCATCGATCGCTCACGATCCCTCGGACCCTACGACGCTGTTGACCATGTCGGGGTAGATTTTGCTGCCCTGCTTCTTTTCCGCGGCTGCGGCCAGCGACATCACCAGATCGTTCGCCATTGTGGAGCTGATGCCGTTTACGCCGGAGCGGTAGGCCGGATTGTCCAGCGGCGGGGCAGGGTGAACCACACCGGTCGTGCGCGCGATGATATAGGCGTCGCCGCTCGCCGCCGGTGCATAGACCACCGTGCCGGATGGTTTCGCGAACAGCTTCTGCAACAGCGCGGGCGACAGCACCTTGCTCTGCGTGCCGCGTTGCAGGGCACCGCTGGCCTCGACCTTCACACCGGCTTCCTTGGCGATGGCGTCCAGCGAATTGTCCTTCTGGGCCTTTTCGGCAAGGCTTGCAGCCTTCTTTTCCAATGCTTCGTCACGCGCGCGCGCCGTCCATTCCTCTGTCGCCTGCGCCCGCACGGCATCCAGCGGTTTTGGCTCCGGCGGCGTCACGCCGACCACCTTCACGGCGTAATAATTGCCAAGCTTGGTCTGAAAGGGCTCACCTTCTTCGCCCACTTCCGCCTTGAAAATCTGCTCCATCAGCTCGGGATCGTCGAACAGATCGGCCTTCTTGCCGTCCGGCATCAACCCGCTTTTGTCGACGGCGGCAATGTGCACCACCTTCATGCCCGCTTTTTTCGCCGCTTCCTGAATGGTGAAGCCGCTGTCCACCGCATCCTGATAAGCGTTGGCCACGTCGATCAGCTTGCCGCCCGCGAGTTGTTTCAAAAGATCGGCTTTCAATTCATCCTTCACCGTATCGAACGGCTTGCTGCTGCCCGGCGTGATCTTCGTCACCTTCATCATCACCCATCCGAACGGGCCTTTGACCGGCGCGGTTACGCCGCCATCGGCAACCGCGAACACCGCATCGCCGCGTGCCTTGTCGAGATCGGCTTTGGTCAGGGTGCCGATGGAAAGCTCATTCGGCTTCATCCCGGCTGCGGTTGCGGCATCGGCAAAGCTGCCACCGGACGTGATCTTTCCATATGCGGCCTTGGCGGCGGCTTCATTCTTGAAGTTGATCTGCTCCACATCGCGCTTTTCCGGCACGACATAGGTGGCCTTCTTCGCGTCGTAGGCGTCGTGCAATTGCTTGTCGGTCACGCTCAGGCCGCCCATCACATCGGCCGGTGCGATACCGGCGACGGTGACCTCGCGATATTCGGGGGTGGAGAACGCGGCCTGATGTGCCTTCACATAGGCTTTCAACTGGTCATCGGTCGGGGCTGCAACGGTGCCTGCCTGCGCCGGCGGTAGAATGATGTAATTGGCCGCGCGATATTCCTCCTGATAGGCGAACAGCGCGGAGCTATAGCCCTCGGGCATCGCGAATTTGTCCGTCACCGCCTGCACAAGCTGGCTGCGTGACGTGTCGGCCCGCACCGCCTCGATGAAGCTCTGCTCGGTAAAGCCTGCTTCGTTGATGGCGCGGGCGAAAGTTGCCTTGTCGAAGGTGCCAAGCGGCCCGCGGAACGCCTGCATATTCTTGATCTGGCTGCTGACGGCGTCGTCGCTTGCCGTCAGGCCCAGCTTGCGCACCAGATTGTCCAGTGCGGCGCGCGTGATCATCCGTTGCAGCACCTCATCGCCCAGCCCCATGGTCCGCGCCATTTCGGGGGTGATGTCGGTGCCGGTCTGGGCGCTCTGCGCACGGATCTCGTTGCGGTATTCGCGCTGGAACTGTTCCTGCGGGATGGAGACATCGCCCACGGTCGCCACCGTGGTTTCGGTCCGGCCCTGGAAAATGTCGCCGATGCCCCAGAACGCGAAGGCCAGCGCCAGCATTCCCATCAGGATGGTGGCGAACCAGGACTTCGAAAGATCACGCATTTGCTGGAGCATGAGACAAACCTGAACGTGGCGGTGAAAGGCGGCGGATGATAGGGAGGGGTCATATGTGTCGCAAGGCTGGGATCGAACCAAGATGCGTCAATTGATCGCCGGAAACTGGAAAATGAACGGCACCCGCGCCGATTTGAAGGAATTGGCGGCGTTGCGGGTGGCGTTGGCCGGAAATCCGCCCGGGGCCGACGTTCTGATCTGCCCGCCGGCCACGCTGATCGCACCGGCCTTCGCGGCGATCGCGGGGGAGTTCGCGCTGGGCGGGCAGGATTGCCATGCGCAAGCGTCGGGCGCCTTCACCGGCGATATAAGTGCCGAGATGCTGAAGGATGCCGGTGCCAGCGCCGTGATTCTGGGCCATTCCGAACGCCGCCGCTATTACGCGGAAACCGATGCCGCCGTCGCCGCCAAGGCCAGGGCTGCCTGGCGTGCCGGCCTGACCGCCATCGTCTGCATTGGCGAGACGGAGGGGGAGCGCGTTGCGGGCAAGGCACTTTCAATCTGTGAAGGCCAGCTTGTCGGCAGCGTGCCGGAGGATGCGGTGCTGGCCCGGCTTGCCATTGCTTATGAGCCGGTCTGGGCCATCGGCACCGGCCGCACCCCGACCGAGGCCGACATTGCCGAGGTGCATGGTCACATCCGCCGCTGCCTTTTGTCCCGTTTCGGGGCAGGTGGGGCCGCGTTGCGCATTCTTTATGGCGGTTCGGTAAATCCGGGAAATGCGGCCGCGATTCTGCGGGTGGGCGATGTCGGCGGTGCGCTGGTCGGCGGTGCAAGCCTGAAAGCCGCAGATTTCCTGCAGATTATCGCTGCCGCGCCCGCTGCCTGATCGCGCGTTTTTCGCGTCCGGTGTGTGGAGTATTGGGGCCATCCTTCGTTAACCCGCCCATGCCACATTGGCCTGGGTAATGGGTAAAAGGACAGGCAGCGGAAATGTCCCGCCTTTCCTACGATAACGCCGAAACGCTTGTGTACGATCCGGTTTCTGCCAATCGTACGCAGACGCGGGCGGCCCTCTATACGCTGGGCTTCCGGCGGATCGAATCCGTGGCCAGCCTCGATGCGTTCGCATCCGCTTTGCAGAAGCGTTCGCCGGATCTCGCACTGTGCGAGGCACAAGGTGCCGAAGCCGAATTGTGCGACCTCATTCAAAAAGTGCGGCTTGGCGGCAGCTACAATCCCTTTATCGTGATCATCGTCACGGCGTGGGAAAAATCGAACACACTGGCCGGCCGCGTGATCAATTCGGGTGCGGACGATCTTCTGTTGCGCCCCTATTCGGTCTCGGCCCTGGGCCAGCGCATCAAGACCCACACGGAAAAGCGCAAGGGCTTCGTCATCACCACCGATTATGTCGGCCCCGACCGCCGCCGCGACGAGAACCGCCCTTCGGAAGTTGAACTATTCTCCCCGCCCAATTCCCTGCAGATGAAGGCGCAGGACGGCATGGCCGACGAAGATGTCGCCAGCCGGATGGAGGCAGAGCTGCGCCGTGCGCGCGAAATCTTCAGCGCCGAAAAGCTCCGCCGCGATGCGTTCCAGATCTGCATCCTGTGGCGCTTGCTGCAAAGTTATCTGCCATCCAGCCCGAAATATGAGGCGGATGCGAAGCGGCTGGGGGAACTGGCGGAAAGCGTGGCCGAACGCTGTGCCGGCACGGGCTATGCCTCTGCCATCGACTGGTGCGAACATGCCAAAAGCGCCATCGAAGGGCTTCTGGCCGGGGTGGACCGCAACGCGGCCATGCACCTTCTCGGGCACGCCGTCATTCATATCGATCAGGTCTTTGCTCCCGGCATCGAAGAGGGCGAACGCCTGCGCCGGATCGATGCGACGGTCGAAAGCATCTATGTCCGCACCGCCACGGAACTCGCCAGTTAGGGCCGGGTAGCCGGATAGTAGCCTGAAGTAGCCGTCTGGTAGCCAAAGTGTTGCAGCAGGGGCGTCTTCCCGCTATCACCCGCCCGGAAAGGACCGCCCCTCATGCAGACCCTCCTGATTGTCCTGCAATTGTTCGTCTCGATCGCGCTTGTCGTGGTCGTGCTGCTGCAACGGTCGGAAGGCGGCGCGCTGGGCATCGGCGGGGGCGGCGGCGGTGGAATGGGCGGCATTTTCGGCCCCCGTGGCGCGGCCGATACCCTGACCCGCACGACCATGATCCTTGCCGTGGTGTTTTTCGCCACCAGCATCGGCCTGACGCTTTATTCCCTCCATGGCGGAACCGGCACCAGGTCCATCCTTGATTCGCCAACTCCGGCGCCGGTTACGGCACCGGCCAAACCCGCACCGCAGACCCCCGCCGTTCCGAAGCCGCAATAAACCCTTATCGGCGAACCGGTTAGCGGCTATCGCTGAGTTCTTTCCTTAACCTGTGCGCGCTGTTCATTTTGCGCTTGAGTGGGCGCGCGCCTTACGACATGGTGGCCTTCCATGGCGCGATTGATCTTCATCACTGGCGGCGTGGTCTCCTCACTTGGGAAGGGTCTGGCCTCGGCCGCCCTCGGCGCGTTGCTTCAGGCGCGCGGCTATAAGGTGCGGCTGCGCAAGCTTGACCCCTATCTCAATGTCGACCCCGGAACGATGAGTCCGTTCCAGCATGGGGAGGTCTATGTCACCGATGACGGGGCCGAAACCGACCTCGATCTCGGGCATTACGAACGCTTCACCGGCGTCTCCTCCGCCCAGTCCGACAATGTGACCGCGGGGCGGATTTACCAGACCGTGATTTCGCGGGAACGGCGCGGCGGCTATCTCGGCCGCACGGTGCAGGTCATCCCCCACGTCACCGATGCGATCAAGGAATTCGTCATGGCCGATACCGGCGATGTCGATTTCCTGTTGTGCGAAATCGGCGGCACGGTGGGCGACATCGAAGGGTTGCCGTTTTTTGAGGCTATCCGCCAACTCGGCAACGAGCTGGGGCGGGATCGCACCTGTTTCGTCCATCTGACGCTGGTGCCCTATATCGAAACCGCGGGCGAACTGAAGACCAAGCCGACCCAGCATTCGGTGCGCGAGTTGCGCGCCATCGGCATTCAGCCCGATGTGCTGCTCTGCCGTTCGCATCACGCCATCCCGGAGGATGAGCGGCGCAAGATCGCACTGTTCTGCAATGTGCGCCCGGAATGCGTGATCCCGGCGCTCGACCTTTCCACCATTTATGAAGCGCCGTCGCATTACCACCATGCGGGTTTCGACACCCAGGTCCTGCGCGTGTTCGGGATCGATGCCCCGCCGCCGGACCTCACCAGATGGGATTCGATTGTCAGCCATCTGAAAAATCCGGAAGGCGAGGTCAGGATCGCCGTCATTGGCAAATACATTCAGGTCAAGGATTCCTACAAATCACTGTCGGAGGCGCTGACGCACGGCGGCATCGCCAACAATGTCCGCGTGCACATGGACTGGATCGACAGCGAGATTTTCGATCGCGACGATGCCGCGGTCTATCTCGAAAATGTCCACGGTATCCTGGTGCCCGGCGGTTTTGGCGAGCGTGGCACCGAAGGCAAAATCCGTGCGGTGCAGTTCGCGCGGGAGCGCAAGGTGCCGTTCTTCGGCATCTGCTACGGCCTGCACATGGCGGTGATCGAGGCTGCGCGCAATCTCGCGGGGCTGGAAGGGGCGGGCACGACCGAAAACGGCAGCCCGCGCCATCCCGTGATCGCACTGATGACGGAATGGGCCAAGGGCAACCAGGTCGAAACCCGCGATGAGTCCGGCGACATGGGCGGCACGATGCGGCTTGGCGCTTATCCCGCGGCGCTGACGCCGGGCAGCCATGTGGCAGAGGTTTATGGCACCACCGAAATCAGCGAGCGTCACCGCCACCGCTACGAGGTGAATGTCGGCTACACCCGCCAGTTGGCGGAGCATGGGTTGGTGGTATCGGGCTGGTCGCCGGATGGCCGCCTGCCGGAGATTATGGAGATCGCCGATCATCCCTGGTTCATCGGGGTTCAGTTCCATCCCGAACTGAAATCGCGCCCCTTCGCACCGCACCCGCTGTTCACCTCTTTCGTCGCGGCGGCGGTGCAGCAGTCTCGCCTGGTCTGAGTGAATTGCGCGTTATGCCGGGGCGGCGGCCGGTATTCTGGGGCCCCCGCCTCCGCGCAACAGCCACAGGCCCAGCAGGCAAAGCGGCAGTGCGGCCAGCATCATCGTATAGGCGGCCGGGTAGCTGCCGAGGTAATCGCGCGCGAACCCGGCACCGGCCGATCCCAACGTCCCCAACGTAACGAAGGGCGTGATCAGCCCGTTGGCGCGGGCGAAATTGTCCGTGCCGAATCCTTTGGCCAGCATGGCCGCCACCAGCGGCATCAGGCCGCCGATCGCAAAGCCCATGACCGGCAGGTCGAGCAGCAGCACCATATAGTTGTCGGCGCGGGCCGCGACGGTGCAGGTCAGCGCCACCACCGCAACCGTACCGATCAAAAGCGGCAGATGCGCCACCCGGTCGGAGAGTGCGCCGAACACCAGCACACCCGGCAGCGAGATCAGGCCGGTCACGGTGATGATCGTCGCCGTATAGGCGGCACCGTTGCCCATGTCGGCCAGGCTGAAGCCCAGATTGAAATAAATCGCGTTGAACAGAAAATTCAGCGGCAGCACCGCGAACAACAGGCCCCAGAACACCCGGTTGCGCAGAATACCGCCCGCGTTCATGGTCGGTTGCAGCATTGCAACGTCGTCATTGGCGCTTTTTGCGATGGGCATTTCGCGGACCGCCAGCACAATCAACGGCACCAGCAGTAACACCAGAACCCCCATCTGGATTTCCACCGTCCGCCAGTCATAGCGGACCAGCAAAAGCCCGATCAGCGGCGGCAGGGTGAAGGAGCACATCGGTGCGCCTGCCGTCACGACGCCGATGGCAAGGCCGCGGTTCTCCTGAAACAGGCGCACGGCAAGAACCTGCGTGATCAACGGTCCGCACAGCACGATGCCGGCCGCCAGCAACAGGGCATGGATCAGCGTGACCTGCCACATCGCGCTCGCGACGGAGATCAGGAACAGCGCCAGCGCGGTGAGAAGCACGCCCAGCAGCATCAGCGTCCGCACCCGGAACCGCCCCACCGCATAACCCGCGATCGGCGCCAGCACGCCCATGCCGATCTGGTTTAGTGTATTCGCGGTCATGACTTCGCCATGTCCGCTGCCGAAAGCGGTGATCCATTGCGGCGCCCACAGGTTGAAGGCCGGCAGGACAATGCCCCATATCACCGTCGTGGTCGCGAGCGCGGCCACGATGACGACCCATCTCCTGAGCGTGCTCATCCGATTGCTCCCTGACACTTGTTTTTATGGTATTATTTTAGAAATCTGACCCGATGCGGGCTTGCTGGCAAGCGTATCCGGGGCGTGCAAGCTGTGCTTACCTGTGTGTCGGCCTTGTGTGTCAGCGCGGGCCGTTCGGTGACATTTTGTCGGGCGTTATGGAATCAGGCGTTATGGAACTGTGCGCTGGGGTGTGCACGTATTTCGTGCGTGTGCCCGGGAAATGAGCACTACCGTAAGGCGGTTGCATCAATGTCAAATTTTTGTCGATTTTCCCGCACACAGTCTTATTCGCGCGGGTCAGTCTTTCTGGCAGCGTTGTGCCAAAGATGTTTGACGGTGAGCGCAAATACTGCTACTTATTGTATCGTATAGCGACCATATCGCAATCCGTGCCCGGTCCGTCTCGGGTTTCGGCGGTCTGGTTGCTGATTTGTCATGGAAATAGATGCCTGGCCGTATAATGCAGGAAATGATTTCCTCCATCGGCCGGCTCCTTGCCTGAGGAGTGTGGAATGGCCGCGAGTTCGAAAAACCAGAAGAAAAAACGTGGTGCCGTTGCACTGAGCCAGCGGGAATATGAATCGCTGGCGGAGTTCCGCTATGCCCTGCGCCAGTTTCTGGCCTTCAGCAAGAATGCTGCTGCGCGCGTCGGGCTCGCCCCGCAACAGCATCAGGCGCTGCTTGTCATCAAGGGGTTCCGCGGCGACGGCCCGCCAACCATCGGCGATCTCGCGAAGCGGATGGCGGTCCGCCATCACAGCGCGGTCGGGCTGGTGGACCGGCTTGTGGCGGCCGGCCTTGCCGTGCGCGTGAGCGATACTGCGGACAAGCGCCGCGTTTCGCTCAAACTGACCAGGAAAGCGGAAAACGCCCTGGCGCAGTTGAGCGCCGCGAACCATAGCGAGTTGAAGCGGCTTTCCCCGCTGATCCGCCCGCTTCTGGCGCAGATCGAAAGCGACTGAATCAGCGCAGGTCTGTCTGCGTCCGCGCCCATGCCGCGCGATCTGGCCTGTATCTGATTGCGCGGGCCTGATCGTTCGCTGGCCGGTGGGGGCGTTTTCAACCGGCCGCGGTTGGGGTAGGTACGCGCATGGACATGCCCCCCAATCCGGCCGTCCGTGCCGGCACGACCGAATTCGGCAATGACAGACCGCTGGCGATCATTGCCGGGCCCTGTCAGCTTGAAAGCCGGGCGCACGCGCTCGAAATGGCATCGGCGCTGAAGGAAATCGCAGCAAAGGCCGGCGTCGGGTTGGTCTACAAGACCAGTTTCGACAAGGCCAACCGCACCAGCCTTTCCGGCGTGCGCGGGCTGGGGCTGGAACAATCGCTGCCGGTCTTTGCCGAAATCCGCGAAAGCCTCGGCCTGCCGGTGCTGACCGACATCCATGAGCGCGAGCAATGCGCCCTTGTCGCGCCCGTCGTCGATATTCTGCAGATACCCGCCTTTCTCTGCCGCCAGACCGATTTGCTGGTGGCCGCCGCGCAAACCGGCAAGGTGGTCAATGTGAAGAAGGGTCAGTTCCTTGCCCCGTGGGACATGAAGAATGTCATCGCCAAGGTGACAAGCGCGGGCAATCCGAATGTTCTGGTCACCGAACGCGGCGCCAGCTTCGGCTACAACACGCTGGTGGTCGACATCACCGGCCTGCCGGAAATGGCGAAGTTCGGTGCCCCGGTGGTGATCGATGCGACGCAGCAACCGGGAGATGGCACCCTATATCGCGCGCGCCGCCGTCGCTGCGGGTGTGGCGGGCGTGTTCATGGAAACCCATCAGGACCCGGATAATGCGCCGTCCGATGGCCCGAACATGCTTCATCTGAAGGATGTCCCGGCACTTCTCGCCGACCTTGTTGCAATCGACCGGATCGTGAAGCGGCGGCCTGTCTGAACTTAGGCCGCGTTCACCGCCATCCATGTCGCGACAAGGCCGTAGATCGCCAGCAACAGCAACAGAATCTGGCACGCGGCCGCGATGCCGAAACCGAGTTCGCGTTTCTCGGGCGCATCCATATAACCCCGCATGTAGAGTGCGCGGCCAATCACCCATGCCAGCCCGATCAACGCCGGCAGCCAGGCCAGCGCATGAAAATAGATCGTCGCCAGCCACAGCAGCGCGAAAAAGATGGGTAAGGATTCGAGCGTGTTCTGCTGCACGCGGAAGGCGCGTTCGAACTCCGGGTGGCCGGATATGGCGGGCGCCTTGATGTCATGGCGGCCGCGCATCTGGCCCACCTTGATGCCCATGTAGAAATAAAGGATCACGGCAAGGATCGTGACGGCGGCCGAAAGAAGCCCGCCCAATGTGGCAAAGACCGGCATAATGTTTCCCCTCTGTCCGCCTGAATCCGGCGGTGCGCGTTTATACCATTGCCGCGCCTCCGGCGGCAGCGGTTTGCCGTGTGGCCGGGTTCCGGCTTGAAGGCGGCCGCGCCATCGCCTAGAACCGGGCGCCATTGCGCAATTTTCTTTCGGGGCCGAACATGACTGCCATCGTCGATATTACCGCTCGCGAGATTCTGGACAGCCGTGGCAACCCCACGGTGGAGGTGGATGTGCTGCTGGAAGACGGCAGCTTCGGCCGCGCCGCCGTACCGTCCGGTGCTTCCACCGGCACGCGCGAAGCGGTGGAACTGCGCGATGGCGGTGAACGCTATGGCGGCAAGGGTGTCGAAAACGCTGTCGCAGCCGTGAACACCGAAATCTTCGATATTCTGTGCGGCCTCGATGCGGAGGAACAACTGCGCATCGACCGCATGATGTGCGAGCTGGACGGCACGCTGAACAAATCGCGCCTCGGCGCCAACGCCATTCTCGGCGTCTCGCTCGCGGTCGCCAAGGCGGCGGCGGAAAGTGCCGGTATGCCACTCTACCGCTACATCGGCGGCCCGCGTGCGGCGACGCTGCCGGTGCCGATGATGAACATCCTGAACGGCGGCGTGCATGCCGACAATCCGATCGACTTTCAGGAATTCATGATCATGCCGGTCGGCGCGCCCAGCTTTCGCGAAGGACTGCGCATGGGGGCGGAAATCTTTCATGTGCTGAAGGGCGCGTTGAAGGATGCCGGGCATAACACCAATGTCGGCGATGAAGGCGGCTTTGCCCCCAATCTGAAAAGCGCGGACGAGGCGCTGTCGTTCGTGACCCGCGCCATCGAAAAAGCGGGCTACAAACCGGGTGAGGATGTATTCCTCGCCCTTGATCCCGCATCCAGCGAGTTCTTCAAGGACGGCAAATACGCGCTGGAGGGGGAGGGCCGTACCCTCGATTCCGCCGGCATGGTGAAGGTCTATGAGGACCTTTGCTCGCGCTATCCCATCATCTCGATCGAAGACGGCATGGCCGAAAACGATTGGGAAGGCTGGGCCGCCCTGACCGCCGCGCTGGGCAAGACCGTGCAACTGGTCGGCGACGATGTGTTCGTGACCAATGCGGAAATCCTGCGGCGCGGCATTGCAGAAGGCGTCGCCAACGCTATTCTGATCAAGGTCAATCAGATCGGCAGTTTGAGCGAGACACTGGATGCAGTTGAAACCGCTCATCGTGCCGCCTATCGCGCGGTGATGTCCCATCGTTCGGGCGAGACCGAGGATTCGACCATTGCCGATCTCGCGGTCGCGACAAACTGCGGCCAGATCAAAACCGGCTCGCTTGCCCGTTCCGACCGGCTGGCGAAATACAATCAGTTGCTTCGGATCGAGGAGCAGTTAAGCGATCTCGCCGTCTATGCCGGCCGTTCGGTATTGCGCGGCTGACCACCTGTCATCTTGACGGGGACTGCCCGGCGTGATTCGTTGTGCGCCATGCGAATCCGGCGAAGTGTAACGCGGTTTTTTGGCGGTTTGATCATTCCGGCGATCACCGACACGCGCCTGGCGATGCGCAAGGAACTTCTCACCGATCTGCGTGACCAGCGGCAACGGCTGCAGCACCGTATCTCGTTGCTGGAACCGGGCTCCGTCGATCCCGATCTTGTTCAGGAACTCGCGCGCGGGCAATTGATGGATGGCGGGCCGGGACAGGTCGCCGTTCCGCGCAACACGCACTAAATCGTATAGAGGGGCGCGCGCGGACTGTTGGCCGGTTGGGCTGACAATGACAAGGCGTCATACTTGCCAAATGCGCGCGCGCTTGCGAGAACCGGAAGGCAACCGGCGAGAACGGATATGGCTGAGGCAGCACAGAAAATTGACGGGAACACAACGCTGGATCCAGCCGGATCCGAAGAGTTGAAGACCTTCTATTCCGACATGCTGCTGATCCGCCGGTTCGAGGAAAAAGCGGGCCAGCTTTACGGCATGGGGCTGATCGGCGGTTTCTGCCATCTCTACATCGGGCAGGAGGCGGTCGTGGTCGGCATGCAGGCGGATGCCGGGCCGAACGATGCCGTCATCACCGCCTATCGCGATCATGGCCATATGCTCGCCTGTGGCATGGACCCCAAGGGGGTCATGGCGGAATTGACCGGCCGCGCCGCCGGTTATTCCAAGGGCAAGGGCGGCTCCATGCACATGTTCTCGAAAGAGAAGCGTTTCTACGGCGGCCACGGCATTGTCGGGGCACAGGTTCCGCTTGGTACCGGGCTTGCGTTTGCCAGCCGCTATCGCGGCGACGGCGGGATTTGCTTCACCTATTTCGGCGACGGCGCCGCCAATCAGGGTCAGGTGTACGAGGCCTTCAACATGGCGGAGCTTTGGAAGCTGCCGGTCGTCTACATCATCGAGAACAATCAATATGCGATGGGCACCAGCGTCGAACGCTCCAGCGCGGTGCGTGATCTCTATAGGCGCGGCGCCTCGTTCAACATTCCGGGCGAGGAAGTTGACGGGATGGACGTGCTGGCCGTGCGCGATGCCGGGCGCAAGGCAGCGGAATGGTGCCGGGCCGGCAAGGGGCCGATCATTCTGGAAATGAAGACCTACCGCTATCGCGGCCACTCGATGTCGGACCCCGCGAAATATCGAACGCGGGAAGAGGTTCAGACCGTGCGCGAAAAGCGCGACCCGATTGAGCATCTTGGTCAGCGCATGATCGCCGCCGGTATTGCCAGCGAAGAAGATTTGAAGGCAATCGACAAGAAAACCCGCCAGATTGTGAATACCGCGGCGGAATTCGCCACCGAAAGTCCGGAGCCCAGCCCGGATGAGCTGTACACGGACGTTTACGCCTGATGGCCACCGATATTCTTATGCCCGCCCTCTCACCCACCATGGAAGAGGGCAAACTCGCAAAATGGCTCGTCAAGGAAGGCGATGAGGTTCACTCCGGCGACATCCTCGCGGAGATCGAAACCGACAAGGCCACCATGGAATTCGAGGCGGTGGACGAGGGCCGTATCGGAAAACTGCTGGTGGCCGAAGGTGCTGAGGGCGTGAAGGTCAATCAGCCCATCGCTACTTTGTTGCAGGATGGTGAGAGTGCGGATGCGAAACCCGCCGCTGCGCCAGCCTCGGCGAAAGAGCCGAAACCGCAAAACGAATCTGCTGGCGGGGCCACAGCCAAGCCAGAGAAGACTGCGCCCAAGCCACAGGCGCCATCTGCCGAAACCCTTGCCGATCCGGAAATTCCCCAAGGCACCGAAATGGTCACCATGACGGTACGCGAAGCCTTGCGCGATGCGATGGCCGAGGAAATGCGCCGCGACGAAAGCGTGTTCCTGATGGGCGAGGAGGTGGCGCAATACCAGGGCGCCTACAAGGTCAGCCAGGGTTTGCTGGAAGAATTCAGCGACCGCCGCGTGATCGATACGCCGATCACCGAACATGGCTTCACCGGGCTTGGCGTCGGCGCGGGCTTTGCCGGGTTGAGGCCGATTGTCGAATTCATGACCTGGAATTTCGCCATGCAGGCGATCGACCAGATCATCAATTCCGCCGCCAAAACGCGTTACATGTCCGGCGGGCAGATGGATTGCGCCATCGTCTTCCGCGGCCCCAATGGCGCGGCCGCGCGCGTCGCCGCCCAGCACAGCCAGGATTATTCGTCGTGGTATGCGCACATTCCGGGCGTGAAGGTGATCTCGCCTTATTTCGCGGCCGATGCGAAGGGGCTTTTGAAAGCCGCGATCCGCGATCCCAATCCGGTGATCTTCCTTGAGAATGAAATTCTCTATGGCCGCTCGTTTCCGGTGCCGAAGCTCGATGATTTCGTGCTTCCTATAGGCAAGGCGCGTGTGGTGCGCGAAGGCCGCCATGTCACGCTGGTCTCGCATTCAATCGGCATGCACCTGATCCTGGAAGCGGCGGATGTTCTGGCGCAGGAGGGGATTGAGGCGGAATTGATCGACCTGCGCACGCTGCGCCCGCTCGATACCGAAACCGTGCTGGATTCGGTGCGGAAGACCAACCGCATCGTCACGGTGGAGCAGGGCTGGCCTGTCTGCTCCATCGGCTCGGAAATCTGCTCGGTGGTGGCGAATGCGGCGTTCGATTATCTCGATGCACCGCCGACCAAGGTGAACGGTGCCGACGTCCCGATGCCTTATGCCGCCAATCTTGAAAAGCTCGCGCTGCCCACGGTGAACGATGTGGTCGCAGCCGCCAAGGCCGTCTGCTATCGGGAATGATACGATGGCGGTACAGGCGGTGAAGTGGAGGACGGGCGGCTGCCACTGCGGCGCGGTGCGGTTCGAGGTTGCGGCGCCGGATGAAATTGAGCTGATCGATTGCAATTGCTCGATCTGCAGCAAGACCGGCTATCTGCACCTGATCGTACCGAAAGCGAATTTCCGCCTGCTCAAAGGGCAGGACAAACTCACCGCTTACACGTTCAACACCGGTGCCGCGAAGCATCTGTTCTGTTCGGTTTGCGGCATCAAATCTTTCTACGTTCCGCGCTCCCATCCGGATGGTTATTCGGTCAACTTCCGTTGCCTTGATGCTGCCGATTTTGCCTCCATCATCACGACGGAATTCGACGGAAAATATTGGGAAGCCAATGCGGGATCGTTGGCGCCACTGGAGGGCGAGCCATGACGACCAACATTCTCATGCCGGCCCTTTCGCCCACGATGGAGGAGGGCACACTCACCAAATGGCTGGTGAAGGAGGGTGATGAGGTTCACTCCGGCGACATTCTTGCGGAGATCGAAACCGACAAGGCCACCATGGAATTCGAGGCGGTGGACGAAGGCCGCATCGGGAAAATCCTGGTGCCGGAGGGGACGGAGGGTGTGAAGGTCAATCAGCCCATCGCCGTTCTGCTCGCCGAGGGGGAGGAGGCCGGCGCCGCCCCCGATATCGAAGCGGCGATGGCATCGATCAAAACCGCAGTCGATGAAGAAGCCAAAACGCCTGCAAAGCAACCCACCGGCTCGCCGCAGAAGGAGGTGCCAGATGCGCGTGGCGAATCTGGTGGGGGGGTAAAACCCGATAAGGCGCCACCGGAAACGGGTGGCGACGGCCAGCGCGTTTTCGCATCGCCGCTGGCCCGGCGCATCGCGGCGCAGAAGGGCATCGATCTCTCATCCCTTTCCGGGTCCGGTCCGCGTGGCCGCATCGTGAAAGCGGATGTGGAAGGCGCCAGGGTTTCTGCTACTCCCGCACAACCACGCGCCGCCGCTGCACCCTCTCCGGCGCCTGCGGGCACAAGCCTTGCCGGCATTGCACCGCTGCCGGATGCGCGCGCTTATTTCAAGCCGGACGATTACGAGGAAATTCCGCACGACTCGATGCGCAAGGCGATTGCGCGCCGCCTGACATCGGCAAAAACGCTGATGCCGCATTTCTATCTGACCGTCGATTGCCAGATCGATGAATTGCTGGCCGCGCGTGCGCGTTTGAATGCCGCCTCCCCGAAGGAAGGCGGTTACAAATTGTCGGTCAATGATTTTGTGGTGAAGGCGGCGGCCGGTGCGCTGATCCGCGTGCCGGAAGTCAACGCGAGCTGGACCGACAACGCCATCCTGCGTCACCGCCATGCCGATATTGGTGTTGCCGTCGCGCTCGACTTCGGTCTGATCACCCCCATCGTTTTTCATGCGGAGGAGAAGGGCCTTGCCGCCATCTCGGCAGAGGTGAAAGCGCTGGCCGAACGGGCGCGCACGAAGAAGCTGAAACCGGCGGAGTTTGAGGGCGGCAGTTTTGCAATCTCCAATCTCGGCATGTACGGCATCCGCGATTTTACGGCGGTGATCAATCCACCCCACGCCGCCATTCTCGCAGTCGGTGCGGGCGAGCAGCGCGCGGTGGTGCGCAACGGCAAGGTTGAAATCGCCACCGTGATGACTGTCACGATGTCCTGCGACCATCGCGTGATCGACGGTGCAACGGGCGCGCGCTTCCTTCAGGCGTTCAAACTCTTTGTCGAAGATCCGGCGGCCCTGCTGCTCTGATCCTTTCGCGCCTCATATTTCAGGACGAATTCCATGGCAGATGCTTTTGATGTTCTGGTGATCGGTTCGGGGCCTGCGGGTTATGTCTGTGCCATCCGCGCGGCCCAATTGGGCCAGAAAGTGGCGATTGTCGAACGCGAACGCCTCGGCGGCATCTGTCTCAATTGGGGCTGCATCCCGACCAAGGCGCTGCTGCGATCCTCCGAAATCTGGCATCTGATGCAACGGCTGAATGAATTCGGTTTCAGCGCGGAAAATTTCAAGTTCGATCTGCCGAAAATCGTCGACCGCTCGCGGAAAGTGGCGCAGCAGCTTTCCAATGGCGTCGCCTTCCTGATGAAGAAGCACAAGATTCAGGTGATCGAGGGGGTGGCGAAACTTGCCGGCAAGGGCATGGTTGCGGTTACCAAAGACGGCAAGGCGACGGAATATTCGGCAAAGAACATTGTGCTTGCCACCGGCGCGCGGGCCCGTTCCCTGCCGGGGCTGGAGCCGGATGGGAAGCAGATCTGGACCTATCGCGAAGCCCTGGTGCCCGACACGTTTCCGAAATCGCTTCTGGTGGTGGGATCGGGTGCCATCGGCATCGAATTCGCCAGCTTCTTCCATACACTTGGCAGCAAGGTCACCGTGGTGGAGGTGCTGGATCGCGTCCTGCCGGTGGAGGATGAGGAGATTTCCAGCCTCGCCGCCAAGGCCTTCGCCAAACAGGGCATGACGATCAAAACCGCGACCACGGTCGAAAAGCTCGAAAAGACCAATGGCAGCGTCACCGCCATACTCAAAACCAAGGACGGTAAAACCGAAACACTGACGGTGGATCGGGTTATTTCCGCGGTCGGCATCGTCGGCAATGTGGAAAATCTCGGCCTCGAACAGGCGGGCGTGAAAGTTGAAAAATCCCATGTCGTGATCGACCAATGGGGCGCCACCGGCGTGCCTGGAATTTGGGCCATCGGCGATCTGGCCGGCCCGCCATGGCTGGCGCACAAGGGCATGCACGAAGGCGTCATTGTGGCCGAACGTATCGCGGGCGTGAAAGGTACGCATCCGCTCGACACATCGAAAATTCCCGGCTGCACCTATTGCTGGCCGCAAGTGGCCAGCGTCGGCATGACGGAGGTCAAGGCGAAGGCGGCCGGGCGCAAGATCAAGGTCGGCCGCTTCCCCTTCATCGGCAACGGCAAGGCGATTGCGCTCGGCGAACCGGAAGGTCTGGTCAAAACCGTGTTCGATGCGGAAACGGGTGAACTATTGGGCGCGCACATGATTGGCGCGGAAGTGACCGAACTGATCCACGGTTACACCATCGCCCGCACGCTGGAGGCGACGGAGGCGGAGCTTGCCGCAACCGTCTTCCCGCATCCCACATTGTCCGAAATGCTGCACGAAGCCGTGCTCGCGGCGGATGGCGCCGCGCTTCACGTCTGATTATTCCGCCAGCAGGCGGTTCAGGTCGGATGCGACGCCCTTGGTATTGTCCGTGTTCATGGTGACGAGGCGCACGCGCCCGGTGCGGTCGAACATGAACACGCCGTTGGAGTGGTAGACGGTGTAGGGCTTGTCGTCGTGCGGCGGTATCACGTTGTAGGCCACGCGATAACGCCGCGCCATGATTGCAAGCTGATTGGGCGTGCCGCGCAAACCGTCGATCTGCGGTGCGAAGGCCGCGACATAGGATTTCAGGATTGCTGGCGTGTCGCGGTTCGGGTCCACCGTCACGAACAGCACGCGAATGTCATTCGCTTTGCGTTTGCCCAGATCTTCCAGGATCAGATTGATATTGGAGAGTGTGGTCGGGCACACATCGGGGCAGTGGGTATAACCGAAATAAAGCAGCACCACCTTGCCGCGGTAATCTTTTCCGGTGACCGGCTTGCCGTCATTGACGCGTGTCATCTGGAATTGAAGCGCCGGCATCGCACCGTCGATGTTGGTGCTGTGCCATGGGGCATGCCCGTTGCCGCATCCGGCCAGAAACAGGGCCGAGAGAGCCAACGCCGCTGCGCGCGCGATCCACGCATGTTTCATGCTTGCTCGCATAGCATTTGCCGGATTCTTCCCGGCTGTGACCAATCGCCCCGCTCGCGCTGCTGCCTCAGAATTTCCATGGCCGAAGTCTTATAATGCCGCCATGTCCTCCATGGTTGAACGGAAAGGCGAAGCGATGCGCAAATTCTGGCTTGCCGGTGCGGTCATGACTGCAATGTTCGCCGCTGGCCCTGCCGTCGCCGGTACGCTTCAGGTTCAGGATGGCTGGTTTCGCGCACTGCCGGCACATCTTCCGGCCGGCGGTTATTTCTCGCTGCACAACGGCACGGCGAAGTCCGTCACTCTGACGGGCGTATCCTCGCCTGCCTGCGGCATGCTGATGCTGCATGAAAGCCGCAATGAAGGTGGGCGCAGCACGATGGAACACGTCGGGAGCATTGCCGTCGCGCCGGGCGACACGCTGAAGTTCACGCCGGGCGCCTATCACCTGATGTGCATGGATCCGAAACCGGCCATGAAACCGGGCGCAACCGTTCCGGTCACGTTTGAATTTTCCGGCGGCGCCACGCTCAAGGCCGACTTCGCGGTGAAGAACGCGAAGGGGCAATAGGCGCGAGCCCCAACCGTCAATATCCGATCGCCTGGCCGTCCTTGCGCATTTCCGATGCGCCCCAGTAAACGTGGTTCTTTGCATCCCACATGATGGCCTGATAGCCGCCGAACCCGCCGGTGCCGGGCACGATCTTGTAGCCGCGTTTTTCCAGTTCCTTTTTGACCTCGGGCGCAAAGCCGCTTTCCATCTCCACGGTCCCGATACCCTGGCTCGGTTCGCCGGTCGGCTCTGCATTGCCGAAATGGCGCCAGCGCGCGGCGTCGCCCGCTTCCTGCACGTTCATGCCGAAATCGATGATGTCGGTCAGAACCTGCACATGGCCTTGCGGCTGCATATCGCCGCCCATCAGGCCGAAGGATAGGAACGGCTTTCCATCCTTCATCACAAAGGCGGGGATGATGGTCTGGAACGGCCGTTTGCCCGGCGCATAAACATTGGCATCCTTCGGGTTCAGCGAATAAAGCTCGCCGCGATCCTGAAACATGAAGCCGAGCCCATCCGCCACCAGTCCTGATCCCATGCCGCGATAGTTGGACTGGATCAGGCTGACCATCATGCCGTCCTTGTCCGCCGTGGTCAGGTAGATCGTGTCGCCATCATGCAGTTTCGGCTCCCCCGGCCCTATAGCCGGGTTGGCATGATCCAGATGGATCAACTTTCGCCGTGCGTCGGCATAGCGATCTGAAATCAGTGCCTTCATGGGCACCTTCACAAAGGTCGGATCGGCATAGAATTTCGCCAGATCTTCATAGGCCAGCCGCTTCGCCTCCAGCATCGCGGTCAGCGTGTCGGCAGAACCGGTGCCCATTTTCTTCAGGTCGTAATGCTTCAGGATCTGAAGCATCTCCAGCACCGCGCCGCCCTGGCCGTTGGGCGGCAGTTCATAAACATCGTAGCCGCGATAATTCACGCTCAGCGGTGTCACCCATTCGCCATGATGATTTGCGAAATCGGCATAACGCAGATCGCCGCCGATGCGCTTGAAATAGGCGTCCATCGTGTGCGCGATCTGGCCCTTGTAGAAGGCGTCGCGTCCACCCTTGGCGATAATCGAAAGCGTGTGCGCCAGATCGGGGTTCTTGAATATCTCGCCTTGTGCCGGCGTGTGCCCGCCATGGTCGTCGGGGATCAGATAGGTGTGCCGCGCATTGTCCAGTTCTTCGATCAGCCCCTTGTTCTTCTCGAAGGCGGCCATGTTGCCTTTCCAGTAGAGCGCAATCAGCTCCGTCACCGGAAAACCGTTGTTGGCGTAATCGATCGCGGGCTGCAGAACCTCGCTCATCGGCAGCCTGCCGAATTTCTGGTGCAGCGCGAACCACGCATCCACCGTGCCCGGCACCGTCACCGGCAGCGATCCCACCGGCGGAATGTGATCCTTCACCGGCATTCCGGCTTTTTCGTAGGCCGCTTTCACTTCGGCTTTCATGCGGGCAAGGTCGCGCCCCGCCGCCGCCCGGCCGGAGCCGTTATAGCCGTACAGTTTCCCCGTCTTCGGATCGTAGACGATGGCGAACAGGTCGCCGCCAATGCCGTTCAACACCGGCTGCATCAACCCGATGGCCGCGTTGGCCGCAATGGCGGCATCCACCGCACTGCCGCCTTTCTTTAGAATGCTGATGGCAATTTCGGATGCCAGCGGCTGCTCCGTTGCCGCCATGCCGTGCTGCGCCAGAACGGGAGAGCGTGTGGCCCATGTCGCGCCCGCATAACGGTCCCCCCGGCTCACCTGCCCATAGCTCTGCTGGGCGAGAAACCCCATTGCCATGATGATAACCGCCCCCGCGATGCCCCCCTTAAATCTCATTGCCCTTCCAGTTCCCGATAGGTGACGTGGCAGGACGGCCGGTTGTTCTTTTCCAGAAACCGCTGGTGATAATCTTCTGCGGGCCAGAACGGTCTCGCGTCTTCCACGCTTGTCACCACCGGCCTCGGGAAGGCGTGGGCCGCATTCAGCGCATCCTTCCTTTCCTGCGCGATGCGTTTTTGTTCGGGGGAATGGGTAAAGATCACACTGCGATATTGCGTGCCGAAATCCGGGCCCTGCCGGTTCAGTTGCGTCGGATCGTGCATCTTGAAGAACAGATCGACCAGCCGCTCATAACCCACCTTGGCCGGGTCGAACGTCACTTCCACGACTTCAGCGTGGCCGGTCGTATCGGTGCAGACCTGGCGATAGGTGGGGTTTTCCACATGGCCCCCGGCATAGCCCGAAACCGCGTCGCTCACGCCGGGCACTTCGCGAAAGAAATGCTCGACACCCCAGAAACACCCCGCGCCGAATGTGGCTTTTTCCATGTCCGTTTCTCCTTGCTGGCCGAACTATAGGTCCTCAGCGGCAAGGGGTCACTGATCCAGTGTTTGACGCTGCCGGGCCTTAAGCATTACTTCCGGTCCATGAACGTCGTCATCATTGGTGCGGGTGCGGCCGGCCTCGGCATCGGCTGGCAATTGGCCCGTCAGGGCGCCACCGTCACGGTGCTGGAGCGGGCACAATATGCCCATGGTGCCATCTGGGCCGCAGCCGGAATGATCGCCCCGGTGGGGGAGGGGATGGAGGGTCCGCTCGCCCAATTCGGTCAACAGTCCAGTCGGTTGTGGCCGGATTTTGCGGCCACGCTTGAAGCGCAATCCGGTGTCTCCATCGGCTATGCACGCAAAGGTGCGCTTCTGGTCGCCGCTGACGGAGACGAAGCCGCCCACCTCGCCCGGCGTGCCGAGCAGGAGGAGGATCTTCAACTCCTCAACGCCTCGCAGGCGGTGGAGCGCGAGCCATTGCTCACCCCGCTGATCGCGGGCGCCGCCTTTGCGCAGGATGAGGCACAGGTCGATACTCGTGCGCTCGGTCATGCACTGGCGCGGGCCCTGATCGCGGCGGGCGGCACCATCATCCAGAACGAGGCGGTGGTGCGGATAGAGGTTTCGTCCGGCCGTGCCGTTGCGGCGCGCACGCCGTTCCGGCTCCACGAAGCCGATGCCTTCGTCATCGCCGCCGGCGCGTGGAGCAGTGGGATCGATGGTCTACCACCCGGAACTGTGCCGCAGATCAAGCCGATCAAGGGCGAGATCATTGCCTATGCCGTGCCTTCTGATGCCGCCACTTTGCGCGAAGTCGTCTGGGGCAAGGGTGTTTATCTCGTGCCGCGCGGGCGGCGCGTTCTGGCGGGCGCCAGCGTGGCCGATGTCGGCTTCGATACGTCGCTCACCAAAACCGTGCGTGCATTCCTGGAGGAACGTGCAACCGCGCTGATCCCCGCGCTCGCGCAATGGCGGGTTGATGAACATTGGGCAGGCCTGCGCCCCGCCTCGCCGGATGGCCTGCCGGTCCTCGGCCGCTCTCAGGTGGATGGTCTGTTCGTCGCCAGCGGCCAATATCGCAACGGCATTCTGTTCACGCCTGTGCTTGCGGATGTGATGGCGCGCACGGTGATGACGGGCGCGCTGCCGCCGGAGCACGCCGCGTTCGACATCCGCCGTTTTGCATGACGCACGATTTCGAACTCGATCCGCGCCTTGCCGCCGATACGGTGGCGGTCGCCGATTGGCCGCTGTCGCGTCTGTTGCTGATGAACGATGCACGTTTCCCATGGCTCGTTCTGGTGCCACGCCGCGCGGGCCTCAGCGAATTACATGGTCTCTCCGCCGAAGACCGCCCGGTCCTGTTCGCAGAAGTGCTGAAAGCCGGTGCGGGCCTGAAGGCAGCGACCGGTGCCGCCAAAATCAATACCGGCGCGCTCGGCAATCTGGTGCCGCAACTCCACATCCACGTCGTGGCCCGCAATCCGGGCGATACGGCCTGGCCCGGCCCGGTATGGGGGCAGGGCGCGGCAAAGCCCTACGGCGCAGCGGCGCTGGAAGCCCTTCTCAACACCCTTCGCGCCGCCCTCTGAACCTGGCCCCCACTTGGCACGGGGGTTGCTTTGTCTATGGGCAGGAGAACCCTACGGGATCGCGAGGATGTTGGCAGAAGCCACGCAAGCCACCGCAAACGCCAGAGCGCAGGTCGTCGCCGCCGTGCAGAACGCGGCGGCCAGAACGGGTGCGGATTTCGATTATCTGCTGGGCACCGCCATGCGGGAGTCCGGCCTGAAACCGCAAGCAAAATCAGGTACTTCCAGTGCCTCAGGCCTCTACCAGTTTGTGGAGCAGACCTGGCTTGGCCTGGTCAAGAAATATGGCGCCGAATACGGCCTCGGCGCTGCCGCAAACGCCATCAGCCAGGGCCGTGATGGCCGTTACCGGGCGGATAGCCAATCTGACCGGCAGGCAATTCTTGCCCTGCGCAATGATCCCAAAGCCGCTTCTCTGATGGCAGGGAAATATGCGCAGGAAACCCGCGCCACGCTGGAAAATACCCTTGGCCGTCCGGTCTGCGACGGGGAGCTTTATGCTGCCCATTTCCTGGGGGCCGATGGCGCCTGCAAGCTGATCCAGCTTCGCGATGCCAACCCGGCCGCCTCCGCCGCTGGCGCGTTCCCGCAAGCCGCCGGTGCCAATCGCAGCGTGTTCTACAACGCGGACGGTTCCGCCAAATCGGTGTCGCAGGTCTATGCCTGGGCCACGCGGCAATCGCCGACCGCCAACCCGGCCGAACTGGCCGCGACCCGCCGCCTCAATCTGCGCCAGAGCCTTGATGGCCGTGACGCCGCGCCGGTGAGTGTTTCCGCCCTTGCCCCGGTTTCGGCCCCCGCCTCTGTGACGGGCGGTACTGACAACACCACACTCGCCGCCACCATGCTGTCGGCCAGTGCGCCGCTTCCGTCGCCGCTGCTCTCGCTCGGCCGCACGTCGCTTTCGCTGACGCCGGGTGTCGTCGCGGTGCTGAGCGGGCTTG
This sequence comes from Alphaproteobacteria bacterium, assembly GCA_017308375.1. Taxonomy (GTDB): domain Bacteria; phylum Pseudomonadota; class Alphaproteobacteria; order Micropepsales; family Micropepsaceae; genus Rhizomicrobium. Next base: position 30,193 of record JAFKEW010000008.1, read on the forward strand.
GCGATCCGCGTGACGATGAGGAAGAGGCACGCAAGGCCGCCTGACCGCCTCCGCTTTTTTATCTCGTTGCGCGGGGCGGCGTTGCTGCCGCATAAGGCCTCTCCTTCGGGGAGGGTGAGCCCAACATGCGTCTGGCGTTGGCGGCTGTCTGGGCTGTGATCCTGGCTGGCGGAATCACGCAAACGGCCAATGGCCTGCAGACCGATGTGCTGGGCGTGCGCGCCAGCATCGAAGCCTTTCCCGCCTGGATGCTCGGCATCATCATGGCGAGCTATTATGTCGGCTATTCCGCCGGGCCGCTTGCCAGCCGCGGTATCATCGCCCGCTTTGGTCACGTTCTTTCCATCGTCATTGCGCTGGTGCTGGCCGCGGCTGTTATCGTGCTGCATGGCCTTCTGGTCGCGCCGGTGCCATGGGCGTTGTTGCGCGTGATCGACGGGCTTGCGCTGTCCATTGTCTATGTCGCGATCGAAAGCTGGATCAACGACCGGGTGGAGAACCGGGTGCGTGGCCGCATCTTCAGCCTCTACATGGTGGCGCAGATGGCGGGCATGACGGTGGCGCAGATCCTGTTCAGCATGGGCAATCCCAAAACGCTGTCGCTGTTCGCACTGTCGGCGGCGATCTTTGTCGCCGGTGCCATTCCGGCTTTCGCTGTGCGCAGCAAGGCGCCTGCGATGGCGCCGCCGGTTCCGTTCCGGCTACCGCAATTGTTTCGTGTTTCACCGCTCGGTGCGCTGACCACGATTCTCGCTGGCGTGTCGTGGAGCGTCGTGTTCACCTTTGGCCCGGTCTACGCCCAGAAAAGCGGCTTCTCGCTTTCCGGTGTCAGCCTGTTCATGGGCCTTGCCATGGTTGGTGGCGCAGTAATGCAATTTCCGCTCGGCTGGATTTCCGATTTGATCGGGCGCCGCGCCACCATCGGCTGGATGTCGGCTGGCGGCATCGCCGCATCCCTGTTCGGGTTGTGGACCGATGGCTGGCCCGCGATCTTTCCCTTCGCGGCCGCGTTGCTGACGGGCGGGTTCATCTTTCCGCTCTATGGCCTTGCCGTTGCCCACACCAACGATCGCGTTGCGCCGGGCGCGCGCGTTGCTGCCGCGGCGGGCCTCGTTCTGCTGTTCGGTCTCGGCTCGATATTTGGCCCGCTGCTCACCGGCTGGGCGATCAGCGCCATGGGCGCGGGCGGCTATTTCGCCGTTTTGGCCGCAGTAATGGGATTGAGCGTGACGGCCACCGCCTTCCGCCGTTAAACTTGGCAAAACGCTATTCGAGAGGAAACATGCCAGATCAATCCAAACAGGCGGGCAAGCCGCCGGTCGCCCCTGTTGCCGCCGCCACCATCCTGTTGCTGCGCGACAGTGCGAATGGCCCCGAAGTCTTCATGGTGAAGCGGCATCATCAGGTCGATTTCACCGCCGGCGCGCTCGTCTTTCCGGGCGGCAAGGTGGCACCAGGCGATTCACAGGCTGTGGTGAGCGATCTCACCGATGGCGCCGCGGACTGGCCGCAGGAGATGCGCACCCTTGGCGCCGCCGCGATCCGCGAGGCGTTTGAGGAATCGGGTATCCTGCTCGCGCATGAAGGGCAAACCGGGAAATTTGTCAGCCCACAGCGCCTCGCAGCGCTGCAGCATTATCGCAAGGGGCTCGATAGCCATGAAATCGCGCTGGCCGACGTGTTGCAGAAAGAGGGTTTGCGTCTCGCCTGCGATCAACTGGTGCGGTTCGCGCACTGGATCACGCCCGAAATGATGCCGAAGCGTTTCGACACACACTTCTTCATCGCTCCCTCGCCGAAGGGGCATGTCGGCCATCATGATGGGCATGAAACGGTGGATTCGGTCTGGATCACACCGGATGCTGCCATCGCGGATCGCAAGCGCTGGACGGTGATTTTCCCCACCCGCCTCAATCTGCAGAAGCTCGCCGAATCGCCGACGGTCGAAAGCGCGATTGCGACGGCACGCGCCAATCCGCCGGTTACCGTTCTGCCGTGGACGGAGTCGGGCCCCGACGGCCCCGTTCTGCACATCCGGGAAGATGCGGGTTACAAACAGACCACCGCGTCCTTGCGCGAAGGCTGATCTCCCTTTTTCTCCTCCCCTGCGAAGCGGGGGAGGTCGAATTGGGCGGCGCCCAATTCGGGAGGGGGCTACCCCAACTCACTGACGCGCGCTTCCAGTTCCTGCGAAAGAACAGCCGCGGTACGGCTGGCGTTTCCCTTCACGTGATCGCGCAGGATGACGCGAATCGCATCGACATGGGCGTCGATCAGTGCCGAGGGCAGGGCGTCTGCCGCAACCGTATCCAGCAGGCGGCAAAGCGAATCCGCCACACGCGCCACGAAGGGATAGCCAAACGTCGCGCCTTGTCCTTTCAGGTCGTGGCTGGCGCGGTAAAATGTATCCCGCGTGTCCTTGTCGGCGCTCGCGGCAAAAGCCGCGCGTGCGGTGTGCAGCTTTTCGACATCGGTGGCGACCCATTCGGCGAAATCGCCTTTCATCGCCTCGATCGCCTGTTCCGCCCGCGCCAGCGTGGCGGGGTCGATCCCGCCACCATTGCCGCCGCCACCCACTTTCGCTTTCAGGACGTTCGGCGGCATGAAGATTTCGATTGGCTGTTTTCTGCTCATGGCATTGCGCTTTCCGCCTTGCGTCAGGGCTTTGGTGGCATGTCGATGGCGACCTCACTCCCGGCGCTGCGGCGCTCCTGTCCGCGGTAATCGCCCGGCCTGTGGCGTCTGCGGCACGGCCCGAAATAGTATTTCGTTCGCACGAAGGCGCGCGGATATTCGATCACCGCAACCAGCCGCGCCAGAATGGATTTGGCCGACACCGGCTTTGCGAGAAATTCGGTTGCACCGGCGTCGCGCGCCTGAATGACGTGCTCGATCTGGGTGTAGCCGGTCAGCATGATCACCGGCACAAGCGGGTTTGCGGATTTGGCGTCGGTACGGATCATCCGCACCAGTTCAAGCCCGCTCGGCCCATTCAGCATCCAGTCCACGAACACAATGTCGGGGTTCGCCTCGTTGAATGCGGCCCAGGCTGTGGCGACGCTCTCTGCCTGAAACAATTGCGTGACACCGGCGGCCTGCAGGATGGCCGCCAGCAATTTGCGCATATGCGGATTGTCGTCGACGACAAGGATTTTCAGCCGGTCGAAGCGATAGGTCATGGCGGCCCGGATTTGGCGCGGCCCGGTCCGCGCCTTCGCGCCAACCATCACAAATCAAGGTTAAATAGAGGTTAGTCGAGAAACTGCTCGGCCAGAATGCGCTCGTCCAGATTATGGCCGGCATCGAACAGCAGGGTGGTTGAAATGGACCGGTCTTCAACCACTTCCACCGCGGTTACATCGCGGACCTCGAAATCGTCGGCCACCGCGCTCACGGGGCGCTTTCCCGCCTCCATGATCTCGAACCGCGTGCGTGCCCGCCTTGGCAGAAGCGCGCCGCGCCAGCGCCGGGGGCGGAAGGCGCTGATCGGCGTCATTGCCAGTAGTGCCGCGTCGATCGGCAGGATCGGTCCGTGGGCGGAGGAATTGTAGGCCGTGCTGCCGGCCGGCGTCGAAACCAGCATCCCGTCGCAGATCAGTTCCGCGATCCGCACCTTGTCATCGACAAGAATGCGGATCTTCGCGGCCTGCCGCGTCTGCCGCAGAAGCGAGACTTCATTGAATGCCAGCGCCTCTATGGTTTCGCCATCGGTGAAGGCGCGCATGCGCAGCGGGTGAATCCGGGCGGACTCGGCAGCCGACAATCTCTGCTCCAGATTCTCGGCGCGATATTCGTTCATCAGGAACCCGACCGAGCCCAGATTCATGCCATAGACGGGTTTTCCCCGGTCGCGGAAGGCATGCAGGGTCTGCAGCATGAAGCCGTCACCGCCAAGCGCCACGATCACATCCGCCTTGTCTGCGCCCGCATCGGCATAGCGTGCGCGCAGTTCAGTCAGCGCGGCCTGTGCCTCCGGCGCGGCAGACGCCACAAAATGAAAGCTATGGCTCATCCCTTCAACCCCCGGTCAGCGACATGGTGCGGGGAACCGCGGCCGCTTTCTGCCGCCGGGTGATGACGAAATCATGCCCCTTGGGTTTGCGTGCGATCGCTTCGTCAATGGCGGCGCGCAACAACGCATCATCATTGCTTGCACGCAACGGCGTTCTGAGGTCGGCGCGATCTTCCTGGCCCAGGCACATATACAACATGCCGGTGCACGTCACCCGCACCCGGTTGCAGCTTTCGCAGAAATTGTGCGTCAGCGGCGTGATGAAGCCGAGCCGCCCGCCGGTTTCGCGCACGCGGACATAGCGCGCGGGCCCGCCGGTGCGGTGCGCGGTTTCTTCCAGCGTGTACTGCCGCGCAAGATTGGCGCGCACGACCGATAGGGGCAGATATTGCTCCACACGGTCACCGTCGATTTCGCCCATCGGCATCACTTCGATCAGGGTCATATCCATGCCGCGGCTGTGGGCCCATTCCAGCATCGGCGCGATTTCATCTTCGTTCACACCCTTCATTGCCACCATGTTGATCTTGACGGAAAGCCCCGCATCCTGTGCCGCGTCGATCCCGTGCAGAACCTGGTTCAGATCGCCCCAGCGCGTGATGGCGCGGAAGCGGGCGTCGTCGCGGCTATCCAGCGAAACATTGATCCGCCTGACACCGGCGGCTGCCAGTGGTTTCGCAAACCGTGCGAGCTGGCTGCCATTGGTGGTCACGGTCAACTCGTCGAGGCCGTCGCCCAGTCTGGCACCCAGCGTTTCAAACAATGTCATCACGCCGCGTCGCACCAGCGGCTCGCCGCCGGTCAGGCGAATGCGCTTCACGCCCTTGGCGATGAACACGCTGCACAGCCTTGCGATCTCCTCCAGGCTGAGGACCTCTGCCTTGGGCAGAAACGTCATGTGTTCCGCCATGCAGTAGACACAGCGGAAGTCGCAGCGGTCGGTCACCGAAACGCGCAGATAGGATATGGTGCGGCCGAACGGATCGATCATCCTGCGTTTGTAGCAGGGGTGGGCGCAGGTTTCATCCCGCTTGGATTCAGGGGTTTGCCCCTCACGGATTTGATAGGCGCTGCAGGGCCTGTTCCCGCGAATGGCTGGAAAAAACGCTTGTCACGGCGTCTTTCTGTTCGGCGGACAGGGTTGCGGGAATGCCGTGGGCCTGCCGTGAAAGATTGTACACCGTCGGGAAGACGGAACGGTCGATGCCCACGGCCCGGCAGGCGACGGCGACCGACGCCGGTCCGTTCTCGTAAAGCGCTTTGCGGGTGTCGGGAAGGTTCAGGCCGAGAAGCCGCGCAAAGGCCAGGTCGAACAGATCGGTCTGCCCCTGATGCAGCACGCGCAGCAGAAAACCCGGCTTCAACTGGCCTGCGGCGGCCAGCTTGTCGATCAGCTTCTGTGCCCCGTCATTCGGGTTTTCTTTCGGCGCGGGCGATGGTGCGTGCATGGCGGTATCGATTTCGTTCAGGGCGGTATCGACCGTAGCCGCGGAAACCGGATAGTTCCGCAGAATATGTTCGCGCAGCGCGCCGGAAACCCAGGCGCACATCCGTTCTGCCAGCGGCGGGGGCAGGTCGCGGCGCTGCGCCAGTGCTTCCTGAAGGCTTACGTGCCGGCGGGATTTTTCGACCAGCCGCTCCTGCGTCTGCATATCGAAACACGCCGTCGTGTTATGCGCCAATGCCGTCAGAACGGTCTCGGTTTCGCTGCGGGACAGGGCGCCGGTGACCGCCACACCGATATTGGGCCGCTGGGCGATCACTTCGTGATACGCTACATCGGTTTTCGCGATCATCTGCAGAATATCGTCATCCGAGATCAGGGCGCTGCGCAGAATGACGGGCCTTGCCACTTCCACCCGGTCGTCCGCCAGAAGAAGGATCAGGTCGTGCGGCGCGGAAATGTCGTCCGCCAGCCTTTCGGCCAGCGCGATGCGGATCGTCATCTCCACATCGCGGGTCAGCATTCTCAGGATGTCCTGCATCAGCGCGCATTCGCGCGGTGACAGGTGGTTGCCCTGCACGCGATAGAGCGAGGCGACGGCAAGGTAAATCTCCTCGCGCGTCGTATCCTGCGGGTTGGCGGCAAGCTGCGCCAGCCGGCCCATGTCGTTCATGTCCCGTACGGTAAGCCCCACGCTATGCCCCGTTAAGCCCCTGACAGCCGGGCGGCTGCCTGCATAAATGACTGCTGTGTCATAGGGTAAGGGCCTTAGCGTTAACAGCGTGTTAAGCTCTTTGGCCCGCAGCCGGATGATTCTGCCATGTCCCTTGAACCGCCTTTCATTTTGGCCATCGATCAGGGCACGACCTCGACCCGCGCCATCCTGTTCGACGCTGCCATGCGTCCCCTTGCGGCACACAATATTGAGCTGCGGCAGATCTTCCCCGCAAACGGTTGGGTTGAACACGATGCGGGCGAAATCTGGCGGGCGACGCTCGCCTGCTGCCGCGCCGCGATGAAGGGCGTGGACGCGCATGATGTCGCTGCCATCGGCATCACCAATCAGCGTGAAACCACCGTGCTGTGGGACCGGCTGACGGGCGAACCGCTGCACAATGCCATCGTCTGGCAGGACCGGCGCACCGCCGAACGCTGCCGCGCCCTGAAGGCCGAAGGGCGGGAACAGGCCATTACGGCCCGCACTGGCCTTCTGCTCGATCCCTATTTTGCCGCCACGAAACTCGAATGGCTGCTCGATCACACTCCGGGCTCGCGGGCCCGTGCCGCGCGCGGCGAACTGGCGTTCGGCACCATCGATTCCTGGCTGGTCTGGAAACTGACCGGCGGGCGCGTTCACGCCACCGATGTCACCAACGCCTCGCGCACGCTGCTGCTCAATCTCGAATCCTTGTCGTGGGACGATGAAATGCTGCGGCAGTTCAATATCCCGCGTGAATTGCTGCCCGATGTGCGCGCCTGCGCGGGTGATTTCGGCGCAACCGATGCGGCCCATTTCGGCGCCCCCATCCCCATTCTGGGTGTTGCGGGCGATCAGCAGGCGGCCCTGTTCGGGCAGGCCTGTTTCAATCCCGGCGATGTCAAATCGACCTATGGCACGGGGTGTTTCGCGCTGGTCAATTGCGGGGCGAAGGTACCTGCCTCGGCCAACCGGCTGCTCGCCACCTGCGGCTATCGCGCTGCAGGCCAGATGGCTTACGCGATCGAAGGCAGCATCTTCATCGCCGGTGCGGTGGTGCAATGGCTGCGCGATGCCGCCGGCCTGATCCGCAGCGCAGGCGAGATCGAGGCGCTGGCCCGCACCGCCAAAGCGGCGGACGGGCTTTATTTCGTACCCGCCTTCACCGGCCTTGGCGCACCTTACTGGGACCCGGATGCCCGTGGCGCGATCCTCGGGCTCACCCGCGATGCCGGTACTGCAGAAATCGCCCGCGCGGGCCTCGATGCCGTCTGCTACCAGAGCCGCGACTTACTGGAAGCCATGGCGCGGGACATGGCGGACCGCGGCATGAACCGCCCGGCCGCGATCAAGGTCGATGGCGGCATGGTGCGGAACGACTGGTTCTGCCAGCGGCTGGCCGATCTGACCGGCCTGCCGGTCGAACGTCCGCAGGTGACGGAGACGACCGCGCTTGGCGCCGCCAACCTTGCTGGTCTCGGTGCCGGGCTGTTCGCGGGCCTGCCTGAGATCGCGGCCAATTGGGCGCTCGACCGCCGCTTCGAACCGGCGCTGTCGGCGCCGATCCGCGATGCCCTCTACGAAGGTTGGCGCAAGGCTGTCGCGCGGGTCGCTTCATGACCCTCCCGGCCGAGATGATGGCGCGCGTGGGGGAGGTTGTGACCTTCATTGCCACGGGCGATGCGCATCACATCGCCGAAACATTCACCGCTGATCCTGTGATCGTTGAAAACTTTGCCCCCCATATCTTTCGCGGGGCGGCGGGGCTTGCCGCCTGGCGTGCCGGAATGCGCAGTCACACGGCGGATTTGTCCGGTCTGGTGGCCAGTTTCGGCCCGCCGCAGGATGAGCGGCTTGCGGCCGATACTGCCTTTTTCACCCTGCCGACGCGGTGGATCGGCAAAACCCGCGGCCACGATTTCTCCGAGGATGGCGGCTGGGCCTTCGTGCTGGTCCGGGAGCGTGGCGCTTGGCGCATATCCGCCTATGCCTGGGCGGTGACGGCTTTCCGCCTGCTTTAAGGTGCGGTTTGACAGGGCTTGGCCCGGCGGCACACTCTTGGTTTGGGAAATCGCCTGATTGTTGATGAGGAAACGCCAATGAACGCGATGGACATGACCGCCCGCAAAATGCCGGACCCTTCGCAAATCCGCCCGCTTGAAGGCCGCGTCAGCCCGGAGGAGTGGCAACAGCGTGTGGACCTTGCCGCCACCTACCGCCTTGTCGCCCATTATGGCTGGGACGATATGATTTTCACCCATATTTCGGCGCGCGTGCCGGGGCCGGATCACCACTTCCTGATCAATCCCTACGGCATGTTGTTTGACGAGATCACGGCCTCCAGCCTGGTCAAGATCGATGTCGATGGCCAGAAGGTGGAGGACTCGCCGTTTCCCGTGAACCCGGCCGGTTTCACCATCCACAGCGCGGTGCACATGAACCGGGACGATGCGCATTGCGTCATCCACCTGCACACGACCGATGGCGTCGCGGTTTCCGCACAGGCCGATGGCCTTCTGCCGATCGACCAGCACGCGATGATGATCTCGGGCGAAATCGCCTATCACGATTATGAGGGCATCGCGCTCGACCTCGATGAGCGCGAACGTCTGGTTCAGGACATCGGAAACAAGAACGCGATGATCCTGCGCAACCACGGCACGCTGACGCTCGGCAAAAGCTGCGCCGACGCGTTCCTGCGCATGTTCTACCTCGAACGCGCCTGCTCGATGCAGGTGCGCGCGCTGGCCGGCGGCGTGAAATCGAACGCACCGAACCAGGGCGTGCCGGAAAAAACGGCGGCGCAGGGCGCCATGGCGTTCGATGGGCTGGTGGGATCGCTTGCCTGGCCCGCGCTCTTACGCAAGCTCGACCGTATCGACCCCAGCTACAAGAACTAACACCGGGAACGCGCGCATGAAATTCGGTGCCGGTCAATCCGTCCGCCGGACGGAGGATATTCGATTCATCACCGGGAACGGTCAGTATACGGATGATCTGTCTTTCCCGCGCCAGGCCTATGCCGCCTTTGTGCGCAGCCCCTATGCCCACGCCAAAATCAACGGCATCGACAGTTCCGCCGCCAAATCCGCCCCCGGCGTGGTCGCGGTTCTGACGCAAGCCGACATCGTGGTCGCCGGCGGTCACAACATGCCGAGCCACACCCCGATGAAGGGCCGCGATGGCTCCGCGCCCAAAGGTGTCGACAAGCCGCTTCTGGCGGAAGCTCAGGTCACCTTCAGCGGCGAAGCTGTCGCGATGGTGATTGCCCAAACGCTGGCGGAGGCGCGCGACGCCGCCGAACTTGTCGCGGTCGATTACGAGGATCTTCCGGCCGCCGGCACGCTTGCCGCCGCGCCCGATGCACCCGCGATTTTTGACGGCATCGCGAACAACGAAAGTTTCGATTGGGTCAATGGCAACGAAGCTGCAACCAATGCGGCCTTCGCGGCTGCGGCTCATACCGCCAGCATCGACGTGGTGCAGAACCGCATCGTCGTCAACTCGATGGAAACGCGCAATGCCATCGGCCTCTACGATTCCGCGGCAGATACCTATGAGCTTTATTCCGGCTCGCAAGGCGCCGGCGGCTTGCGCGGTCGTCTGGCCGGCACGGTCGGCATTGTGGAAGACAAGCTGCGCGTGGTCACGCCGGATGTCGGTGGCGGCTTCGGCATGAAGGCCGGCGCCTATCCGGAACAGGCGCTGGTGCTGCTGGCGGCAAAAATCACCGGCCGCCCGGTGCGCTGGTCGTCGGACAGGACGGAGGCGTTTCTGGCCGATCAGCATGGCCGCGATACCTGGACACGGGCGGAAGCGGCCCTCGACAAGGACGGTCACATCCTCGCTGTGCGCGTCACCGGCACTGCCAATCTGGGCGGTTACATGACCTTCTTCGCCCCCTTCATCCCGACCATTGCGGGCGGGCGCATTCTTGGCGGTGTCTATCGCGTGCCGAACCTGTTTGTGAACATCAAGGGCTATTTCACCAACACCGCTCCGATCAATGCCTATCGCGGCGCCGGCCGTCCCGAAGCGGCCTATATGATGGAACGGTTGATGGATGCGGCGGCTGTTGCCAGCGGCATTGATCGTGTGGAGTTGCGCAAGCGCAATCTGCTGACGCCCGAAGAACTGCCGTACAAGAACTGGTACGGTATTCCGTTCGATTCCGGCAATTACCCGATGATGCTGGAAGAAGGGCTGCGCCGCGCGGGTATGGCGGATTTTGCATCGCGCAAGGCGCAATCGGCGGCGCGCGGCCGCCTGCGGGGTTTCGGCTTCGGCTATTATGTCGAGATTACTGCGGCGATGGGCAGCGAACCCGCCGCCGTGAAATTCACCGGCAATGGCGGCGTCGAACTCTATGTCGGCACCCAATCGAACGGGCAGGGGCACGAAACCGCCTATGCCCAGTTGATCGCGGAAAAGCTCGGCGTGCCGTTTGAAAGCGTCACCGTCAAACAGGGCGATACGCGCTGGGTCAATGGCGGCGGCACCGGCGGCTCGCGTTCACTCAACATGGCTGGCGGCGCGCTGCTGCAGGCATCGGATGAAGTGATCAAAAAGGGCAAGGCCGCGGCCGGTCAGGTGCTGCAGGCCGGCGGCCGCGACGTGACATTCGAGGTGGTGGAGGCGGTAGGCCGTTTCCGTGTCGCGGAAAGCGAGCGCAGCATCACGCTTCCCGAACTCGCCGTCACGCTGAAGCGGGAAAAGATCGCGGGCTATGAAGACGGGCTCGACAGCGATGCGCTGTTCGCCGGTTCGGCGTCCACATTCCCCAATGGCTGCCATGTCTGTGAGGTGGAGGTTGATCCCGAAACCGGCAAGGTCGATGTCGTGGCCTATCATGTGCTGGATGATTTCGGCCGCGTCATCAATCCGATGCTGGTGGCGGGGCAGGTGCATGGCGGCGTGGCGCAAGGCGTCGGACAGGCGCTTCTGGAAAACTGTGTCTACGATCCCGATAGCGGCCAATGCCTGACCGCCAGCTTCAGCGATTACGCCATGCCGCGGGCGGACGACCTGCCGGACATCGCCTTCGCCTATGAGGAAATCCCCTGCAAGACGCACGAACTGGGCGTCAAGGGCTGTGGCGAGGCGGGCACCGTCGGCGCCATGCCCGCGGTGATCAGCGCAGTGTGCGATGCCATTGGCGTGGTGCATCTGGATATGCCGGCCACCCCCGAACGGGTCTGGCGCGCCTTGCAGGAAAAGGCCGCAGCCTAAGCCGGTGGCGTTGACTTCTTGTCAAAGCTGCTATGAAAGTCAGGCATGTCCACGCCATTGACGATTGATGAACCGCGAAATCAGCGCCGCAAGCCCGAAAGCTTTGCCAAGCTGAAGAAGTCCGCCCGCAAATTGTTTGTGGAGCGCGGCTACCACGCCACCCGGCCACAGGATATCGCGCGCGAAGCGGGCCTTGGGCACGGCACCTTCTATCTGCATTTTCCCGACAAGCGTGCCTGCTTCCTCGCCTTTGTGGAGGATGCGCGGTCTGAGCTGGATGATTATCTGCGCAGCCGCGTGGACCAGAATTCAACGCTGGAAAATTTTCTCGCCACCACGATCAGCGCGATTTACGACTATTCGGCCGAACATCCCGGCGTGCTGAACGCGGCGATGACCGATGAAGCGGTGATCGATACCGAAGGTGTGCAGGCGATGCCGCTTCTGCATCGCTGGGGCCGCGACTGGGCGGAGGTTATTCGCAAAGCCGCGGCTGACGGGCACGTCACCGATGCCTATGATTGCGATATCATCGGTCAGGCGATTGTCGGTGCCCTGCATCAGACAGGCCGCGAAGGCTATGCCAGCGACCGCAAGCGCGAACAGGTGGTGGACAATCTCACCCGTTTCCTTGTCCGCGCCCTGAAGAAGTAATCCGGAAGAAATAAAGGCAAGGCGGGCGCCGGCCCTCCACGGCGCCCGGCCGCATACATCATTCCGTGTTCGAGAATTTGTAGGTTATGCCCGCCAGCAGCGCGTGATTGGAGAAGTGCTGCTGTCCGGCCAGCGTAGGATCGTTTACGTCCTCCATTCGCGCGGATTCAGCTTGCGAAAAGCGGTAAGCCCCGAACAGCGATGTGTTGGGTGCGATATTGGCCCGCAACCCGGCCTCAAGCTGATAAGCGGGGCGCCATTGGTGGCCGCCAAGGCCGTCGATCTCGCCGCCGACATTCTGCATGCCAAGACCGGCACCGACGAACGGTGTCAGATTGTTCCACGACGCCAGATCGTATGTGCCGTTCAGCATCAAGCTGGTGGTCGAAAGGTGACCGTCGGCCACCGTACCGCCGAGCCTGTTCAGGCTTGAGCGTTGATAAAGCGATTGCACTTCGACGCGCCAGCCTTGGCCGGTGTCATAACCCACGGCGCCGCCGTAAGCGTAACCGGTGTTGAATTCTTCATTGTTGAAGCCGCTTTGCGGCACGCCGGCATTGATCGTGCGCAGATGCAGATCGGGCAGGAACGAACCGCCGCCCATGCCGCTGACATAGTATCCGGCGTCCGAATTCCCGGCGTCATTGTATCCGGTGCCTCCGGCCTGTGCCGCCGTCGCGGCCAGCACGGCCGCCGGAAGGGCAATGACGGGAAGGGAAAGAGTAGAGAGGGCCATTCTTCGTTTCATTAGGCATACTCCTGAGAGAACACACACCTCTGGGTGCGGGCCGCACGATGGCCTCCAGGTGTGGCGAGAGTTTGCCGCTTTCGTCGCAAGATATTAAAAATGTTGACATATTTACGATGGCCGCTGCCGCGTTCTTCGCCGTTTGGCCGCATTTGCGGATTGACACCGGCGCGGAACTGACAAACTATCAGTCAGGCAAAATGGCACAGGTGGCTCTGTGCCTGAAGACCGCAACAAGAGGGAGGAGCGTGTGCGATGGCAAAACTTGTCTACACCAGCGAAGAAATTCTCGCCGATCATCCTTACGCCAGGCTGCATGACGAAGCCGGCTATCGCCTGCATGGCGGTTTCGATGCTGCTGGCAAATATATCTCGCCACGCACGCTGAACCGCTGGCCCGCGATCCGCGCCTGGGACGATGCGTTGAAGGCGCGCGGTCACGACCTGATCGACTCCTCACAGCAATTGATGGTGCGCGGCGGTTTTCCCAATGCCGAACAGCAGCGCTTTCTTCTGGAACTGGGGCTCGGCCAGACGTTATGGGATTCGCTCACGATCACCGGCGTGATCGAAGCGCGCGGCCGTGCGCTTGCGGAAAACACGGCGCCCGATTTTCAGGCCGTGATTGTGGAGGATATTTCCCAAACCGCTACCGGTCATCTGAACAAGGGTCTGCTGGTGGCCCATGGTCTCGATGAAGGCGGTAGCCCGGAACGGGGCGAAGGCGGGCACGACCATATGTGGTTCGCCGTGCGCGATCTTTTGTTCGGGAAGAATGCCTATCCGCTGCCGGAGGTTCCTGAAAGTCTTGCCCGGCCGGAATTGGGCCGTCTGATGCCGCAGATTCCGGCGGAATATGAGCAATGGATTCTGCTGCTGATGAACGTGCTGATGATCGAGGTGCGGGCGGAGAATTTCTTCAGCTTCTGCACCGGTGTGATGCGCGATCCGCAGAATTTCCGTGACCGGCGCGAAGCCGCCCTTCATGCCGCCGATCTGGTCGATCGCATCCGCGCGGATGAGGCGTCGCATGTCGGCTATCTGACCACGGTGGTTTCCGAACTGCGCAGCTTCCATTTTCGCGCTGCCGACGGCAGCACGGTTGCGGGCGAGCAAGTCATCGACCCCATCTGGCACGGCATGGTGCAATGGCACGCCGTCACCAATGTGGACTTTGAACGCGAGCAGCGCCGCAAGCATTTGACAGATCTTCTCGCGCAACGCGGCAATGGTCCCGAATTGATTCGCCGTTTCGACCAGCTCTCGCTTAAAGAGGCAGCATGATCAGCGATTTTTGCGGCAAGACCGCATTTGTCACCGGTGGCGCGAGCGGCATCGGGCTTGGTATGGCGCGCGCCTTCGGCCGTGCGGGCATGAACGTCGTCCTCGCCGATATTGAGGAAAAGGCGGCCACCGCGGCTGTGGAACGTCTGGCGGCGGAGCAGATCAAGGCAAAGGCCGTTCAATGCGATGTCGCGGACCGCAATGCGGTGCGCAACGCAGCACTCGAAGCGGTGGCGGCCTTCGGCAAGGTCCATGTGGTCTGCAACAATGCCGGCGTCGGCGTGGGGGGCGAGGTTGGCACCTTACGTGAAAAGGATTGGGACTGGATCATCGACGTCAATCTGAAGGGCGTCGTCTACGGCACCGAAACCTTTTTGCCGCTGATCCGCAGCCATGGCGAAGGCGGCCATTTCGTCAACACCGCCTCGATGGCCGGGCTTCTGAGCGGTCCGGGCATGGAGCCTTATTCGGCCACCAAATATGCCGTGGTGGCGATGAGCGAGGGCTGGGTGCAGCAGCTTGCGCCGATGGGCATCGGGCTTTCGGTGCTGTGTCCCGGTTTCGTCCGTACACGGATTGGTGAGAGCAGCCGCACGCGGCAGGACCGCTATGGACCGTCCGCCTCCGGCGTCACCACCGGCGATCGCGCCACGCAGATGGCACAGGCGATCGAAGCGGGCCTTGATCCCGATGTCGTCGGCCAGCGCGTGTTCGAGGCCGTGCGCGACAACAATCTCTATATCTTCACCGATCCCCGTTTCCGCGACCTGGTGGAAATGCGTTTTGCCGCCATCCGCGCAGGTTTCGATCAGGCCGCGGCGAGCGAGGCGCTGAAAAGCGTGAAATCGTGGGCGCCGCTGATGCCCGGCGCGCCACAAGACCAGTAGGAGCATCCGCAATGAAGTTCGGTATTTTTTATGAGCATCAATTGCCGCGCCCCTGGCATGACGGCGACGAGCTGAAGCTGTTTCAGGACGCGCTGGATCAGGTCGAACTGGCCGACCGTCTCGGCATCGATCACGCCTGGGAGGTGGAGCATCATTTTCTGGAGGAATATTCCCATTCCTCCGCGCCGGAAGTGTTTCTCGCCGCCTGTTCGCAGCGCACGAAAAACATCCGCCTTGGTCACGGCATCGTGTTGATGCCGCCGGGTTACAATCATCCCGCCCGCGTCGCGGAACGGATCGCAACGCTTGATCTCGTTTCCAATGGCCGTGTCGAGTTTGGCACCGGTGAATCGTCGGCCTTGCTCGAACTCGGCGGTTACAAGGTGCCGGTCGAAAAGAAGCGCGAGATGTGGCGTGAATCGGTCGAGCAATGTCTGAACATGATGGTGATGAATCCTTATCCCGGATTCAAAGGCCAGTTCTTCGACATGCCGTGCCGCAACGTGGTGCCGAAGCCGGTGCAGAAACCGCATCCGCCGGTCTGGGTTGCCTGCTCCAATCGTGAGACCATCAAGCTGGCAGCGCGCCTTGGTATCGGTGCGCTCACTTTCGCCTTTGTCGATCCGGCGGAAGCCAAACAATGGGTGGATGATTATTACCGCATCATCCGTGAAGAGTGCGTGCCCATCGGCCATGCGGTGAACGCGAACATCGCCATGGTCACCGGCTTCTCCGTCCACAAGGATGGGGAGGAGGCGCGGCGCCGCGGCCTTGACGGATTCCGGTTCTTCGGTTACGCGCTCGGCCATCACTATATTTTCGGCGAACACAAACCCGGCCGCACCGATGTCTGGAAGGCGTTTGAAGCGGCGAAGGATTCCATTCCCGAAAATCCCGGCTCCGCCGGCATCGGCACGCCGGATGATTTGCGCGCACATTTGAAGAAGTTTGAAGACTCCGGCGTCGATCAGGTTGCCTTCATCCAGCAGGGCGGCCGCAACAGGCACGAACACATCTGTGAATCGTTGGAACTGTTTGCGCGCGATGTGATGCCGGAGTTCAAGGAACGCTTCGCCGAGAAGCAGAAGCGCAAGACAGAAGAACTCGCGCCCTATATCGAACAGGCCTTCAAGCGCAAGGAGCGCATGAAGGAACTGGCCGATGATGAGATTCCGACAGTCGTCGCACTCGGCCGCCAGATCACGCAGAACCCGGTCCGGCAACCGCAAATCGGCGATGACCAGCGGAAATGGTCCGAAACAGCCGGCGTCCCCCTCGAAGATCCGTCGAAGGCGCGTAAGGCCGCCCAATAAATCGCGGCACGACAATTTGCAACTTGTGGTAGATTCGTTTTGTGTTGCGCACGCGCTCTATAGTTAATTAAGTTTTAACGGCAAGTTCATTTCGTCCGCGTTTGGGGACTTCCTATCGTAGAAAGATAACAGCCGGGCAGGTGCTGTCCGGCGAGCGGTGGCGTTTTGTCTGCCGCTCGGGGGGATGTTTTGGGGTATCAGGGCGTGGTCCGGCCCGGCGCAGCCATTGCGCCCGGGGCACCAGATATTGATGTGCCGCCGGATGTTGGTGCGTCGCCGGATATTGGTGTGTCGTCTGTGCGTGCCGGGGCGGATGTCCGGCTTGCGCTGCGCCCGGACGCAACGCTCTCCACCCTTCGCGATCTCGATCCCTGTCTGCGTTATGGCGTTCTGCCATGGCAGCGCGCGGAGAATGGCCTTGTCATCGCGGCTTCCGGCGCCGCGCCCGGCCGTGCCGCCTGGTTGCGGGCCCGGTTTGGAAACGAGCTGCACATCGTCGCCATCTCGCGCCCGCGCCTGATGCGCGCGATCGAAGCGCGCTTCCAGACCCGCCTCAGCCGCAATGCCGTTCACGCTCTTGCGCGCGCCACACCGGCGCTGTCGGCCCGCCGCGTTGTTACGCGCGGTCAGGCTTTTGTGTTTATCGCCGCACTGGCCACGATCTGTTGCGGCTTTGCGCTTTGGCCACGTCCCACCATCGGTTTTCTTGCCGGGCTCCTCACGCTTCTGTTCATTGCCAATATCGCGTTCCGGCTGGCTCTGGTGCTGATCGGCGCGGAAGAGCCGCGGCGTTTCGCGCGAACACCCATCAATCGGGATGATCTTCCGCTCTACACCGTCCTGGTCCCGCTTTATCGGGAGGCGAACATGCTGGCACCGCTGGTGCACGCTTTGCGCCGCCTTGCTTACCCGCCGGAAAAGCTCGACATCAAACTGGTGATCGAGGCCGATGATCACGGTACCTTGCGCGCGGCCATGGCGCAGGAGTTGCCGCCCTGGTTCGAGATTGTGCGTGTGCCGCCCAGCCATCCGCGCACCAAGCCGAAGGCATGCAATTATGCGCTGGCCTTTGCGCGTGGCGAATTCACGGTCATCTTCGATGCGGAGGATCGGCCAGAGCCCGATCAACTTGCGCGCGCCGCTGCCGCATTCCGCGCTTTGCCGCCCGACTATGGCTGTCTTCAGGCGCGGCTCAACTTTTACAATCGCGATCAGAACTGGCTGACCCGGCTTTTCGCGCTCGATTATGCGTCGCGCCATTCACGGCTGGGATCCGTTCAACGTAACGGAGGATGCCGACATCGGTATCCGCATGGCGCGCCTCGGCCTGAAGGTGGCGACCTTTGAATCCACCACGTTTGAGGAGGCGGCCAGTACCCTTCGCGCCTGGTTTCAACAGCGTTCGCGCTGGCTCAAGGGCTATATGCAAACCTGGCTGGTGCATATGCGCAATCCGCTGGCGTTGTACCGGCACGGCGGCCTGCGGGGCTTTATCGCCTTTCAGCTTTTCATTGCCGGTACATTCCTGTCTGCGCTTTCCAACCTAGTTCTGTGGTGTGCCTTTGGACTCTCGTTCTTCGTTCCGCTTCAGATATTCGATGGCGCTTTGGGCCTGACACTTACCCATCTTTCATCGGCCAGCCTCATCGCGGGCAACGCGGGCTTCATCTATCTGGCGATGCTCGGCCCCTACCGCCGTGGCTGGCTGGAGCTTGTGCCGTTCGCACTTTTGGCGCCGGTCTATTGGTTGCTGGTCTCGGCTGCGGCCTATCATGGCCTCGCGCAATTGCTCACCCGGCCGTTTTATTGGGCCAAAACCCCGCACGGGTTCGGACGGTGCACGCCGTCATGAGCCTGTCTGACGCGCCTCTCCCTTATCCGGCATTCCGGCTCCCTGCGGCAACACAGGCCTTGCTTCCTGTGGCCGTCTTTGCCGCTGCGGCCG
Source organism: Alphaproteobacteria bacterium (assembly GCA_017308375.1). Lineage (GTDB taxonomy): Bacteria > Pseudomonadota > Alphaproteobacteria > Micropepsales > Micropepsaceae > Rhizomicrobium. Next base: position 48,406 of record JAFKEW010000008.1, read on the forward strand.
TGGTGACGCGCAATCCCGTACCCGCAATTGCCTGTGCCGCGTTTGCCGCGTTGATGCAGCGTGATTTGCGCGGCGCAGGCTTCACGGCGCCTATCCGCAGCGGCGTCATCGCGTGTTTGTTCCTGCAATCCGGCTTGTGCGCGGCGCTGCTGGGGCAGGGTGATGTACTCCGGCTGGCAATCGCGCTCTATCTTGTCGTTTCCCGCGCTGTTGCCTTTGCTGCTCTGCGCAGCCTCTACCGCATGATCGCGCTGGGCCTCGCACTCGCGCTGGCACAAATCCTTCATCCCTTGTCTGGTGTTGCTGGCGCGTTGTCCCTGCCGTTACTGGCCGTTGCGTTACAGCCGGAAGATAAGCGGCACCGTGCCGGTTTTGCGGCGCTGCTGATGTTCATCCCGCTGGTCAGCGCGCTTGTGCTGGCCTGGTTGTATGGCGTGGCGGGCGTCACCCTGTGGCCGCATGTTCCCAATACCGCTATCGCCTTGCTGCCGTCATTGCCGTTGCCGCGGCAAGTTGTGGTGCTGTTCTGCTGCGCACCAGTCCTTTGGCTGGGCGTATCGGTTCGGTCGTTGCGCAACCGTGCACAGCATGTGGCGCTCGGCATTGCGTTCCTGACTGTACTCGTCATTTGCGTGGCGGCATGGCGCGGTGCGCCGCAGGCTCTCTCCACAACCATGGCTGCCGTGGCTGCACTGTCCGCCGGTGCTATCGCCGCCTGGCCGCATCCGTCGCGCAACGGTTCGCTGGCACTTGCGGCATCGGCGCTCACCACCATTCTCTCCTGGCTGCTGCCTTATCTGGCAGCGGCCGTCCTGGCGTAATCGCGATGCGGTGTGCATGGGTCTTCGCGGCTGTATTTATCGTCTTCGCCGCCGCGCGCGCCCATGCCGGTGCCTGGACGGTGGAGGAGGGCGCGGTCCAAACCATCACCACCACGACCATCAGCAACGCATCGAAGGCGTATGACGCATCCGGCAAGGCCACCGAACCTGTACGCTATAACAAGGTACTGACCCAGGCCTATATCGAATACGGTCTGCGCAATTACGTCACCGTGTTTGCGGCACCCGAATACGCCCGCGCCCGTTCCGGCGCACCGGGCGGGCCGGTGAAGGGGGCAACCGCTGCCGCCATCGCAACCGGGGCCCGTGTGCGCCTGATGAAAGATCACGGTGTGCTGTCGCTTGAAGGCTCTTACAAAACTGCCGGCGCGTTTGATACTTCTGTCTCCGTCAATCAGGAATCCGGGCGTCAGTTTGAATTGCGCCTGCTCTACGGCACCAATTTCTCGCTGTTCGGGCGCGAAGGCTTCGCTGATCTGGAGATCGGTCAGCGCTGGATCGCAGGTGCCCGGCCCGATGAAACCCCGCTGGATGTGACGCTCGGCTATCGCCCATGGAGTGGCGGCACCATTCTGCTGCAGAGTTTCAACATCTTCGCCGCCGGCAATGGCAGGCCACCTTACCGCTACTACCGCAGCCACAAATTGTCGGCCTCGCTGGTGCAACGGATTTACCGCTCCACCTCGGTTCAGATCGGTGGCTTCTTTTCGCCTGCGGGCCAGGGCGCGCTGGATGAAACCGGCTTCTCCTTCGCGGTCTGGGAGTCGTTTTGAGTGTTCCGCGCCGGGCGGACAAGACGCCGCATCGCGCAAGGTGAAGAAATTAACATTGCGCGGTCACCGTCTTTGCATGGAAAACTATCGCCCTGTGTCGGTACGCGATGAAGAACGCGGGCCCGTGACGAGCGTTGAATACTGGTGCCGCAATCGTGGGGCGCAGGTGACGTGTGGTGTTGTGATGTTGCCTGAAGTTCTATCTCACGTGCCGGTATGGCAGTTTCTCGTTGGCATCGCGGTGTTCTGGCTTGTGGCAATCGCATTTGTGCTGACACGGACCGGCCCCAAATGCTCCCATTGCGGCTCGCGAAAGGTGAAGACGGATGATCGGGGTGCGCCACATTGTGGTGCTTGTGGTGCGGAGCGCGCCCGGCTTGTCGGCTTCCGGCATCACGAACCGGCGGAATAGGCACAAAAACTGTAGTGTATTTGCAATTGAGAATGAATTGCGATAACACTCTCCCGGTTTTCGGGGCTTCGTCCCATCCGTTCCCGCCATCGCCCGCCGGGCGACCGACAGGCAGATGCGCCGGCGCCCCTCCTTTCCGGGGTGCCGTTGATGAAATTCCACCTGTCCGCTCTCGTTCTTGCCCTGTTGCTGGCGGCGCCTGCCGCATCGGCGGCCGGCGATATAAACCTGACCCTGAAGAACCACCGTTTTTCCCCGGCCGAGATTCATGTGAAGGCCGGAACGCGCAATCTGATCGTCCTCCACAATGAAGATGCGACGGTGGATGAATTCGATTCCACCGCCCTGAAGGTTGAGAAGGTCGTGGCCGGGCACAGCACGGGCAAAATCCGCCTGCGGCCGTTATCGCCCGGAAAATATCCGTTCATGGGCGAATATCACGCCGCCACGGCGCAGGGCGTGGTGATCGCGGAATAGACCATGCTGGCAAGCCTTCTCATCGTATTCCGGGAGGTGATCGAGGCCGGCCTGATCGTCGGCATCGTCCTGGCGGCGACGAAGGGCGTGCCGCGCCGCGCGCTGTGGGTCGGTTATGGCATTGCAAGCGGCGTGGCCGGTGCCGTTGCGGTGGCGGCTTTCGCGGGCGAAATCGCCGGCCTGTTCGCGGGCGCGGGCCAGGAATTGTTCAATGCCGGCATCCTGATATTCGCGGTGGTGATGCTCACCTGGCACAATGTCTGGATGGCCGGGCACGGTCAGGCCATCGCGCGTGAGGTGCGCGGCATCGGGGCCGCGGTGGCGGGTGGCGGCCGCCCTCTCGCGGCACTGGCTTTCGTGGTCGGGGTCGCGGTCCTGCGCGAAGGGGCGGAGGTTGTGCTCTTCCTCTACGGCATCGCCAGCCAGGGCGGCACCTCCGCCGCGGCCATGCTGGCGGGTGGCACGCTTGGCGTTCTTGCCGGTGCGGCACTGACGGCGGCGATGTATTTCGGCCTTCTGGCCATTCCGGCGCACCGGCTGTTCTCCGTCACCTCCGGGCTCATCACGCTCCTTGCCGCGGGCATGGCGGCGCAGGCCGTGCTTTACCTGCAGCAGGGCGGCTATCTGCTGATTTTGACGCAGACCCTGTGGGACAGTTCCTGGCTTCTGCCGGAAAGCGGTCCCGGCTGGCGCGGTCTTCTGGGTCGTCTGCTGCACACGCTGATCGGCTATACGGATGCGCCGAACGGCGCCCAATTGCTGGCTTATCTGGGTGTCATCGCGGGCATTGTATTGCTCGCCCGCTGGGAAAAGTCGCGGCGCGAGCATCCGGCCGCTATCACAACTCCGGCTTAGCGCCCTGATACGCCCGGCATTTTCAGTACCCTGTCAATAAACATTTACCAATCTTTCCAAGCCATTTTTCATGGTATGCGCTTAACACTCACCCGAAGGAAAACGGGTGGGTTCTGTGAGCACGGGGCATCAGGCGCCATCGCACGAGCATCCTGAAGCGCCGGTGGGGGCGGAGGATACGAATACCGCTGCACTGCCGGATGTGCGTTCGGCCATTCTGGCTGCGGCGCGTGCCGTCGCAGCGCGCGATGGCGTGCACGCACTCACCATGCGTTCCGTCGCGGCCGAGGCGGGTATCGCGCGGCCCGAACTGAACGCGCATTTCGCCAGCAAAGCGGAATTGCTGCTGGCCGCGGCGGCGGAAGACCTCAACTGGTCGGTGTCTTTTCTGAATTGGCTGGCGTTGCGCCGCGAACGGCTGAGCCGCCACCGGCCTTGGTATCTTCATCACCCCTCACTGCGGATTTGCCGCCCTCCGGAAACGCGCCGGATGCCGCACCGCTCAACATGCCGATCACGGAGAAGAAGCGCCGTGATGCCGCTCAGCTCGACGAGATTGTCGATCGTCTGGTGGTGCCGTCTGGCCGGCTGGAAGGGACGGCCGCTGCGATCAGCCGCCTGGAACGGCGAATGGGCGTATTTGAGCGCGCGCTCGCCGAAATGGAATCCCGTTGCGAAACGGTGGAGCGCATGGGTGAAACAGCGCGCGAAGCTGCTGCGGAGAGTGCCTCTGGCGCGGTCGCCCGCGTCGAAACGCTGGACAAGCGGCTGGTTCAGGCCATTGCCGAGATGCGCGCCGAACTTCGCGACGTCGCGTTGAAGCTGCCGCCGCCGGCACCGGCAGCAACTCCATCGGCCCCCGTTCCCGAAACCGCACCCGTAGCAGAAAATCCGCCTGCGGATCATGTTCCGCTTTCAGCGGCCCCGCTTTCCGCCTCCGTGCCATCTCTGCCGCGGCGTCAACGTCCATCCGGATGGCGCAACAGATCTTATCCCATTCCACGCCGTCACCTGTTCGCGGTTGGTGCCGCCGCCATTCTGGTAATCCTCGCCACCTTTGCCATCGCGCTCGGCGAACATCTCTTCAGTGCCGAGCCAACAGTGATTTCACTGGCCTCTGCCAATACGCTGACACCGGCGCGCCCATCCGCAAAAGCACCGCAGGACCGGCTGAGCGCACTCGCCGAAGGCGGCAACGCGAAAGCGGAGTTGATCACCGGCCTTAAATATCTGAATGGCGATGGTTACGCCAAGGATGCGGCTTCTGCCGCGCGCTGGCTCGAACGCGCCGCCGATAATGGGGAGCCTATCGCGCAATACCGCCTCGGCGTTCTCTATCAGCGCGGGCAGGGCGTCGCGAAGGATATTCCCCGCGCGCTGGACTGGTATCGCGCCGCCGCCGCGCAAGGAAATCGCAAGGCGATGCACAATCTGGGTGTTGCCTATGCGCAGGCCCAGGGCGTTCCGCGCGACTTCGCACAGGCCGCGCATTGGTTCGGGCTTGCCGCCAATCTCGATTATGTGGATTCCCAGTTCAATCTGGCCGTGCTCTACGAACGCGGGCAGGGTGTGCCGCAAAGCCTGACGGAAGCGTACAAATGGTACGCCATCGCGGCCGCGAACAACGATCATGGTTCGCTTGCGCGTCTTGCGGTGTTGAAAACACAAATGTCGGCAACGGAACTGGCCGCTGCGCGCCGCGCCGTGGCGGCGTTTCATCCGGTGCCGATGAATGCGGTCGCCAATCTCTCGCCGGAATCCCGTTCAGACGGTTAGAGCGCAATCGGAAAAGTGTGAAACGCCGGTGACGCTGCCGCTACCGGCTTCCGATAGATTGCGCGACAAAACAAAGAACTGGAGCGAAATCGTGATTCCATCGAATCCGATTTCGCTCTAACCCGCGGTGATGCGGTCGATTTCGGCCAATTCGTCTGAGCTCAAATCCCACCTCGCCGCACGCACGTTCTGGTCGATCTGTTCGGGCCGCGTTGCCCCGGCAATCACGCTCGTCACGCTCTGGTGGGAAACAAGCCATGAGAACGCCAATTCCAGCAGCGTGTGCCCGCGCGCCTTGCAGAATGCCGAGAGCGTCTCCACCTTGTCCCAGTTCGCATCGGTCATGTAGCGGTTCGCGAGCCCGGTCATCACCGCGAAACGCGTATTGCCCGGCGCCGCGGCACCGCGGGTGTATTTCCCGGTCAGCATGCCGCTCGCCAGCGGGAAATAAGGCAGCAGGCCCATGCCGTATTTTTCCACCGCCGACAGAACGCCCTGTTCAATATCGCGCTTGAGAAGGCTGTATTCGTCCTGTGCGGATTCGAATGCGGCAAAACCCTTCGCGGCGGACAGGGCGCGCGCGGCATTCAGTTGCGCCGCGCTCATGTTGGAACAGCCGATGGCGCGCACTTTCCCCTGCCGCACGAGCAGGTTCAGCGCTTCGAGCGTTTCTTCGATCGGCGTGGTCGGATCGGGTTGATGAAGCTGGTAGAGATCGATCCAGTCGGTCTTCAATCGTTTCAGGCTGTCTTCAACCGCTTGCAGGATGTAAGTGCGCGATGCACCGGATTTCGTTCCGGCATCGTCCATCTTCATGCCGAACTTGGTGGCAAGCACGATGTCCTTGCGCCGCGGCCCCAGAATTTCGCCAAGCTGGCGCTCCGATCCGCCGCGATTGCCATAGATGTCGGCGGTGTCGAACAGGGTGATGCCCTGGTCGATGGCGCGGTCCACAACCCGCCGCGAAGCCGCAACATCCAGCATTCCGAAATTGTTGCAGCCAAGCCCGACGATCGAAACCGTCAGCTCGCTGTTGCCCAGCTTGCGTGTTTTCATGGACATGTCCTCCGTCCGCGGCGAAGGAAGAAGCTTGGCATTCCGCGCATGGCAAAACCACCCGCGCGCCAATGAATGTGGAGGGAACTGGTGCCGGCTGCAGGGATCGAACCCGCGACCCCCTGATTACAAATCAGGTGCTCTACCAACTGAGCTAAGCCGGCCACGCCGAGGCATGAGGGCGGGACATACAATCAGCAGCGGGGCAGCGCAACCGGCACCCCGGCAACGCGGCTGGGGCGGGACTTGAAAGGCCGGACGGCCCTTGGCCTCACGATTTCCGCAGTCTCACCGCCCGGTCACGGCGCCGGGCTGGCACCGTCCAGTTTGCCAATGGTCATTGGGCTGGTGCTGATGGTGTCCGGCGCGGTGGCACCCCCGGACAGGACCATGGTCATGGCCTGATCCATGGTGAGGTCGGTTGCGATCAATTGCTCGACCGGCACGATCTCCAGATAACCCGATGTCGGGATGGGCGCTGTGGGCACATACACCGCGGCCAGAAGCCGGTCTGTCGTCGTATCGCGGAAGGTTCGCATCAGAAACCCGATGGCCAGTGCACCGGGATAGGGAAAATTCATCAGCACCACGCGCGATCCCTCGCCGGGCCGCTGTTGCAGGGCGGCGATCGATTGCTTCGTCGCGGAATAAATGGATTGCACCAGCGGAATGCGCGCGATCAGCCGTTCATAGAAATTGATCAGCCTCAGGCCCACCACCCGCGATGCCACGGCGCCGATGAGGTAAAGCACGAGAAGCACCACCACAACGGCGACGGCGGACTGTACAAGCGGGTTGTGCGCCCACGGCGAAAGCACGGGAAAGTGCCGGTCCGCGAACCCGGTCAGCCCGGTGGCGATCGGCAGTCCTGCCCGGCTCAGCCAGGAAAGCAGGAAATCGAATACGATCCACACCACCACCAGCGGCAGAATGGTCAGAAACCCCGCCAGCAACGTGCCCTGAATGCGCAGCGGCCTGAGGATCTGCCGCACGATGTTATCTTTGCTCATGATCAGCCATGTTGCAGTGATCGCGCTGCCCCGTCGACCGGCTTTATGCCTCGCCGCTATCCACCACCCCTTGACGCACCTTATATAATGGCTCGGTTTCCTGCGTTGGTTTGAGACCCTGGCCCATAATGGCGGCCTGTGATCGTCGAAGGGCCGGCCGGAAAACGTCAAACGAAAAATCGTCAAACGAATAGGCCATGGGACGCGAAAATTTCGACAAACGAATAAATGGGGCGAATAAGTGGGGCGAATAGATAGGGACGAACAGACGGGGGAGGAGGATCAAAAAAACGGAAAACAACTCCAGAAGGATTATTCTGCTATATCAATATATTAGATAGGCAGCGTTACGCTGCTTCGCTCATCGGTCCGGCATCTTCCGCCGGGCCTCCCCCGGTCCCGCTCAAATCGTGTAAACATCATCCATGACCCGTATTCTGATCACCAGCGCCCTGCCTTACATCAACGGTGTAAAGCACCTGGGCAATCTCGTCGGCTCCCAGCTTCCGGCCGATGTCTTCGCGCGCTTCTGCCGGGCGCGCGGCCTCGAAACGCTTGCGCTCTGCGCCACCGACGAGCACGGCTCAACCACAGAACTGGCCGCGGCCGAGGCGGGGCAGGACGTTGCTGCCTTCTGCGCCGTCCAGCACGCCCAGCAGCGGGCGACGGGCGATGCCTTCGGCCTGTCGTGGGATTATTTCGGCCGCTCCTCCAGCCCACAGAACCACGAACTGACCCAGCACTTTGCCCGTCAGCTATGGAAGAACGGCTTCCTCGACGTGCGCACCAGCAGGCAGGTTTACTCCAACGCCGACAAGCGCTTCCTGCCGGACCGTTACGTCATCGGCACATGCCCGCATTGCGGGTATGATCGCGCCCGCGGCGACCAGTGCGAGAATTGCACCCGTGTGCTCGACCCGGTGGACCTGATTTCGCCGCGCTCCGCCATTTCGGGCTCTTCGGATATCGAGATCCGGGATTCCACCCACCTGTTTCTGAAACAGTCGGAATTCGTGCCGCGCCTGCGGGAGTGGATCGCGAGCCATGAAGGTGACTGGCCTGTGCTCGTCACCTCCATCGCCAACAAATGGCTGGATGAGGGGCTGCACGATCGCGGCATCACCCGCGATGTCGAATGGGGCGTGCCGGTGCCGGATGACATCGCGGATGGCGCGCTGAAAGGGAAAGTCTTCTACGTCTGGTTCGATGCGCCGATCGAATATATCGGCTGCTCGATGGAATGGGCCGCCTCACGCGATACGCCCGATGCGTGGAAAAGCTGGTGGTTCGGTGATGCGGCGAAGGACGTCACCTATTACCAGTTCATGGGGAAGGACAATATCCCGTTCCACACGGTCGGTTTTCCCGTCACCTTGATGGGCGCGGGCGAGCCGTGGAAGTTTGTCGACCGCCTGAAGGGCTTCAATTACATCAATTACGAAGGCGGGAAGTTCTCCACCAGCCAGAAGCGCGGCGTCTTCATGGATGCGGCGCTGGAAATTCTGCCGGCCGATTACTGGCGCTATTATCTGATGGCGAATGCGCCCGAAAGCTCGGACAGCAATTTCACCTGGGATCATTTCGCCGGCGTGATCAACAAGGATCTCGCCGATGTATTGGGCAATTTCGTCAACCGCGTGACCAGGTTCTGCGTCTCGCGTTTTGATGGCAAAGTCCCGGCCGGCGGCACTTATGGCGATGAAGAGCAGGCCCTGATCGCGGAACTGGATCAGCGTGTCAGCGCCTGCGCCGGTTGTTTTGAAGCGCTGGAGTTTCGCAAGGCTCTGGCCGAATTGCGCGCCATCTGGGTCGCGGGCAATGAGTATCTGACCCGCGCCGCACCGTGGACCGCGATCAAGACCGATCCTGCCCGTGCCGCGGTGGGGGTTCGCATGGGGCTCAATCTGGTGCATCTGTTCGGGCATCTGGCGTGGCCGGTGATCCCGGAAAGTGCGCGGCGAATTCATGCTGCCATTCAGCCCGCGCCGGATATCATTCCGTGGCCGAAGGAAGCGATGGCCGGATTTCTGGAGCAATTGACGCCGGGCCAGCCGATCCATCCGCCGGAGGTGCTGTTCTCCAAGATCGCGGAAGAACAGATCGCGGAATGGAAGCTGCGCTTTGGCGGATCGTGATTACAGCCGGACCCAGCCTTCGCCGCCGAGCCCTTCCAGCGGTTTGAAGCGGGATTTGTAATCCATCTTGGCGCTGCCACGGACCCAGTAGCCCAGATAGACATAGGGTAGGCCGCGCGCCTTGGCCTCGCGCACATGGTCCAGGATCATATAGGTGCCAAGGCTGCGCGCGTTCTCGCCGGGGTGGAAGAAGCTGTAGACCATCGAAAGGCCGTCGCGCAGCACGTCGGTCAGGGCGCAGCCGACCAGACTGCCGCGTTTGCCGTCCACGCTCGGACGCCGGTACTCGATGATATGGGTGTTGACCGGCGTCTCCTCGACCATGGCGACATAGTCGAACAGCCCCATGTCCGACATGCCGCCGCCCGAATGGCGCGAGTCGAGGTAAGTGCGCAGCAAGGCGAACTGCTCCCGCGTGGCTTCGGCCGGCACCTGCTCGCGGATCAGGTCGTCATTGTGCTTGATGACCCGGCGTTGTGTCCGCGCCTCGCTAAAGGCACTCGCCACGATGCGCACCGAAACACAGGCGTTACAGTTCTCGCAGGCCGGGCGGTAGGCGATCATCTGGCTGCGGCGGAAGCCGGAATGGGTCAGGGCTTCGTTCAGCGGCTGCGCCAGCGAGCCGTTGAGGCGGGCAAACACCTTGCGTTCGATGCGGCCCGGCAGATATGGGCATGGCCCACCTGGTGTCAGGAAAAATTGCGGAACGCGTGTTGTGCGCTGGTCAGTCACGTCTGTCCACTTGCCACCCTTGCCAGTGGAAATAATGCAGAGCTTGGGGCGGCGGCGCCAGTACCCTTTTGCCGCTTCGCGCTACAGGGAATGGCCGGGTGGGGCGGGTGGCACTTCCCGCATCAGAACGATGCTCAGCCGCCTGTTGGCACTGGCATCCGGGTCTTCGGGCAGCAACGGCTCCGAACCGGCCTTGCCCGCGACCTGATAGATTCGATCGCTGCCAAGGCCCGCTTGGGCCAAAATCGCCCGTGCGGCGTTGGCGCGTTCCGCGGAAAGCTCCCAATTGGTCATGCCATGACCGCCCTGAAACGGCTTCCCATCGGTGTGACCGCTGATCGAAATCCGGTTGGGCAGCCGGGTGATGACTTTGGCGATGGCGTTCAGCAGGGCCGTCGCCCGTGGCGTCGGATGGTTGGAACCGGCATCGAACATCGGCCGCCCATCCTGGTCGATAAGCTGAATCCTGAGGCCTTCCGGCGTCTCGTCCATGATGACCTGTTTGGACAGCGCGGCAATTTCCGGATTGTCCTGCATCGCCTGGCGGATGGATTCGGCGGCACTCTCGAACGCGCCATCCTTGATCGACGGCACGGCGCGCTCCAGATGGTCCGAGCTTTCTTCCTGCGAGGCGGGCGCAATCCCGATCGCGTTGGTTGCACCGCCTGTGCGATGCGCCTGCTGCTGCGCGCGGGTGGTATCGTTGGGGGCGGGCGGGCTCGATTTCTGGAATACCGATACGGCGGCGCCGGCACGCGCGCTTTCTTCGCTCAGGACCCGGCCGCCCAGAACGCCGCCGGAACCGGAGTAGGTCTGGGAGATGCTCTGGGCCGCGAAATAGTCGGCAATGCCGCGCTTCTGCTCCGGCGTGGTGGTATTGATCAGCCACATCAGCAGGAAGAACGCCATCATGGCGGTCACGAAGTCGGCGTAAGCCACCTTCCACGCGCCGCCATGGGCGGCACCGTGGTCGTCCTTCTTGACGCGCTTGATGATAATGGCGTTTTCGTTCGCCACGCCGAACCCCATCCTTGACCCAAACCCGGCGGACCGTGATCTTTTCGTTGCCACGGCCTCAACCGATGTAGACCATTACAGGGATCGTCTTAAGCAAGCGTTAGCAATCAGGACCTTCGATGACATTTGACAAGAAAGCCTTCCGCCACGCACTGGGCGCGTTTCCAACCGGTGTTGCCGTGATCACCGCCAGTGGGGGGGGCGAGCATATCGGTATTACGGTGAATTCCTTCGGCTCCGTCTCGCTGGAGCCGCCGTTGGTGATGTGGTGTATCGACAAGAAATCTGACCGTTATCATATCTTTACCAAGGCGCCTGCCTTTACGATCAGCATCCTGGGCACAAAGCATGAAGCGGTTTCCTCACGGCTTGCCAAGCAGGGGGAACACAGGCTCGACGGGATTGAACTGATGGGCACTGAACTGGGGCCGCCTGCGCTGGCTGATTCCCTCTCGGTGTTCGAGTGTGAGCGTTTTGCCGTGCATGAAGCGGGCGACCACGCGATTCTGATCGGTCATGTGCTCCGCTTTCATTGTCATGAGGCTGGGCCGCCGCTCGTCTTTTTTGGCGGCCGCTATGGCGCTCTCGCCGGATAGATTTGAAAAGATAACGCCGCCGGGTGACCCCGGCGGCGTCCAGTTCGCGCTGGGAGGGGGATTACCAGCGCACTTGTCCGAACAGGCCGATTTCGTCGTAGGTCCCGTTTGAGCCGAGCGCCTGGGCCAGGCCGCCAATCGTGCCATTGGACGTGCTGAGGAAGCCGTTGTCCGCCTTGTCACGCTTGTAGACGAGGGCGAAGTCCACGATCTTTGCCGGGCTGTAGGAAATGCCGACGTTGAAATAATTGTCTTTCAACGGCGCGTTGACGTCGCGGCTGGGTTTGATCCAGTCATAGCGTCCAAACACCGACCATTGCGGTGCGAGTTTATACGATCCGAAGAACGAGAAACCGTCCGCGCTATCCGACGCCACCGTCGTGACGTTATTCCAGTTGTTGGCCAGGAAATATTCGATACCAACGCGCACGATGTCATTTGTATATGCGGCAATGGCGTTGAAACGCGTCGCCGTGTGCGTTGCGGATATACCCTCGACGTCCTTACCCAGTTTGCCGACATAGCCGCCGAGACCAATGGTGAAATCGTCGATATTCGCGTTGACGCGACCTTCGACATCGATTCCGTTAGACCGGAAGGGTTTCTTGTACCCGGCACCGTCAACCGCCGAAATCGCGTAGTTGATGACGCCATCATAAAGTTTGCCGGAGAAGTGTACGCCCCAGTCGGCGGAGGTACCGAATTTTGTCCGGTCGATCAGCGTGTTTTCAATATAGCGGTAGCCATAGAGATCTTCCGCGAAGGGAACCCATGGCAAATCGGCGGCGCCAAGGCGGAATACAGCCGCATCGGACAGCTTGGCCTGCAAATAGGCCTTTTTCAGATATAACTGTGTCGCAGAGGCCGGACCGCTGTCATAGGTGAAATCGGTGGTCAGGTTCGCAGAGAATACGTCGTCGAATTTGTGGTCCACGCCAAGGTAGAACCGCTTGATATCGAAGCTGGTTCCATTGGCCGCCTGGCCTACGTGGTCGCGGCTCTGGCTGACATTCGTGATGTTGTAATACATGCGACCGCTGATTTTGGTGTCGTTCCACCAGCCGCTTGCGGTAGACTTTGCCGCCGCTGCCTGTTCGTAAACTTGGCTCTGTAGTGCTTCGAACTGTGCCGCGGTGACCTGAGGCTCGGCAGGTGCCTGTGCCGCTGCCGGCGCGCTGGTTTCGCCGGACAACTGCGTGCGCAGCGAGTGAATTTCATTCTGCTGGTCGCGCACGGTCCGCTCCATGCGTTCGAGGCGCTGCTCCAGCGTTTCGCGGTGTTTCTTCGGTGCGTCTTGCCCCAGTGCGGGCCCCACCAACGCGACGCAGGCCGCCGCACCCAACAAGATTGTCTTCATTTTCATAGCGTCCCCGCTCGATGACCGCAGTCGGCTGCGGTGTCCGGCGCGCCTGTGTTTGGCGGCCAGCGGGGTCGTAACGGCCGCCTGTTTCAGCGGAGAGACAGTTACATGACGGATTTGCGATAGAGATCGATATTGACATTATTCTTATAAAGGAATATTTACTGTATTAAACGGGCAGACAGAAAGCAGCAGCAGCACTGATGGTTATTTTTTGTCATTTGAATACTGAACATATTCCTCTTACTTGATCGCTACTTTTTTGTAACATTTGATATAGTCCTTGACGTGATAATAACGTGGCTTATCTTATCGCACATTAAGTTGACGCTGATGGACAATTCTCTCGACCGCGATTTGATGATCGTGCTGCATGACGTGGCACGGCTGCTGCGCACGCGTTTTGATCAGCGCGCCCGCGAGCACGGAATGACGCGCGCGCAATGGGTCATCCTCGCGCGCCTGGATCGTCAACCGGGTATCTCTCAAAACGAGATGGCTGCGCTGTGCGAGGTGGAACCGATAACGATCGGACGCCTGGTGGATAGACTTGAGGCCCGGGGCCTCGTCGAACGCCGGCATGATCCGACCGACAGACGCATCCGCCGTCTGCATCTTCTTCCGGCGGCCCGCCCGCTCCTGGAAGAGATTTCGCATTACCGCATAGAAGCGAACGAGGAGATGTTGGCCGATGTACCGCCCGAGACACGGGAGGCCATCATCGACACATTGCTGGCTATGAAAGAAAAGCTCACGACGAACGAAAACAACTCGAAACTCGCTGAGGCCGGAGAATAACAGATGGCTGCGATCGATACCGATACGGTCAGAACGTACAGACGGGTCTCCACCGGATTCCGCCCGCGTGAGGTTTTGGCAAATCTTTGGGCGGATAAGGCACGCCTTCGCCGCGTCCTGATGATCTGGGGCGTGGCAATCGTGGCCGGTGTCGCATTGGTGACCTATCTTACCGGGGGGCGCTATGTCGGCACTGACGACTCCTATATCCGTGCCGCGAAGCTGATGGTCTCGACCGACGTGTCGGGGCTTGTGGAAAGCGTCAATGTTCACCAGGGGCAGCACGTCAAGAAGGGCGACATTCTCTTCGATCTCGACAAAAAGCCGTTTGAGATTGCCGTTGCCAATGCGCAAGCCGCCGTAGAACAGGCCCGGCTCCAGGTGGAATCGCAGAAAGCCACCTATCGCCGTGATCTGGAACAGGTCAAGGCGCAGCAGGCGCAAGTCAACCTCGACCGGGTAACGTTCGAGCGTTACGCAAATCTGGTCAAGGAGAACGCGATCGCGCGTACGACATACGACCAGGCACATATGGCCTATCTGTCATCCGCCAGCACACTGGATTCTTTGAAGCAGGCAGCGGATGTCGATCTCGCCAAGCTGAATGGCAACCCCAATCTCCCGGCTGAACAATCACCGGACTACATGAAGGCCATGGCCCAGCTTGACGAAATGAAACGCCAGCTCAGCCATGCGACGGTTCGTGCGCCATTCGATGGTGTTGTGACGGAAGTGGATTCTCTCCAGCCGGGTACGCTGGTCATTTCCGCGATGTCGGCGTTTTCCACCACCAGCGCCGTCGGCCTCGTCTCCGATCAGGATATCTGGGTGGAAGCGAATATGAAGGAAACCGACCTGACGCACGTTCACGCCGGCCAGCCGGTGGAAATTACGATCGACACCTATCCAGGCAGAACATGGAAAGGCGTGGTGCAATCGATCAGTGCCGCCAGCGGGTCGGCCTTTTCACCGCTTCCTGCGGAAAATGCGTCCGGGAACTGGGTCAAGGTTGTCCAGCGCATACCGGTTCGTATCGCCATCGGGCGCGCACAGGGTGGTCCCGTATTGCGGGCCGGTATGAGCACATATGTCTCGATCGATACCGGCCATCGCCGTTGGTACAGGCTTTTGAATAACTAGCGTCGAACAAGGCACTTCACATGAGAGTCGGCGCCGGATACTCGGCAGAAACATACGATAAGTTCGCGCTTCGCGTTGTTTTGATCTGTTCGATGGCCGGCGTCTTCATGCAGGCCCTGGATTCCACCATTGCCAACGTCGCGCTGCCCTATATGCAGGGCAGCTTGTCAGCTTCACGCGATCAGGTGACGTGGGTTCTCACGTCTTACATCGTCGCCGCGGCAATCATGACGGCGCCCGTGGGTTGGCTGGCTTCCCGCTTTGGCAAGAAGAATGTCGCGGTTGTCAGTCTTGCCGGTTTCACGATCGCCTCCATGCTGTGTGGCGCAGCGCAATCGTTGACCGAGATCGTCATCTTCCGGTTGTTGCAGGGCATGTTTGGCGCGGCGCTTAGCCCGTTATCACAGGCCATCATGCTGGATCTTTATCCCCCGTCGAAGCGCGGATCCATTATGGCGATCTGGGGGATGGGTGTGATGCTCGGCCCCATACTTGGTCCGACATTGGGTGGCTACCTCACCGATATGTATAGCTGGCGCTGGGTATTCTATGTGAACGTTCCGTTTGGAATTGCTGCGGTGACCGGAATTGCGCTCTTCTTCAAGGATTCCGCGCGTGACGAAACCATGCGGTTTGATTGGTTTGGGTTTTCGTTGCTGGCATTGGGGCTTGGCGCTCTGCAACTGATGCTGGATCGCGGCACGAGCAAGAGCTGGTTCGATTCGGGCGAGATCATCATAGAGGCCGTGCTTGCCGGGCTTTGTCTGTATCTTTTCCTTGTTCAGATGATCACGGCCAAGGAGCCGTTTATTCCTCGCGCGCTGTTCCTGGATCGCAATCTCGTCTCGTCGCTTCTCCTGATGTTTATTACGGGCGCCATTCTGGTGGCGAGTTCTGCTTTGCTGCCGCCTTATCTTCAGGATCTCGGCGGCTACTCGGTATTCGATTCAGGCCTTCTGATGGTCCCACGCGGTTTTGGCACCATGATTGCCATGATGTTCGCAGGGCGAATGGCTTTGCGGATCGAGCCGCGACTTCTCATTGGCGGTGGGATTGTCCTGCTCATCTGGTCTATGTGGGAGATGTCGGGTTGGCTGCCCAGTATCAATACGTGGGATCTGATTATTGTCACGTTCATTCAGGGTATCGGTATGGGTTTTGTGTTTGTACCGATGAATCTGATCGCGTTTGCGAGCCTCGATCAGCGATTGCGTACTGATGGAACGGCCATTTTGAGTCTTATGCGAAATGTCGGGTCGGCGATTGGCATTTCAACGACGACTTACGTTTTGACCAGTACGATGCAGATCAGCCATGCAGACCTTGCGGCGCACGTTACGCCGTTCAATCGTGCGCTTGGCGTAAATGCACAAAGTCTGTTCTGGAATCCGCAATTGCCGTTCGGTCTGGCGCAGATCGACGGCGTGATCCAGCAGAATGCGGCGGCTATCGCTTACTCAAACGATTTCCTGTTCATGTTTTTCATCTCGATCCCGGCAATTTTTGTCGTCATGTTCATGCGGAAAGTTGACCTCTCGCCGGATATGGCAGCAGAGGTGGTGGAATGATGAAACTGGCATTCATTGGACTTGGTGTGATGGGCTATCACATGGCCGGCCATCTGAAGGGGGCTGGCCATGACGTCACGGTTTTCAATCGCACGCGGGCGAAAGCCGAAGCTTGGGTAGCCACATTTGGCGGACGGCTCGCGGTCACGCCTGCTGAAGCTGCTTCGACCGCAGATTTGGTTTTCGCCTGTGTTGGGCGTGACGACGATGTGCGCGCGGTTACGACAGGGTCAAATGGGGCGTTCGCTGCGATGCGGCGTGGTGCCGTGTTTGTAGACCACACCACCGCGTCGGCAGCAGTGGCGCGCGAATTGGCTGATCGTGCACAAGCGGGCGGACTTGGGTTTGTCGATGCACCGGTTTCGGGTGGGGAACAGGGCGCGAAAAACGGTAAGCTCACCATTATGTGCGGCGGGGCGGCTGCCGACTACGCGAAAGCGGAGCCGGTTATGTCTGTTTATGCACGGCAATGCAGGCTTTTGGGATCGGCCGGTTCCGGTCAACTCGCCAAAATGGTCAATCAGATCTGCATTGCGGGTTTGGTGCAGGCGTTGGCGGAAGGGCTGAGCTTCGCACGCGCCGCCGGGCTCGACGCAGAAGCTGTGATCGATGTGATCTCCAAAGGCGCCGCACAGTCCTGGCAAATGGAAAATCGCTACAAGACGATGCTTGCGGGCGAATACGATCATGGATTTGCCGTCGAATGGATGCGTAAGGACCTTGGCATTGTGCTGGACGAAGCGCGGCGGAACGAAGCGGCGCTTCCGGTTACCGCGCTGGTAGATCAATTTTATGCGGAAGTGGAACAAATGGGCGGGCAACGCTGGGATACATCGAGCTTGCTTGCTCTTCTTGATCGTAAAAGGAGGGGTGGCTGATGGATGCGGCACCGAGACGATATCACCATGGGGACCTTCGCAACGCGTTGCTGGAGTCGGCGAGGGCGTTGCTCGAGGAGGACATCTCTGCGCTGAGCCTGCGCGCAGTTGCGCGCCGTGCTGGCGTAAGCCATGCCGCGCCGTATCGCCATTTTTCCAACCATGAAGCTCTGTTGGTTGAACTGGCCAAAGAAGGCTTTATGGAATTGCGGACTGAAATCGCCAACGCATCCGTAACGCGCAACTTTGAAACCGACCGGATTACGACAATCGGCGCGGCTTACGTACGCTTTGTGGCGCGCCGTCCGGCGCTGGCGCGATTGATGTTCGGGCCGCAATTGCCCAACCGCGAAAAATTCCCGGAATTGGGGGAGGCCGCGGATGGTGTCGGCACGGAAATCGGCCGGGCATTGCAGGACGCCGCTGCCGGTCTCGCCGTCTGGGCCGCGATCCATGGCCTTGCAATGTTGATCCTGGAAAACGTGATCGATCTCGGTCAGCGCCGCGCGGGCCTTGACGTATTACCGTCACGGGCTGAGATCGTTTTGCGAAGTCTGTTTGCGGTCGAGCGGACCTGAACCGGTTTGCCTTAGGCGCTGCGCAACAGACGTGCAGCTTCCGGTGCGAAGTAGGTCAGGATGCCGCTTGCGCCGGCGCGTTTGAAACCAAGCAGGCTTTCAAGGATCACACGATCCCTGTCCAGCCAGCCGCGCTCGATCGCTGCCATCAGCATCGCGTACTCCCCCGATACCTGATAGGCAAAGGTAGGGACGCCGAAATGCGCACGCACCCGGTGAACCAGGTCAAGATAAGGCATACCCGGCTTGACCATGACCATGTCGGCGCCTTCCGCGATATCCAGCGCGACTTCGCGCAACGCTTCATCGCCGTTGGCCGGATCCATCTGATAGGTTCGCTTGTCGCCGGTCAGTGCCTTGGCCGACCCCACGGCATCGCGAAACGGGCCGTAAAATGCACTGGCGTACTTGGCCGCATAGGCCATGATCATTGTGTTCTTGTGGCCCGCTTCTTCGAGTGCGGCCCGGATGGCGCCAATGCGCCCGTCCATCATATCGGATGGCGCGATGATGTCGCATCCAGCGTCAGCCTGCACCAAGGCCTGCCGAACCAGAATGTCGACGGTTTCATCGTTGGATACATAGCCGTCGATGAGAATGCCGTCGTGGCCGTGCGTCGTGTAAGGATCGAGTGCGACATCGCAAAGAATCCCGATACCGGGGACGCTCTCTTTAATGGCGCGAACCGTGCGGCATACAAGGTTGTCAGGATTGGTCGCCTCGCGGCCATCTTCCGTTTTCAATCCGGGATCGGTGTAGGGAAAAAGGGCGATCACCGGAATCCCCAGCGCAACCGCTTCTTTGGCCGCCTCAACCGCAAGGTCGGTGGTAAGTCTTTCGACACCCGGCATGGATGGCACGGGCTCTCGCCGTGTGCTGCCATCGACGACAAAGATCGGCCATATAAAGTCGGCTGGCGAGAGGTTCGCTTCCGCGACAAGCCGGCGGGACCACGCATGCTGCCGCAGACGGCGCATTCTGGTCCTTGGAAAGCCGGGAGTGTCATGCATGATTGTTCCATGAAGCCGTCCGGGGCCGTTGTCAATGGCCTCTGAAAAGAGGGCCTTGCACATGCGGCTTCCGGGAGGAATGGTGCGCAGGTTGAGAAAGGACATCAGTTATCCGGTGAGGTTTTGATGGATTTCGGATTGAGCGACGACCAGCGGGCCATAGAGGACGCCGCGCGCCGCTTTGCGGTAGAGCGACTGGCTCCGCACGCCGCGGAGTGGGACGCGCGCGAATATTTCCCTGTCGAAACATTGCGCGAGGCTGCGGCGCTTGGTTTCGCAGGCATTTATGTGAAAGGCGATGTTGGCGGATCGGAGCTTTCGCGGCTGGACGCGGCCATCATTTTTGAAGAGCTTTCCGCGGGCTGCACGTCCACGGCGGCGTTCATCTCCATTCACAACATGGCGTCCTGGATGATCGATCGCTTCGGCGGGGAGGCATTGCGTCAGCGCTTTCTGCCGCGGCTTGCGGCGATGGAACTGATTGCCAGTTATTGCCTGACGGAGCCCGGCTCCGGTTCGGATGCCGCCAGCCTGAAAACACGCGCCGTTCGCGATGGCGATCATTACGTGCTGAATGGTTCCAAGGCATTCATCTCCGGCGCAGGCGTGTCGGACATCTATGTTTGCATGGTGCGCACGGGCGGGGATGGACCGAAGGGTATTTCGTGTCTTGTGGTGGAGAAGGGGGCACCGGGTCTTTCGTTCGGCAAAAAGGAACGGAAGATGGGCTGGAACAGCCAGCCGACAGCCCAGGTCATCTTTGAGGATTGCCGCGTCCCGGTGGAAAACCGAATTGGTGCCGAAGGGGATGGCTTCTCCATCGCCATGATGGGATTGGATGGCGGGCGCATCAATATCGGTGCCTGCTCCGTTGGCACAGCACGCGCGGCGCTGGAAGAGGCGCAAACCTATGCGCGGGAGCGCAAGCAATTCGGCCGCGCGATTGCGGATTTTCAGGCGTCGCAGTTCAAACTGGCAGATATGGCGACGGAGCTTGAGGCCGCGCGCCTGATGATCCGGAACGCAGCGGCAGCGCTGGATGCGCGGAGCCCACGGGCCACCATGCTATGCGCCATGGCCAAACGTTATGCCACCGACACGGGGTTCAAAATCGCGAATGATGCCCTGCAGTTGCACGGTGGTTACGGCTATCTGAAGGATTTTCCGGCAGAGCGCCATGTGCGTGATTTGCGGGTTCATCAAATCCTGGAAGGCACGAACGAAATCATGCGGGTGATCGTTGCCCGCGAGCTGGGCCGCCAATGACAACCACGAACGACGCGGAAGTGCTCTTTGAGCGAAAGGGCGCCATTGGGCAGATTGTACTGAATCGGCCAAAGGCGCTGAATGCGCTTACGCATTCGATGTGCATCGCCATGAAAGCCCAGCTTGCGGATTGGGCTGCCGATGAGGCGGTCAGGGCGGTCGTTGTCAGTGGTGCAGGCGAGCGGGCCTTTTGTGCAGGCGGTGATATTCGCGCGCTTTATGAATCGGGGAAGGCCGGTACGCCTTATGCGCTGTCGTTTTATCGTGATGAATACATCCTGAACGCAGCGATACGGCATTTTCCAAAGCCGTATATCGCATTGATCCATGGCATTGTGATGGGCGGCGGCGTCGGCGTGTCGGTGCATGGCAGCCATCGGATAGCGGACGAGAGCACTGTGTTCGCCATGCCTGAAACCGGCATCGGCCTGTTTCCCGATGTTGGCGGAAGCCATTTTTTGCCACGGTGCCCGGGCGAGATCGGCATGTATCTGGCGTTGACGGGCGCACGTCTCAAGACGGCGGATGCGCTTTATGCCGGTGTCGCGACGCATTTCGTCCCAAAAACGTCCTGGGACGCATTGATCGCCGGGCTGGCTGATGGCGATGCGCCGGATGCCGTGCTGGGCAGGCTGGCAAAGGCAGTGCCCGACGCGCCATTGGCGGGATACCGGCAATCGATCGACAGGCTGTTCGCGGGAAATTCGGTGGAAGCGATTTTGGATGCGCTGGACGCCGACAGCAGTACATGGGCGCGCGAGACGGCACAGACCATCCGCACCAAATCGCCGACCAGCCTGAAGATCACCTTTCGTCAATTACGTGAAGGCAGGCGAAAGGAATTCGACGATTGCATGCGGATGGAATACCGGATGGTGAACCGCATCATCGCGGGACATGATTTCTACGAAGGCGTGCGCGCGACGATTATCGATAAGGATGGCAGCCCGAAATGGAGTCCCGTTGCGCTGGAAGACGTGGCGGCGCCGGCGGTGGATGCCTATTTTGCCCCGCTTGGACAGGGAGAACTGGCTCTCGATTGAGCCGCAGAGGAGGAACGAACGGAAATGGCAACAATCGGATTCATTGGCGTCGGCAATATGGGCGGCCCGATGGCGCGGAACCTGCTGAAGGCTGGATACAGGCTGCAGGTATTCGACCTGAGTGTCGAAGCTGTCAGGCATGTGACCGACGCAGGCGGCAAAAAAGCCGCCAGTGCCGTGGATGCGATTGCCGGTGCTGATGTTGTGATCTCCATGTTGCCGGCAGGCCGGCATGTTCGTGATGTCTATTTGAGCGATGATGGCGTTCTGGCGAAGGCCGCACCGAACACGTTGTTGATCGACTGTTCCACCATCGACATTGATTCCGCGCGTGCCGTGCATCAGGCGGCAGAGGCGAAGGGCTTCGATTTTCTCGATGCGCCGGTCTCCGGCGGTGTTGGCGGGGCGGAAGCGGCAACGCTCGCCTTCATGTGCGGTGGCAGTGACAAGGCGTTCGCACGCGCCAAGCCGGTTCTGGATAACATGGGCAAGCGTATCGTTCATGCCGGCGGAGCGGGTGCGGGGCAGGCGGCGAAGATCTGCAACAACATGTTGCTGGCGGTCTCGATGATCGGTACCTGCGAGGCTTTCGTGCTGGGGGAGAAGCTGGGCCTCGATCCGCAAAAGCTGTTCGACATCATGTCGGCGGCGTCGGGTCAATGCTGGTCTCTCACGACTTACTGCCCGGTGCCGGGGCCGGTGCCGGCGGCGCCGTCCAACCGCGACTATACCGGCGGGTTTGCCACGGCACTGATGCTGAAGGACCTGAAGCTCGCGCAAGGGGCCGCACAGGGCGCGGGCGCTGCAACGCCGCTCGGCGCGGAGGCTGCCCAGCTTTATGCCCTTCTGGCTGCCAAGGGCCACGCCGGTCTCGATTTTTCCGGCATTATCAAGATGCTTCGCGGCGAGCTTTAAGTCCTTCTTTATGCGCCGCCACGGAGGCGTTTACGCCCTCTTAACGAGTCGTCCCTAGTTTTAGACCAATAATAATTTGGTGGGCCTGCGTACGCGCAGGGGAGACGATGACAGCGATGGCCAATCCGCAGCTTGCGGCGGCGCTCGAGAACGCGTCCGCAACAGGAAACCTTTATCTTGAGACTCTCAATCTGATTGAGCGTCTTCACCGGCAATTGCTGGATGTGATCAAGGATGAACTTGACCGCAAGGATGAGCGCGAGATCAACAGCGTTCAGGCGTTGCTGCTGTTCAATGTCGGCGATCAGGAATTGACCGCCGGGGAATTGCGGACCCGCGGGCACTATCTGGGCTCGAACGTCTCCTACAACCTGAAAAAGCTGGTTGATGGCGGTTATATCCATCATGAGCGCTCGGCCGCCGACCGCCGTTCGGTTCTGGTACGGCTGACACCGAAAGGTGAAGCGGTGCGCGCCATGCTTGGCGAGCTGTTTCAGCGGCATCTGGGCTCGCTCTCCGCCGTTGGCAATGTCGAGGACAAGGACCTCGACGGCATTAACGCTGCGCTGCGCCGGCTGGAGCGTTTCTGGATCGACCAGGTTCGCTTCCGGCTTTAGCGGCAGGCGCTCCTACTTATTCCATTCCATATCTATTTCCGTCGCGGCCGGGTGGCCCGTCGCGGCAGCAAGCGATGGGCGGACCATCGAAAGGTGCGAAGCCTTTTCCGGTGTGCCGCTCTGAACAGAATTTTGCTGAGATAGGCAAGATGGGGTGAGGAGCCGTGCGCTGCAAGGGGGCGGGCAGGAAAATCCGCAAGCAGCGTAACGCTGGTGGGGGTTAAGCCACTGAATTCCCTGTGGCGGCGTGCCGAAGAATTTTACGCAAGCCTGAAACTGCTCTCACAGCTTTTCCTCATTCGTGCCACGATGGGCCGATGTCGAACCGGTCATCCCGCCCCGTTTCCATCGCCCGTGCCCATTGGAGCCATCATTGGCGGTTCTACGCCGCGATAGCGGTCGGCCTTGTGGTATTCGCTGCCTACAGCCCCGCCATCAGCTCCGTCAGGGTGGCGGCCGCAGGGGATGCTTTCTTCGTTACCTATCTGGCGGCCAGCGCGCTGCTGCTGTGGAGCACGGACACCCAGTCCCTGAAGCAGCGCGCCGATATCGAGGATGAAGGTGGGTTCATCGTCGTCCTGATTGCGCTGATCGTGATCGGATTTTGCAGCGCCGGGATTTTCAGCCTGCTCAACCAGAAACAATTGCCGGATGCCTTCGATTTCGCCCTGTCCATCGCCAGTGCACCGCTGGGCTGGTTGACGCTGCACACCATCGCCGCGTTTCACTATGCCAACCTCTATTACTTTTCGCCGGGCGGCCGGGGCGGGCGATGGGTGGCGCCGCTCGAATTCCCCGGCAAGGCGGAGCCCGGCGGGGTCGATTTTCTTTACTATTCCTTTGTGGTGGGGATGACGGCCCAGGTCTCGGATGTGCAGGTCTGCACCGCCCGGATGCGGGCGGTGACGCTGGCGCACGGTGTGGTGTCGTTCTTCTTCAACACGGTGCTGATCGCCATTGCGGTCAACGCGGTAGTTGCGAGCGCCTCTTAACTGGGCCGATTTCGCCGCAGATGGCCGGGAAATCCGGCCAGAACTGTGACAATTCGCTTTGGGCGAGGGCGGGCCTCAGGATTATGGTAGCGCCAGCCATGGGCGACGCTTGCGCCCGGCAGATGGATCGAAGCTATGGCCAATCGTTACCAGACCACATTCCGCAATGCTTTGGCGGGGTTGAAGCGCGAAGGACGCTACCGCGTCTTCGCCAATATCGTGCGCCAGCGCGGTGTCTTTCCCAATGCGGATTTCTATTCCGACGGCAATTCGCGGCCGATCACGGTGTGGTGCAGCAACGACTATCTCTGCATGGGCCAGCACCCCAAGGTGGTTGCCGCCATGCATGAGGCGATTGACCGGGCCGGTGCGGGATCGGGCGGGACGCGCAACATCTCCGGCACGACCCATTATCATATCGATCTGGAACACGAACTGGCCGACCTTCACGGCAAGGAAGCGGCACTGGTTTTCACCTCAGGCTTCGTTTCCAACGACACCACGCTGGCCACGCTGGCAAAGCTTTTGCCGGGCGGCATCATGTTTTCCGATGCGCTGAACCATGCCTCGATGATCGAGGGTATCCGCAATGGCGGCATGGAGAAGCGGATATTCCGCCACAACGATCTGGCTCATCTGGAACAGCTTTTGGCCGCGGCCGACCCGGACGCGCCGAAGGTGATCGCGTTTGAATCGGTCTACTCGATGGACGGCGATTTCGGGCCGATCGCGGCGATCTGCGATCTGGCCGAAAAATACAACGCACTGACCTATCTGGACGAGGTGCATGGTGTCGGCCTCTATGGCCCGCGCGGCGGCGGTGTTGCGGCCCGCGACGGCGCGATGCACCGGGTCGACATCATCGAGGGCACGCTGGCCAAGGCGTTCGGCGTGATGGGCGGCTATATCACCGCGTCCACCGAACTGGTCGACTGCATCCGGTCTTTCGCGCCGGGCTTCATCTTCACCACGTCCCTGCCGCCGGCACTGGTGGCCGGTGCGGTGGCGAGCATCCGCCATCTGAAGACGAGCAATGTGGAGCGCAATGCACTGCACGAGCGGGCCACCCGCCTGAAAAGGCTGATGGCGGAGGCGGGGCTGCCGGTGATGGATTCGCCGAGCCACATCGTGCCGCTGTTCGTGGGCGATGCCGTGCTGTGCAAATCGGTCTCCGATACGCTGCTGCGCGACCACGCGATCTATGTGCAGCCGATCAACTATCCCACCGTGCCACGGGGTGCGGAGCGGCTGCGCTTCACGCCATCGCCCAAGCATGACGATGCGGCGATGGACAGGCTGGTGGCGGCGCTGGATCAGGTGTGGACTGCGCACAAGCTCGCCCGCGCAGCTTGAAAGGGACGCGGGCCTTTTGGCCGCTGGCGGTGTCGCTCGTCGCTCATGGACGGTATGTCCACATCGCTCCTCTCTCCTGGCCAGCAATCAAAAATGCCCAGCGTCGCGACCTATCGCGTAGCTGAACCTCAGCCCCGGCGGCGGGATTTCGCGGGCGGCGCATTGCGGCCGAGACCGATTTTCTTGGCGAATTCCGAACGCTGGGCCGCGTAGTTGGGCGCGACCATCGGGTAATCGGCGGGCAGGTTCCACTTCGCGCGATAATCTTCCGGCGTCATGTTGTAGTTCGAGCGCAGATAGCGCTTGAGCATTTTGAGTTTTTTGCCGTCTTCCAGACAGACGATGTATTCGGGCGTCACCGAACGCTTGACCGCAATGGCGGGCTTTTGCGCCGCCGAAGCCTCGATCGCCGGGGCGCTGCCGAGGCTGCCGAGCGTGGCGTGAACGCTCTTGATCATGGCGGGCAATTCCGAGGCCGGAACGGTGTTGTTGCTGACGTAAGCAGAGACAATTTCGCTGGCCAGCCGGAGCAACTCGTCTTCTTTTGGCGATGACGGGTCGTGAACAACAGACATCAGGAATACTCCAGCTGATACGGTGAACATTCCGGACCATTCCTATGAGATTTGCTGGCCCGGGAATCAAGTAACCGTTGCGATGACCAAGGAATTCTATCGCTGGATATCCTTCCTTTGCAGTATAGGCCGTCGCCGGTGACCGATATTTGACTGTCCGACTATTCCGATTGTGACGCCTCCTCATCGCCCGTAAGGGTCGCAATTGTGGAAAGTCTGTACCGGCCGGCTGCTGCGGCGCGATTTTGGCCTATGCCGGCAATGGCGGGGCAGAAATGCGGGTCGAGAACAAAGCGCCATCTGGCGCAACATCTGGTAAAGCGATAGGGGTAGGGCCGCGATAGATGTGGGGCTGCCGCGAGGCCTGGGGCCCGGCGCCCGCCAAAGCTTGGGGTGAAGGATGGCTGTTTCGATGAGTGCCGCAAATACGCAGGATTCCGGGTTTTTCACGCAAGGGTTGGCCAGTGCGGACCCTGAAATTGCTGGCGCCATCCAGGATGAGCTGGTTCGCCAGCAGACCAAGATCGAGCTGATCGCCTCCGAAAACATCGTCTCCAAAGCTGTGCTGGAAGCGCAGGGCTCGATCTTCACCAACAAATATGCCGAGGGCTATCCGGGCAAACGCTACTATGGCGGCTGTGAGTATGCCGATGTGGTGGAGAATCTGGCGATCGAGCGGGCCAAGAAGCTGTTCGGGGCCAATTTCGCCAATGTGCAGGCCAATTCCGGCAGCCAGATGAATCAGGCGGTGTTCCTGGCGCTGCTGAACCCCGGCGACACCTTCATGGGGCTGGATCTGGCCGCGGGCGGGCACCTGACCCACGGCTCCCCGGTCAATATGAGCGGGAAGTGGTTCAAGCCGGTCTCCTATGGCGTCAGGCGGGACGATCATCGCCTCGACATGGACGAGATCGCGAAGCTCGCCCGCGAACACAAGCCCAAGCTGATCGTGGCGGGTGGCACCGCTTATTCGCGGTTCTGGGATTTCAAACGCTTCCGCGAGATTGCCGACGAGGTGGGTGCCTATCTGATGGTGGACATGGCCCACTTCGCCGGGCTGGTTGCGGGCGGGGTGCACCCGAGCCCGGTGCCGTATGCGCATGTCGTAACCTCCACCACCCACAAATCGCTGCGTGGCCCCAGAGGCGGGCTGATCCTGAGCAATGACGAGGCGATGGCGAAGAAGATCAATTCCGCCATTTTCCCCGGCCTGCAGGGTGGGCCCTTGATGCATGTGATTGCGGCCAAAGCGGTGGCGCTGGGTGAGGCGCTCAGGCCCGACTTCAAGATTTACGCGAAGAACGTGGTCGAGAATGCGCGCGCGCTGGCCGAAACGCTGAAGAGCGAGGGGCTCGACATCGTGTCGGGCGGCACCGACAACCATCTGATGCTGGTCGATCTCCGGCCCAAGAAGGCGACCGGGAAGTTCACGGAGAAGGCGCTGGATCGCGCCGCGATCACCTGCAACAAGAACGCCATCCCTTATGATCCTGAAAAACCGTTCGTGACTTCGGGCATCCGGCTCGGCACACCGGCGGCAACCACACGCGGTTTCGGCCCGGCCGAATTCCGCGAGGTCGGCAAGCTGATCGCCGAAGTGGTGAGCACGCTGGAGGGCAAGAATTCCGAAGAGGGCGATCCTGCCGTGGAAGCGAAGGTGCGGGCCCGCGTGACCGAACTCTGCCGCCGTTTTCCGATTTATCAGTAGGATTATCTCATGCGCTGCCCGTTTTGCGGTCACGACGACAGTCAGGTCAAAGACAGCCGCCCGAGTGAGGACAATTCCGCCATCCGCAGGCGGCGTCATTGCCCGGCCTGCGGCGGACGCTTCACCACCTTTGAGCGTGTGCAGTTGCGCGAACTGATCGTGGTGAAGAAGAACAATCGCCGCGAGCCGTTCCTGCGCGAGAAGCTGGAACGCTCCATCACCCATGCCTTGCGCAAACGCCCGGTGGAGGGCGAACGTGTCGACCGCATGATCACCGGTATCGTGCGCCGGCTGGAGAGCATGGGGGAGAACGAGATCCCGTCGACCGTGATCGGCGAACTGGTGATGCAGGCGCTCGCCAGCCTGGACAAGGTGGCCTATGTCCGCTTCGCCTCGGTCTACAAGAATTTCCGCGAGACCAAGGATTTCGAGGCCCTGATCGGCGAGATGGAAGGCAGCATCGAACGGGATTAGGCACAGCCTCTTTTGTGCGCCCAAGCTGCGCCCCCGCCTGCGGGGGAGCTGTCAGCGAAGCTGACTGAGGG
>JAFKEW010000009.1 GCA_017308375.1 Alphaproteobacteria bacterium
AGAGGTGTGAGCAGTGACTCATTACGTGATTCAGCGGCTGATCGTCGCATTCATCACCATTCTCGGTGTGACGTTCCTCGTGTTCGTGGCCATGCGTGCTCTGCCCGGGAGCGCTATCGACGTTATCACCTCGACAAGCACCGTCGGTGGCGAGAACGCGCGCCACGAGATCGAGCATCGCTCTACAAACCGAATTGATGATGCTGTAAGCGCAAAACTGCAGGCTTGTTGCATTAACTTTACAGACGCCATCAAAGAACTCTTTGGGCCGCAGTTTGGGCTAGAACGGCGGTTGCCCATAGCGCTTCAATTCGTGACCTTCAGTGCGGACCAGCGAGCAATCTTGAAAAAGGCCAGCAACTTACCCGCGCATGTCCAGACCATGATGGACGAATTCCACGCCGGATTGTCGGACGATGAACAAGCCGACCCTCGATTTGCCTATCGGGTGTTTTTTGTACCGAAGCTCGGGAAACGACAGTCGGCTGCTGACGCCGCAATAGAGTTTGTGAAAGCAGATTCCGAAGAAGCTCGGAAGATCGGCCGGGTTCTGCTGAAGGAGATCGACAGGCCCCGCTACGCAGCCAAGCAGATTGTCAATTTGATGAAGGCGGAGGGCTACCCGAAGTTTACGCTTCAGAGGCATACCGAGCTTTGGCAGGCGCTAGATGGCAAGAACCCCGATAAGGGTTTTGGCAAAGCTGGGGTCTACCAGCATACATGGGAATGGTTCGAGCCATGGTTAGCCCGCGTTAGGGCTCACTGTCAGGAGCAGGGCGACCGTTACCGATAGCAAAGCAGATGCTTCCGAATTCAATAGTTGTGCAGGACGATGTAATGTTGGCGCAACCGCGCCAGCGAAGACTTACTTGTGCAAGGCCCCTTGTGGGGAGATGAAAGAAAGTCAGGCGGTTTTGATACGCCGTGGCGCGATGCTATGGTCGCATGACCATGGCAACGCCACCTGCCGCGCAGACGCAGCCGCCCTACACCACAACGGTGCCGGCGGACGGTGCCGATCCGCACCCCGAAGCGATGATTGGTGACATCGATCTGCGCATCGGCGACACGATTGCGATCAGGGCCCATGGCCGCATCACACCGGCCGGGTTGGCTGCGGCAGGGCTGACGGCCGCCGGCATGTTGCTGGCGCTGGCCGGATTGATCCGCGCACTGCGCCGCCCGGTTTGAGACGCCAGCAACCACGCCGTATGTCTACATTCCCAACCTGAAACGTGTGTTGCATTCGCGCCCCCTCCGCGCCGCTGCGCGACGCACCTCCCCCGTAACAACGGGGGAGGAGAAGGATGGTGCGAGGAGAGGGGTTAGTATCGTTGGGCGATCTATAACTCCGCCTTGAACAGGGCGAGGAGTTTGGCGTGGGCGCGTTCGGCCTCGGCCTCGTGATAGATGGGGGCGCTCGGCACGGTCCAGCCATGCAGCGCGTCGTACGTCTCGCTCTCGTAACGGCCGCCCCAGGCTTTCAGCGCAGCCTCGAACTTCACAATCGCATCGGCCGGCATCGAGCGGTCTTCCTTCGCGTGGCCGGTATAAAGCCGCCCTTTCACACCCGAAAGAACCGTGTGCGGGCTTTCCGCCGTGTCGCTGTAAAGGCCGCCGCCATGGAAGGAGATGGCCATGGCCACCTGATCGGGCCGCGCGGCGGCGGCGCGGATCGCCATCGCACCGGTGAAACAATAACCGACCACGCCCAGCCCGCCCGGCTTCACGCCCGGCACGCGCGCGAGGTAATCGAGATAGATGCCGGCATCCTCCGACATTTGCGGCGGCAGCAGGGCGGCAAACAATTCGCCGATCCGCTTCATGGTTTTTTCTTCGCCGAACTGGGGCGTGAAATCGAACACCGGCAGCCGGGTGTCGCGCCAGAAGACGTTGGGCAGAAGGACGACATACCCCTCCTTCGCCTGGCGCGCGGCCATCGCCTTGCGGTCGGGGCGGATACCCCAGATATCGCTCAGATGCAGCACGCCGGGAAACGGCCCTGCCCCATCCGGGCGGAACAGGATCGCCTCCGCCTGCCCGCCGTTCATCGGGATTTCGATTTTTTCTTCGCGTACCTCAGCCATCAGCGTTGTCCTTTCTCGTATGTCACAGCGTTCCAGAATTTTGCCCGGTGCAGGCCGGTGCGGCGGAAACCGCGGCGCTGCAATTCCCGCCCGATCAGAAAATTGAAATAGCCATGGGCGACGAGCACGGCCACACCGTCTTCGGCCATGCGTGCGATTAGGATATCGGCGGCCTGACGGGCCCGGGTTCTGGCGCGGGCATAATCCTCAATCCCCGGATGATAGCCGGCATGCCACAGAAGGCGCGCCACCACCGCCCATTTGGTCACCCGCATGCGCAACAGCGGAATGGGGGGCGCGGCGAGCGGCGCCTCCACAAACAGCGGCTCCGCAATCGCGCGGGCGGCAGGGGCGAGAAGTGCGGCACTTTCATGGGCGCGTTTGCGGCCGCTGGTGAAAACGGTTTTGAGATCGCGGGCGAGTTCGCGCAAGGCGGCAGGCGGCAGGCTTCCGGGATCGAGGCCCGCCTCCTCATAATCGCCGATATAGCTGCGAAACCCGTGATGGGAGGTGCGCGGCGCAATCGCAATCCTGGGCTGTCCATGCCGGATCAGCACAATACGGCCGGAGCTGCCAGCGGGGGCGCTGGCGCGCTGTGGCGGGGCCAGATTCTCGGCAAGGGGCGCAGTTTGTTGCGGCATCGCGTTGAACCTACACGCTGAGGCGATAGGATCACAGCCGGACACGGCAATCGAAACGGAGAGGACGCTATGGGAGAGAAGAGCCTGCAAGGCAAAGTGGCAATCGTAACGGGATCAGCCTCCGGCATCGGGGCGGCGACCGCCATCGGGCTGGCCGAACGCGGCGCCAATGTGGTGGTGAATTATGCGAGCAGCGCGGACGCAGCGCAGAAAACCGCCGACGCGGTGAAGGCGGCGGGCGCCGATGTGCGGCTGGTGCAGGCCAATGTGGCCGAAGACGCCGATTGCAAGAAACTGGCGCAGGCCGCGCTGGATGCGTGGGGCCGGATCGACATTCTGGTGAACAATGCGGGCACCACCAAATTCGTCGCCCATCATGAGTTGGGCGGGCTGAGCGCGGAGGATTTCGCCCGCATTTATGCGGTGAATGTGGTGGGGCCGTTCCAGATGGTGCGGGCCTGCGAGGCCGCACTGAAGGCGCATGGGCCGGGCATGGGATCGGTGGTGAATGTATCGTCCATCGCGGGCGTGGCGGGCATCGGCTCCTCCATCGCCTATGCGGCCTCGAAAGGCGCGCTGAACACGATGACCCTGTCGCTGGCCCGCGCGCTGGCGCCGAATATCCGCGTCAATGCGGTGTGCCCCGGCTATGTCGAGACGCCGTGGTTCTCCAAACGCTTCGGCGCGGACAGCGCGGGCCGCATCAAGGACCAGCAGGAGAAATCCAATCCGCTCGGGCTGACCGCCGATGGTGCGGAAATCGCCCGGACGGTGATGTTCTTCTGCAGCCCCGAGGCGCGGAATATCTCAGGCGAGCGGCTTCTGACCGACAGCGGCATGCACCTGACCGGATTCGGCGCGGGCGATAAACGCTGATTGATCCGGCGGCAACCTGCCTGCTGCGTGGGCAATGATTTGCTGCGCCGCGAAAAAATAATGCCGCCGGGACGCGATTTCATGCAATCCGGCGGCCGATCTTACGGGTTTTATATTGCGGTAGCAGGCATATGCCCGAAAACTGGGCCTGACCGGCGCGATTGATGCGGTGCATCAAAAGAGCCATGCGGACAGCAAGAGGGCGACAGCATGAAAAAGATTTCGACGGCCAGCATTCTGGCGGGGGGCCTCCTGGCGGGGGCGGCGTGGCTGGCAGGGACCGGCGCCGCGATGGCAGACGATTGGGGCATCGTGACCGGAAGCCTGGCGGTGCAATCCGACTACCGCTTCCGCGGCATCAGCCAGAACGACAATGATTTCGCGCCGCAGGGCAGCGTGAACTGGAGCGGGCCGATGGGATTCTATGTCGGCAGCTGGGCCTCCAAGATCAATTTCCGCGAAAAGGAGCTGGGGCTTCTGCCCGACAGCACCAAGGCGGAATGGGACATCTATGGCGGCAAACATTTCGATCTGGGCGACGGCACCGATCTCAATGTTGAGGCCTATTATTATGCCTATCCCGATCACAATGACCGGCTGGCCGGATTCAAGGACAGCTATTACGAAACCATCGTCCAGCTTTCCCACAGCTTCGACAAACTGAGCCTGACCGGCAGCGTGGCGTGGTCGCCCGATTTCTTCGCCGAAACCGGCAACGGGGTGTGGGTGTCGGGCCTTGCCTCCTATCGCATCAATGACTGGCTTTCGGTCAGCGGACAGGTCGGCCACCAATGGGCGGAAGACCTGAACGGCTTGCCGGGCTATCCCTACACCCATTGGGATCTGGGCGTGACCGCAAGCTGGAACAATTGGGCGCTGGACCTGCGCTATGTCGATACCAGCATCACCAAAAATGAGTGTGTGGGCCTGAACGGGCCCGGCAACGGCCACTGGTGCCGGGCGACCGTGGTGGCAACGCTGACCTACAATTTCACCTTGCTGGAATAATCGTCATGCGGGGGCTGGCAACCGCAGGCGGGCGCAAATCACGGCGGCTTTTTTCGTAACACGCTCCATCTTCAGCCCGATTGCGGACCGGTGGCGCGCCCCCCTCCGCCATCGGAACAATGGTGCAGACCCGGCTGTTTCGGGACACGCCCGGCTGCTACAAAGAACCTCAAAGCCATCAACGAGGACGTGGAGCATTTCGATGAATTTGTTTGATCTGACGGGAAAAACCGCCATCGTGACCGGATCCACCAAGGGAATTGGCGAGGCGATTGCCCATCGCCTGGCCGAGCACGGTGCGCAGGTGGTGGTTTCCAGCCGCAAGGCCGACGCCTGTGAGAAAGTTGCCGGCGACATCAACGCCAAATACGGCAAGGGCAAAACCGTTGCCGCCCCCATTCCCTGCAACATCAATCACAAGGAACAGTTGCAGCAACTGGTAGACCAGAGCCGCAAGACCTTCGGCAGAATCGACATTCTGGTCTGCAACGCGGCGTTGAACCCCTATTACGGGCCGATGTCGGGCATGCCGGACGAAGCCTTCGACAAGATCATGGGCGCCAATGTGCGCTCCAACCACTGGCTGTGCCAGATGGTGCTGCCGGAGATGGTGGAGCGGAAGGACGGGTCCGTCATCATCGTGTCGTCCATCGGCGGTCTGCGCGGTTCGCCCGTACTCGGCGCCTATTGCATTTCCAAGGCCGCCGACATGCAGCTTGCCCGCAATCTGGCGGTGGAATACGGCCAACACGGCATCCGCGCCAATTGCATCGCGCCGGGATTGATCCGCACCGATTTTGCCCGCGCGTTGTGGGAGAACCCCGAAACGCTGAAGCGTTCGACGGCGGGCGCCGCCCTGCGCCGGATCGGCGAGCCGGACGAGATCGCAGGCGCGGCGGTGTTCCTCGCCTCCAAGGCAGGCGCCTTCACCACCGGCCAGACCTTTGTGATCGACGGCGGTGCGCTGGCGTAAATAGAGTGCGATTTGAAGTTTGCACGCGCACGCATCGCTGAATGCCCCTCCGTTCCTGCGGAATTGTCGGCCGACGAAACGTCCACTGGACCTTTCGTTTACGGCCTCCACCCCCGCACGCGGGGGAGGATAAAGAGTGGTCAATAACATCCTCCCCCGTTGTTACGGGGGAGGTGCCGGAGCGAAGCGGAGGCGGAGGGGGGATGCGGCGCAGGGAGAAACGGGCACGGCCGCTGGCGAAGGCATTGCGGGGGCGCATGCCGAAAGCGGAAGTGATCCTGTGGTCACGCCTGCGCCGGAACGGGCACGGTTTTCGCATTCGGCGTCAGCATCCTGTAGGCCCCTATATCGCCGACTTTGCCTGCGTGCCGGGACGGCTTGTCATCGAGGTGGATGGTGCGACACATGCCAGCGATAAAGAGGTTGCGTATGACAACGGGCGTGACGCGTATTTGTATAGACTGGGCTGGCGCGTGATGCGCATCCGCAACGAGGACATTTATAGAAATCTGGACACTGTTCTCGATGCCATTTGGACGGCGTTGCATGCCCCCTCCGCCCATCTGCAGCCTGCGGCTTCAATGGGCACCTCCCCCGCACGCGGGGGAGGAGAAGGCAAGGTGTGGTAAGGTGACGGCAGCAATGCAACCGCGCCAACGCGAAAGGATCACGCCATGAAATATCGCAAACTCGGTGGGAGAGATCTGAAGGTCTCCGAAATCTCTCTCGGCTCCTGGCTGACCTATGGCGTGGGCGTGGAACGAACCAACGCGCAACGCTGTGTCGACCGCGCCTTCGACCTCGGCATCAATTTCATCGACACCGCCAACGTCTATGGCCGCGGCGCGGCGGAAAGTTTTCTGGGCGAGGTGCTGGCGAAGCGCAAACGCGACAGTTACGTGCTGGCGACCAAGGTGTTCTTTCCGATGAGCGCGAGCGACAAGGGTTTGTCACGGGCGCAGATCGCCAAGCAGATCGACGCATCGCTCACGCGGCTGAAAACCGATTACGTCGATCTTTATCAGTGCCATCGTTACGACCCGGAAACGCCGCTGGAAGAAACCATGCAGGCGCTGAGCGATGTGGTGCGGCAAGGCAAGGCGCGCGCCATCGGTTTCAGCGAATGGTCGCCCGACCAGATCCGCGCCGCCTTCGCGATTGATGGCGTCGAGCGTTTCGTCTCCAGCCAGCCGCAATATTCGCTGTTGTGGCGGCGGCCGGAAAAAGAGGTCATCCCGCTTTGCCGCGAAAGGGGCGTTTCGCAGATCGTGTGGTCGCCGCTGGGCCAGGGCGTGCTGACCGGCAAATATCTGCCCGGCGCGCCGCTGCCCGCCGATTCCCGCGCCAAGAGCGATTCCATGGGCGGTTACATGCAGCGGCTGACCGAGCCGAAGGTGCTGCAAGCCGTGCAGACGCTGAAACCGCTGGCGCAGGAAGCCGGGTGCACGCTGACGCAGTTCGCACTCGCCTGGGTGTTGCGCGAAGCCAATGTCGCGTCGGCCATCGTCGGCGCGAGCAGGCCCGAACAGCTTGACGAGAACGCGGCGGCGTCCGGCCTCACCATCGACCCGGCGCTGTTTGCGAAAGCGGAGCAGATTGTGGCCCCGGCCGCGTAAAGCTTAAAGCCGCGTGAAGCTTAAAGCCGCCTATTTCGCGTCGCTTGCGATGACGAGCGTGCGGGTCTGCCGCACGACGAAAACCGCAGCCGCGATCAGAAGTACCGCGATCACGACGCCGCCGGTGACGTAGAGCCACAGCATTTCAGGATCGAATTTCTTCCACAGCAGCGCGACCGCACTGCCCGGCAGGATGATGGCGGGCGCCCAGACCAGGGCGGATGCGATATTGGCCGTCCAGAACTGCCGCGCGGGCAGGTGCATCATGCCGGCCACGACGGGAATGATGGCGCGGAACGGCCCGAGGAAGCGGCCGATGAAGACACTGACGCTGCCGAAACGCCTGAACAGCGCCTCCCCCCGCGCGAGCAGACGCGGATTGCCGCTGAACGGCCAGCGGGCCGCCAGCACATGACCGTAATTGCGGCCCAGCCACCACGATACCGCATCGCCCGCGATCGAGCCCAGGATGGTGCCCGCCAGAAGCGGCAGCAAAGGCACCGCACCGCTGGGCACCAGCAGGCCGGCGGCGATGATGATCGCAAGGCCGGGGAAAATCAGGCTGACGAAGGCGAACGATTCGGCGAAGGCGGTGACGAACATGATCGGGAACGTCCACACCGCATTCTGGGCAATGAAATGCACGACGCTCGCGATCAACTCACTCATGAACAGTCATTCCGCCTTGCGGGTTCTGGCCGGGTCTATGCGGCCGCCTTGGGTTCGCTATTGGTGCCGCCACATTGCGCCAACAATGTGGAGAACGGGCACAGAGACTATACCATGGGTCACGCGCACCACATGCGACAGATTAAAGACGGATTCATTACCGATTTGTCGACGGGGAAAGACTAATGTGCAAGCGCCCCCCTCCGCCTCGCTCCGCTCCGGCACCTCCCCCGCACGCGGGGGAGGAGAAGCACGAGACTTAAAGCCCCAGCACGGTGGCGGGATCGGTGAAGGGGCGCTTCTGCGCCTCGGCCACCGCCTTATACGTCAACGCGCCCTTGTAGATGTTGAGGCCGGCGCGCAGATGCGGATCGTCCTTCATCGCGGTATCCGCCCCCTTTTCCGCCAGTGCAATCACGAAGGGCAAGGTGGCGTTGTTGAGCGCGAAAGTGGAGGTGCGCGCCACCCCGCCCGGCATGTTCGCGACGCAGTAATGCACCACATCGTGCACCACATAGGTGGGGTCGGCGTGGGTGGTGGGGTGGCTGGTTTCCGCACAGCCGCCCTGATCGATCGCGACATCGACGATGACGGAGCCCTTTTTCATCTGGCGGACCATCGCCTCCGTAATCAGCTTGGGCGATTCCGCGCCGGGCAGCAGCACGGCACCGATGACGAGGTCGGCGGATGTGACATATTCCTCCACCGCGTCGATGGTGGAGTAGATCGTGTTGAGCGCGGCGCCGAAGCGCAGATCAAGCTGGTAGAGCGTGGGCAGCGAGATGTCGAGCACGGTGACATGCGCCTCCATCCCCATGGCCATGCGCGCCGCATTGGTGCCGACGACACCACCGCCCAACACCACCACGCGCGCAGCCGGCACACCCGGCACGCCGCCAAGCAGCATGCCGCGGCCGCCTTGCGCGATTTCGAGGCAGTGGGAACCGGCCTGGATCGACATGCGGCCCGCCACTTCGCTCATCGGGGCGAGCAGCGGCAGGCCGCCATGCACATCGGTGACGGTTTCATAGGCGATGGCCACGACGCCGGATTTGAGCAGCGCCGCGGTCTGTGCCGGATCGGGCGCGAGGTGGAGATAGGTGAAAAGCGTCTGCCCCGGACGAAGCTGCGCGATCTCCTGCGGCTGCGGTTCCTTCACCTTCACCACCATGCCGGCAGTGGCGAAGATCTCGACCGGGTCAGCCACGATTTCGGCGCCGACGCGGGTATACATCGCATCGTGCAGGCCGATGGCCTCACCCGCATCGCGTTCGACCAGGACCTGATGGCCGCGCGTGGTCAGTTCGCGCACCGCCGCGGGCGTGAGCCCGACGCGATATTCGTGGTTCTTGATTTCCTTCGGCACACCGATGCGCATGAAAGCCCCCGTTTTGACGTGACGCGCGGGCAGAGTGATACGCGGGCACGGACGCTAGAGCAAAACCGGACCCCGGGAAATCGCGTTTTCGTTCCGGTGCGCCGAAAAAAATCCCCGGCCGGGCGGCCGGGGATTCCATAAACGGAACAAAGTCCGGTGAATCAGTGCCCGTGACGATCGTGCCGGTCATGCCGGTCATGACGGTCGCGGCGGTCATGCTTGTCCCATTTGTCATGGCCGCGGTGACGGCCGCGATCCCAGCGGTTCCAGTCATGATCGCGGACGTGGAAGCCGTGGCCGCGGTAATAGTCGAGGCCGAGGGCCGGACCGTAATGGACCTTGCGGGCCCAGCCCGGACGGGGGCCGCGCCAGTGATCGCGCCGCCAGCCGCCGCGCACCCAGTAATAACGCTCACCACGGATGGTGCGGTAATACATCGGTCCGCGATACCATGTGCCTTCATAATAGATCGGGCCGTAATAGACCGGATAGTTCCAGTAATCGCCGGGGCAACCCCAGCGATCGCAATAGCCGCCCGTCGCAAGCGAAAAGCCGATGGCACCGTTCGGCGCGACCGAAATGCCGACACCGGCGGCGGACGCCGGCGCCGTGAACGCCAGCAGCGAACCACCAAAGGCCATGCCGACCAAAGCAGATTTGAACGTCTTCATTTTACCTCCACGCACTGCCCCGCCAGATACGGTCAGAGTTTTCCATCCCCCGTCTGAACCCGCGATGAACGCAATCGGTTCCCCAAAAAAAGCCGGCCCCGTTTGCACGGGGCCGATGAAGCAGTGACGGATGATGCGTCAATTCCCGTTTGAACGGTCGTGACGGTTGCCGCGGTCGCCATGCCGGTCGCCGCCGCCATGGCCGCGATTGTTGCCGCGTGCGGATGAATTGTCGCGCTGCGATGCGCGATCATTGGCCGATGGCTGCAGATTGCGCGGCTGGGCCGTGCTTTGCACCCGTGCCGGCGATTGCGCGCGATAGGCGTTGCTGTTGCCGCCGCGGATCTGATCCCAGCCGTTTTCGCGGCTGCGCTTCTGATAGCGGTTGCGGTCATCATTGTTGCGGCGGTCGCGCCAGTTGTTGTCGCGCGAACGGTCGTAACGATTGTTGTCATAACGATTGTTGTCGTTGCGGTAGCTGTTGGCACGGTAGTCGTTGCCGCGCCGGTTGCTGTCCCGATAGTCGCGATGGCGCGTTTCATAGCGGCGCCAGTCGTGATCGCGCACCCGGAAACCGTTGGAGCGGTAGTAATCGAGGCCGAGCGCCGGACCATAATGGACACGCCGCGCCCAGGAAGGCCGCGACCCGCGCCAGCCGTCACGATGCCAGCCGCCGCGCACCCAGTAATAACGCTCGCCACGGATCATGCGGTAATAGACCGGGCCGCGATACCAATAGCCGCCGTAATAGACGGGGCCGTAGAAAATCGGATAGTCCCAGTAATCATCGGGGCAACCCCATTGATCGCAATAGCCGCCGGTGTCGAGCGAGAAGCTGAAGCCGCCGCCCGGCCCGATGGAAAGGCCGAAACTGTCGGCCCGCGCGGGCGCGGTGCCGAAAAACGCCGCCATTGCCAACGCACCGGCCGCCAGCGCGGCCTTGAAAACATTTTTCATTGCAATCCCTTTCCGGATTGAAGCGGGCCCACATTCGCAAACCGCGGCTGAACCGGTCATGAACCCATTGTGACCAAATTGAGAAGGAAACCGCCATCAAAGAAAACGGCCCCGGAGCGATCCGGGGCCGCACGCAACGACAAGCCTTTTGGGAGCCCGTCAGTGGCGGTGGTGGCCGCCGTGAAAGCCGTGACCGCCAACACGGACGCCGCCGCGGATGTGGCCGGGACGGGGACCGCGCCATTCATCGCGATGCCAGCCGCGATTGACCCAGTACCAGCGGTGACCGCCCCAATTGCGATAACGGATCGGGCCGGTATACCAGACGCCGCCGACATAGACCGGCGAAGAATAAACCGGCCAGTCGCAGGCATAGGGATCATAGTAAGGCGCATAATAATCGCAGGCGCCGCGATAATAGCGCGGTCCATAATAGGCAGGGCCATAGTAACGCGGGCCGTAATAGCGCGGGCCATAATAGGTTGGCCCGTAATAAGCCGGTGGATAATAGCCGCCGACGCCGACGGAAATTCCCACACCGGCATTGGCGGGAGCGGATGCCATCATCGCGATGCCGGCGGCGAGAGCAGACGCAGCCGCCAGCCTGACCAGATTTTTCATCGCAAAACTCCCTGCGCTACAACACGCCCATCATGGTGGGCGGCGGCTGAACCCAGCATGAACAGCGCGGGAGAAAAGTTCCGCGGGGCCTTACGCCGTGCGCCCGCGCGCATCCACCGGCCAGATCGCGACCAGCGTATCGCCGCGCACAGCGTGATAGCAGTCATAGAGATTGACCGTCGGGTCGCAATGCGGAACCACACAGGCGATGACATCTTTCGGCCGCATTCCGGAACCGTCCGGCAACAGCACCCCGCCCTGTTCATCACCGAAGAAAAAATAACGCGCCCCTTCCGGCGCACCGGACAGAATGAGCGGCGGATCGGCATCGGTGGCGAAGGATTTGAGCCCTGCATCGGTGGTGGCGAGGCCCTGGCGATTGGTGCTGATCACCGTGGTCTGCACGCTGAGCGCCACTTCGAACGGCGGGGCACCGCCCGGCTTCTGCCAAACGTCATTGTACTGACGATCCATGAAGATGTAGGAGCCGACCTGCAATTCACTCAGCACGCGGGCATCGGGGTCGATGTCGAACGTGCCGGTGCCGCCGCCGGAGAGGATGGCGGGCTTGATGCCCCGGCCCGCGAGAGTGGCCGCGAAGGCGCCGAGTTCCTTCAGCGCGGTGAGCGAGGAATCCCGCCGCTCATTGGGCGATTCCATATGCTGCACCTGACCCGCATAACATTGCAGGCCCGCGAAGATCAGCCCTTGCGCCGCGTTCACCGCCTGAACCAGCGCCAGCGCCCCCTCACCCGGACGGATGCCGGTGCGGCCGAGGCCGGGATCGATGTCCACCACCACATGAAGCGGCTTGCCGCCGCTGCGCGCCGCCGCATCGAGCTGGGCGGCGATGTCCACATTATCGCAAACCGCCATCAATTCCGGCACACGGGCGTTGAGCGCGATCAGCCGCGCGATGCCCGCATCGCTGACCACCGGCGAGGTGAGCAGGATTTTTTCGATGCCTTTACCGGCCAGCGCCTCCGCCTCCCCCAGCTTGGCGCAACAGATGCCGAGCGCGCCGGCCGCGATCTGCAGCCGCGCGATCTCCGCGCTCTTGTGGGTTTTGGCGTGGGGGCGCAGCGCGATGCCGTGCGCCTTTGCATGCGCAGCCATTTTGGCGATGTTGCGTTCGAGCGCATCGAGATCCACCACCAGTGCCGGGGTTTGCAGCGTCCAGCGCCCGCCGGGCACGCCGATCAGATCCTCATTCAGATACGTCATCGTTCCCCCAAATATTTCGCTGGCCCAAAACGCGCGGCACCGTCACAGTC
Organism: Alphaproteobacteria bacterium; assembly: GCA_017308375.1. Lineage (GTDB taxonomy): Bacteria > Pseudomonadota > Alphaproteobacteria > Micropepsales > Micropepsaceae > Rhizomicrobium. The sequence goes on from JAFKEW010000009.1 coordinate 12,772, forward strand.
CGGCCATTCACGCTTCCACCCGGCGTTTTCCATCCTGCACCCGCAAGCCCCCGATGACCATTGCCGTCGTACTGATCCTGGTCTCCGCCTTTCTGCATGCGGCCGTCAATATTCTGACCAAGCGGGCGGACGACAAATATGCCATGCGGCTCCTGATCGGAGTGTTTTCCGCGATCATGGTGATGCCGTTCCTGTTTTTCGTGCCGCTGCCGCAGGGGCGCGCGGTGTGGCTGCTGCTGCTGACCGCGGCGGTGCATGCGGTTTACGAACTGTTTGTGGTCAAATCCTATGAGAGCAGCGCGTTCTCGGCCGTGTATCCCGTGGCGCGCGGCACCGGGCCGCTGTTCACCGCGCTGGGCGCCATTCTTCTGCTGGGCGAGCCCGCGCCGGTTGTGGAAATCGCAGGGATTCTCATGATCTCAGGCGGGGTGATCGCGCTGGGTCTGTCGCACCGCCAAACGGAAGGCGCGGGCACCGGACTTCTTTATGCGCTGGCCACCGGACTGACCATCGGCTGTTACACGGTGATCGACGCCAGCGGCGTGCGCAGCGTGGAAAACCCGTTCAGCTATGTGTTGTGGTTTTTCGTGGCTTACGGCGCGGCGGTTCTGGTGACGGCACCGGGCATTCGCGGCCGCGCCGTGGTGGTGGAAGCGCGGCGGCAATGGCGGCTGGGCATTCTTCTGGGGCTTCTGGCGCTCGGCACCTATGGGCTGGCCATGCTGGCCTATCGCTATGGCGCCACCGCAAAGCTCGCCGCCTTGCGCGAAACCAGCGTATTGTTCGGGGCCGCGATGGCGACCCGGTTTCTGGGCGAGCGGATGAGCGGGCCGCGCTGGCTGGCGGCAGGTGCCATTGCGGCCGGTGCAATCCTTTTGCAGGCAGGACCATGAAGACATTCTATTCACCCGATCATCTGCGCCACGCCCCGCGCGAGGAATTCACCGCCGGTCATGCAACGCCGGCGGTGGAAGTGCCCGAGCGGGCCGAACGGGTGCGGGCCCGCATCATCGAACGCAAACTGGGGCCGGTTCTGCCGCCGCGCGCGTTCGACGATGCACCGTTGTTGCGCGTGCACAATGGCGCCTTCATCCGCTTTCTGGACCGCGCGCACGCAGACTGGACCACACGCTATGGCACACGCGCGGGCGATGCGGCGGTTCCATCGGTGTGGCCGGCGCGGGGCCTGCGCACCATGCGCGACGGCGATATTGAATCGCGCCTCGGCTCCTACACCTTCGATACCGCGACGCCGATTTTGAAAGGCACATGGCAGGCCGCACGCAGCGCCGCCAATGTGGTGCTGAGCGCAGCCGAAGCGGTAAAGAGCGGCGAAGCATCGGCCTTCGCCCTGACACGGCCGCCGGGCCACCACGCCAGCGCCGATCTTTATGGCGGTTACTGCTATCTGAACAATGTGGCGATCGCCGCGCAATGGCTGGCCGATCAGGGCGCGCGGCCCGCGATCCTGGATGTGGATTATCATCACGGCAATGGCACGCAGGCGATTTTCTATGACAGTAGCGAGGTTCTGTTCGTTTCCATTCATGCCGACCCGGCTTATGCCTATCCGCATTTTCTGGGTTTTGCCGATGAGCGCGGCGCGGGCGCGGGCGAAGGCGCCAATCTGAACCTGCCGCTGGCGCGCAAGACGGCATGGGATGGTTATGCCGATGCACTGCATACGGCGATAACGCGGGTGCGTGATTTCGGGCCCGATGTCGTGCTGATCTCACTCGGCCTCGACACTTATGAGCGCGATCCGATCTGCCGCCTGAAGCTGACCACCGGGGATTACAAACGCATGGGCACTATGCTGAAAACGCTGGGCAAACCCACGCTGTTCGTGTTCGAAGGCGGTTACAATCTGGAAGCGCTGGCGGAAAACACCACCAATGTCCTTGAAGCGTTCGAGGACCGCTGACGCGTGAAACCGGCAGGATGAAAATGAAAAGCACATTGCACAACCTGGTCGCCAACCAGTTCGGACCGCGGGCCGATGCCTATATCCAGAGCGCGGTGCACGCCGCGGGCGCCGACCTCGACGCGTTGCGGGCATTCGTGCAGACGCAGCGGTTTGAACGCGTGCTGGACCTCGGCTGCGGCGGGGGCCACGCCAGTTTCACCGTGGCGGGCCATGTGGGTCAGGTGACGGCCTATGACCTGTCACCAGACATGCTGCGCGCGGTGGCAAAGGAAGCGCAGGCACGCGGGCTTTCCAATCTGGTAACCGAACAGGGCACGGTGGAGGCCCTGCCCTTTGCCGATGGCAGTTTCGATCTGGTCGTGACGCGCTACAGCGCCCATCACTGGCACGATGTGCCGCAAGGCTTGCGCGAGGCGCGCCGGGTGTTGAAGCCGGGCGGCCGCGCCATGGTGATGGATGCGGTGGCGCCGGCGAACCCGTTGCTGGATACGTTCCTGCAAACGATTGAAATGCTGCGCGACCCGAGCCATGTGCGCGATTATTCCGTGGCGGAATGGGAACAGATGCTGCGCGCGGCAGGCTTTGCAACCGATGCGCCAACGCTTTATCGCGTAAGGCTGGATTTCGCCACCTGGATCGCACGGATGCGCACGCGCGCGCTGTTCGCCGATGCCATTCGCGCCCTGCAACAGACCATGGCCGAAGAGGTGACGGCGCATTTCGAGATCGCCGGCGACGGCAGCTTCACCCTGGACAGCATGAGCATGATTGCGGCAGCGGTTTAGCGCCTAGGAAAACAAGTATCAGTGGCCGGAGTTGTGCCTGCCCATCCGTGTACGGACTTTTGCGGCGGCACGCTCAATCGCCTCTTTCGCATGGGTGCCATGCTTTGCCGCCTCGGCCCGAATCTGGGTCAGCGCGCGGTCCATCGCCCTCTTGGCACTGGCGGTGGTGCCGCCATTGGCATAATCGTTGCGCACCGCGGCTTCGAGACGATCGACCAGCGCATCGACGCTGTAGCGTTCGGGCGGATTGAAGGCGGCCCCTTCGGCATTTTCCAGCGGACGGTAGAGCCCGATCATCTCATCGAGGTGGCGTCCCCAGGCCAGCACCTTGTAGAGCAGCGCCTCGTCGCGGCGGTTCTTGAACAGAATATCCACCGCGCCGGCCAGCAGGCACACCGGCATCAGCGCGAAATTGTGTACATTGCCGAGGATCAGCTTGACCTGCAGCATGCCGACCGTGCGCACGATGCGCCAGCGCGGCACCGGGCGATCGCTGCGGGGAATCTGAGACAATTCAAGCGGGCTCATGGCGCGGCCATGCGGGCGTGCAATGCGGCCGAAGCCTCGCACGCTTCTGCCCACAAGGTCGAGATCAATTCGCCCGCCGGCATGGCGCGGATGAAGGGAACCCCCTGCCCGGCCCACAGCGACATCAGCCCGGCATTGCCCGCCTTCGCCGCCGCGGCGCGGATTTCGCGGGTGAGCGCATTCTGCACCGGATAGGCGGGCACATCCTTCTCCGCAGGCGTCATTTTCCGCATGAACTCATTTTCCAGACCGCGCGCATAACGGCCGGAGAAAACGCGGGTCAGCCGCGTGTCGTTGTCGCCCGCATGCGTCAGCGCATCGCGCCATGGTTGCGGCGTGGTTGCCTCCGGCGTGAGCAGGAATGCGGTGCCGAGTTGCACCGCATCCGCGCCCAGCATCAGCGCCGCGGCAATGCCCGCACCATCCATGATGCCGCCGGCCGCGATCAGCGGCAGGGTGGTGGCGGCGCGGATGGCGGGCACAAGCGCGAAGGTGCCGAGCGCGTCCGCCCGCCCCTCCCCCAGAAAAGTGCCGCGATGGCCGCCGCCCTCCGCCCCTTGCGCGCAGATGGCATCGGCGCCCGCATCGACCCAGGCGCGCGCTTCCGCCACGCTGGTCGCCGTGCCGCAGACGAAAATACCCGCCGCCTTCAGGGCCGCGACTTCATCGCGGGTCAAGCAATCGAAGGTGAAAGACGCCATCGCGGGGCGCGCGGCGATGACCGCCTGCAACTGGGCCGCGAAATCCTCGCTCCACCGGTTGGGGACAGCCTGTTCCGGCAGGCCGAGACGATCGCGCCAGGATTTGAGCCGCGCCATGGCGGCGGTAACACTCTGCACATCGGGATTGGCGGGGCGGGCCATCAGAAGATTGATCGCGAAGGGGCGCGCGGTTTCGGCACGGATTTTCGCCGCATCGCGCAAAATGCCATCCGGCGGCAACGCACCCGCAGCAAGGGAGCCGAGCGCGCCCGCATCGCTGGCCGCGATGGCAAGTGCGGTTCCACTGGCCCCCACCATGGGCGCCTGAATGATCGGGATGGTGATGCCAAGCCGCGCCATCAGCGCATTCCGGAATGTCATTCGCCCGCCTTCCGATCCCGGCTTGCCAATCTTCAATCTCGCTTCTGCCGGGCGCATCGCTATAATGCGTTCTATAAAGCCATCAAGCACAACAAAACTGGGAGGATTGTCATGGCCATCAATACGGTAACCGGGCCGATCGAAACCGCCAAGCTGGGAAAGACGCTGATGCATGAGCATCTGCTGATCGCGTTTCCCGGCTGGGAGAGCGACACCGGGTTCGAGAACATGAACCACCGCGACATGGTGAAAGTGTGCGTCGACAAGGTGGAGGAATTGAAATCCGCCGGGTTCACCAGCCTGCTCGACCCCTGCCCCAACGATCTCGGGCGCAGTGTGGACCTGATGGGCGAAGTGGCGGCGCGCACCGGATTCAACATCATCTGCGCCACCGGACTTTATCACCATCATCTGGGCGGCATGCCGTATTGGAGCATGAAGCTCGCCTACGATCCCGATGGCGAAAAAATCCTGACCGACCTGTTCATCAAGGAAATCACCGAGGGTGTGCAGGGAACCGGCGTCAAGGCGGGCGTGATCAAGCTGGCCACCGCCGCACCGCCCTTCACCGATTACGAAAAAACCATCTTCCGTGCCGGGGCCAAGGCGGCGCTCGCCACCAACACGCCGATCACCACGCACACCGATGCGATCCTGGGCGATGAACAGCTCGACTATCTGAAAAGCCTGGGCGTGCCGGCACACCGTATCGTGATCGGACATTGCTGCGGCAGCCCGGATCACGATTACCATATGCGCATCGTCAATGGCGGCTCTTATATCGGCTTCGACCGCTTCGGGCTGGAACTGGTGCGGCCCGACGAAGGCCGCGTCGAATCCCTGCTCAAGCTCTTGGGCAAAGGCGCCACCAACCAGGTGATCATCTCGCATGATAGCGTGTGGTGCTGGAAGGGCCGCATGCTGCCGCAATCGGCCATCGAACAGATGGATGCCGGCGGCATGTCGATGCGCTTTACCCGCGTCATCGCGCCGATGCTGAAGAAGGCCGGCATCAGCGAGGCGCAGATCGAAACCATGCTGACGGAAAACCCGCGCCGCTACTTCGCGAACGAAACCATTCCGCACGCCGCCTAAGGCGGGAGGCTCCTTGACCTCCCCGCAAGGGGGAGGTGAAAGAAAGAGTGCAGCTTTGTTGATTTCTCTTGCGGGGGGGCATCGCGATCACGCCCCCTCCGTTCCTTCGGAACACCTCCCCCGCAAGCGGGGGAGGATACCCGGCACGCAAGAGAGGATTATTTCTCGAAGCCGAACAGGGATTCGAGGGTGAAGTCGCCCGCCTTGAGCGAGCCTTTCGAGGTGATCTTGAAAATGCCGTTGGCGCGCAGCACCGGCACGCCATTCGCGGTGGCGAGACCTTGCGCGAACAGAAGATTGCGCGTGGTCTTCACCGCATCGGCGCGGCCTTCGACCCAAGAACCGAGCGGGGCCGGCGCCAGATAATCGCAGGTCAGATTGACGGTGGGCAGAAAGCCCATATCGCCGCTGCCCTGAAGCCGGGCCGCAATGGGCAGCATCATATCGGCGAACAGCGCCAGCATGCCACCATGGCAGACCATGCCAGGATTGCAGTGCCGCCCCTCGACCCGGAAGCCGAGCAGGAGCTGGTCGCCAGTCCATTTGCCATAAAGCGGGCCGTTGGTTTCCACAAATCCGTTTGCAAGGCGGAACGGGGCGAAGCCATCCGGGATGCCCCCGGCCGACTGTTGATCCGTGGTCATGACAATCCATCAGTTACGATCCGGGTAAGGCTTTAAGGACTATGACGGTGGCGTGCAATATCCGGGCAGAACGTGAACGAGTCGCCATCATGCGCCAGATCGGGATTGAGGAAGGACGACACGCCTTTGGCGCGAACGCAGAAAATTACGCTGCTGCACGGCCGGAATATCCTTCGAGCATCTATGCGCGCTTGCGTGCGCGGTGCGGCCTTCGGACTGGAACGCGCACCTTTGAAATCGGTCCGGGCACGGGGCTTGCGACACGCCGGTTGCTGCAATCCGGTGCATCGCCGCTTGCCGCCATCGAGCCGGATGCAAGGCTGGCGCAGTATCTGCGGCAACAATTTCCGGACCCGGCATTGCAGGTGATCCACGCGACATTCGAGACCGCAAGCCTTCCCGAGGCCGCGTTCGACCTCGGCGTATCGGCAACCGCGTTCCATTGGATGGATCAGCACGCGGCACTTGCGAAAGTCGCAACCCTGCTGAAACCCGGTGGCTGGTGGGCGGCGTGGTGGAATGTGTTCGGCGACCCCGAACAGGACGATGCGTTCCACGACGCGACCAGACATCTTCTCGAAGGCGGCACCACCCCTTCTTATTCGCCGGCCTTCAAACATCCCTTCGCGCTCGATCGCGGCGCGCGCATCGCGGACATTGAAGCGACGAAAGCATTCGAGAGTATCGATAGCGAAATCGAACGCTGGACCCTGACCCTCGACCCGAAAGAAACCCGCGCGCTTTACGCCAGCTTCTCGACCTTCGCGGTTCTGGACGAGGTGGAGCGCAACCGCGTTCTCGATGCCATAGAGAATATCGCGGCGACCGAATTCAGCGGTCGCGTTACACGCAATATGTGCACCCCCATCTATATCGCCCGCCGCCGATAGACGCCCGTCAGGCCTCGGGGGGCGGGAACCAGCCAGCCCGGCGCGGCACAAACAAGCAGAATTTGTCGGACCGGAAGCCCGGCAACCCTTGACGATTCCGGGCCCGCTGCCTATCTAGCCGGGCAGTGGTTAGCACTCCCCTGTGGGGAGTGCTGCCGAACGGCCATGCAAATGGCCGCACTGTAAGCAAGCGCTTGAGACAATTGAATTTTTGAGGAGCGAATCCATGAAATTCCGTCCGCTTGGCGACCGCGTGGTCGTCCGCCGCGTGGCCGAGGACCAGAAAACCCCCGGCGGCATCATCATCCCCGAAACCGCACAGGAAAAGCCGCAGGAAGGCGAGATCATCTCCGTCGGCCCCGGCGCGCTCGACGAAAACGGCAAGCGCGTAACCCCCGAAGTGAAGGCCGGCGACTTCGTTCTGTTCGGCAAATGGTCGGGCACCGAAGTGAAGATCGATGGCGAAGAACTCCTGATCATGAAGGAGTCCGACATCATGGGCGTGATCGAGGGCCGCAAGCCTTCGAAAAAGGCCGCCTGACCCGCACCGCAACACGATCTGAATTCAGGAGAAACAAATGGCAGCCAAAGACGTCAAATTCGGCGCCGATGCCCGCGAGAAACTGCTGCGCGGCGTCGACATTCTGGCCGATGCAGTGAAGGTGACGCTGGGTCCCAAGGGCCGCAACGTCGTGATCGAGAAAAGCTTCGGCGCACCGCGCACCACGAAAGACGGTGTGACGGTCGCGAAGGAAATCGAACTGGCCGACAAGTTCGAGAACATGGGCGCACAGATGGTGCGCGAAGTCGCCTCCAAGACCAACGACGTGGCCGGTGACGGCACCACGACGGCAACGGTTCTGGCCCAGGCGATCGTGCGCGAAGGTTCGAAGTCGGTTGCCGCCGGCATGAACCCGATGGACCTGAAGCGCGGCATTGAGAAGGCCGTTGAAGCGGTCATCGCCGACCTCAAGAAGCGTTCCAAGAAAGTGAAGTCGAACGAGGAAATCGGCCAGGTCGGCACGATTTCCGCCAATGGCGACAAGGAAGTGGGCGGCATGATCGCCCAGGCCATGGCGAAGGTCGGCAATGAAGGCGTGATCACGGTGGAAGAAGCGAAGTCGCTTGCCACCGAACTGGACGTCGTGGAAGGCATGCAGTTCGACCGCGGCTACATCTCGCCCTATTTCATCACCAACGCCGACAAGATGGTGGCCGAGCTTGAAGAGCCGTACATCCTGATCCACGAGAAGAAGCTGACCAGCCTGCAGCCGATGCTGCCGATCCTGGAATCGGTGGTGCAGTCGGGCCGTCCGCTTGTCATCATCGCCGAGGAAGTGGAAGGCGAAGCGCTGGCGACCCTCGTCGTCAACAAGCTGCGCGGCGGGTTGAAGGTTGCCGCGGTGAAGGCACCGGGCTTCGGCGACCGCCGCAAGGCCATGCTGGAAGACATCGCCATCGTGACCGGCGGCCAGGTGATCAGCGAAGATCTGGGCATCAAGCTGGAGAACGTGAAGATCAACATGCTGGGCACCGCGAAAAAGGTGCGCATCACGAAGGACGACACCACGATCGTCGACGGCTCCGGCAAGAAGGGCGACATTCAGGCCCGCGTCGGCCAGATCAAGCAGCAGATCGAGGAAACCACCTCCGACTACGACAAGGAGAAGCTGCAGGAACGCCTGGCGAAGCTCGCCGGCGGTGTTGCGGTGATCCGCGTCGGCGGTGCCACCGAAGTGGAAGTGAAAGAGAAGAAAGACCGCGTTGACGACGCGCTGAACGCCACCAAGGCGGCGGTCGAGGAAGGTATCCTTCCCGGCGGCGGCACGGCACTTCTCTATGCCACCAAGGCGCTGAACGGCGTGACGGGCGAGAATGACGACCAGAACGCCGGTATCGCCATCGTGAAGAAGGCGATCCAGGCCCCGATCCGCCAGATCGTGGAGAACTCCGGCGTCGAAGCCTCCATCGTGGTGGGCAAGCTGTTGGAGCAGAAATCCTCCAACTTCGGCTATGACGCCCAGGGCGAAAGCTATGGCGACTTCATCGAAGCCGGCATCGTGGACCCGACCAAGGTCGTGCGTACCGCGCTGCAGAATGCGGCCTCCGTTGCATCGCTCCTCATCACCACCGAAGCCATGGTGGCCGACCGTCCGAAGAAAGACGCGCCTGCCATGCCCGGCGGCGGCGGTATGGGCGGCATGGGCGACATGGACTTCTAAGGTTCATGCTTCGAGGCGCGGCCGAAAAGGCCGCGCACCTCAGCATGACGTCATGGTGAGGTGCGAGCGCCAGCGAGCCTCGAACCATAAGGCATACGAAAAGGCCCGGTGGAAACACCGGGCCTTTTTGCATGCGTCATGCAACGGCTTTGTGCGCATGCGCGTTGACGCATTTGTGATCCGCGCGCGCTGCATGGAACCTGAAAAAAGTGCGATCGCCGGGGATGCGAAAACAGGCCCGCGAACGGCAAATGCAATTTGCATCAAATTTTATCGATATGATTCGCATTCAAATGAAGTGATGTGTGCTAATCGCGAATCGCATATTGTTTTGCACGCGTGATGATCGCCCACGCGCAAACAGATTTGACCGAGGGAAGACCCGCGCATGCACATCGATCCTGTCGTCATGCTCGCCGAACAGCTTCGCTCTCTCGAAACGGCGTTGAAGCGGGCGCGCGACGGCGAAGATCACGATCAGGCGTGCCGCATTCTGGGCAAGATTTCGCTTCTGACCAGCGAACTGGATGAAACGCTGCCGACCAGCGCATTGGGTGCGGCCGAACTGCTCGGCTTTGCCGCGGCGGCGCTGCCGTTCTCGGGCGCGAAATACGCGCTGCATCTGTGCGAAGCGGCGGAGCGGCTGGCGCAAGGCCAGCGCACATTCGCCGATCTGGTCTGGCTGCGCGCGATGCGCGAGGCGCTGGCCGGCGGGCTTTGCGGGCAGGACGGTCTGGTGGCCGCCGATCTGATCAGCCGCGCCATTGTCGGTGTGTCACGGCCCATCGTGGTTTATCGCGCAGTCATGGCCCCGCGCAGTACCGAGGAACGCGTTCACGCATAACGCCACATTGTGCGAGGTGGGTGAGAAACGCCCGCGCCATCTGCCGGACCTGTGACGGCGGAATGTTCGTCAACGCGGAAAGCGGTTTGCCTTCGCCCGCATCCCGCGCAAAAAGATAGCCGATGTAGTAACCCGCGCGCGGCGGAAAGCCGGGCGCAGATTCCCCGCTGGTAAACCAGCGGCCATAGGCATCGCCCGTCCTGTCGATATCCGCCAGCAACCCGCGTGCCGCATCGCGCTCCTGCCCCTGCATCCGCGCCACGAGATCTTTCGGAAACCAGAGCACGGATTGCGCATCCAGTTCGGGGTGCATGCGCTGACTGACATAGGTGGCAAGCCCCTCCTCCCACAGCGACCACCAGACGAGATCGTCCGGTTTCGGAAGCGCGGCCCCCATCACCTGCGCGTGATGGATGTGAAACAGCTCATGGGCGAAAAAGGCCGGCATATCCTTTTCGTCGTGCAGCAGCGCGATGGTATCGACGCCGAACAACATGCGCTTCGTGCCATCGGCCGCGGTGAAGCCATGACCGTCAAAACGCAGGAAGGACGGGCCGAAACCGACATAGAGATCGCAGCGGAAATCGGGGAATTGCGTCTTGAACCGCTGTTCCGCCTTTTCAAACGCCGCCCCGATGCCACGGCCGAGGGCGCGGAAGTGTGCGGGTTTCAGCGTGCCGAACCCGGCCAGCGAAAGCGGCCTGGCGGGATCGAGGCCCTTCAGCGCCGTCTTGCGCAGCTTCGCTTCGGTGCCGAAAGCCTCCGGATCATAGAAAGCGCGATGGAGGGGCGCGAAATGAGCCGCAAAGGCGCGCGCGCGTTCAGAAGGCGGCTGCCCCTGGGTGCGATCCGCAAACGCGAAATAAGCGGGCATCAAATCATCGACACGGCAGAGGCCGCCCGCCGCCGCGGCCGGATGCGCAAGAAAGAGCGGCGCCAAAAAAAGCGCGGCCATGGCGAAAACCCATCGCCGCGCGTTTCCCATGCCCGCCGGATAAAAACGCCCGGTGCGATCAGGGCTGCACGGACCGGCCGCGCCCGTTGGAATGACCGCGCCCATCGCGCGAACGGAATTGCGATGGAGCATCCCGGCCGGAAACAGGTGCCTGTGACTGGACCCGTGGCGCAGCAGCCGGGACGTTGGCCGCATCGCGGTTGGGAGCACCGGCGCGGCCGGAGCGGCCGCGGATCGCGTCCCACCCGTTCGGCTGATGGCGATCGCGATTGTGGCTGTCGCGATTGTGGCGATCACGATCAGGGCGATCACGACCACCCCAATGGCCGTCACGCCGGTCGCGGTCGTAATGGCGGCGCTGATTGTTCCAATAAACGCTGCCGTAATAGGCGCCGGGCGCGTAACCGTAATAATCATATCCGTCATAATAGCCCGGATAATAACCGGACCCGTAATAGCCATTGCCGTAATAGCCGCCACCGTAATAGCCGCCACCGTAATAACCGTCGTAGTAGCCGCCGCCATAATAGCCGTCATCGTAATAGCCGCGGTCATAGGCGCAGCCCGACAGCACCAGGGCCGCCGCCGCAACGCAGAACGCAATCACTGTCTTGGTCATAGGCTTTGCCACGGGCGCTTTTGCACCCGCAGCCTCCTTCGATAAGACCCCTCACCGGAAACGCGCGAAACACCACTTCGCACGCAGTTTGCACGCATCCTGCGCCAACACCATGGCGAATCGGTGGCTGCTCCGGTCGGGGAAAGCCCCCAGGAACCAGCCCACGGCCAGACGAAATATCCCGCGCCCGGCGGCCGGACACAGATTCCCCGTCGCGCAATACCAAAAGGCAGGCTAGCCTCGCCCTGCAAGATGCGAAGCCACGCGAAACATTCTCATAAGGCCGTTCAAACTGGCTGGCCGATTTTCACCCGGAGGAGATAACCCATGCAGGCCCTTTTTGTCGCCGTCATCGCGGCTGCGTTTTCTGCCGCGGTTGCACAACCCGCATTGGCGGCGTGGGAGCGCACAGGCTCCGTCAGCTTCGATTCCCGGCTTGAGCGCGAAACCCAGTTCGGCGGCTTCGGCTACAATGTGAATGGCGTGCAGCTTTATGCGGTGGGCAGCGACATCGCCTGCCGCACCGTGCGCGCCCGCTTCGGTGGCGGCAACACGCGGGAGGTGTGGTCGGGCACGCTGCGGGTGGGACGTGCCACGGCCATCGACCTGCCGCGCAATGCCGGACCGCTGCGGGGCCTTGAATTCATCTGCATGGCGAAAAACGGCAGCGGCCGCATCGACATCATGGCCGACAATGACGGGCGCGGAAGCGGCTGGCGCCCCGAACCGGGGGGACCCGGACCCGGCGCCTATCCCGGACGGCCGGACGATCAGGCGGGCTGGGATCGCAACAACTGGGTGGCGCTGGGCACCGCGCGCTTCGGCAATCGCGAGGGCGAGACCACGGTGGACGGGGCCTATGGCCGCCACATCCGGCAGATCGGCATCCGCGCCGCGGGCGGCGATGCAAGCTGCCGCGCGATGGTCATTCGCTACACCAATGGCGAACGCCAGGTGCTGGACGTGAACGGCCGCGGGGTGATGCGCGAAGGCCGGCTCTATCGCGTCGACCTGCCGGGCAACCGGCGCAATGTGCTCAGGTTGGCGCTGGCCTGTCAGTCCGTGCGGGCACCCGCAGTCTCCATCCAGGTCTACGCCAACAAATAAGCTGTGAAGGATATGCCGCCGGTTGGAGCGAAACCCGATTCAAGGGAATCGCGATTTCGCTCTAACTTTTCCGATTGCGCTCTTTTATCTGTCGCGCAATTTGTCGGAAAACCGCTGCACACTTTTCCGATTGCGCTCTCTATTCGGCAGGCGGCGGGGCTTCATCCACCACGGGCGCCTTCTTCGGTGCCTCATACGGCGTGAACGCACCCAGCATGCAGACCGAGCCGGTCTGTATGGCGCGGATGGTCTGCAGATTGCCGCAGATCTGGTTGGGCGGCGTCGCGACATAGGCAAAGCCGTTGAAGCGCAGACCGTTGCAGCGGTTGCGCAGGGAGTTCTTCCAGATCTTGCCGTTGCGCATATGGAACAGAATGGTCTTCTCATCCGGAATGGTGGTGTTCTGGATATCAATCGTGCGCAGACAGATATTGCCGGACTTGGGAGCCGGCGCCGCCTGCGTCTCCTGCGCGGGCGCGGCCCATGCGGCGCCAGCCATCAGACTTCCGGCCATCAAGCCTCCGGCCATGGCTGCAATCACAAGGATTTTCGATGTCATCGTCTTCTCCTTTATAGGGGCGGCCGGCAAACCGGGGCCAACCGCCGGTCCTTCAATATCCATCGTCGCCCGGCGGCGGATCGGGCAGATCGGGCGGCGGCTGTTCCTCATCATCAGGCCCGTCATCGGGCGAGGCCTGCGGATAATCATCATCCGGCGCCGCCTCTGGCTGATCCTGATCGTAAGGCCCGGCGCTGGAGCCGTTGTCAGGCGGCGGCGGGCCATATTCATCATCGTCGTAAGGTGGCGGCCCCTGATCCGGCGGACCATTGTCCGGCGGGCCATAACCGCGCGCACCGGAAGGCGGCGGGCTGTAACCCGGCTCCTCATCATCGGGCGAGCCATAAGCGGGCGGATTGCCAGGCGGCGGGCTGCTGGCGCTTGGGGGGCCGTCTGCCGCCCTTGCCTGTTGCTCAAGACGGGCGAGCAGGGCCGCGATGTCCGGCGAAGGATCGGTCTGGTCGGCCACCCGCGCCCGCTCCAGACAGGAATCGAGCGTCCGCCCCGACAGGGTGCCGCCGCAGTCGCGCAAAATCGACGCGGTACTGTCGTCATCCTGTGCCAGCGCAGGGCCGCAGGCCGCCGCCAGAAGGGCGGTTGCCACCGAAAACGCGTAAAACGAGCGGGCCATGAAAACCTCTTCAATTTCCGCAATTCATACCTGTTCCATAACGCGAAACCGGCGGACGCGTACCGTTCCTAGACCTTCGATCCTGAACGCAGGCTGAAGGGCCCATTCGCCTTGACTTGCAACCCTGCGCTGACAGAAGGTCCCGCGCCTCTCCTTCCTTTCGAAAAGGTCATCTGCCGTGTCTGCCTCCCCCTCCGCGCCGGGAAACCCGGCCAACGTCACCATCACCCTGCCGGACGGCAAGGCGATGACGTTCACCCGCGGGGTGACGCCGGGGGATGTGGCAGCCGCGATCGGGCCGGGCCTGGCCAAGGCCGCCCTGATCGGCGAGGTGGACGGCCATGAATGGGACCTGTTCCGCCCCATCGAGCACGACGCCAAGCTGCGCCTGATCACCAAAAAAGACCCCGAGGCGCTGGAACTGATCCGCCATGACGCGGCGCACGTGCTGGCCATGGCGGTGCAGGAGCTTTTCCCCGGCACGCAGGTGACCATCGGCCCCGCGATCGAGGACGGATTCTATTACGACTTCGCGCGCGCGGAGCCCTTCACCCTCGACGATCTGCCGAAGATCGAGGCGAAGATGCACGAGATCGTCAAACGCGATCTGCCGACGCGGCGCGAAGTGTGGCCGCGTGACAAGGCGATTGCGCATTTCGAGGGCATCGGCGAGCACTACAAGGCCGAGCTGATCAAATCTATCCCCGCCGGCGAAGAGGTTTCGATCTACTGGCACGGCGATTGGCACGACCTCTGCCGGGGCCCGCATTTCGCCACCACCGGCAAGATCGGCGATGCCTTCAAGCTGACCAAGCTGGCCGGTGCCTATTGGCGGGGCGATGCGAAGAACGCGCAGCTTCAGCGCATCTATGGCACAGCCTGGCGCGATGAAAAGGAACTGAAAACCTATCTGCACCGGATCGAGGAAGCCGAGAAACGCGACCACAGAAAAATCGGCCGCGATCTGGACCTGTTTCACTTGCAGCCGGAGGCGCAAGGTTCCGTCTTCTGGCACGCCAACGGCTTCGTTCTCTATCACCAGATGGAGACCTATATCCGCCGCCAATTGACCAAGGCGGGGTATATCGAGGTCAAGACGCCGCAATTGATGGATGCCAAATTCTGGGAACAGTCCGGCCATTGGGGCAAATATCGCGAGAACATGTTCGTGGTGCCGGACGAGATTCCGAACACCGCGGATGACGGCCCCATCGTCAGCGCCAATGCCAGCCTGATGGCGCTGAAGCCGATGAACTGCCCCGCCCATGTGCAGATTTTCAATCAGCAGACACGCAGCTATCGCGACCTGCCGATCCGCATGGCGGAATTCGGCTGCTGCCATCGCAACGAGCCGCATGGCGCATTGCACGGCCTGATGCGCGTGCGGCAGATGACGCAGGACGACGCGCATATTTTCTGCCGCGAAGACCAGATCCAGTCCGAGACCGCGCATTTCGTGAACCTGCTCTATCACGTCTACAAGGACATGGGCTTTGAAGACGTGGTGATCAGACTCGCCACACGGCCGGAGAATTTCGGCGGCACCATCGAACGCTGGGACGCGGCGGAAAAGGCGCTGGGCGACGGCCTGCGCGCCACCGGTCACGAGTTCGAGATCGCGGCCGGCGAAGGCGCCTTCTATGCGCCCAAGCTGGAGTTCCATTTGCGCGACGCCATCGGCCGGTCATGGCAGATGGGCACGTTGCAGCTTGATTACGTGCTGCCGGAACGGCTGGGCGCCACCTATGTCGCCGAGGACGGCAGCCGCAAATATGCGGTGATGATGCACCGTGCGGTGCTGGGCACGCTGGAACGCTTTATCGGCATGCTGACCGAGCATTACGCCGGGGCCTTCCCCACCTGGCTGGCGCCCATACAGGCCCGCGTCATCCCGATCAGCGACAAGGTGAAGGATTACGCCAACGCGGTGCGCGCCCAGCTTTCCAATGTAGACATCGCGGAAACCAGCGGCAGCCTGCGGGTGGACATCGACCATTCCGCCGAGCGGATGCAGAAGAAGATCCGCGACGCCCAGCTTCTGAAAATCCCCTATATGCTGGTGGTGGGCGAGCGGGAGGCGGCCGAGGGCAAGGTGGCGGTGCGCCTGCGCTCCGGCAAGGACCTGGGTGCCATGGCGCTGGAGCAATTTATCGGGCGAATCAAGGCCGAAGCGGAAACCCGCCGCGACCTGAACGACGGACCCGGCGATTAACTCTTGCGAAGGCGGCGATATTCCTATTCTCTTCGCGGCGGCGGCCCGCGCACTGCGGCCCGCCGGAAGCGTGCCGTTGCAATCAACGCGCCCCGCGAATTTGAGGAACCCTGCCCTGCGCCACTGAACCGACAATCGTTTCGTAGGCCGGCACGGTTTACGGAACGAATTCGCGTGGCATCCAAAAGGAGAGAGTCATAGTCCCGAGACGTTTTCAGCAGGCGGCCCCGCCCCCGGCCAAGGATGGGCCCCGTATCAATGAAGAAATTTTCGCCCGCTCGATCCTTCTGATCGGCGATGACGGGCACAAATATGGCGAGATCGGCACCGACGAAGCGCGTGCCATCGCCGAAGAACGCGGTTACGACCTGGTCGAGGTTTCGCCTGAGTCCAAGCCGCCCGTGGTCAAATTGATGGACTACGGCAAATACAAATACGAACAGCAGAAGAAAGCGGCCGAAGCGCGCAAGAAGCAGAAGGTCATCGAGATCAAGGAGATCAAGATGCGCCCGACCATCGACGATCACGATTACGACGTGAAGATGCGTTCGATGAAGCGGTTCTTCGAGGAAGGCGACAAGGTGAAAGTGACATTACGCTTCCGTGGCCGCGAAATGGCGCACCAGCATCTGGGCATGGAATTGCTCAATCGCGTCCAGCAGGATGTCGATACGTTCGCCAAGATCGAACAATATCCCAAGATGGAAGGCCGCCAGATGATGATGGTGCTGGCGCCACGGTAGACGGGGTTGGGGCGTGAAACGACTT
>JAFKEW010000010.1 GCA_017308375.1 Alphaproteobacteria bacterium
GGCCAGGAAGCGGTGCTGGAGCTGATGAAGCAGGTGGATGCCTATATCCCGCAGCCGGAACGGCCGATCGACCAGCCGTTCCTGATGCCGATTGAAGACGTGTTCTCGATCTCGGGCCGCGGCACGGTTGTGACGGGGCGAGTGGAACGCGGTGTTGTGAAGGTTGGCGAGGAAGTTGAGATTGTTGGCATCCGCCCGACGTCGAAGACGACGGTGACGGGTGTCGAGATGTTCCGCAAGCTTCTGGATCAGGGCCAGGCTGGCGACAATGTGGGCTGCCTGCTGCGCGGTGTGGACCGTGAGGGTGTGGAGCGCGGTCAGGTTCTGGCGAAGCCGGGTTCGGTGACGCCGCATACGAACTTTGTTGCGGAAGCCTACATCCTGACGAAGGACGAGGGTGGGCGTCATACGCCGTTCTTCGGCAATTACCGTCCGCAGTTTTACTTCCGGACGACGGATGTGACCGGGATCGTGAAGCTCCCGGAAGGGACCGAGATGGTGATGCCCGGGGACAATGTGAGCCTTGAGGTTGAGCTGATCGTTCCGATTGCGATGGAAGAGAAGCTGCGCTTTGCCATCCGCGAAGGCGGCCGTACCGTCGGCGCAGGCGTCGTCGCTAAGATTTTGAAATAGGATTTTCGCAAGGGTGCGATGCAGGCGTCGTTGCTACGATTAAATGTTTCCCCGATGTGGGATGCGGAATGGCGAATGCGGAAGGCGAAGGATTGTAATTGGAATCTGTACGGCGAGGGCCGCCGAAGGCGAATAGCCCGAACCGTGCATAAAGGAGTGTAGCTCAGTTGGTAGAGCGGCGGTCTCCAAAACCGTAGGCCGGGGGTTCGAGTCCCTCCACTCCTGCCAGTGTACGGTGCCACTGTATTGATCGTTTGATGAAGCAAGATGATGGCTGACGCGAAGAAAACGGCGAAAGCGGAGAAGGCGGGAAAGGACCTGCCGGCGCCCGCACGCGCAAAAAGCGGCGGCATTATTCAGTTCGTGCGTGATGTTCAGCGCGAAATGTCGAAGGTCACGTGGCCGACCTGGAAGGAAACCTGGCTCACCACGCTGGTCGTATTCATCATGGTTGGTCTGGTGATGGTGTTTTTCCTGGTCGTGGACTGGACGCTCAGCACGGGCGTGCGTTGGCTGATCGGCGCATAGGCATATGGAAGCGGTGATGAGCGAAGCAGAAACCACGGCCAAATCAGAACCCAAGTCCGCCAGCGGGCGTTGGTACATCGTCCACACCTACTCGAATTTCGAGAAGAAGGTGTCGGAGGAAATCAAGCGGCAGGCCAAGCAGCAGGGGCTCGACGATCTGATCGAGGATGTGCTGGTCCCGACCGAAGAGGTGACGGAGGTGCGCCGCGGGCAGAAGGTGAATGCCGAGCGCAAATTCCTTCCCGGCTATGTGCTGGTTCGCGCCCATCTGACGGACGAGGCCTATCACCTGATCAAGAACGTGGCGAAGGTCACGGGCTTTCTGGGCCAGAACAACAAGCCCATGCCGCTCCGGCAGGGGGAAGTGGATCGCATCCTGAATCAGGTGACCGAGGGGGTGGAGCATCCGAAATCCTCCATCACCTTCGAAATCGGCGAACAGGTGCGGGTAGCCGACGGTCCTTTCGCCTCCTTCAACGGTACGGTGGAAGAGGTGGACGAGGCGCGTTCGCGGGTCAAAGTGGCGGTGTCGATCTTCGGCCGCGCCACCCCTGTGGAGCTGGAGTTTACGCAGGTCGAAAAGGTTTAACGAGAACGGGAGGGGCAGCCAGCCCCGTTTGAACCGGAAACCGCGAAGGAGGCGGTCTGATCAGTGGCAAAGAAGATTGTAGGGTATGTCAAATTGCAGGTGCCGGCGGGTGCGGCCAATCCCTCCCCGCCAATCGGGCCTGCTTTGGGTCAACGCGGCCTGAACATCATGGAATTCTGCAAGGCGTTTAACGCCAAGACGCAGGACCAGGAAAAGAACATGCCGATTCCTGTAACGATTACAGTGTTTTCGGACAAGTCTTTCAGCTTTGAAATGAAAACGCCGCCGGCCACTTACTTCCTCAAGAAGGCGGCCAAGCTGCAATCGGGCTCCAAGGCTCCGGGACTAAGCTCTGCCGGGTCGGTGACCAGGGCCCAGGTTCGCGAGATCGCCGAAGCCAAGATGAAGGACCTCAACGCGAACGATGTCGAAATGGCGATGCGGATGATCGAAGGATCGGCCCGCTCCATGGGTATCGAGGTGAGGGACTGATCATGACCAAGCTCTCCAAGCGTGTGAAAAAGGCACAGGAAGGCATTGATATTGCGCAGGCTTACTCGATCGAGGAAGCCGTGAAGCTGATCAAGGCGCGTGCCACTGCGAAGTTCGACGAAACCATCGAACTGGCGCTCAATCTGGGTGTTGACCCCCGCCATGCCGATCAGATGGTGCGCGGCGTGGTTTCGTTGCCGAACGGTACGGGCCGTACCTTACGTGTGGCGGTGTTCGCCAAGGGTGCCAAGGCGGAAGAGGCCAGGAAGGCCGGTGCCGATATTGTCGGTGCGGACGATCTGGCGGAAGAGGTCGGCAAGGGCGAGATCAATTTCGACCGCTGCATCGCGACGCCGGACATGATGGGCGTGGTTGGTCGTTTGGGTAAGGTGCTTGGCCCTCGCGGCCTGATGCCGAACCCGAAGGTCGGCACCGTAACCATGGATGTCGCCGGTGCGGTGAAGGATGCGAAGGGCGGCGCGGTGGAATTCCGGGTCGAGAAGGCGGGCATCGTTCAGGCCGGCATCGGCAAGGCAAGCTTCAGCGAAGATGCCATCGTGCAGAACGTGAAATCGTTTGTGGACAGCGTCATCAAAGCCAAGCCGGCGGGCGCCAAGGGCACCTATCTGAAGAAAGTTTCGCTCAGCTCGACAATGGGCCCGGGTGTCCGCGTGGCGCTCGGCAGTGTCGGCGCTGGATCGGAGGCGTAAGGCATATGTGAATTTCCGGCGGACGATCGCCGGAAAACCTGTCCGAGACCGCTGGTGTGCCAAGGCCTTAGCCGCCGCACTTAATATCCCAGCGCAGACGGGGAGAGAACCGGATTTGCGACGGCTACGACCTTTGGTTGGGCCCTCGCCATTTCGGGTTTGAACCCTGGGCAGGCGTTTCAGCACAGGGCGGCGCGCGGATCGTCACGCTCGCCGGTTGGTCGGTCTTCTGCCTTTCGAGGTCCCCCCGATTGCAGAGGCCATTTTTAAGGAGAGCCAGGTGGAGAAAGCCAGAAAAGCTGAAGTCGTGGAGGGCCTGAACGGGCTTTTCGGCGATGTCGGCTCGGTGGTAGTCGCCCACTACAGCGGCTTGACGGTTGCCCAAATGAACGACCTGCGCGCGCGGATGCGGGCAGCAGGCGCCTCGTTCAAGGTGGCGAAAAACCGTCTGGTCGTGCGCGCGCTTCAGGGAACCGCCATTGAAGCCATTGCCCCCTTGTTCAAGGGGCCAACCGGGATTGCTTACAGCAAGGACCCGATTGCGGCGTCAAAGGTGGTGGCGGCCTTCGCCAAGGATAACGAGAAGCTCGTGATCCTGGGTGGGGTTGTTGGAACGACGGCGCTGGATGCGGCCGGGGTGAAGGCCCTTGCCGAATTGCCGTCGCTCGACGAATTGCGGGGCAAGATCGTTGGCCTGCTCCAGGCCCCGGCGACCAAGATCGCCGGTGTTCTGGCGGCACCCGGCGGTCAGCTTGCCCGCGTGATCGGCGCCTATTCCCGGAAAGAAGCCGCGTAAAGCGATACCAGCATTCAAACCCGTAAAACGAACGAAGGACGTAAAAATGTCGAAGATTGAACAGCTTGTTGAAGATTTGTCGGGCCTGACGGTGCTCGAAGCCGCCGAACTCTCGAAGCTTCTCGAAGAGAAGTGGGGCGTGTCGGCTGCGGCGCCGGTTGCGGTTGCGGCGGCGCCGGGCGCGGCCGCAGGTGCGGCCCCGGCTGCGGAAAAGACCGAATTCACGGTCGTTCTGACGGCGGCCGGCGACAAGAAGATCAACGTGATCAAGGAAGTCCGTGCAATCACCGGGCTCGGCCTGAAGGAAGCCAAAGACCTCGTCGAAGGCGCCCCGAAGGAAGTGAAGGCCGATGTGAGCAAGGACGAGGCCGAAAAGATCAAAAAGCAGCTCGAAGACGCTGGTGCGAAGGTCGAGCTGAAGTAAGGAGGCGTGAGCCGGGATTGAAATCGGCACGCGCGTACATATTTTGTTTACCCCACCCCCCTCCCGGGCACCGGCCCCGGAGGGCGGGTGGGTTTCGTCCTTGGGGTCGCGGACGTTGGAATTTGGCGCGACTCGGCGCAAAGCCGGGCACGCGCCTGGGAACTATATAAGGATTGGCGGATGGCACTCTCGTTCACGGGACGCAAAAGGCTTCGGAAATATTTCGGCAAAATGGTCGAAGTGGCCCAGATGCCGAACCTCATCGAGGTTCAGAAGACCTCGTATGACCAGTTTCTCCAGGTGGATAAGCCTGAGGCGGGCCGTTTGGACGAGGGGCTTCAGGCCGTCTTTTCCTCGGTGTTCCCGATCAAGGATTTCTCCGAATCCTCGCTTCTCGAATATGTGGATTACCACTTCGAGGAGCCGAAATACGATGTGGAGGAGTGTCAGCAGCGCTCGATGACCTTTGCCGCGCCGCTGAAGGTCACGCTGCGCCTGATCGTGTTCGATGTTGACCAGGAAACCGGCGCGAAGTCGGTGAAGGACATCAAGGAACAGGATGTCTATATGGGCGACATCCCGTTCATGACCGAGAACGGCACCTTCATCGTCAACGGAACCGAACGCGTCATCGTCAGCCAGATGCACCGTTCGCCGGGCGTGTTCTTCGATCACGACAAGGGCAAGACGCATTCGAGCGGCAAACTTCTGTTCGCCGCCCGCGTCATTCCCTATCGCGGGTCGTGGCTCGACTTTGAATTCGATGCGAAGGACATCATTCACGTCCGCATCGACCGGCGCCGCAAATTGCCGGTCACCACGCTGCTTTATGCGCTGGGCCTGACCCAGGAAGACATCCTGGAACAGTTTTATTCCAAGATTGCCTTCAAGCACACCAAGGATGGCGGCTGGACCACGCCGGTCGATCCCAACTGGATGCGCAATGCCAAGGCGGTTGGCACATGGACCAATGCCAAGACCGGCGAAGTGCTGGTGGAGCCGGGGCAGAAGATTTCCGTTCGCGGCCTGCGCAAATGGCAGGAAGACGGCATCAAGCAGATTCAGGTTTCTGCGGAAGAACTCATGGGGCGTTTCTCGGCGCTCGATATGGTCAACCCGGAAACCGGCGAGATTTATGTCGAAGCCGGTGACGAACTGACGGCCGAAAATCTGGAACAATTGGTGGAAGCCCGCTTCCACGAAATCGATGTGATCAATGTCGATGGTATCTCTATCGGTGCCTATGTGCGCAACACGATGGCGGCTGACAAGAACCACAGCCGCGAACAGGCGCTGATCGACATCTACCGCGTCATGCGTCCGGGCGAACCGCCCACGCTGGATACTGCGGAAGCGCTGTTCAACCAGATGTTCTTCGACCCCGAGCGCTATGACCTGTCCAGCGTCGGCCGGGTGAAGATGAACATGCGCATGGGTCTCGATGCGCCCGACACGATGCGCGTGCTGCGCAAGGAAGACATCCTTGCCATCGTCAAGGCGCTGGCCGATCTGCGCGATGGCCGCGGCGAGGTGGACGACATCGACAATCTCGGCAACCGGCGTGTGCGTTCGGTGGGCGAGTTGATGGAGAACCAGTTCCGCGTCGGCCTTCTGCGCATGGAACGCGCGATCAAGGAGCGGATGAGCGCCGTCGATATCGATACGGTGATGCCGCACGACCTGATCAATGCGAAGCCGGTCGCGGCTGCGGTGCGCGAATTCTTCGGTTCGTCACAGCTTTCGCAGTTCATGGACCAGACCAATCCGCTGTCGGAAGTCACCCACAAGCGGCGCATGTCGGCGCTCGGGCCGGGCGGTCTGACGCGCGAGCGTGCGGGCTTTGAAGTGCGCGACGTGCACCCGACCCATTATGGCCGCATCTGCCCGATTGAAACGCCGGAAGGCCCGAATATCGGTCTGATCAATTCGCTCGCGACTTACGCGCGCGTCAACAAATACGGCTTCATCGAAAGCCCGTATCGCCGCGTGGTGGACCGCCGCGTGACCGACGAGGTGGTCTATCTCTCCGCGATGGAAGAGGCGAAATACACCATCGCCCAGGCCAACGCGACGATCGACACCAAGAACCGCATCCTGGACGAACTGGTCTCCTGCCGCAAAGGCGGCGACTTCGTGATGACCACGCCCGACCAGGTGGAGTTCATCGACGTGTCGCCGAAGCAGCTTGTGTCTGTTGCGGCCGCGCTGGTGCCGTTTCTTGAAAACGACGACGCCAACCGCGCCCTGATGGGCTCGAACATGCAGCGCCAGGCCGTGCCGCTGTTGCAGCCGGAAGCGCCGCTGGTCGGCACCGGGCTGGAAGATGTGGTGGCGCGTGACTCCGGTTCCGCCATCGCGGCCCGCCGTGCCGGCGTGGTAGTGCAGATCGATGCCACCCGCATCGTGGTGCGCGCGACGGAGGAGATGGACCCGACCAAACCGGGGATCGACATCTATCGCCTGAAGAAGTTCCAGCGTTCGAACCAGTCCACCTGCATCAACCAGCGCCCGCTGGTGAAGGTTGGCGATCATGTCGCGAAGGGCGACATCATTGCCGATGGTCCTTCGACCCAGCTTGGCGAACTGGCGCTGGGCAAGAACGTGCTGGTCGCGTTCATGCCGTGGAATGGCTACAACTATGAAGACTCCATCCTGATCTCCGAACGCATCGTGCGCGACGACGTCTTCACCTCGATCCATATCGAGGAATTCGAGACCATGGCGCGCGATACGAAATTGGGGCCGGAGGAAATCACCCGCGACATTCCGAATGTCGGTGAAGAGTCGCTGAAGAATCTCGATGAAGCGGGCATCGTCTATATCGGTGCCGAGGTGCAGGCGGGCGATATTCTGGTGGGCAAGGTGACGCCGAAGGGCGAAACCCCGATGACACCGGAAGAGAAGCTGCTGCGCGCGATCTTCGGTGAAAAGGCCGCGGATGTGCGCGACACGTCCTTGCGCGTGCCGCCGGGCGTGACCGGTACCATCGTCGAGGTGCGCGTGTTCAACCGTCATGGCGTCGATAAGGATCAGCGCGCGATGGCGATCGAAAAGGCGGAGGAGGAGCGTCTGGCCGAAGACCGCGACGACGAACTCGCGATCCTCGAACGCAATATCTTCTCGCGCCTGTCGGAACTGTTGCTGAACAAGAACGCCAGCCACGGCCCCAAGAACATGGCGCCGGATACCAAGATCACGCAAAGCGTGCTCGACGCGATTCCGCGTCATCAGTGGTGGCAGATCGGCCTGCGCAACGAAAAGTCGAACGGCGAAATCGAAGCGCTGCGCAAGCAGTACGAAGATTCGCGCCAGCGTCTGGACAAGCGCTTTGCCGACAAGGTGGAGAAGCTGCGCCGCGGTGATGAACTGGCACCGGGCGTGATGAAGATGGTCAAGGTGTTCGTGGCGGTGAAGCGCAAGCTGCAACCGGGCGACAAGATGGCCGGCCGCCACGGCAACAAGGGTGTGATCAGCCGCATTCTTCCGATGGAAGACATGCCGCATCTGGAAGACGGCACGGCGGTGGACATCGTGCTGAACCCGCTGGGCGTGCCCAGCCGCATGAATGTCGGCCAGATTCTGGAAACCCATCTGGGCTGGGCCTGTGCCGGTCTCGGCAAACAGATCGGCGATGCGCTCGATCATGTGCGCCGGGATGGCAAGGGCGAGCCGCTGCGCCGCCTCTTGAAACAGGTCTATGACAATGACGAGCGGCTGGGCGAACTGGACGATCAGGGCATGATCGAAATGGGCGAAAACCTTCGCCCCGGCGTGCCGATCGCAACGCCCGTGTTCGATGGCGCCAAGGAACAGGACATCGTGGACATGCTGGCCGAAGCCGGCCTCAATTCCACGGGTCAGGTTACGCTGTTCGACGGCCGCACGGGCGAGGCGTTCAAGCGCCAGGTGACGGTGGGCTACATCTATATGCTGAAGCTGCACCATCTGGTGGACGACAAGATTCACGCCCGCTCCATCGGTCCGTATTCGCTGGTCACCCAGCAGCCGCTGGGCGGCAAGGCACAGTTCGGCGGCCAGCGCTTCGGTGAAATGGAAGTCTGGGCGCTTGAGGCTTACGGCGCGGCCTACACCTTGCAGGAAATCCTGACCGTGAAGTCCGACGACGTGGCCGGCCGTACCAAGGTCTATGAAGCCATCGTCCGCGGTGAGGACACGTTTGAAGCCGGTATCCCGGAATCCTTCAACGTGCTGGTGAAGGAAATGCGCTCACTGGGCCTGAATGTGGAGCTTGTGAACGGTTAGGCACCTGGCATGGCCCGACCGCGTGCGGGCCGCTCAGGTGAAGCGAAAGAGATGGTTGGCCGGAATGGGCTTTGCGCTCCCCGGCCATGACAAAGTGGAAAAGGAAGGCTCCTAATGAATCAAGAGCTGATGAATGCCTTCAAGCCGGCCAACGAACAGCCGGTCTTCGATCGCATCCGGATTTCGCTGGCCAGCCCGGATCAGATTCTGCGCTGGAGCCACGGCGAAATCAAAAAGCCGGAAACGATCAACTATCGTACCTTCAAGCCGGAGCGTGACGGCCTGTTCTGCGCCCGCATCTTCGGCCCGGTGAAGGATTACGAATGCTTGTGCGGCAAGTACAAGCGCATGAAGTACAAGGGCATCGTCTGCGAAAAATGCGGTGTCGAGGTCACGGTGCAGAAGGTGCGCCGTGAGCGCATGGGCCATATCGAACTGGCCTCGCCGGTCGCGCACATCTGGTTCCTGAAATCGCTGCCGTCGCGCATCGGCCTGATGCTGGACATGACGCTGAAGGATCTGGAGCGCGTTCTCTATTTCGAACAATACGTCGTGATCGAACCGGGCCTGACGCCGCTCAAGGATCGTCAGCTCCTGACGGAAGATGAGTATTACAAGGCGCAGGACGATTACGGTGAAGACAGCTTCACCGCGATGATCGGTGCCGAGGCCATTCGCACGCTGTTGATGGCGATCGACCTGGAGAAACTGCGCGACGATCTGCGCGCCGAAATCGCCACCTGCAACGGCGGTGAAAAGCCGAAGAAGCTGGTCAAGCGGCTGAAGGTGGTGGAGGCGTTCATTGAATCCGGCAACCGCCCGGAATGGATGATCCTGACCGTCGTGCCGGTGATCCCGCCGGAACTGCGGCCTCTGGTTCCTTTGGATGGGGGGCGCTTTGCCACCTCCGATCTGAACGATCTCTATCGCCGCGTCATCAACCGCAACAACCGCCTGAAGCGGCTGATCGAGTTGAAGGCGCCGGACATCATCGTGCGCAACGAAAAGCGCATGCTGCAGGAATCCGTGGACGCGCTGTTCGACAATGGCCGCCGCGGCCGTGTCATCACCGGCGCCAACAAGCGGCCGTTGAAATCGCTCGCCGATATGTTGAAAGGCAAGCAGGGCCGTTTCCGTCAGAACCTGCTCGGCAAGCGCGTCGATTACTCCGGCCGTTCGGTGATCGTGGTCGGCCCGGAACTGAAGCTGCATCAATGCGGCCTGCCGAAGAAGATGGCGTTGGAGCTGTTCAAGCCGTTCATCTATGCCCGCCTTGAAGCCAAAGGCTTCAGCCAGACGGTGAAGCAATCCAAAAAGCTGGTGGAAAAGGAAAAGCCGGAAGTCTGGGATATCCTGGAAGAGGTGATCCGCGAACATCCGGTGCTACTCAACCGCGCGCCGACCCTGCACCGCCTCGGCATTCAGGCGTTTGAGCCGGTGCTGATCGAAGGCAAGGCGATCCAGCTTCATCCGCTGGTCTGCACCGCGTTCAACGCCGACTTTGACGGCGACCAGATGGCGGTGCACGTGCCGTTGTCGCTTGAGGCACAGCTTGAAGCGCGCGTGCTGATGATGTCCACCAACAACATCCTCAGCCCCGCCAACGGCAAGCCGATCATCGTGCCGACGCAGGATATCGTGCTCGGCCTCTATTACCTCAGTCAGGAACGTGAAAAGGAACCGGGCGAGGGCATGGTGTTCAACGACATCGGCGAGATTGAGCACGCGCTCTTCTCCGGTGCCGTGACCCTGCACGCGAAGATCGAGGCCCGCTACAAAACCGTGGATGCGGATGGCAATCCGATCACCCGCCGGGTGAAGTCTACGCCGGGCCGCATGATGATCGCGGAAATCCTGCCGCGGCACCCGAAGATCCCGTTCGAGCTGGTGAACCGCCTGCTGCGCAAGCAGGAGGTCAGCAACATCATCGACGAAGTCTACCGCCATTGCGGTCAGAAGGAGACGGTGCTGTTTGCCGATGCGGTGATGGGCCTGGGCTTCAAGGAAGCCTGCAAGGCCGGCATCTCGTTCGGCAAGGACGATATGGTGGTGCCTGCCACCAAGGAAAAGCTGATCGACGAAACGCGCCATCGCGTGCGTGAATACGAACAGCAATATCTGGACGGCCTGACCACCGATAAGGAGAAGTACAACCTCGTCGTCGATACCTGGTCGAAATGTACCGATCAGGTGGCCGCCGAAATGATGAAGGAGATTTCCGAACCGAAGATCGATCCGGAAACGGGCCGCATCCAGGAAATGAACTCCATCTATATGATGAGCCATTCCGGCGCCCGTGGGTCGCCCCAGCAGATGAAACAGCTTGCCGGTATGCGCGGGCTGATGGCGCGGCCTGACGGTTCCATCATCGAAACCCCGATCCTTTCCAACTTCAAGGAAGGGCTGACCGTGCTGGAATACTTCAACTCCACCCACGGCGCGCGCAAGGGCCTGGCCGATACCGCGCTCAAGACGGCGAACTCGGGTTACCTGACCCGCCGCCTGGTGGACGTGGCGAACGACTGCATCATCACCGCGGAAGATTGCGGCACCAAGAACGGCGTCACCGTTCAGGCCGAAATCGACGGCGGTCAGGTGGTGGCATCGCTGGCCGAACGCATTCTGGGCCGCACGGTGGCGGAGGATGTGAAGCACCCCGACACGGGCGACATCATCCTGAAACGCGGCCGTGAGGTGACGGAAGACATCGCGGACAAGATCGAAAACGCCCATATCCAGAAGGTGCGGGTGCGTTCGGTGCTGTCCTGCGAATTGTCCGATGGCGTTTGCGGCAAATGCTATGGGCGCGATCTGGCCCGCGGCACCGCGGTCAATATCGGTGAGGCGGTCGGCGTCATCGCGGCGCAGTCGATCGGTGAACCGGGCACGCAGCTTACCATGCGGACCTTCCACATCGGCGGTGCGGCACAATTCGCCGGCCAGTCGAAGATCGAAGCCAGCTATGACGGCAAGGTGAAAATCGTCAATCGCAACGTCGTGAAGAATTCCGACGGCGAAGTGGTGGCGATGGGCCGCAACATGCAGATCGCCATTCTGGACCCGAAGGGCGCGGAACGCGCCAGCTATCGCATCACCTATGGCGCACGCCTGAAGGTGGACGATGGCGCGATGGTGAAGCGCGGCGACCGTCTGGCGGAATGGAACCCCAACGCCATCCCCGTGCTGACCGAGGTCGAAGGCATCGTGAAGTACGAGGAGCTGGTCTCCGGCATTTCGCTGAAGGAAGTGGCGGACGAAAAGACCGGCGTGTCGAACAAGGTGGTGATGGACAGCCGTGGCGCCGGTTCGCGCGGCAGCGAGCTTCGTCCCTCCATCGTGATCGTCGACAAGAGCGGTTCGGTGATCAAGCTGCCCGCGGGCGGCGAGGCGCGTTATGGTCTTTCCGTCGATGCCATCCTGTCGGTGGAAGACGGGGCACAGGTTCGCGCGGGCGACGTAGTTGCCCGTCTGCCGACCGAAGGCGCCAAGACGCGTGACATCACCGGTGGTCTGCCGCGCGTGGCGGAATTGTTCGAAGCCCGCAAGCCGAAGGAAGCTGCCGTGCTGGCAGAGGTCGACGGCTTTGTCGAATTCGGCAAGGACTACAAGAACAAGCGCCGCGTCATCGTCAACCCGAAGAACGAGAAGCTGGAGCCCGTCGAATATCTGATCCCGAAGGGCAAGCACATCTCGGTGCGCGAGGGCGATTTCGTCGAAAAGGGCGACTACATCGTCGAAGGCAATCCTTCGCCGCACGACATTCTGCGCATCAAGGGCGTGGAAGAGCTTGCGATCTATCTGGTGAAGGAAATCCAGGACGTCTATCGCCTGCAAGGTGTGAAGATTAACGACAAGCACATTGAAGTGATCGTCCGCCAGATGATGCAGAAGATGGAAATCCTGGACGGTGGCGATACCACGCTGCTGGCTGGCGAGCAGGTCGATCTTCTGGAGATGAAGGAAGCGAACGCCAAGGCTGCGGAGCAAGGCCAGAAACTTGCCGAAGGCCGCCCGGTTCTGCTTGGCATCACCAAGGCAAGCCTGCAGACGCGGTCCGTCTTCTCGGCGGCGTCGTTCCAGGAAACCACCCGCGTGCTGACCGATGCCGCCGTCAACGGCAAGGTCGATACGCTGGAAGGGTTGAAGGAAAACGTCATCGTCGGCCGTCTGATCCCCGCCGGTACCGGCGGCGCCATCGCGCGCCTGCGTCAGGTGGCGATGGAACGCGACAAGGCGGTTCAGGAAGAACTGGCCAAGGGCGAGGTGCCGCAGTTGGAAGGCCCGCAGCCGCAGGAAGCTGCCGAATAACTGCAACGCACGAAACGGAAATGGGGCCGGTGGCAGCACCGGCCCTTTTTCTATGCGCGCTGGCGCAGCCATTCGGTGCCGAGGTCGACGAGTTTGCGTATCGCGATCAACCGGCTTTGTGCCATGCCCAGCGTACCGTGCGTGACCGCACCTTGGGTTTCGATCCACGCACCGATTGCGGGAAAGCGGTCTGAATCCTTTGCCGGCATTCTGTAACGGGTCCAACGCCGTTCGCCATTCACCATAAGCGGCGCATAGGCGTCTTCAACCGGCGCATCGGGTTCGGCACGGCGTTCGGCCAGATGCAAGTGCGGTGCAGCGGTCATAACCCACACCAACCAGCAACACAGACGCGCCCATGTCGTAAAGGCGGGAAAGCGGTGTGCCTTCGCCGAACGGGTCGTCCAATGCGTGCGGCTCAATGATTGTGGGCGCATTTGGACCGCTTGCTGCGAAAGAATCGGCGGGGTGTGCGCTACGCATCGCTCCGGGCCATGTGCGGAACAGTTCGGGAATGGCGCCCATGTTGCGCGTCGGCGTGCGCGCTGGGTCGTAGGCCGGCATGGTGTCGCGAATGGTCTGCCACCATGCTTGCGGCACTGGCGGCGCTTTCCACTTGGCCGGATCGGACAGCCCGCCCGATTGTGCCGGCACGACAAGATTGCCGCTTGGCCCCAACACATCCATGACCGCTTCGATGACGGCCTGCGCACCGCCGCAAACCCAGCCCAGTGTGCTGAGGGATGAATGCAGCAATAGCGTCATGCCCCGGTCCACGCCCAATGCGCGGAGGTCGGCGGCAAGACTGTCCCGCGTCGTCAGGCGCCTGCTGTTCTCGATGGCCTTTTGTTCACCCATGCTGTTCTCCGCCGATAAGTCTGGCCGGTCAGCGGCCCTGAAAACGGGGCGTGCGCTTTTCCACCTTGGCGCGGAAGGCTTCGCGCGTGTCTTCGGTCTTGAAGATGTCGATGTGCCGCCTGCTTTCCAGCGCAATAAAATCGCGGAACGACGTTTTCTCCGCGTCGAGGAAGTTCGCCTTCATGGTACGAAGCGCAATCGGTGCGGCCGCGGCCATACGCCCGGCAATCCGGGTCACATCCTGATGAAATGTGGCGTCAGGGAATACTTTTGAAACGAGACCGATGCGCAAGGCTTCCTCGGCATCGAATTTTCCGGGCATGAAATAAAGCTCGCGCGCCTTGGCGGGTCCCACCACGCGGGGCAGGGACCAAGGCCCGCCCATATCGCCCGCCACGCCCACGTCCAGAAACGCGGTGTTGAAGCGGGCCGATGGCGCGGCAAAGCGCAAATCGCACCCCAGTGCCCAACCAAGCCCTGCGCCAGCACAGCCGCCCTGAATGGCGGCAATGGTCACCGCCGGCATTTCGTGCAGCAGAACCGGCACCACGAAGTCTTCCGCTGTCAGCGGGCTTTCGCCTTCGCGCGCCGCTGTCGCGTTCAGATCGGCACCGGGGCAGAAGTCCGTCGCGGCTCCGCGCAGGATCAGTACGCGCACGGCCGCATCGTCCGCCGCCCGGCGCAGCACCGTGTTCATTTCCGCCAGCATGGCGGGCAGCATCGCGTTGCGCCGTGCCGGCCGGTTGATGGTCACGGTGGCGATGGCACCCGCCACGGCATAGAGGATGTTGGGTTCCATTTGGGTATTCCCTGTTTGGCTGTTCATGGCGTCCTCCCGTTTTGTCTGCCGCCATACTGGCACCCGGGCCGGTCACATCAAACGTGGAATCTGGGAGGCAGGGCAGGGTCCGTTGCGTTAGACTGCCCCCATGTTACCGAAACCCTTCTCATGGGATCGCGCGCTGGCGCGGGCCGGCCGCTATGACGGCAAATTCCTGATCGGCGTGCTGTCGACGGGAATTTATTGTCTGCCGTCGTGCCCGGCGCGGCCGCCAAAGCCTGAGAACGTCCGCCTCTTCAAGACGGAGGAGGAGGCGAAGGCGCACGGCCTTCGTGCCTGCAAACGCTGCCGCCCCGATCTCTTTTATCGTGGCGAGGATGGCGATATTCAATTGTTCGATGGGCTTTGCACCCGCGTCCGCGCCGAACCGCATCTGTTTGGCGATGTGGCGGCGCTCGCCAAATCCGCCGGTGTCAGCCAGACCAAGCTGGGCGAATTGTTTCGCACCCATGCCCATCTGGCACCGGCATCCTGGCTCCGGCGGGAGCGTGTGCGCGCCGCTTGCCAGCAGTTGCTGCATGGCCATGACAAGGTGGTGGAAACCGGCTTTGCCGTGGGCTTTGAAAGCGAATCCGTTTTTCACCGGCAGTTTCTCAGCATCGCGCGCATGACGCCGGGTGCCTATCGCGCCCTGAACGGGGCAAAAGTTTTCCTGCTTCAGTTACCCGCCGGCTATCGCACGCAGGAGGTGCTGGCCTATCACGCCCGCGATCCCGAGAGCGCGTGCGAGAGAAGCGAGGGCAATCGCATCTGGAAGGCGTTGCTGACCGATGATGGTCCTGCCGTCCTCGAAATCGCGTTTGAAAGTGATGGCGCCTGGTGCCATGTGCATGCGCGCACGAAACTTGGCCGTCACACCATGGCGTTTCTGCATCGTGCTTCGCTGCGCATGTTGGGCCTGTTGCAGGAATCGACGACCTTCGAATCCCGCATGGCGCGCGATCCGGCCATGGCGCTGTTTTCGCGGCGCAAGGGTTTGCGTGTTCCGGCCACGCCCACCGGGTTCGATGGCCTGTGCTGGGCCATCATCGGTCAACAGATCAATGTGAAATTCGCCTGTGCGCTCAGGCGGGAAATCATCAATCTCGCTGGTGAAGATGTCGGTGACGGTATGCGCGCGCACCCCACTGCGGCCCGCGTGGCCGATCTCGGTGCCACGGTGCTGACGGGGCGGCGCTATTCCGGTTCCAAGGCCAATTATCTGATCGGCGCGGCCGCGGCTGTGGCGCGCGGCGATCTGGATATAGAAGGTATGGCCGATGGTTCTGCCGCGGCGGCGGAAAAGAAACTCACCGCGCTCCATGGCGTCGGCACCTGGACGGCACGTTACACCCTGTTGCGCGGCGGCTTTGCCGATTGCGCGCCGGTGGGCGACAGTGCGTTGGCCACGGCCTTGCAACGCCTGCATCGCCGCAGCGAACGCCCCGGCCATGAGGATGTAAACACGATGATGGCGGCTTTCGCGCCCCATCGTTCGTTGGCAACCGGCCATTTGTGGGCCAGCCTGAAGGATGCCGCATGACCGCAGAAACACTTTATTGGGATTTCGTCGAAAGCCGCTTTGGCCATTTCGCGGCCTGGGTGGATGATGCGGGCCGCCTTGTCCGCTTCGATCTGGATAACAGGGCCGCGTCGTCACGCAATCCACCCGGTGTGCACAAACCGAAGGCGCTTGCGGACATCCGCAAACAGATCCGCGAATATGATGCGGGCAAGCGGCAGGTGTTCGAGGTGGAACGCGCCCCTACCGGGACCGCGTTCCAGCATGCGGTGTGGGATGCGCTGTGGGAAATTCCGTTCGGTGAGACCACCTCCTATGGCGCGATGGCGAAGGGGCTCGGCCTGGTGAATGGCGCGCGCGCCGTCGGCCTTGCCAATGGCTCAAACCCCATCGGCCTGATCGTGCCGTGCCATCGCGTGATCGGCGCGGATGGCAGCCTGACCGGCTACGGCGGCGGCCTTCCGCTCAAGCGCGCGCTGCTGGAGCATGAGGCGCGTGTCATCGGAATGCCGATGGATTTGTTCGCGTAAATCGCGTCATTCAATCATCCGCACCACGGCCGGGTAGTTCCCTGCCAGAATATCCGGCAACCATTCCGCCAGAACGGCCGGAAAGATATGCTCTGTGCTTGCGGAAATTTCGGCCACGCTCCACCAGCGCATCTCGCGGATCGTGTCGCGCTCCAGCGCCGTCCAGTGCTCGGCGCTGAGGGGCGCGCCCCGCGTATACGCCACAATATAGTGCTCGCGAAATTGAATGGGTTCGCCGTTGATGGGAATCACCGGCTCGCCATACCAGACGATCGGGCCCAGCGTCACATCGCACAGACCCGTTTCCTCTTCGATCTCGCGCCGCGCTGCCTGTTCGATCGTTTCGCCGGTTTCGATCGCGCCGCCCACGGTGGCCCAGAAATGGCGAAACTCCGGCAGGACGCGCGGATCTTCAAACCGGACAAGCAGCAACCGCTTGTCCGGCCGGATCAGAAGAACGCGCGCGGTCTGCCTTTCCTGCATGGCGCGATTATAACGCCTCACACCTTGCAGTTCAGAGGGACTTGGATACGCCGAAGAAGAAACCGCGCCGCGGTCCGTATTGCGGTGCGCCGACACCGACGCCCGTGCCGTCGCGGATCTGATATTTCGTATTCAGCACATTGATGACGTCGACACGCAGTGTCAGCACACCTGCCGATGCCAGGTCGAAGGCGTGGCTGACGCCCAGATTGATCTGCGCATATCCCGGCACATGATCGCCATTCGGCACAAGCCCCTCCCTGCGCAGACCCGACCCGTAAAGCAGGTCCGCGCTGAAACGGGTGTTCTGCCACAGATAGGACGCACCCGCCGAAATGGTCGTGTACTGCTCGTGATCCAGATGGATGAAATTGCCGGCGATATAGGCCAGTTCCTCGGGGGAGAAATCGAACTGGCTGGTCACGATATCGCGGCCCTGGGCACGCTGGAACGCCACATTGGCATAGGTGGAGAAGGGGCCGGAATCATAGGTGCCGGTCAGTTCCACGCCGTATTGACGGCCATCCTTGTAGTTGAATGGCGTCTGAATAATCGGTGCGCCGAACTGCCCCTCGTCAAGCATGTTGCGCGACGCTTTGTAATAGGTATCCACACCGAGGATGAGGCCGTCGATGATCTGCTGGTCGATGCCGATATCGAAATAATGCGCGCGCTCTGCTCTTGGCGTGTCATTCGCCGTGATCATGGGCGAAGCAGAAGTGTTGAGAAATTTTACCACTGTTTCATTGCCCACCAGCTCGAATGGCGGCGGTGAGAAGTAGCGTGAATATCCCGCATGCACCGTTGTCGTGGCGGTTGGCTTCCACACCGCATTGATGCGCGGGCTCAATTGGTTCTCGTCGAGGAAGCCGTTGAACTGGTCGAACCGCAGCCCGTAATTCAGTGTCAGCGATTTCGTGACCTTCCACTCATCCTGCAGATAGACGCTATAGGTCCAGCCCTGTTTGCTCGAATTGTCGGGAATGGAAATGGGAATGTCGTAGGCCGGGTTGGTGGCGGTCAATGGCGCACAGGCAAACGGGTCTGCCAATGTGCCGGTGCCCGTACAATCGGCGGGCAACACTTGCGATGTTGTGCGGCTTGCCGTTGTGTCCGACTGAATGACAAGCCCCGCGCGGATGGTGTGGTTGTCGCCCACATGCAGTGCGCCTTCGGCCTGGGTGCCCAGGGTCACATCGCGCTTGTAGGCATTTTGCGCAATGCCATCGAACAGCAGATCGCCAACCGCATCGGGCGTGAAAAGCAGGCTCGAATAGCGCCCGAAACCCGAAATCTGAAAGTCGAATCCGCCTTCCGAGCGAAGATAGCTGACGATGCCGTAATGGGTGATCTCGCTCTGGTTTTCGTCGAGTTGCGCGCTGGGGAACGACGTCTGGCCATTCAGGGTCCAGCCCAATTCCGGCTGCAGTCCTGCCTGGTTGGGAATCTGGAACTGCCCGTGCGAGGTGCCCAGAACGGCGGTGATGCTGCTGTGTTCGTCCAGAATATCTTCGAGATAGGCGAAGCCGTGATATTGCTGGGTCCGATCATGCAGCGGGTTGGAACGTCCATCGGGCGATTCGATGCCAAGCGTGTTGGTCAGAAAGTCCCCCGACACGAAATAGTTGAACGAACCGGAGGAGCCGCCATAGTCGAAGCTGGGCTGGATGGTCGAATGACTGCCGCCATAGATGGAAATGTCCCCACCGGAATCGAACAGTCCGTTTCTGGTGTGAAGGTTTACGATACCGGCGGTGCGCAAACCATATTCCGCAGGAAGTGCGCCGGTCACCAGTTGCAGGGAAGAGATAAGCCGCGGGTTCAGGGTCTGGCCGAACGCCGAAATGCCCTCCGGCAAAATGATGCCGTTAAGCCGGTATTGCAGCCCGTTGTGCTCTCCACGCACGTGAAGCTGGCCAAAGGAATCCTGCGCCACGCCGGGGGCCTGTAGCACCACCTGGTTGAGAAGGCTGTTGGCACCGCCGGGCTGTGCTTCGATATCCCTGGATGTGATGGTGTAGGTCGATGCGCCGGTCTGGGTCTGGATGCCGCTGCGCGCTGCGTTCAAGCGCTGCGCGGTGACGACGACTGTTTCGATGCTGCCGGATGAGTTGTTCATGATCTGCGCAAGGGCAGGGGTGCCTGCCGACAGGATTGCGCCTATCGCCACGCTCGCCAATAAGGATGCACGGTACATTTTTGAATCTCGCTATAGTCTGGATGTCGCGCTGAATTGCCGAAATACGCGATGCGCCACGGCGCCAGTGAGGGGCTGCCGTGTCGGATAGCGTCGTTTGGTTTTCTGAATTCAGGCAACCGGCGGCGCGCGGCCGTACCAGCTATGCGAGAGCGGGCGGATCGCCACGCTGCGGACAACGAAAATCGCGATCGTGAAATGCGCCAGCGATGGCAAAGCCAGAATGGCCGGCGCCGGTGTGATATAGGCGCCGGCATTCGCCATCGCCTGACAGATCGGGCAATTGGCCGGGTCGCCTTTGGCGGGTTTCGCCGGATCGCCGTTGTGATCTGCGGCCGGTGTTTTGCTCTGATCCGCATCCGCCGCATGGTTCAGGCTGGCGACAAGTTTTGCAGAAAAATGGATGTGGGTCTGAACCGTGTAGCTCTGCAGCGCGAAGGCCAGAAGTGCGAACAGCACAACGCCCAGCCGCCCATGGGGCCGGGCCTGCCGCAACACACCGCTTGCCGAAACGAACCGCATCGAAACTCCACGCCGCGGCGAAGACCGGATTCGCCGCCACGGCCAACTGCCATGCGGAGCGCGCCCATGGCAAGACCGGATCGCGCCGCGCGCCGGAAACCGCTGCAATCGCCGGTCAAATTGCCGCGTAAACGGGTCCGGGGCCTGCCGGATGCCGCGTTTCCTTCGTAATATATTGTTTCGGCTATACTTTCCCGAACTCCCGGGCCCGTGCCCAGCCTTCCGCCCTGCGCTTCTGATATTGCAAGTCAGTTGCAGAAGCAGGTCCGTCTTGTTATCAGGCAATGGTAATGAGGAGGGCAGGCCACGTGGCCGCGCAAAGCAATTCTGCACCAACGGGGCTGGATGGGCCGAAACCCGTCATGCCCCTGCCGAAGATCTCCACACCGAAGATTGACGTGCAGGCGCTTTTGCAGGGCGGCCGCGAAGCAATCCTTCTGCACCAGGACCAGGAATACAGGCTCAGGCTTACCAGTACCGGCAAGCTGATCCTGACCAAATAATGCAACCGCTCACAGCCAGCCATGCCGTGGCCGTCCGGCCCCAGGGAAGCCAGCCAGAGTGCCCAACAACCATGCTGACATTCCAAGGGGACGTTTCATGATTTCGTATCCGCCCGCCGTGCGAGCCAACCCGGTTTCGCGCCGCCTGCTTGCCGCGCTTCTGATGGGAAGTGCGTGCGTTGCCGTGCCGTCGGCCCACGCGGCTGACGATCAGCCGATTGTGCTCGGTCCGGTGAAGGTGACCGATGGCGCAATGGCCAATCCGGAGAACCACGACACCGGGCTCTCGGTGCTGCCCACCACGGTACAGGATACGCCGCAGGCCATTCAGGTCATTCCGCAGGAACAGTTGAAGCAGCAGGCAGTCAGCTCGCTGGAGCAGAGCCTTCGCAACGTGCCCGGCATCACCATCGCGATCGGTGAAGGCGGCACATTGGCGGGCGATCAGTTCAAGATTCGCGGCTTCGATGCCAAGGATGACATCTATATGGACGGCCTGCGTGACTTCGGCGTCTATACCCGCGACAGCTTCAACTATGAAGAAGTGCAGGTTCTGAAGGGGCCGTCCGGCGCCTTGTTCGGGCGCGGCAATACCGGCGGCGTCGTCAACATCGTGTCGAAGACGCCGTTCCTTGAAAATCATCTTTCGGCGACGGGCTTCGCTGGCAATGGCGACTATTACCGTGGTGTGGCCGACCTCAACTACGTGCTGGACGATACGACCGCCGTCCGCCTCAACGTAATGGGCAATTCAACCGGCGTGGTGGATCGCGATCTGGTCAAATCCAAGCGCTGGGGCATTGCACCCTCCATCGGTTTCGGGCTCGGCACCACAACGCAATTCACGCTCAGCTATCTGCATCAGCACAACGACAACATCCCCGATTACGGTGTGCCGGTTTCGGTCGATCCGGTCACCCGCATCGCCGTGCCGGTGACAGAGAATGGCGTGCCACGTTCCAACTTCCTCAGCTACAACACGGACAAGGACCGCAGCACCGCCGACATCCTCACCGCACGCCTGACGCATCAGGCCACGCCCTGGTTGACGCTGACCAACGACACGCGGCTCGGCATCTATTCGCGCTATTTTCAATACACCACGATCGACCGCTGTGACGAACTCAGCGGCACAAACCAGTGTGCGTTGAATGTGCTGTCCGATCTTCCCAATGCCTATGGCGGCATCGGCGGCGGTGGCCCCTATGCGCAGGATGCCTGGGGCGCGCAGAACATCACCACGGCGCGTGCCGATTTCAATCTGGGGCAGTTCCGCAACCAGCTCATCGCGGGCATCGATGCGTCCTATCAGAGCAATCGCCGCATCTTCTTTGCCTACACGCTGCCAAGCGCCGCGGATTTCAACTACATTCTCGGCAATCATTCTGCGGATCGCAGAAATATCGGCGTCAACCTGCTCGATCCGGTGCACACGCCGCCGCCGGGCTACAATGTCTTCCTGCCGACACCGGCAACCGTTGCGGGTTCCTCGGCTTCACTCTCCACCACGTTGACCGCGGATGGACAGGCGACCGATCTCGGGCTGTTCGCGATGGACCGCTTCTGGCTGACAGAGGAATGGTCGGTGATCGGTTCGCTGCGCTGGGATCACTACACCTCGAGCTACAACACCGTCACGGTGGGCGGCACGCTGACGGCGCTCAAGGCGGATAGCGATTTCCTCAGCCCGCGCGCCAGCCTGGTGTGGGAGCCTTCGGATACCCAGACTTACTACTTCAGCTATGGCCGCTCCAGCACACCGCAAGGCACTTCCATCGTGGGTGCCGGTACGGGCATTTCCGCGACCACAGGCGATCTGAAACCGGAGACGGGCGAGAATTTCGAACTCGGCGCCAAGGTCGGCTTCTTCGATGGTGCGCTGTCGCTGACCGGCTCGCTCTTCAACGT
Organism: Alphaproteobacteria bacterium; assembly: GCA_017308375.1. Classification (GTDB taxonomy): domain Bacteria; phylum Pseudomonadota; class Alphaproteobacteria; order Micropepsales; family Micropepsaceae; genus Rhizomicrobium. The sequence goes on from JAFKEW010000010.1 coordinate 22,087, forward strand.
GCGCAAGAGCAACGCGACACAGGTCGATCCGCTGACACAGGACGTTCTGGCCCAGTCGGGTGAGAAACAGCGTGCACGTGGTTTTGAGCTGGGCCTGACCGGCAAGCCGCTGCCGGAATGGACGGTGTCTGTCGCCTATACCTATCTCGATACGGCAATCCTTGAATCCTACAGCAACTGCATTGCCGCGCCGGCCGCCAATCCGCCGACTGGCATGATCTGCCCCGCGGGCGTTTCACCGGGCACGCCAACGCTCAATCCGATCGCAATCGGCAAGCAGATCAGCTTCACGCCGAAGAATGCCGCATCGCTGTGGACGTCTTACGATTTCTCGGCCTTCGTGCCGGGGCTCGTTGCGGGCGGCGGCGTTACCTATCAAAGCCGGCTGCACAATGCCTATACCGCGGCGAGCGCATCCATCGCCGATCCGGCGACCATTGTGCCCTATCGCCTGGTCGAAATTCCGGAAACCATTCAGCTCGATCTGTTTGCCAATTACAAAATCGAGAATCTCACTTTCGGTCTCAATCTGCTCAACGTCACCGACCGTCTGAACTATGTGCAATCCTTCGGCAATCGCGGCACACCCGCGCCGGGGCGCACGGTTCTGTTCTCGGTCGGTGTCGAAATGTAACGGGGAAGGCCATGCTGGTTCACGTTCCGGCGCTGTTGACGGCTGAAGACGTCATGCATTGCCGGAACGTGCTTGCCGCCTCGCAATGGGTGGATGGCAAGGTGACGGCGGGCGCCCAGTCGGCGGAGGCGAAGCGCAATCTGCAAATCCCCGAAACCGCAAAGGAAGCGCGCGAACTGGGCGAGATGATCCTGCAGAGGTTGGGGCGGAACGAACGCTTCACCTCGGCGGCACTTCCGCTTCGCGTCTTTCCACCCCTGTTCAACCGCTATGACACCGGCATGAAGTTCGACACCCACATCGACAATGCCATCCGCTTCGTGCCGCATGCGCCGATCCGTGTACGGACGGATTTGTCGGCAACCCTGTTCCTGACCGCGCCGGAAGATTATGACGGCGGCGAGCTTGCAATCGAAGATACCTATGGCGAACAGCAGGTGAAATTCCCCGCCGGCGACATGGTGCTTTATCCCGCGACCAGCCGCCATCACGTGAAGCCCATCACGCGCGGCAGCCGCTGGGCCTCCTTCTTCTGGATACAGAGCATGGTGCGCGACGATGGTCAGCGCGCGCTGCTGTTCGATCTCGACAACGCCATTCAGTCCCTGCGCGGCAAGGGGGGCGAAACGCCGGAGGCCGTGCAGCTCACCGGCGTCTATCACAACCTTTTGCGCCGCTGGGCGGAGGCCTGAAATGCCCGCAACCTTCCGCCGCGCCCTGTTTCAGGTTCATTTGTGGACCGGGCTTACGCTTGGCATCGTGCTGGCCGTTCTGGGCCTGTCGGGCAGCATTCTGGTCTATGACACCGAAATTCTCGCATTCGGGCAAAAGCCTGCGCCGCAAGCCTCGCAGGGCGATTTCGTCATGCCGCTCGACGCACTCATGGCGGCGGCACGCGAACGCGCACCGGGCAAGCGGGCGCAGGCAACGCTGACTTTGCCCGAACAGGCGGGCGCTGCCGCGGTGGTGCGTTTTCAAGGGCCACGCGGCGGGCCGGGTGCGCGCGGCACCGATGTGTTTGTCGATCCGGCCACGGCGACGGTGCTGGATGTGCGGCCTGCGCCGTCCAGCGCGCTGCTCGCCTTCATGCATCAGCTTCACGGCAATCTGCTGATCGGCGGTCGTGAAGGGCGTCAGGTGGTGGGCTGGCTTGGTGTTGCCATGCTGGTGCTGGGCACCACCGGCCTTTTCCTGTGGTGGCCCAAGCGCGGGCAATGGCGGCTGGGCTTCATCGTTCGCCGCAATGCGCGCGGTTATCGTCTGTACCGCGAATTGCACGGTGCCGTCGGCATCTGGGCCTTCGTGGTCTTCATGATCGTCAGCTTCACCGGTGCGGCCATCGTCTTTCCCGAAACCGTGCGCAGCACGGTTACGCTCGGCAATGCAGCGCCCGCCGCTTCGCCGGGGTTCAGTTTGCGCACCGGCCCCAGGGTCACGCCGGTGGCGGGTGAAAAACCACTCGGTCTCGATGGCGCGGTCGCGCTGGTGCAACGGGCTTACCCCGGCGTGCCTGTGCGCGCGGTCTCGGCCCCGGCAAGGCCGGATCAGGCCACGCGGGTGACGTTGGGTTCGCCGAATGCGGGCGTGGTATCAACGGCCTTCATCGATCCCTGGCAAAAAAAAATCGTTTATGTGCGCAACCCACCGGGCGCGCCCGCGCTCGACAATTTCATGGCGTTGCAACGGCCGGTGCATGATGGCAGCACCTGGGGGCCGGTCTGGCGTGCGCTGGTTTTCATTTCCGGTCTGCTCCCCGCGCTGTTCGTGACCACGGGCATCGTGATGTGGATCAAGAAGCGGCGCGCCCGCCGCATTGTTTCCGCGCCCAAAGTGCTGGAGGGGGTGGAGGCATGAATCTCGCCCCGTTGAGAGAGGAGTGGACCACAACCAGGGCGGTGGTACGCCCGCCGGAACTGGTGCAGATCGACACCTTGCCGCTGTCGGCATTCCACCGCCCGGCTGCACCACTCGCCGCTGCAAAGGGCGGCCGTCTTGCCGGTGCGGCCATCGCGGTACTGGCGCATGTGTTTCTGGTGGCGGTCATTCTTTATGCCGGGACGAAGGTTTATCAGGCGGTCCAGCCGCCGGAGCCGATTACCGTCGCCCTCTTGCCCGAGGTTCCGAACGTCACCCCGCCACGCCCGGCGGTCGAACCCACGCTGGTCAAGCCGGATATCCCCATCGTCGCGGCGCCGGAGATCACCATCGCCGCGCCACCGGCCCGCAACGCCATTACCGTGCAACAGGTAAAAAACCCGGCGCCCGCCACGCCGCCCGCGCCACAGGTATCCGGCACGGCGCGCGATACCTATCTCGGCCGAATCATCGCCCATCTGGATGCAGCCAAGCACTACCCGCCACAGGCGCGTCGCCTCCATATCGAAGGGGTGGTGCTGCTCCATTTCATTATGGATCGCACCGGCCACGTCCTCTCTTACGACATTGCCAAAAGCTCCGGCCGCCCGATTCTGGATGGCGAGGTGCGGTCCCTGATCGCGCGCGCCCAGCCTTTGCCACCCATCCCGGCGGACTGGCCGCAATCCCGCCTCGACCTGGAAGTGCCGGTCGAATTCAGCCTGCACTGACCCGGGGCGGTCGAGGTGAATCCCTGCTCTTGGTACCGCGATCCTGAATCACTCTGACAAAATGCCATTGTGACGCGGCCGGAACGCGTTACACTTTCCCCCACAGTCTAAGGGGGGATTTGTCATGACATCGATACTGACGCCGGTTCTGGCGCTCATCATTCTGTCGCTCATTGTCTGGATCTGGATGTATGCGACGCGCATCCCGGCGATGCAGAAGGCCCGCATCAATCCGCAAGATGCGCGCTTTCCCGGTTCGCTGGACGTTTTGCCGGATTCGGCCCGCCAGGTGGCGGACAATTACAACCACCTGATGGAGCAGCCGACCATCTTTTATGCTTTGGTTTTCTATATTTACCTGTCTGGCGGGCAGGATACGCTATATATATGGCTCGCTTGGGCCTATGTCGCGCTCCGGGTGGTGCACACCCTGATCCAGTGCACGGCCAACGTCGTGAACCTCCGCTTCACCGTGTTCTCGCTCTCCACCCTGGTCCTGATGGCGATGGCGGTGCGCGCGGTTCTGGCGATCGTTTAGCGCGCAATCGGCCGCGGCAGGAGAGGCGAAATATCCTTTCCTTAAGGGGTTGACCCGCTCTGGAGTGGCGCCTATACAGCGCCACCTTCCAGGGCAGGCTGTCTTCGCGAAAAGTGCGGAGAAACGCTGCCGGGAAGCCCGTTGGAAATGTTTTGCACGCGCGACCTTTGGGGCAGTTTTTCCCCCGGTCCTCCGCATGTGAGGGGCAGCCGAAAGGCCAGCCCCATTTACTGTTTGGGTGCGCACATGGTGTGCGCGAGCTGAGGAATACGAATGCCGACGATCAATCAGTTGATCCGCAAGCCGCGCGGCGAAAAGCCGAAGCGCAACAAGGTTCCGGCGCTTTCCGGCAACCCGCAGAAGCGCGGTGTGTGCACGCGCGTCTATACGACGACGCCGAAAAAGCCGAACTCCGCGCTGCGCAAGGTCGCCAAGGTGCGGCTGACCGGCAAGGGCGGTTACGAGGTCGTGACCTATATTCCCGGCGAAGGGCACAATCTGCAGGAACACTCCGTGGTGCTGATCCGCGGCGGCCGCGTGAAGGACCTGCCGGGCGTGCGCTATCACATCATTCGCGGCGTGCTCGATACCCAGGGCGTGAAAGACCGCAAGAAGCGCCGTTCGCTCTACGGCGCCAAACGTCCCAAATAATCGGAGAGCTTGAGAAATGTCCCGTCGCCGCCGCGCCGAACGCCGCGAGATCAACCCGGACGCCAAATATGGCGACCTTGTTCTTGCGAAATTCATGAACAGCCTGATGTATGCGGGCAAGAAATCCGCTGCCGAAACGATCATCTATGGCGCGTTCGACTCCATTCAGGCGAAGACGCGGCAGGACCCGCTTCAGGTGTTCCACGAAGCGTTGCGCAATGTTTCGCCCGCGATCGAGGTGAAATCCCGCCGCGTCGGTGGTGCCACCTATCAGGTGCCGGTGGAAGTCCGCACCGACCGTGCGCGCGCGCTCGCCATCCGCTGGCTGATCACGGCCGCGCGCGGCCGCAACGAGCCGACGATGACCGGCCGCCTGTCGGGCGAATTGATGGATGCCGCAAACAACCGCGGCAACGCGGTCAAGAAGCGCGAAGACACGCACAAGATGGCGGAAGCCAACCGTGCCTTCTCCCATTACCGCTGGTGAAGCGTAGAAGAGTCTGAACCATGACGCGAACAACCCCGCTCGAAAACTACCGCAATATCGGCATTGCCGCGCATATCGACGCCGGCAAGACCACGACGACCGAGCGAATCCTGTTTTACACCGGCAAGAACCACAAGATCGGTGAAACGCATGATGGTTCGGCCACCATGGATTTCATGGAGCAGGAACAGGAACGCGGCATCACGATCACGTCGGCCGCGACGACCTGCTTCTGGAAAGATCACCGGATCAATATCATCGACACGCCGGGACACGTCGATTTCACCATCGAGGTCGAACGCTCCATGCGCGTGCTCGACGGCGCGGTGGCGGTGTTCGATGCGGTTGCCGGTGTGGAGCCGCAATCCGAAACCGTCTGGCGTCAGGCCGATAAATACCACGTTCCGCGCATCTGCTTCGTCAACAAGATGGACCGGATGGGCGCCAATTTTCAGCGCTGCGTCGACATGATGGTGGATCGCCTGGGCACCCGCCCGATGGTCCTCACCTGGCCCATCGGCACCGAATCCGAATTCAAGGGTATCGTCGACATCGTGCACATGAAGGCGCTCGTCTGGCACGACGAACAACTCGGCGCGAAATATGACGAGCTGGAAATTCCCGCGGACCTTCAGGAAAAGGCGCAGGAACTTCGCGCCGCTCTGGTCGAGATGGCGGTGGAAGAGGACGACAAGCTGCTCGAAGCCTATCTCGAAGGCAACGAGCCGAACGTAGAGGACCTGCAGCGCTGTATCCGCAAGGGTACCATTGCATTCCATTTCGTGCCGGTAATGTGCGGCTCGGCGTTCAAGAACAAGGGCGTGCAAACGCTTTTGGATGCGGTCGTGGCCTATCTGCCGTCGCCGCTCGATATTCCGCCGGTCGATGGTGTGAAGCCCGGCACGGATGAGCACATGACCCGTCCGGCCGATGACAAGGCGCCGTTCTCCGGTCTTGCGTTCAAGATTGTGGACGATCCGTTCGTCGGCTCCATCACCTTTGTGCGCATTTACTCCGGCACCGTGACCTCCGGCAGCGGCGTGCTCAATTCGGTGAAAGAGAAGACGGAGCGTGTGGGCCGCATGCTTCTGATGCACGCGAATGCTCGCGAAGACATCAAGGAAGCCCGTGCGGGCGACATCGTGGCGTTTGCCAGCCTGAAGGTGACGACCACCGGCGAAACGCTGTGTGATCCCAACAACCCGGTTATTCTGGAACGGATGGAATTCCCCGATCCGGTGATCGAGGTCGCGATCGAGCCGAAGACCAAGGCCGATCAGGAAAAGATGGGCATCGCGCTCAACCGCATGGCGCAGGAAGATCCCTCCTTCCGCGTATCGTCCGATCCGGAATCCGGGCAGACGATCCTGAAGGGCATGGGCGAGCTTCATCTGGAGATCAAGGTCGATATCCTGAAGCGCACGCACAAGGTGGATGCCGCTGTCGGTGCGCCGCAGGTGGCTTATCGCGAAACCCTGTCGAAGCCCGTCACCATTCTCTACACCCACAAGAAGCAGACGGGTGGCGCAGGTCAGTTCGCCGAAGTGAAGATCGAATTCGAACCGCTCGAAGCTGGTTCCGGTTTCGTGTTCGAGAACGGCATTGTCGGTGGTGCGATCCCGAAGGAATACATCCCGTCGGTGGAAAAGGGCATCGCGACGCAGAAGGAAAGCGGGCTTCTGGCCGGCTTCCCGGTGATCGACTTCAAAGCCCGGCTGATCGACGGCAAATATCATGACGTCGACTCCAATGCGCTCACCTTCGATATCGCGGCGCGCGCGGCGTTCCGCGAGCTGGCCTCGCGGGGCGCGGTGAAGCTGCTGGAACCGATCATGAAGGTCGAGGTGGTGACGCCTGAAGATTATTTTGGCGGCGTGATCGGCGACCTCAATTCGCGGCGCGGGCAGGTGCAGTCCACCGATACGCGCGGCAACGCCCAGATCGTCACCGCGATGGTGCCGCTGGCGAACATGTTCGGCTACATCAATACGCTGCGTTCGATGTCCCAGGGCCGGGCGCAGTACACGATGCAGTTCGATCACTATGAACAGGTGCCGCAGGCAATTGCGGATGAAGTGAAGGCGAAATACGCCTGAGCCAGCGTTGAAGCGATCAGGTCAAACAAAAGGTCTGTAGACGGAGAAATAGATGTCCAAGGCGAAATTTGAGCGGACGAAGCCGCACTGCAACATTGGGACGATTGGCCATGTTGACCATGGCAAGACGTCGCTGACGGCTGCGATCACGAAGGTGCTTGCGGAGACGGGCGGTGCGACGTTTACGGCCTATGACCAGAT
>JAFKEW010000011.1 GCA_017308375.1 Alphaproteobacteria bacterium
GGGTAGCAAGGGCAAGGGCGACCGGGCCGGAGGGGGATCACCCGGCCTGCACGGAGCCGCAGGCGAAGGAAGGTCGGGGAAACCGGCCCGGTCGGCGCCGGCCCGCCGGCGCTTTACCCTTGCCCGCGCGAGGGCGGAGCCCTTAGCAAGGGCTTTGGACGACTGCCGCCCCTCGGAGCGCGCGAGCGACGGCCGGCGTGGCGGAAGCCAACCGACCTATTCGTGCGCTATTCTACGATTGTCTGCGAAGTGCCTGACGGAACGGGGTTTTTGTATTGACCCTGCGCTTCCATTGACCATCCTGAAGGGCGGATGTGGACGTGGTTGACGTTTGGGACGCGAAATCCTATATACGCCTTAACAACACCCGCCACGCCTCTCAACGATGCGCACCCGGCGGGTTTTCTTTTGCCTCAAGCCAAGCCCACTTTCACCAAACCGGCCCTGAGCGTGGCAGATCAGATTGCCTTGCTCGCCGGCCGTGGGCTTGTTGTCCCCGACACGGTGCTGGCGAGACGATGGCTGGAGGCTATCGGGTACTTTCGGTTGTCGGGATACATGCTGCCGTTCCAGCGCGGCGGGCGCGGCCCGGACCGGCATATGTTCCGGCCGGGCACCACATTCGGCACAATTCTCGATCTCTACAATTTCGACCGCCATCTGCGGCTGGCAACAATGGACGCGGTCGAACGAGTCGAAGTCGGGTTCAGGGCGGCCATTACCGATACGATGGCGGTGGCCTACGGCCCGCACTGGTTCCTCGATCCGGCGCGGTTCGCACCCCATGCGGATCACGGGCGCCTGCTGACCAAGATCCAGGAGGACATCGGCCATGACCCGCGCGATGCCCATCGGCGGGATACGGCCATCCGGCACTACTATGCGGCCTACGGCGCGCCGCCGCTGCCGCCGAGCTGGATGGTCTTTGAGGTGCTTTCCTTCGGTACGGTGTCGCAGACCTTCCGGCTCCTGGAGCGCAGGTCCAAACGACGGATCGCTGGCCGCCTGGGCGTACCGGATGTCGTCTTGGACTCTTGGGCGCACGCGATCTCCTATACCCGCAACCTATGCGCCCACCACGCCCGGCTCTGGAACCGTGTCTTCACCATCAAGCCAATGGTCGCCAGAGCCTACCAGGCCGACCTCATGCCCAATACGACCTTCTATGCCCAGGCGGTCGCCATCCAGGGGCTATTGCGATCGCTGCCGGCCGGGCAGGATTGGCCGACCCGGCTGGATAGCCTTTTCGTAGCCCACCCCCATATCCGCCCCCTTGATTTGGGGTTCCCAACGGGTTGGCGGTCGCGGCCCGCGTGGCGGTGAGCGGACCACGGCCGATGGCGGTTCCCCCGCTCATGCGGCTTCCTTCGGAGCGGCGTAAAGGCCATAGCCGGCCCGCGCCAGGTGCCCCTCGGCGCACAATTTGCAGAGGTAGAACCGGGTGATGCCCAGGGCCGCAAAGTCGCGGGTGCGAGCCACGCCCTTCTCGCGGACCAGGGCGATGGCCTTGTCCCTGAGAAGGGTTCGTAGTGCTGCGTCGGGGTTCTTCGTAGTCCGGGGGCGCCTCGGCTCTTTCCAGCCGCATTGGGGTAGGGCTATGGTCGAGGTATAGGTTTGGTCATCGCCGGACCCGGCGAGCCAAATATTCAACCGAATATTCAAGCCGCGGCGGATTCCGCCTTTCCCCTGGCTGGGGACGCCGATAGCGCTTTCAGCCGTCCGTCTTCATCCACATGCGCATCGCCTCGTCGTGAGGGACCACCGGTGCCTCGGCGCTGACAAAGCCCGGGAAGCTGCGCAGATATTCGACAAATCGCGGGCTGAGGCCTTCGCCGAGGAGGTGGCCGGGCGAGACGGGAAGCGGCGGCGACCGGAAAGCGGGATCGCGGCGGACACGCTGGGGAAAGTCGTGGCGCAAGATCGCGGCGCGGCCGATCAACGCGTAATCGCAACCGCCTTCAATGACGTTGACCACATCTTCCGTGTCGCGGATCTTGCCCGCGACACCCAGGCGAACCTCGCCACGGGGCAGTTCGGTGAAGATGCTCATCAGCGAGCGGCCCTTGAACGCTTCGTCCTTCGGCTCGATCGTGTAGTCCCAGAGTGACATGTCGAGATAGTCGATCTTGCCCTGGTGCAGAATCTCCGCGGCAACATCGCGGATCTCCGGCAGTTTCACGCCGAAGCGTTCGGGCGACAGGCGCAACCCGAGTTGAAAGTCCGCACGGCACTGCGCGCGGATACCATCGATAATTTCAAAGATGATGCGGGAGCGGTTTTCGAGGCTGCCGCCATAGCGGTCTTCCCGCCGGTTGAGCGCCGGCGAAAGAAATTCGAGCAGGATGTAACCATGCGCGCCATGCAGCTCCACGCCGTCGAAACCGGCACGTTCGGCGCGTTTGGCGGCGGCGATGAAATCGTCACGCAGCCCCTCCACCTCGGCGAGTGTGAGCGCGCGGGCCCCGGTTTCCGGATCGTCGGAGGGACAGACGATATCGCCGACCAGCTCTTTGGGTGAACGGTTGCCGGCATGATGAAGCTGCACCGCGGAGACGGAGCCCTTCGCCTTGATTGCGGCGGCAAGGCGGGTGAGGCCTTCGATGTGCTGGTCGCCGAAAATACCGAGCTGGCCCGGAAAGCCCTGACCCCGCGCCTGAACATGCGAGGCGCACGTCATGGTGAGACCGAAGCCGCCTTCGGCGCGCAGGGTAAGCCAGTGGAATTCCTCATCCGACAACCGGCCGTCGGGATGGCTCTGGCAGTTGGTGAGGGGCGCCAGCATGAAGCGATTCGGCATCGCCGGACCGCGTGCGAATGCGAGCGGTTCAAACAGTTTGGCCATGAGGTGGCTCCGGAAGCGGTTCTTCTTCCTGTTTATTGTTGACAATTATCGTTGTCAATTACAGGAAATTCCGCGTATTAGGCTGTTCTGGCAAGTAGCATATCGCAACCGGGATATGACAATGACCGTTGTCGAAAACCATGTGGCCGTGCCGGGCCCGCGCGACTGAGGAGCCCGCCCGTGGTCACGGCGATAACACGCACCTATCTCGGATCGACGGCGGAGGAACGCCGTCTGCTGCGCCGTGAAACGCTGCTCAAGGCAGGTTGCGATGTCTATGCGCAACGCGGCTATCGCAACGCCACCGTCAAGGCGATCTGCGAGCGTGCCGGCCTGACGGAACGCTATTTCTACGAAAGCTTCCCGAACAACGAGGCGCTGTTTCTGGCCTTGTTCAAGGATGTCTCGGCCAGGATGCTGGATGAGGTCCGGGCGGCGGGCGAAGCGGTTCGGGGTGACCCTGCCGGGAAGGCGCGCGCGATCCTCGAAGCTTACTATCGCGGACTACAGGCCGAGCCTGCACCGGCGCGTGTGTTTGTGATCGAAGCGGCCGATATCAGTCCGGCGGCGCACGAAATCGCGCGGCTGACCTTTGAACGCTTCACGGATTTGCTGACGCAAGCCTGGACGGATGCCCCGGTACAACGCGATCCGGCCCTGCGCGTGGGGGTTTCCGGCGCGGTCGTGCAGATCGCGCGCGACTGGATCTGCAATGGCTTTTCGCAGCCGCTGACATCCGTCGTCGATGCGGCATTGCGCATTTCCGCGGTGCTTGCGGAGCAATAGGCGCCGCGCGCGAGCAAATCCTGCCCCCGACTATCCATAACCTCTGTAGAAAAACGCCGCGGTCACGACGAAAAACGCGCCGCTGATAACGGTTCTGAGGGCCTCGGCACTTATAAGCTTCGTCATAAAAGCGCCCGCGTATCCGCCAACCGCCGCAGCAACCGCCAAACACAAGGCGACGATCCAATACACATGGCCGAAGAAGGCGAATACCAGTACCGCGACGATCTTGGTTGCGGCAAGCATCAGCGTCTTCATGCCGTTCATCGCCCGGATGTCGGTCAGGCCGAACAGCATCCAGCCCGCCATCATCATGATGCCGACAGCGCCACCGAAATAGCCGCCATAAGTTCCGAGTACGAACTGGAAAATTCGGATTGCGCCCAGGCGGATCGGCTTGCCGTTCGTGTTCAGGCGCGACTGAAGCCTTTTGCCGAAGGCGAATGTGAGGGCGCCGATAAGAACAAGCCACGGAATAATCAGATCGAAGGCTCTGCTGGGGGTTAACAACAACAGAGCCGCGCCGGTGCCGCCGCCCAAAAGTGTCGGAACGACCATGACGGGGAGAGCGACCTGATCAAAAGAGCGAATTTCGCTCCTGTACGCCCATGAACTGGCCAAGCCTCCCGGCAAGAGTGCGACACTGCTGGTCTGGTTGGCGGCTACCGGAGGCATTCCCGTGAGGATCAGGGCCGGGAACGTGATGAAGGAACCGCCACCTGCCACGGCGTTGGCGGCACCGCCCAACAACCCGGCTAGGGCCGCGATGAGCAACTGTGTCATGCGGCTGACGCTAGGTCGCTTCCCGGCGTTTCACAATTTGCGAATTCGCGTTGAGCTTCGGAAAATCCGAAGAGGGACGATCGCGCCTCGACCTATGCCCCGCCACCACGGCGATCGTCGTCCGGTGCTTTGCCGTTCGGGCGCCGGAAAAAACCGTTGCGCGTGGCGCGCCAGCGGCTTTGCAGCCGGCTCAGCCGTTTCCGCGCGCCGTAAGACAGATGGAGGTTCCCCTGCTCCAACGGCAGGCCCTGTGTGCCGTACATCCACGATGATTTCGGGTAGATCATCAACTGGTCGGGGTAAACGCTGCGATGGCCGCTGACGACATAGGCGGCAATGACCGCGCCTGCCACATAGCCGGTGCCGGTGACGCCGCCGAACAATTCAACGCCCATCAGAATGGCCGCGACCGGTGTGTTGGAAGCGGCCGCGACCATCGCAACCAGCCCGATGGCTGCGCCGAGCGCCGGGCTGATACCCAGAAAGTGGGCGCAGACATTGCCGACAATCGCACCGATGACGAATTGCGGTGTTACGATGCCGCCGTAGAAGCCGGAACCCAGCGTGATCGCGACTAGAATGATTTTCCACAGAAAGCCCAGATAAGGTATCGCCTGGCCATCCAGTGCCCGGTCCATGATAGGCAGGCTGAGGCCGAGATAATCGGTCGGGATCACGATGATCAGAAGCGACAGCACGATACCGCCCAGAAACGGCATCAGCGGCGGCCACAATTTGAACCGGTCACGAATGCGTTCGGCTTGCGTACGGGCGAAATAGACAGCCTCCACGAACAGCGCCGCCACGCCGCCGCAGACGATGCCGATGATGATCGTTTTCAGGAACAGCGTTTCGCTGAACTCCGGCAGCGGCGCGATCACGTAAAAGAGATAAGGCACGCCCCAGAATTTGCTGATCTCGTAGGACGAGACACCGGCGACAATCGCGGGAAACAGGAAGTCATGGCGCAGTTGCCCGATGGCGAGCACCTCCACACCGTAAATGGCGCCCGCGATGGGGGTGCCGAACACGCTGGCGAAACCGGCGCTGACACCACAGGCAACCAGCCGCTTCTGAAGCTCCGCATTGACGCCGAACAATTTGCCGATGCCGGAGGCGAGCGATCCCCCGATGTGGGAGCACGGCCCTTCGCGGCCCGCCGAACCGCCGGAGCCAAGCGTGATCAGCGCCGCCACCGGTTTGATCGCGATGGTCATGAGCGGCATGCGGCCCGATTGCTTGTGCACTGCCGCAATCACGGAATCGCCAAGCCCGGTTTTGTTCAGTTTATAGCCATAATAAAGCAACAAGCCGTTTAGAATGCCGCCAACAGGAAGCAGGATCATCTGCAGCCACAGCGGGATGGCGGCGGTCGTTCCCGTCGCGTAATTCAGGCTGAGCAGAAAAATACTCGTGCCGGTGCCGACGATGACGCCCGCAACGGTCGCCAGGACAAGCCATTGCACGATCGTCGCCAGCATGACGGCGGGCTCAATGCGGCTGATGCGCGGCATGGCTCGTTGGTCTCACCTCTATGCCGCGCACCCCTGATACGCCGAGGAAGTGCCGTGCAGTACAAAACCGGAATAATAATTCCGATTATGGATTATCGCCACCGATACTGCAACGCCCGGGACGGTTCAAGCGGCGCGCGCTCAGGCGTTCGGCCCGGCCAGCACGTTGCGGATGGAAAAGCTCGAATGAATGCGCAGGACCCCCGGCAGCTTTGACAGGATGTCCTTGTGAATGCGCTCGAAATCGCTGGCGCTGTCCGCCTCGACCTGCAGCAGATAGTCCGCATCCCCCGTCATCAGAAAGCATTCGCGGATTTCAGGATATTTGCGCACCGCGGCCTCGAAGCGGTCGAAATAGGGCTCGGTCTGCCGTTCCAGCGTGATCTGAACGATCACCACCTGCCCCTGCCCGGTGGCGCCGGAGGCGACCAGCGCGGTATAGCCGCGAATGATGCCCTGCTCCTCCAGCCGCTGCACCCGGCGCAGGCAGGCCGAGGGCGAAAGCCCCACCGCCTCCGCAAGCTGGGTGTTGGGAAGCCGCGCGTTCAGGCGCAGCGCCCGCAGAATCTCGCGATCGGCCTCGTCCAGCTCAAACATGCCATTCCATCCAAAATACCGCCGATAATTGCAGAAAGTAGCACTGTGCGCATAAATCATCACTTAATCGGCAGGTAATTCGGCGATCCTTGCGCTACGGTCAGGCCGTCACATCCTCCGCCGTGGCCACGCGTTATGGAGAGCATCAAAACCGGCGCAGTCGGCCGGTTTATAATCGACCTCGGGGCGCTGAAACGCGCCTGGCGTGCGCTGGCGCGTGCGGCCGCACCGGCAGATGTGGGTGCCATCGTCTCCGCCGATGCCTGTGGCCTTGGCGCGGCCCACGCTGCGGCCACCCTCGAAAGCGTGGGGTGCCGGTATTTCTTCACCGGCATGGCTGGGGAGGCGCTGGCACTGAAGCCGGTGCTTTCGCCGCAGACGCAGCTCTATGTCCTCAATCCGTTGATACCGTCAGACGAGACCGCCTGCGCCAAAGCCGGCATCATGCCGGTGTTCCGTTCGGCCGATCAGGCCCGCCGCTGGACCAGCCGCATTGGCGGCAAGGCAGGTCCGGCCCCTCTGCTGCTGCAACCCATCGGCAGCGGATCGCGCACGCGCATTCCCCCCGCGGTCGCAAAGGCCGAACAAAGCATCGCCTGCCGCCCTGTGGATGGCGGGCCGCTGCTGTTCGCCCGCACGCTGCATGATCTTCCTGCGGCCATCGTCAGCCTGCAGGTTTCCGTGGTGCAAACGCGGACAGTGCCGGTTGGCGATGGCGTCGGCTACGGCAAAACCCATATCGCAAAGCGGCCGATGCGCGTCGCCACCATTTCGGCGGGCTATGCCGATGGTATTCCGCGCAGCCTCGCCCATCGCGGCAGCGTCTATTTTCGTGGCCTCCGCCTGCCGCTATGCGGCATGGTGTCGATGGACACGGTCGGGGTCGATATTACCCGCCTGCCGCAAGGCGCGATCCGTCCCGGCGATCTGGTGGAGATGATCGGCCCGCATCAAACGCTGACGCGTCTTGCGGCGGACGCCCGCACCATTCCTTCAGAAATTCTGGCGAAGCTCGGGCGCCGTTACCCGCGCGACTATCGGACATAGAGATATTCGAAATGACCATCATTGTTCTGGGTGCTGGTGTCGTTGGCGTGACCTCGGCCTATTATCTGGCAAAGGCCGGTCATCAGGTGACCGTGATCGACCGCCAGCCGGGTGCCGCACGCGAAACAAGTTTCGCCAATGCGGGCGAAATCTCGCCCGGCTACGCCTCGCCATGGGCGGCGCCCGGTGTGCCCTTCAAAGCATTGAAATGGATGTTCATGAAGAACGCGCCGCTTGTGCTGCGCCCGGTGTTCGATTGGGCGACCATCGCATGGCTGGCGCAGATGCTGCGCAATTGCACGGCAAAACGCTACGCGGTGAACAAGGCGCGCATGTTGCGGCTGGCAGAATATAGCCGCGATTGTCTGGATGAACTGCGCAGCGAAACCAACATCGCTTACGACCAGCGCATGCAGGGCACGTTGCAGGTGTTCCGCACCCAGCGGCAGTTCGACGGTATGGCCCGCGACATCGAAATCCTGCGGGCTGCCGGTGTGCCGTTTGAGGTTCTGGACCCGCAGGGCTGTGCCGCGGCCGAGCCCGGCCTTGCGCCCGTGCGGGACCACATCACCGGCGGGCTTCGCCTGCCGCATGACGAGACCGGCGATTGCTTCCTGTTCACCAACGCACTCGCCTCGCAGGCGGAGGCGCTTGGCGTCACCTTCCGTTACGATACCGCGATCCAGCGCCTGATCCACGAAGGCGGCCGCGTAACCGGCATTCAACTCGGCAGCGGTGAAGTGCTTGCGGCCGACCATTTCGTTGCCGCGCTCGGCAGTTACACGCCGCGTCTTCTCGCGCCGCTGGGTCTCAGGCTGCCGGTCTATCCGGTGAAGGGCTATTCCATCACCCTTCCCATCGTGAACCCGGAGCGCGCGCCCGTTTCCACCGTGATGGATGAAACCTACAAGGTCGCCATCACCCGGTTGGGGGATCGCATTCGCGTTGGCGGCATTGCGGAGATTGCGGGTTTCGACCGCACCTTGCGCGAGGCGCGGCGCAGGACACTGGAAAAATCGGTCGGCGATCTCTTTGGCGGTGCGGGTGATCTCTCTGCCGCCAAATTCTGGTGCGGGCTCCGGCCGATGACGCCGGATGGCACGCCGCTGGTCGGACCGACGCGATTCAGGAATCTCCATCTCAACACCGGCCACGGCACCTTGGGCTGGACCATGGCCTGTGGCTCCGCCCGCGTGCTGTCCGACATGGTGAGCGGTGCAAAACCAGAAATCGAAACCGCCGATTATGCGCTTTCCCGCTATGCCTGAACCACATGTCACGCACGCCGGTTTGCGGACGAACTGCGAAAGCGGCACTCTCGCCATCGGCACTCAGACCGGCTTACTGCCGTAAAAGGACATAATTTCCATGACCGCGCTTTCGACCAATCAGCTTGAAGCGTTCTGGCTTCCCTTCACGCCCAATACCGAGTTCAAGCGCAATCCGCGCATCATCACCGGTGCGGAGGGGATGTATTACCGCGATCAGGCGGGGCGGAAGATACTCGATTCCTCCGCCGGTCTATGGTGCTCCAACGCCGGGCATTGCCGCGCCCCGATCGTCAAGGCGATTCAGGAAACAGCCGCCACGCTCGACTTCGCACCGAACTTCCAGTTCGGCCACCCCAAGGCGTTCGAGGCTGCAGCCAAGATCGCCGCACTGGCGCCCGGCAATCTCAATCATGTCTTCTTCGCCAATTCGGGGTCGGAAGCTGCTGATACTGCGGTGAAGATCGCAGTGGCCTGGCACCGCGCCCGCGGGGAAGGCACGCGCACCCGCATCGTGGGCCGCGAACGCGCCTATCACGGTGTCGGTATGGCGGGCATTTCGGCCGGCGGCATCGGCACCAACAGGCGCTGGTTCGACGCGCTGACCTTTCCGGCCAGCCATCTGCCCGCCACCTATAACCGCGCCGAACAGGCGTTCAGCAAAGGCCAGCCGGTGTGGGGCGGCCATCTGGCCGATGAACTGGAGAAGATCATCACCCTGCACGACGCCTCCACCATCGCGGCCGTGATCGTGGAGCCGATGGCGGGCTCCACCGGCGTGCTGCCGCCGCCAAAGGGCTATCTCGAAAAACTCCGCACCATCACCGAACAGCACGGCATCTTGCTGATCTTCGACGAAGTGATCACCGGCTTCGGCCGCCTGGGCGCCGGGTTCGCGGCGGAGCGTTTCGGTGTCACGCCCGACATCATCACCTTTGCCAAGGGTGTCACCTCCGGCACCGTGCCGATGGGCGGCGCGATTGTGGACAGGCGCATCTACGAACAGTTCATGACCGGCCCGGATCATGCCATCGACATGTTCCACGGCTACACCTATTCCGGCCACCCGCTGGCGGCGGCCGCGGCTTGCGCCACCATCGATCTTTATCGCGACGAAGGCTTGTTTGAACGCTCTGCCGCCCTCGAACCCTATTTTGAACAGGCCGTGCACAGCCTGCGCGGCACGCCGCTGGTTCAGGACATTCGCAATATCGGCCTTGCCGCGGCGATCGATCTGGAGCCGGTTACCGGGGCGCCGGGCAAGCGCGCTTTCGACGTTATGAAAACCATGTTCTTCGACAAGGATGTGGTGATCCGCATCGCGGGCGACTGCGTCGCCTTCTCTCCGCCGCTGATCGCCGAACAATCTCACATCGACGAAATGACCGGCAAACTGGCAGAGGTGCTGAAAGCGGCTGCCTGACTGCCCCTACCCCCGCGCCGGACTGGAAACCGGAAATTGCCCGGCCAGCACCGGATCGGGCAATTCCCGCCCGTTCCCGCCATGCAGGCGAAGGCCTTCCGGCACATGCACGGTCGAGGTCGGCACCGCAAGTTCCGCATCATGCGCACGAACGATGCCGGCAATCCGCAGCAGAAGATCCTCCTTGATCTGCATGTAATCGGTATAGGAGGTGCTGACCGTGAAGGCATAAAGATAAAGCTTCAGCGCGAACTCACCGCAACTGTCGAAGCGGAACACGAAGAAGTCGTGTTCGATGCCGGGATATTCGCCCAGCATCGCGTTGGTCTCCGCAACGATGGCTTCCACCTTGCCGACATCGCAATAGCGCAGATGCAGATATTCTGTGATCCGCCGGTTGGTCATGCGCGAATGGTTGATCAGCACCGCTGTGTTGAACAGCGAATTGGGCACATAGAACGGCCTGCGGTCGAAACCCATGATCCGCGTGGCGCGCCAGCCAATCTCCTGCACCTCTCCCATCACGTCATGCTCCGGCATGATGATCCATTCGCCGACCTTGAACGGCTTGCTGGCGTAAACCGTCAACCCGCCGAACAGATTGGCGACAAGTCCCTGCGCCGCGAACCCGATTGCGATGCCGCCGATCCCGCCGAATGCCAGAAGACCGGAAATGGAAAAGCCGAGCGCCTGCAACGCCACCAGGATCGCGGTGATCATGATGGAGGCGCGCACCAGCTTGCCGATGGCATCCACCGCCGTGGGATCAAGCTCCCGCCCCTCCCGGCTCGCGCGCACGCGGATGTTCTGTTCGATGCGCTGCACGACGCGCAGCAGAAACCACGCCATCAGACCGATGACGGCCACATCGCGCGCCGGCGGAAATATCTGCGACAGCAACGAAAACTGCCCGCCATGGTTCAACAATTTGACGACAATGCTGAGGCCGATGATCCAGACCACACCACGCGCGGGCTGGCTTGCCGCGCTGAAGAACGCTTCTTCCCACAGCCGCCCTTTCGCTTCGGTGCGCCGCGCAATCGCGGTCAGCACGCGATGCAGAACGGCATTGACGGCCAGCACCGTGAAAACGATGACGAATGCGAAGATGGCACCTGACCAGTGCCCGTAAAATCCGGTGATCCAGTTGTACAAAGCAGTATCGTTCAACGCTCTGCCTCCTGTCTGCGATGTGGGGATGGCGTCACCCAACACAAATGGCGGCAGAGCGCAACCGTTGCGATGGAACGGTTACGGAACATCGATGCAGTTTCAGCCGAACAAGGCGCTCGCGACGTGATAGACGATGAACGATGCGATATAGGCCAGCGTGATCATGTAGGTGAACATCACACTCGGCCACAGCCAGCCATTGGTCTCACGTTTCACCACCGCAAGCGTGGAAAGGCATTGCGGCGCGAACACATACCAGGTGAGGAACGATAGCGCGGTCGCCAGCGGCCAGCTTGCGGCCAGCGCGGCGCCCAGCGTACCGGTCCCCACCTGTCCACCGATGGCATAAACGGTGCCGAGCGCACCCACGGCCACTTCGCGTGCCGCAATGCCCGGTACCAGCGCCACCGCCATCTGCCAGGTGAAGCCGATCGGCGCCAGAAGCGGATGGATCAAATGCCCTAACATGCCCGCGAAGCTGTAATCGATCGCGGGGCCGGTTGCACCTTCCGGTGCGCCCGGAAAGCTGCTCAGGAACCACACCACCACCATCAGCGAGAAAATGATGGTGCCGGCCCGGCGCAGGAAGATCTTGCCGCGCTGCCACACCCCGCGCAGCACGTTCGTCACGTCCGGCACCTTGTAGGACGGCAGTTCGATCAGGAACGGCTCGCTCGCGCTGCGCCACAGGATCTTGCGAATGACAAAGGCCACGAGCAGCGCGCTGATAATGCCGGTGGCATAAAGCCCGAACATCACCAGTCCCTGCAGATTGGCGAAGCCCCACACCAGTTTCTGCGGGATGAAGGCGGAGATGATCAGCGTGTAGACCGGAATGCGCGCCGAACATGTGGTCAGCGGCGCGACCAGTATGGTGGTCAGCCGGTCGCGTTTGTTGTCGATCACGCGCGCCGCCATGATGCCCGGAATGGCGCAGGCAAAGCTCGACAACAGCGGAATGAAGGCGCGCCCATGCAGGCCCGCGGCCCCCATCAACCGGTCCATCAGGAACGCGGCGCGCGCCATGTAGCCGAAATCTTCCAGCAGGATGATGAAGAAGAACAGCACCATGATCTGTGGTAGAAACACCACCACGCTGCCGACCCCGGCAATCAACCCATCGGCGATGAAACTGCGCAGCAATCCGTCCGGCAGATATTCGGCGACCAGCGTGCCGAGCCAGGTGAAACCGGCATCGATCAGATCCATCACCGGCGTTGCCCAACTGAACACCGCCTGAAACATCAGGAACAGGATCACCAGCAGGATCAGCGTGCCCGCCACGGGATGCAGCAGCACGGAATCGAGTCGCCCGGTCCATGTATCCGGGCGCAATGGCGGTTTGACGAATTCGCGCATGATCCGTTCGGAATCGCGATGCGCGGCGCGGATTTCCGCGGCACTCGGCTCGCGCCACGCGGTTGCGCCGTGCACGCCTTGCGCGGAGAGTTCGTCGAGCTTGCGCAGAAGCGCATCTAGCCCGCGCTTGCGTACCGCCACCGTGGTCACCACCGGCACGTTCAGTGCGCGCGACAGCCCGTCCAGATCGATGCGGATGCCCTGCCGCTCCGCGATGTCGAACATGTTGAGCACCAGCAACAACGGGCGGCCCACCTGTTTCAGTTCCAGCGCCAGCCGCAGCACCAGGCGCAGGTTGGTCGCGTCCGCCACACAGGCAATCACGTCGGGCGGTTCTTCACCCGGAAAGCGGCCCAGAACCACATCGCGCGTCACCGCTTCGTCCGGGCTGCGGGCGCGCAAGGAATAGGTCCCCGGCAAGTCCAGGATCAGCGCCTTGTGCCCGGCCGGCGTGGTCACTGTGCCGGCTTTGCGCTCCACCGTCACGCCGGGATAGTTCGCCACCTTCTGCCGCGCGCCGGTCAGCGCGTTGAACAGCGCCGTCTTGCCGGAATTCGGATTGCCGACCAGCGCGATCCGCGGCGCCGTTGCGCGGGCGGCATCGCTCATTGCGCCGCCATGTCCATTGCTGTGCAGTCCACGGTCACCGCGCGGGCCTCACGCCGGCGCAAGGCCACCCGCATATCGTCCAGCCGGATTGCAATCGGGTCGCGGCCGATCAGGCCTTCATGCAGCACCTGGAATCGCGCACCTTCGACGAAGCCCATCTCCAGCAGGCGCCGCTCCAGCTCCGCATGATCGATGGCGGCCTCATCCGTCACCGCGCCGGGCGTGATACCGATCACGACGCCCCGGTCGCCGATGCCAAGTTCGCTCAAACGCAAGATCGTTCTCCCGGCAGCCCGTCGCGAAGCCCCATTCCGTTGGAGGCTAATGCGAACCATTCTCAGTTGCAATGTGGCCGAAGCCAGCCTAAACAGCGGCGAAACCGCGCGGCAGTTCCTTATGGGTATTGCCGCGAGGTCCGTTAATGGCCGATTGGCGCAGGCCCCTTTGTCCGCTATGGGACTGCCCGCAGGCCATTGATGGGCCGCACAACCTCAGACCGACGGCATCCATGTCCCAACCCATGCTTGCGTCCGGCGACGGGCGGGTTCACCGCGATTGTCCCTCCTGCCGCGCACCGGCCCGAAGCGCGCGGCTGGTCCATTACAGCCATCCCGACTGGCCGATGAAGCAATGCCCGGATTGCGGGCTGATCTACCTCGAATGGGTTCCGGCTTATGGCGCCCTCTATGACGAAATCGCCTGGACCCGGCAGCACAAGCGTGAGGAAGAACGCCGCCTGAAGGAACAGCCGATCCTGGCCCGGATCGACATGATGACCCGCTGGCGCCTCGGCCTGTTCGGCGATGCCACGCCGGCATCCGGCATGAAACAGTTCGCCAGGCCGGGCCCGGTGCTGGATGTCGGCTGCAGCGTCGGCAAGGGCTTTGCCGCCCTCGCACCCGCCTATATCCCCCATGGAATCGAGATCGAATCCCGCGCGGCGGCCATCGCGGCGGCGGCGTTCGAACCGCGCGGCGGCCGCGTCGTCAATGCCGATGGCGTCACCGGCCTGTCTCAGTTTCCCGAACACCATTTCACCGGGGTCACCCTGTGGTCCTACCTCGAACATGAGGCCCGCCCCCGCGAATCGCTCGAGGCGGTGCGCCGCGTGCTGCGCAAAGATGGCGTGGCCCTGATCAAGGTCCCCAACTATGCCTGCTGGAACCGGATGGTGCTGGGCCACAAATGGCCGGGCTTCCGTCACCCCGACCACGTGCAGTATTTCACGCCGCCAACCTTGGCCTTTCTGGCCAAAATAACCGGCTTCGATGTGAAATTCCGCCTCTATGGGCAAATCCCGCTGAACGACAACATGTACGCGGTGCTGCGCCCGCGTTAGCGGAAAAGCTGCCAATCCTCGCTTGAAGGGCGCGCGCGGCACCATTAGTTTCAAATCATGGAAATCAAAAAAGATGTGCTGGACGCGGTCGGCAACACGCCGTTGATCCGGCTGAAACACGCCTCCGAACTGACGGGCTGCGAAATCCTCGCCAAGGCGGAGTTCATGAACCCCGGCCAGTCGGTGAAGGATCGCGCCGCGCTATTTATCATTCAGGACGCGATTGCCCGTGGCCAGCTTCGCCCCGGTGGCACCATCGTGGAAGGCACGGCGGGCAATACCGGCATCGGACTTGCCGTGATCGCCAACGCGATGGGGTTCAAGACCGCCATCGTCATCCCGGACACGCAAAGCCAGGAAAAGAAGGATGCCTTGCGCCTTCTCGGGGCCCAGTTGATCGAGGTGCCGGCGGTTCCCTACAAAGACCCCAATAATTATGTGAAATTGTCCGGCCGCCTGGCCGAGCAACTGGCGAAGGAAAATCCGGCCGGCGCCGTCTGGGCCAATCAGTTCGACAACGTCGCCAACCGGCAGGCCCATGTCGAAGGCACCGGCCCGGAAATCTGGGCCCAGACCGATGGCAAGGTGGATGGCTTCACCTGCGCGGTCGGCAGCGGCGGCACGCTTGGCGGTGTCGCCATCGCGCTGAAGGAGCGGAACAAGAATATCCGCATTGCCGCCGCTGACCCGATGGGGGCCGCGATCTACTCCTGGATCAAGACCGGCGAACTCAAATCCTCCGGCAATTCGATCACCGAAGGCATCGGCCAGGGCCGCGTCACCGCCAATCTGGAAGGCGCGCCGATCGACGACGCGTATCAGATTCCAGATGAAGAAGCTCTGCCTATCATCTTCGATCTGTTGGAAAAAGAAGGGCTGTGCATGGGCGGCTCCACCGGCATCAATATCGCCGCTGCCATCCGCATGGCGCGTGACCTTGGCCCCGGCCACACCATTGTCACCATTCTTTGCGACTACGGCACCCGCTATCAGAGCAAGCTGTTCAACCCGGCGTTCCTGCGTTCCAAAGGCCTGCCCACGCCGGGCTGGCTTGCCGAACCGGCGCCGTTGCCAAAGGTGCCTTTCGAAAAATGAAGCGTGCTTCGCCGCTGGTCTCCACCGATTGGCTTGCCCAGCATCTGGATGCGCCGGACGTGCGCATCGCCGACGCCTCCTGGTATCTGCCTGCCGCGGGCCGCGATGCCCATGCCGAATATGTCTCCGCCCATATTCCCGGCGCGGTGTTCTTCGACATCGAGGATCTGTCGGACGAGGCGAGCCCCCTGCCCCACATGCTGGCGCCCGCACCGAAATTCGCCAGCCGTATGCGCAAGCTGGGGCTGGGCGACGGCAATCTGATCGTCGTGTATGATGGCGCCGGGATTTATTCTGCCGCACGGGCATGGTGGATGTTGCGCGCCATGGGCCATGAAGATGTGGTTGTGCTGGATGGCGGGCTGCCCAAATGGCGGCACGAAGGCCACCCGGTGGAGAATATGGAGAGCTTTCCCTACCCGCGCCATTTCACGCCGCGGCCCAATAACGGCCTTATCCGCACCCGCAGCCATATCGAAGCCAACCTTGCCAGCCGTGACGAACAGGTGGTCGATGCGCGCAGTGCGGCCCGCTTCGCCGGACAGGAAGCCGAGCCGCGCCCGGGCTTACGGTCTGGGCGCATTCCCGGCAGCCGAAATGTTCCGTATACAGAACTTGTGCTGGACGACGGCACGTTGCGCCCGCCGCACGAACTGACCGCGCTGTTCCGCGCCCGCGGCATCGACCTTACGCGCCCCGTCACGACAACCTGCGGTTCCGGCATCACGGCGGCGATCGTGCTTCTGGCGCTCAGTGTCAGCGGTGCGCAGGACCTCGCGCTCTATGACGGTTCCTGGGCCGAATGGGGGGCCGATACCGCGCTGCCCGTGGAAACCGGCTGAACCCCGATGACGCGCCCGCGCCGCCTGCCCATGGTGGTCACGTTTCTGGAAATGACCGCGCGGCCGTCGATCCCGGTTATAGTGCATCCGCGCGAACAGGTGGCGATCCTGCACGCCAAGAATCCGCCGGTGCATTTCTACCGCTATCTCTACGATGTCATCGGGCGGGCGTATTACTGGGTCGATCGCAAAAAGGTCGATGACAAGACGCTCGCCGATATCATCGGTGCCTCGACGCTGGAGCTTTATGTGCTCTATGTCGAAGGTTGCCCGGCGGGCATGGCGGAACTCGATTTCGCCGATCCCGGCATTGCCCAGCTCGCCTATTTCGGTCTGGTGCCGGAATATGTCGGCCGCGGCCTTGGCCTTTTCTTTCTCCACCAGGCGGTCTCGCTCTGCTGGTCGCACCCGATCGACAAGGTTCTGGTCAATACCTGCACGCTGGATCACCCGCGCGCCCTGCCGCTCTATCAGCGCGCCGGCTTCGTGCCCTATGCGCGCGAAGACCGCTATATCGAACTCCTCTGAGTTCTGCGTTGCGCAAGACGGGCGTTCGCTGAAACAAAGCAGCGGTATTCGCCACAGCCCGCGATAGAATATTCAGCGCGGACACACGTGGATTTGCACGAAGGCGGCCATTCCCTTCCCCCAGGCTTTCGGGGCAAACTCCGCCCGTTTCGGGGGGGCTTGGCACAATCCATGGCAAACGCGACCGCATATCAGAACGGTGAAAAATCACTCTTCGGTCATCCGCGCGGCCTGACATATCTTTTCACGACAGAGATGTGGGAGCGTTTTTCTTATTACGGGATGCGCGCCATCCTCGTTCTCTATCTCACCAATTATCTGCTGCTTGAACCGACAGCCTCGAACGTCATCGGTTATCACACCCTGAAGCGCTTTTTCGAATCGATGACAGGGCCGCTCGATGTGCAGCCCTTCTCCTCGATGATCTATGGCACCTACACCGCGTTCGTTTATCTCACGCCATTTTTCGGCGGCATCATCGCCGATCGCTGGATCGGGCAGCGCTATGCCGTGATCATCGGCGGTATCATCATGGCGGCCGGTGAATTTGTCTTGATGGTGCCGCAGTTCCTGTTTCTCGGCCTTGGCCTTCTGATCATCGGCAATGGCTTTTTCAAACCGAACATCTCCACCCAGGTCGGCAATCTCTATCAGCCGGGCGACAGCCGGATCGACCGCGCCTATTCCATCTTCTATGTCGGCATCAATGTCGGCGCCTTCTTCTCCCCGCTGATCTGCGGCTCTCTTGGTGAAACGGTCGGCTATCAATGGGGCTTTTTCGCCGCCGGTATCGGCATGGTGATCGGCCAGTTGATCTATGTCTTCGCCCTGCGCACATTGCCGCCGGATCGCGTGGCCCGGCTGAAAACTCACACGGAAGAAAAAAAGCCGCTGACACGTCAGGATTGGAAAGCGATTTTCGCGATCATCCTGTTGTGCATTCCGGTCACCTTCTTCTGGGCGACGTATGAACAGCAGGGCAACACCATCAATCTGTGGGCGCAGAATTTCACCAATCGGGAACTCATTCCCGGCCTGATCGACTGGGAAATTCCCGTCACATGGTTTCAGGCCTTCAACCCATTCATGATCGCCGCGTTCACGCCGCTGATCGTCAGCCTGTGGGGCCGGCAATCGAAGAAAGGGACGGAGCCTTCAACCGTCACCAAGATGGCGCTTGGGCTGTTCCTGCTGGCGATTTCCTATCTGGTCATGGCGCTGGCGGCACATCTGGCGCCACAAGGCGGTGCAAGCTGGCTGTGGCTGGCGCTCTTCTTCGCATTCATCACGCTGGGCGAACTTTATCTCTCGCCCATCGGGCTTGCGCTGGTGGCGCGCGTCGCGCCCGCGCAGATTCTTTCGATGATGATGGGGCTGTGGTTCATCACCAGTTTCACCGGCAATCTGCTGCAGGGTTATATCGGCAGCTTCTTCAGCCAGATGGACAAGGTGAGCTTTTTCCTGATGTGTTCGGCCATCGGTGCCGTGGCCGGCGTTCTGACCTGGCTGTTCAATTTTCCGCTGCGCCCGATCCTGGAGGCGAAGCCCGCCGCCGATGCGGCAGCAGCCGCGGCCGCAGCCGCCGCTGCAAACGCCAGAGGCGCCGAAGCCTGAAACAGAAAACGGCGGGGATCGCTCCCCGCCGTTTTTATTTCTCCTGCTGCGTCATTGCCAGCCGCAGGTCTGCCCTTTGTTTTGTTCCTTCAACCACGCATCCAGCGGCGCGAAATATTCCACCAACGCTTCCGCATCGATGTCATGTTCGCCGGTGAATGCGGCCAGTGCTTCCGGCCACGGCTTTGAGGCGCCCATCTTCATCATCGCCTCGAACTTCTCGCCCACCTTTCTGTTCCTGAAGATGGAGCAGCGGTTCAACGGTCCCGTCCATCCCGCCTGCCGGCAGGCCGCGCGATAGAACTGAAACTCATACAGGTTGGCCAGGAAGTAACGCATATAGGGCGTGTTGTTCGGGATGTGGAATTTTGCGCCCGGATCGAACGCATTGGCCGGCCGCGGCCCCGGCGGCGTGATGCCCTGATAGCGTTTGCGCAGCGCCCACCACGCTTCGTTGTAATGCGCCGGGTCCACCGCGCCCGAGAACACCTCCCACCGCCACTTGTCCACCAGAAGGCCGAACGGCAGGAACGCCACCTTGTCCAGCGCCATGTGCAACAGATAGGGAATATCGGCTTCCGGCCCCGGCACATGGTCGATCAGCCCGATGGCTTTCAGATAACCCGGCGTCAGCGCATTCAGCCCGGCGAAATCGCCGATCGCTTCGTGAAAGCCGTCATTGGCACCGCCCTGAAACAGATAGGGCTGCACCGAATAAGCGCGCTGATACATGTTGTGGCCGAGTTCGTGGTGGGCGGTGAAGAAATCGTCTGCCGACACCGTGAAGCACACCTTGATCCGCAGATCGTCCTTGGCGTCGAGGTCCCAGGCCGAGGCGTGGCACACCACATCGCGGTCGCGCGGCCGCGTGAATTGGGAGCGTTCCCAGAACGTCGCCGGTTCCGGTGCAAACCCGATGGACTGATACCAGGCATCGGCCGTACGCACGATCTTCTCCGGCGTGTAGCCGTGCTGTTTCATCGCTGCGGTCAGATCGTAACCGGCACTCAGATTTTTCGGCGCCACGATGTCGTAGATGTTACCCCATTCCTGCGCCCACATATTGCCGGTCAGGTCGGCGCGGATGGGGCCGGTCTTGGGCTGCACCGCATCGCCATATTTCTCGCTCAGCTTGCCGCGCACATAGCAGTGCAAATCCTTGTAAAGCGGCTCCACCTGCGACCAGAGCTGATCGGTCCTGGCGGCGAATTTGTCCGGCGGCATGTCGTACCATGACCGCCACAACGCGCCCGTATCGCGATAGCCCAGTTCGCGCGAACCTTCATTGGCCAGCGTCACCAGCCTGGAATATGGCTCCTTCATTTGCGGCGACGAAACCTTGCGCCAGCCTTCCCACAGCGTACGCGTCGCCACCGGATCGCGCAGGGTACGGAACATCTGCTCCATATCGTCCAGGGTCAGCGCCTTGCCTTTGTAAGTGAATTTCGCGGTTGAATAATCGGTCACCAGCGTGGTTCTGAGCCTGGCCAGTTCCTCCGCCGCGCCGGCGCGCGATGGCGACGGCAGCACGACCATCCGCTTCAGAAGGTCCAGCTTGCGTCGCGTCACCGGATCGGTCTTCACCGTGTCGAACCGCGATGCTTCCTTGGCGAACTTTACCGCCATGGCGTTGAACTCGGCCGAGGCGCGCGAATTCAGCCAGTTGGTATCCACGGTGATGTAAGTGTTCTGCACCCAGGCGGCGCGGCTGGCATATTCGTCCTCGCGGGCCAGATCGTGCTCCACCTGCGCGATGAAGGCTTTGGCATCGTTTTCGGTTGGCTCTGGCGCAGTGGACTGGCTTGCTGCCATGCCGATACCGGCCCCCGTCAGCAATGCCGCCACGGCCGCGGCCGCCAGAAATCTGAGTCTCATCACAATCCTCCCGCTCGACTTTGCGGCCAGATTGCACCATCACTGTCGGGATGGCACCCCAAACACCCGCCATTCACCAATTTCGCAACTGGCTTGCAGGAGCCGCCGGTGACGACGCAACAAAATAATAGCGATACCATTCTGACCCATGCGGGCCGCATGGGTGACGATCATTTCGGTGCGGTCAACACGCCGGTCTACCGCGCATCGACCATTCTCTATCCGAATCTCGCGGCGCTCGAAGCGCGCGATGCCCGTTACACCTATGGCCGCCGTGGCACACCAACCTCCGAGAGTCTGGAAGACGCACTCACGCTTCTCGAAGGTGGCGCGCGCACCATGCTCTGCCCCTCCGGGCTCAATGCGATTGCGCTCGCCATCCTGTCGGTGTGCAGCCATGGCGATCATCTGTTGATGACCGACAATTGCTATGGCCCGACGCGCAGCTTCTGCGACCGGTTGCTGAAGCGCATGGGGGTCGAGACCACCTATTACGATCCCCTGATCGGCGCCGGCATCGCGAAACTGATGCAGCCGAACACCAAGGCGGTGTTCTGCGAAAGCCCCGGCTCGCTGACGTTCGAGGTTCAGGACGTTCCCGCCATCGCGGCTGTGGCGCATGGCCATGGCGCCTCGGTGATGATCGACAACACCTGGGCCACGCCGCTGTTTTTCCGCCCGCTCGATCACGGCGTCGATCTTTCGATCCATGCCGCCACCAAATATGTCGGCGGCCATGCCGATGTGATGCTGGGCTATTGCGCACCATGGGCGTGCGCCTTCGCCAGCATCAGGAAAGCGCCACCACGCTTGCCCGCTGGCTGCAATCGCATCCGGCAATTGCGCGCGTGCTTTATCCGGCGCTTGAATCCGATCCCGGTCACACCTTATGGAAGCGTGATTTCAAGGGCGCCTCCGGCCTCCTCGGCTTTGAACTGAAACCGGCATCGCAAGCGGCACAGGCCACGTTCGTGGACGGGCTCAAGCTGTTCGGCATCGGCTATTCCTGGGGTGGCTACGAAAGTCTGATCGTACCGGCCCATTTCACCCGCACCGCCAAACCGTTCGCGGCCAAGGGGCCGGTATTCCGCATTCACGCCGGGCTCGAAGATGTGCGCGATCTGATCGCCGATCTCGATTCCGGCCTCAAACGCCTGATGGAAACCCAATGAGCGAGACGCTTTCGCGCGCCGATTTCGTGGCGCAGGTTCAGTTCAATTCCGATGGGCTGGTGCCCGCCATCGCGCAGGATGCGAAAACCGGCGTCATTTTGATGCACGCCTGGATGAATGCGCAAGCCCTCGCGCTGACCTTGGAAACCGGCAACGTCACCTATTGGTCGCGCTCGCGCCAGTCCTTGTGGCGCAAGGGCGAAACCTCCGGCCATACCCAGCGTCTGGTCGAAGCCTTTGTCGACTGCGATGGCGACACACTTCTCTTGAAGGTGGATCAGACCGGCCCCGCCTGCCACACCGGCGCGCCCAATTGCTTCTTCCGCAAACTGGCGCTCTAACCGAACAGCGATTTGAGATAGCGGTTGAGGAATTTCCCCTGCGGGTCGAGCTTGGCGCGCAATTGCCGGAAGCGTTCATACACCGGATAAATCTGCGCCAGTTCCCCCGCCGTGCGCGTGTGGCGCTTGCCCCAGTGCGGCCTGCCTTCATAACGGCGGAAAATATCCTCCACCGGCTTGAACAGCTTGCCGGTGTCCACCCGGCGATATTGATGCAGGGCGATGGTCACGCTCGGCCGCTGGTAGAACGGGCTCAGCCAGGCATCGTCGGCCGCCACCGTGCGGAATTCGAGCGGGAAGCCGGTATTGATCCTGTTCTTGCGGATGAACTCGACAATCTCGCGCACGCAGTCCGCGCCCTTCTCGGCCGGCACGGCATATTCCATCTCGTTGAAGCGCACATTGCGCGGGCTCGGGAACGCTTCGTGGCTCCAGCGCACGCGCGGCGGTGCCGGCATGAATTGGGAGAACATGCGGTGCGCCGGGCGCAACAGGAATGGTGCATAAGGCAGAATTTCGTTGATCGCGGTGAACAGCATCATGTCGGGGGCGCGCGCGCCCGCCTCGCCTCGGGCAAACATCGCCTCCGCGCTGCGCGGCGGCGGTGCATCCTGCAAAGTCTCGTTCAAGGTTTTGCAGATCGCGCGGTCGGCATAAGGAAACCAGAAGAATTCGAAATGCCGGTTTTCCGCCTTCAGCGTATCGAGCTTCGCAAACAATTCGTCCGGCGGCAGGAAGAAACCTTTTTCCTCCAGCTTGTATTGCGGTCGCACATGCAGAGAGATTTCCGTCATCACCCCCAGCATGCCCATCGACACGCGGCCGGCATCGAAAATCTCCGGATGATCGTCGCGCGAACAGTGCAGAACTTCACCGCTCGCCAGCAGAATCTGGAATCCGGTGACGGAGGCGGAAAAACTGCCGAGCGTCGGCCCGGTGCCGTGCGTCGCCGTGCCCACAACACCGCCCAAGGTCTGCCGGTCGATGTCGCCCATGTTGATGAGGCCGAAGCCCAGCGGGTGCAACAGCGTGCCGATTTCCCACAACGGCGTTGCCGCCCCGAAGGTGGCGATCTCACGCGCCACATCCATGCCTTTGAGGCCGGTGAAGGCGCCAAGGTCGATCAGCGTGCCGTCGGTCGCGTTCAGCGGCGTGAAGGAGTGGCCGGTGCCCGGCACCCGCACCACGCCCTCTGCGGTGCGCACGGCCGCGGCCAGTTCCACTTCGTCCTTCGGCGCAACGACATGCCTTGGCTTGCAGGTCACCCCGCCCGACCAATTGGACCACGCACCGCCGACGATCTTCATGTTCAGTCCCCCACCACGGGGGGTTTTACCCCCCATGGTGCCGAGGTCAATCTGACAAGCGGAAACACCCTAAATGTCGGCGAAGCGCGGGGCGCGTTTCTCCAGGAAATGGCTGACGCCTTCCTTGAAATCTGGCCACTGGAAACTTGGCGGCATTTCGGCGTCGGCGGTGGCAAGCGCCTCCCCGAAGTTCTGGAAGCAGGATTTCCATACCTGCGCCTTCATCACGGCCATGGAGCGGGGTGAGACCGTATCGGCCAGAAGCCGGGCATAGGCCTGCACGTCCTGCACGAAGCTTTCCTGTGGAAAAGCCCGGTTCACCAACCCCAACTGCTCGGCATCCTTGCCCGAAATCCGCCGCGCCGACAGCAGCAGGTCGAGCGCGTGCGCCGGGCCCACGAGCTTCGGCAGCAGCCAGGAGATGCCGTGCTCCGCGATCAGCCCGCGCTGGGCGAAGGCGGTGGTCAGTACCGCCTTGTCGGCCGCGAAGCGGATATCGGCATAGAGCGCCATGATCAGCCCCATGCCGGCCGCGGGGCCGTTGATCGCCGCAATGATCGGCTTCTTGGTCCGCATGAAATAGGCGAACCGCGTCATATCGGCGAAATCCTGGTCGAGCTTCGGCCCATAGGCGGAGGCAAAGGCCGGTGCAACATCCTCCGGGTTGCCGGTGCTGCCGCGCTCGCCCTTCAGCGTGGCGTTCAGCACCTCCATATCGGCGCCGGCACAGAAACCGCGGCCCGCCCCCGTCAGCACGATCACGCGCACCTGCCCGTCCTGGGCGGCGGCGGCCATGGCGCGGCGCACCCCGTCCGCCATTGCGGGCGTGTACGCGTTCAGCCGGTCCGGCCGGTTCAGGGTGATGGTCCCGATCCGGTCCTTCACGGTGTAGAGAACGTCAGGATAATCCGTCATTTTGTGCTCCGTTTTTGAATAGCCAATGCTTGAATAGCCAATGGGGGGCATGTTCCCACAATCGGGGGGCAAGGCAAATGCCGTCGCCGCCGCGAAATGCGGAACAACCGGAATAGTTCTGCGTTTTCAGGCCAGAACGAACCGCGCCCCGCGCGGGCCGGTTCACCCCGATGCAATCATTCGAAAGGTGGCTCATGGCCAACAAAGTAACAAAACTGCGCACCGCGGCACCGGCGCGCCTCGACACCCCGACCGATCATTCGGAAGCCGCGGTGAAGGACATCAGCCGCGCCCTGAATGGCCTGCTGGCGGATTCCTTTGCGCTCTATCTCAAGACCAAGAATTTCCACTGGCACATCAGCGGGCCGCATTTCCGCAGCTATCACCTGATGCTGGACGATCACGCGGCGGAAATCTACGCCACGACCGATGTGCTGGCGGAACGGGTGCGCAAGCTCGGCGGCACCACGCTGCGCTCGATCGGCGACATCGCGCGGCACCAGTCGATCAAGGACAACGACAAGGATTTCGTCACCCCGCTCGACATGCTGAAAGAGCTGATGAACGACAACAAGGCGATGATCAAATCGCTGCAGAAGGCGCACGACATCTGCGACAAGCACGAAGATGTCGGCTCGGCCAGCTTCCTTGAGGAGTTCATCGACGCGGCCGAAAAGCGCAACTGGTTCCTGTTCGAGGCCAGCCGCACCGCCGACGAGTCCGGGCACTAGATACAGATTACGAAACTGGACAACGACAACGGCACCGGGCGCTCATGGCGGCAGGTGCACCCGAATCGCGTGATGGTAACTAGGCGGGAGGTGAAGCCTTGCGCTTTTGTCTCTCAACAAGGTGGAGGCAAGCGTGGATAGTTGCGAGATAGTAGTAGAACATCCAGCTCAGCCATACAGCGTGATCATAAGCGAGTTTTTGATTTTGGTTTAGGTGGCGAATACCAAATTCGTTTGCAATCTTAAAGAGGTCGCTTTCATCCTTCTTGAGAAGGGTGGTTCTAATTTGGGGACGTAGCCATTCAAGTACGTCAGCCAAGTCGCGCACGGCTTTCTGACGATCGTCTAATTTTGCTCCGTGGCGCCGGAATCGATCCACCGCGCCCTGGATACGCTCCGTCACCGTAGGCTCTGCCGATAGTACTTGTGCATCCAGCAAATTTGAGAGTCCGATCGGGCCGCATTCTATAATTTCACCATTGTCGCTCAGTCGATAACCAACATTGTAACTTTCGAGGAGCGGATTAATCGTAGCCTGAAATTCCTGTTGACCGCTCTTACGATCAAAGGTGTGCCAGTGCATGCCGCAATTGGCAAATGAGTGAAAGTTGCCGGCAATAGGTTTGCTAACGTGATCGTATAGAAACTCGATCACATCGAATAAATCATCCTCAGTATAGGAAAGTATTTTTTCGGAGAGCGGCCAAAGACCATCCCGGCGTAGGTGCAAAAATGCGTAGTTGCAAACGTCGCTTCCTGCTTTGCCGGGAACATCGTCATTATCGACGCACCAATACCCGAAGTACTCGGTGAAGTACCCTTCCTGGTTGAAATGCTCGTATGCACTACGCACCAACGAACGCAATGCTTCGTAGGTTAGCACCGCGGTAGTCGGGTTCTTGCCAGTGCGCATACTGCGATAAGCGCGAATAGGAGCTTTCATCATAGCCCCTCTTATACCGAAATGACGGGAACGGAAACGGAACGAAGGACCAATCTTGTCGAGCAATGTTGGCGACCCCGGCGTGACTCGAACACGCAACATCCTGCTTAGAAGGCAGGTGCTCTATCCAGTTGAGCTACGGGGTCTCGCGCATCTGTGCTCCGGGCCTGCCCGCCGCATATCGCGCAGGCCTATCAGCAATTCCAGGAAAAGTGTGCAGCGGTTTTCCGTCTGGAATTGCGATAATACAAAAACTTGGAGCGTTTCACCGATTTCACGATGCAGCTAAACGCTCTAATGCGACCAGGGAATCTTGCGGTCGAAACGGAAATTCTCGGAATAGGATTTTGGCCGCAGCGCGGGACTGTGCGGCTCGAACACCTGATAGGGAATGCTATGGCGCTCGGCATAGGCCACCGCCTCTTCCCGCGTATCGAATTCGATCTGGATCTGGCTGCGCATGTCGTCGGAGCTGGTCCAGCCCATCAGCGGATCGAGGCTGCGCGGCGTCTCCGGCTCATATTCCAGCAGCCAGACCTTGGTGCGGGCCTTACCGGCCTGCATGGCATTTCGTGCCGGTTTATAGATGCGCGCAAGCATAGACGTACTCCCCGCCGCGCTTCGCGGCTGAAATATCTGGGCCGCCGCGTTCCGCGGCTGAAATGGTCGGGGCGGCGTGATTCGAACACGCGACCCTCTGCTCCCAAAGCAGATGCGCTACCAGGCTGCGCCACGCCCCGTCCGGCGCCGGTCCCTTACACGCTCGCAGGCGGCGCATCAATCTCTGCCTGCTAATCTCTGGCATTGCCGAACATCGCGCCCCGCACCCGGTCATCGGGCTGGATGCCTAGCGCCGCGGCCCGCCCGGCATTGATTTCCAGCACCGCCCGCACCGGTTCGGCGGCGGGAACCGGCGTTTCCGACATCGGCGTGGTGTTGGCGGCGATGGAGGAAATCGTCCCGTCCGCCCGGATGAAGATCATGTCCAGCGGCAGGATCGTATTCTTCATCCAGAACGAAACCTGCTGCGGCGGATTGAAATCGAACAGCATCCCGGCATCGGGCGCCATGGTCTTGCGCCACATCAGGCCTGCCTGCTGCTGCCGCCAGGTCTCGGCCAGTTCCACCGTCAGCTTCACCGGCCCCTTTTGCGTCGCGATGGTGATGGCGGCTGTGGGCAGCGCGCGTTGCGCATTGCCGGGCGCGGCACAGGCCGTAATGCTGACAACCGCACCGGCAAAAAGAACGGCGGCGGCCAGCGCCGCCGAAAGACCACGCATGGATCGGTCCCCGGAAGACTCAACGTCTCAAGGATCGACGACCGTAATCTCCGCCGCAAGCTCTCCCTTCGGGCCGTCGCCCGCCCGCACCTTCACCCGCTGGCCCTGAAAGAGTTCGCGAATGCCGTAACGGCGCAGCGTTTCCATATGAATGAAGATGTCCGGCGTATCCGGCCCGCGCGAGACAAAGCCATAACCCTTGCCGCGATTGAACCATTTCACCGTGGCCTCAAACTCCGGTCCGTGCGGTTCGGCGACGAAACGCGGCCGCGCCGCTGTCGCGCCCGGCTGTAATGCGGCCGTCGAATTGTCGAGCGAGATCACCCGCCGCGCCTGCAGCCCCTTCGGGCCTTGCACGGCTTCGCACACGACCTTCGCGCCTTCATAGGCGGCCTTGAAGCCCGACTGGCGAATGCAGGTCTGATGCAGAAGGACATCGCCTTCCGCACCGCTTGATGGTTTGATGAAGCCATAACCCTTCGAGAGGTCAAACCATTTGACAAGGCCTGTGACTTCCAAAGCAGCTTCGCCCAGGCTTTGCGAGCTTCCAACCCCGGTATTCATCCCAACCCAACGCCCCATTTTATTAACAGGAAATTAGCACATTCGGGGTTTCAGGTGAAGTTCGGTCTCAGATTCGCACAAAATAGCGTTGATAAATTAGGTAAATGCGCTAAGTACTTGGCAACACAAAAGAACTCTTCGTCACAGAAGGCACGGTCGGCATGGATTTCTCGGGCCGGTATCTGATCCCCGCTTCCCCCGATGTGGTTTGGAACGCCATTCAGGACCCGGATGTCCTGAAGGCCTGCATCCCCGGCTGCGAGACGCTGACCAAAACCAGCGACACCACGTTCGAAGCCGTAGCCACATTGAAGATCGGCCCGGTCAAGGCCAGCTTCAAAGGCAAGGTGGAATTGACGGAGATGGACCCGCCCCATCGCTGTGTTCTGAAGGGAGAGGGTCAGGGCGGCGTCGCGGGCTTTGCCAGGGGGCAGGCCGAAGTGAAACTGTCCCCCGAACCGGCGGGAACCGCGCTCACCTATACGGCGAAGGCCAATGTCGGCGGCAAGCTGGCCCAGATCGGCCAGCGGCTGGTCGATGGCGCCGCCAAACAGATCGCGGACGACTTCTTCGCCCGTTTCGTCACCGCGATCACACCCGAACCGATGGTGCTGGATGTTTCGGCTGCCGCCCCCGGTGTCGCCAGTGCCGAGGCCGCCGGGATCGAAATGTTCGACACCTCACCGGTGGAAAACACGCCCCCAACCCAGCCGGGTGCGCGCGAAGGCCTCCGGCCGGAATTGTGGGTGGTCGGCCTGATCGGCGTCATCGTCATTCTGCTGATCCTGTTCGGCCTCGTTCTCTGAACCGTGAAATCCGCCGGGGTTGACGCTGCCCTGCCCCACGGCAGAACATTGCCGCACGCTATTCCGCTATTCGCTATCGAGGGAGTTTGGCATGGCCGTTGTTTCCATGACGGTGAACGGCAAGCCTGTTTCGCATGAGGTGGAGGACCGCACCCTGCTGGTCTATTTCCTGCGCGAAACACTTGGGCTGACCGGCACCCATATCGGCTGCGACACCAGCCAGTGCGGCGCCTGTGTCGTTCACGTCAACGGCCGCGCGGTGAAATCCTGCACCCTGTTCGCAGGCCAGGCTGCCGGTGCAGACGTGCTTACCATCGAAGGGCTGGCAAAGGACGGCCAGCTTCATCCGGTGCAGGAAGCGTTTCGCGAAAACCACGGCCTGCAATGCGGCTTCTGCACGCCGGGCATGATCATGACCGCCGTCGATATGATCCGGCGCGAACCCGACCTGACGCGGGAGAAAATCCGCAGCGAGCTTGAAGGCAACATCTGCCGTTGCACCGGCTACCACAACATCGTCAGCGCGATTGAAGATGCGGCCGGCCGCATGGCGCGGGGGGCGGCATGATCCCTTACGGTTTTTCCTATCGTCGCGCGCAATCGCTGAACGAAGCGGTCGCGTTGCTGCAGAAATCGCCGGAGGCCAAACTGCTCGCCGGCGGTCAGACGCTCGTCACCACGATGAAGGCGCGCCTTGCCAATCCGGCGGAGCTGATCGACATCGGCCAGATCAGGGAGCTTTCCTTTATCCGTGGCGATAACAGCGCCATCACCATCGGCGCGGCCACCACCCACGCCAGCGTGGCGGAATCCGCCACGGTAAAATCCGCCATCCCCGCACTTGCCATTCTGGCGCACCAGATCGGCGATCCCGCCGTGCGCCACATGGGCACGCTTGGCGGCAGCGTCGCCAACAACGATCCGGCGGCGGATTATCCCGCCGCGGTGCTGGCGCTCGGTGCCACCATCACGACCACGGCGCGCAGCATCGCTGCCGATGATTTCTTCACCGGCATGTTTGCGACCGCGCTTGCGGAAGACGAGATCATTTCCGAAATCCGTTTTCCTGTCCCTGAAAAAGCAGGCTACGCAAAATTCCCCAACCCGGCATCGCGCTATGCAATGACCGGCGTCTTCGTTGCCAGAACAAAAGATGGCGTGCGTGTCGCGGTGACCGGTGCCGGGCCTTGCGTCTTCCGCGTGGCGGAGATGGAAGCGGCACTGGCCGCAAACTTCGCGCCGGCCGCGGTCGAGAATATTCGTATCGATCCCACCGATCTCAATTCGGATATCCACGGTTCCGCCGAATACCGCGCCAATCTGGTCACGGTGATGGCGAAACGCGCCGTGGTACAGGCTTTAGGTTCGTCATAAACGGGTTCGCCATGAACACACATGCGGAACTGGATGTATTGGGCACGGCGGCCACCTGGCTCGCCGAGGGGCACAAGGTTGCGCTCGGCACCGTGGTCAAGACCTGGGGCTCCGCACCCCGCCCCACCGGCAGCCAGATCGCCGTGCGCGCCGATGGTGCCTTTGCCGGTTCGGTCTCCGGCGGCTGTGTCGAGAACGCGGTGATCGAGGATGCCTTGCGCACCATCGAGGATGGCAAGCCGCGCCAGCTTGAATTCGGCGTCAGCAACGAACGCGCCTGGGAAGTGGGCCTGGCCTGCGGCGGGCGCATCGAAATTTTTGTCGAGGTCATTGCCTGAGCCATGCGGCCGGAAACGCTCGCGTCGTTGAACGAAGCCCGCAAGAGGGGCCGCGCCATCGTGCGCGCCGTCGATACGAAGACGGGCGAAGAAAAACTGGTCGATCCGTATACGGATTCCTCGGCGCTTGGCCTTGCCGCCGCCCGTGCCGCGCGCGCCGATGTCAGCGGCCCGGCCGAAGTCGAAGGGCGCAACTGGTTTTTCGCGGTCTATAATCCACCGCTCGATCTTGCCATCACCGGCGCGGTGCATATCGCACAGCCG
Source organism: Alphaproteobacteria bacterium (assembly GCA_017308375.1). Lineage (GTDB taxonomy): Bacteria > Pseudomonadota > Alphaproteobacteria > Micropepsales > Micropepsaceae > Rhizomicrobium. The sequence continues at coordinate 30,730 of JAFKEW010000011.1, forward strand.
CTGGTGCCGATGGCGGCGCTGGCCGGTTATCGCGTCCGCATCATCGACCCGCGCACCGCCTTTGCCACCGAAGCCCGTTTCCCCGATGCCGCCCTGTCGCATGACTGGCCGGACGAGGCATTGGCCAAAGCCCCGCTCGGTCCGCGCAGCGCGCTGGTCGCACTGACCCACGATCCGAAGATCGACGATCCGGGGTTGACGGCGGCGTTGCGCTCGCCCTGTTTCTATATCGGTGCGCTGGGCTCGAAAAAGACACACGCCGCGCGCCTCGAAAGGCTTCGCGGCAACGGTTTCACGGATGAAGACCTTGCCCGCATCAACGGGCCGATCGGGCTTGATATCGGCGCCCGCTCCCCGGCGGAAATCGCGATCGCCATTCTCGCCCAGATGACGGGCGTGCTGCGCGCAGGCGGTGAAGGGGGGCGTCTCACCGCCCGCGCGGCAGCCTCATCCGGCCCAGTGTGAACCGGATTAAACGCAATCGGAAAAGTGTGAAACGGTTTTCCGATAAATTGCGTGACCAAACAAACACCTTCAGCCGGGGTTCTTCTCCATGCCCGGCTTCTGATCGTGCCCGCGCCAATGGCCGCGGCTGAGTTCATCCTTGGTAATCTGACCGTCCTTGTTGCGATCCAGACGCTCGAACATCTTCTGCTGCGGGGCGGAGAATTCCGCCAGCGTCAGCTTGCCGTCATGATTGGTGTCGAGGCGTGCAAAAGCTTTCGCTTTGCCCTGCGCCATCCGGTCGGACACCATCGATGCAAACGCATCCGGGCTCAGCACACCATTGCTGGCCTTGGCATTGAACTGCACCTTGATGGCCTGATCGAACGCCACGCGGGTCAGCTTGCCGTCTTTCACGCCGGCGGTCTGGCACAACATCCGCGCGCCCATCATGCCGCCGCGATGGCGCATGAAATGGCCGTGCCGCATCTTGCCTGCATCGGCTTTTTCGGCGCTTTTCCCGGCTTCACCATCCTTGTGCATGGCACGCTCGCGCGGGGCGCAATTGATCACGCCGCTGCCGTCACGATCCGCCCGCAGGAACAGCGCATGCTGCGCGGTGGTGAACTCGGTCAGATCGATATGGCCATCGCCATTCCAGTCGATGCGCTTGAACATCGCATCGTCGAAGCGCTGCATGCGGTCTTTGCCGATGGCTGCGAATTGCGCTTCCGTCATACTCGTGGCGCCGTTGGTGGCCTTGCTGAACCGCTCGGCCAGCGCCTTGTCGAATTCGGCTTTGGTAACCGTGCCGTCCTTGTTGAGATCGAATTGGGTCAAAATCCCGCCATGGCCGAAACCGTGACGCTCACCCGGCTTGTGTGTGGCATCGGGACTGGCGCCCTGGGCAAGGGCCATTGCCGTCAGGGCAACCCATCCCGCAACCACCGCGCCGCCGGCCAAAAGTGCAGTTTTCCGTGTCATATCCTCTTCCGTTCTCCCCTCCCCGACCGATTTAAGCATGATCTGTCGCGTTCCTATGCCGAAGGGCCTATGTCCTTGAAAAATTTTGTCCCTGTGCGCTCCCATGCGAAACTTTGAGACAATTGGGCTTTGCATCCCTCAGGCCCCGCCCGCATCTTGAGGTGCATGGACACGGTCATGGCAAAGGACGAATCCTCGCCCCACATCCTGGTTGTGGAGGATGCGCGCGACATCCGCGAACCGCTGGCCCGTTACCTGCGCGAACATGGCTATCGCGCCACCACGGCGGCGGATGCACAGGTCGCGCGCAAGGTGATGAAAAGCGCCGCCCTCGACCTTGTGGTGCTGGATATCATGATGCCGGGCGAAGACGGGCTCAGCCTCTGCCGCTCGATCCGCGAAACCTCCCAGATCCCGGTGATCCTGCTCACCGCCCGGGGGGAGGAGGTGGACCGCATCATCGGCCTTGAAATGGGTGCAGATGACTACATCGCCAAACCCTTCAGCCCGCGCGAACTGATTGCCCGCGTTGCCGCGGTGCTGCGCCGGACCCAGGCCCTGCCCCCGCGCCAGCGCCCGCCGGAAGCTGCGCGCATCCGCTTCGGCGACTGGATTCTCGATACCGGCCAACGTGAATTGCTGCGCCAGGATGGCGTCGCGATGCCGCTTTCCAGTGGGGAATTTCGTCTGCTGAGCGCGTTGCTCGACCGGCCGAAAATCGCGCTCACCCGCAACCAGCTTCTCGACCTGACCAAGGGCCGCGAGGCCGATCTGTTCGACCGCTCGATCGACAATCACGTCAGCCGCCTGCGCAAGAAGATCGAGCCCGATCCGAAATCGCCGCGCTACATCAAAACGGTGTGGGGCGGCGGCTATATGTTCGCGGTGGAGCCGGAAACCGTCTGATGGGCTTTCGTCTCTGGCCGCGCCGCCTCGGCACGCAACTCATTCTCGTCACCGCCGCCGCCGTTGTCATTTCCAACATCGTGGTCGCGGCGTGGTTCGAAATGGGCCGCGAACGGCTCAATGAATCGAGCTTTACCGAGCGCGTGCTGGACCGCACGGTGTCGGCTGCGGTGCTCCTCAGCGCCGTACCGCAGGACTTGCGGCCCCGTGCGCTGCACGCGATGGCCTCGCGCGTCTGGCGCTTTGAATTGCAGCACGGCAACAACAGCACCCCGCCACGGATGAGTGCGCGCGAAGAAGCCATCGCCGCCCGTGTGCGCGCCATGTTGCCGTCCGATTCCGTTCACGACAATGTTTCGGTCAAGTTCGGCGAACAGATACGCCGCCATGGGCGGGTGCCTGAAATGCGCTCGGCCATGGTCATCACCATTCCGGTCGATCCCCAGACCCGTCTCGTGACCACCGTGCTGCGGCCGCCGCGCCCGCCATGGCCGGCCGAAACCCTGCTGGCCGCCCTTGCGGCAATCGTTACCGCCTCCGCCGCTGCGGCCTTCATCGCGCGCCGTGTTTCACGGCCGCTGTCGCGCCTTTCCTCCGCAGCCATCGCCGCCGCGCAAGGCAAGGATGCCCCGCGCGTGCCCGAGGAAGGGCCGGAGGATGTGCGCCAGGCCGCGGCCGCCTTCAACGCGATGACCGATCAGGTCAGCCGCACATTGGCAAGCCAGCGGCAATTGCTCTCCGCGGTCGGGCACGATCTGCGCACACCGATCACCGCCATGCGCATCAACATCGAATTCGTCGAGGATGAGGAGTTGCGCGAACGCCTCGAACGCAATCTCGAAGAACTTCAGGATTTGACCGAGGCGGTGTTGTCCGCCGCCAAGGGTGCCGGTGGCGAAACCCCGCGCAGCATCGATCTCACCGCGCTGGTCGAAAGCGTCTGCGCGGATCTGGACGATCTGGGCGAGCCGGTGGTCTGGCACTTGCACGATCCGGCGCCGGTCTCCTGCCGCCCCAATGAAATCCGCCGCGCCGTGCGCAATCTGATCGAAAACGCGGTCGCCTATGGCAAGCGCGCTGAGGTCAGCATCGCCGCCAATGCGGATGGCTACGACGTGATTGTGGAGGACGATGGCCCCGGTATTGCCGAAGCTGATCGCGACCGTGTGTTTGAGCCGTTTGTCCGGCTCGAAAGCTCGCGCAGCATGGAAACCGGCGGCTCCGGCCTCGGGCTCACCTTGGTGCGCGCGATTGTGGAAGGCCATGGCGGCACCATCACGCTGGAAAACCGCGACCGCGAAGCGGGGGGCTTGCGCGCGCGCCTTCATTTGCCGCGCAACCGCGAAAGCGCCTAATCTTCCTTCATGCAATTCGGATCTGTGCCAATCGCCGAAGCTGAAGGCGCGCTTCTTGCCCACTCGCGCCGCCTCAATGGCCGGCTGCTGCGCAAGGGGCATGTGCTGGGCGCCGCCGACATCGATGCGCTGAGCACTGCCGGTGTCCATGAAATTGTCGTTGCCCGGCTGGAGGGGGACGACATCGCCGAGAACGATGCCGCCCAGCGCATCGCCGCACTCTGCACGGGCGCCGGTGCCGTCGCGCACGCCCCGTTCACCGGCCGGGTCAATCTGTTCGCGGCCACGCGCGGCCTCGCGGTGATCGACGCGGGCCGTGTCGATGCGCTGAACGCGATCGATGAAGCGATCACGGTCGCAACGCTTGCCCCCTTCGCCCCGGTGGAGGAGCGGCAGATGCTGGCCACCATCAAGATCATTCCGTTTGCCGCCCCGAAAGCGGCGGTGGAGGCGGCCGAGAAAATCCTCGCCGCCGGGCCGGTGGTCAGCGTCAAACCGTTTCTGCCGCATGACGCGGCGCTGATCTCCACCGTCCTGCCCGATACCAGCCCATCGGCGCTCGCCAAGAACCGCACCGCGACCGATGCCCGCCTGCGGGCGCTCAATTCGCGGGTGGCGATGGAGCGGCGTACCCCGCACGAGACCGCGCCCCTGCGCGCGGCGATTGCCGAGGCCGCTGCCGCCGGTCACGACCCGATTCTGATCTTCGGCGCCAGTGCCAGCACGGACCGGCGCGATATCGTGCCCGCGGCCATTGTCGCCGCCGGTGGCCGCATCGAGTATTTCGGCATGCCGGTCGATCCCGGCAACCTCCTGTTCCTCGGCCGCGTCGGCAATTCCCGTATCGTCGGCCTGCCCGGCTGCGCCCGTTCGCCCAAACAGAACGGCATCGACTTTGTGCTGCGCCGGATGGCCGCCGGTCTGGCGGTGACACCGCGTGACATCGCCGCCATGGGCGTCGGCGGCCTGTTGATGGAGATCGGCAACCGCCCCCAGCCGCGGGAGGAGCCGCCGCCCGGAACCTCGCGTGCGCCGCGCGTCGCCGCCATTATTCTGGCGGCCGGAAAATCCTCCCGCATGGGCAGCAACAAGCTCCTGACCCCGCTGAACGGGGCGCCGCTGGTGCGCCATGTCGCCGAAGCCGCGCACGCCAGCACGGCGGCAAAAACCATCGTCGTCACCGGCAAGGATGCGGATGCGGTGCGTGAAACGCTCAGGGACCTGCCCGTCACGTTCGTCCATAATGACGATTTTTCAAATGGTTTAAGCACATCGCTCAAGTGCGGTATCAAGTTTGTGCCGGATGATTTTGATGGCGCAGTGATCGTTCTGGGCGATATGCCGTCGATCACCGCCGACCATCTCAACGCGCTGATTGCCGGTTTTCGCCCGGCCGATGGCCGCGCCATCTGCGTCGCCACCCATCAGGGCAAGCGCGGCAACCCGGTGCTGTGGGCGCGACGTTTCTTCCCGGAAATCATGGGCTTGGAAGGCGATGTTGGTGCAAAACATATCATCGCCGCCAATGACGATCTGGTCTATGAGATCGAATTCACCACCGACGCACCGCTGGTGGATATCGATACGCCGGACGACCTGCACAGCTATCTAGCCCGCGCCCATGAGTGATCCGCTTTACCGCCGCGAATTGTTGCGTCTGGCCGCCGACGCCCATGGCGCCGGCCGCCTCTCCGCACCACAGGCGCAGGGCGAAGCCTTCAACCCCAATTGCGGCGACCGGATCATTGTCACGCTCACCCTCGATGATCACGGCCATGTCACCGCGCTCGGCCACGAGACCCGCGCCTGTGTGCTGGCCCAGGCATCGGCCTCCATCCTCGGCCAGGCCGCGCGCAATCTCGGCCGCGACGACATTCGGGCTTTGCGGGATGCTGTTACGGCCATGCTCAAGGGCGAGGCACCGCCGCCCGGCACACCGTTCGACGCCTATGCTGCGTTCGACGGCGTGCTGGATTATGCGCCACGCCATCGCTGCGTGCTGCTGCCGATCGAGGCGTTGTTGAAAGCGCTGGAATCAGATGGTGCCGATCCAGACCCCGAATCCGCTTAAAGTCACCGAACCGGCGGATGCCGCCGCATCGCGGCATACGTCCTGAAATCCGTTGGCCGCCGCAATCCGCGCATCGCGAACCTGCACGTCTTTCGCGCCCATATTGAACAGGCACAGCAGGGTCTCGCCACCTTCGGCCCGCGTGAACGCGAGCACCGCCTCCGGCGCCTCGGCAAAGGCAATCTCGCCCAGCCGCAGCGCCGCGCTCGCCTTCCGCCGTTTCAGAAACGCGCGGGCATAGTTCAGCGTCGAATCCGCCTGCCCGTCCTGCGCCGTAACCGCCAGCCCGCGATGGCTGGGCGAAACCGGCAGCCACGGCGTTCCGCCCGTGAACCCGAAATTTGCCGCCGCCCCGTTCCACGGCATCGGCGTGCGGCAGCCATCGCGCCCCTTGCTTTCGGGGTAATAGAGATCGCCCACCGGATCGCGCAATTGATCGCGGCGCAGATCCGCCTCCGGCAGGCCCAGCTCCTCGCCCTGATAGAGAAGCGCCGTGCCTTTCAGCGAAAACAGCAGCGCCAGCATCATCCTGGCCAGAGCGGGCGTCGTTTCGCTGCCGCCAAAGCGCGTCACCGTGCGCGTGACATCGTGATTGGAAAAGGACACGCACGGCCAATGCGCCGCGTGCCGCGCCAGCATCGCGAAATGATCGTGGAAGAATTGCGGCTTCAAACGCCTGAGCAGCAGCATCGGAAAACTGTAGCCGGAATGAAGCCCCTGATCCGGCCCCAGATAACAACCGGAGCGTTCCGCTTCTTCCGAAAATTCCCCGAACACGAAACGGTTTTTATGTGCATCCACGGTGCGGCGGATCGCATCCAGCGCCGTGACATTTTCTTCCAGATTGCTGTCGAACCAATGCTCCTGCAAATTCGGCGCATGGCTCCAGTTGTAAGCGGTGCGTGCATCCTCCGGCACTGGCGGATTATCGCGCAGCCCCGCATCGTGCAGATAGGCATTCGCCACATCGAGGCGGAAACCATCCGCCCCACGCGCAAGCCATAAGTCCAGCACCTTCAGCGCCGCCGCCCGCGCATCGCCATCGCGCCAGTTCAGCTTCGGCTGCTGGCGCAGGAATTTGTGGTGATAATATTGCCGCCGCGCGGGCTTGTAGGCCCAGGCCGGGCCTGCAAACGCCGATAGCCAGTTGTTCGGCACCGTGCCGTCTTTGTGCGGATCGGCCCAGACATACCAATCCGCCTTGCCGTTCGCGAAGCCCTGGCTGTCGACGAACCATGGATGCTCGTCGGAGGTGTGGCACAGCACCTCGTCCAGCAGCACTTTCAGCCCGCGCGCATGGGCTTCCTGCAACAGGTGATCGAAATCGGCCAGCGAGCCGTAATCGGGATGCACGCCGTCATAATCCGCGACGTCGTAACCCCAGTCGCGATTGGGCGACGGGTGGATCGGCGAAAGCCAGATCGCATCCACCCCAAGCCCCGCGATGTAGTCGAGCTTCGACAGCACGCCGGGCAGATCGCCCTGCCCGTCGCCATTGCTGTCGCAGAAACTGCGGACATAGACCTGATAAACCACCGCACCGCGCCACCAGGGCCATGCGGGCGCGGGCATCAGACGTCAGCGGCGCGGGTGACGATGCGGTGCACCAGGCCATATTCCTTGGCCTGTTCCGCCCCCATCCAGAAATTCCGGTCGGTGTCGGCCACCACTTTCTCGAACGACTGGCCGGTCTCGCGCGCGATGATGCGGTTCAGCCGTTCCTGCATCTTCACGATCTCTTCGGCCTCGATCGAAATGTCTGACGCCGGTCCCCGCACCCCGCCCAGCGGCTGATGCAGCAGGAAGCGTGTGTTGGGCAGGCAGAAGCGGTTTTCCTTGTGTGCGCCCAGGAAGATGTGCGCACCTGCGCTCGCCACCCAGCCGGTGCCGACCACCTTCACCTGCGGGCCGACAAAACGGATCATGTCGTGGATGGAATCGCCCGATTCCACATGCCCGCCCGGCGAATTGATCACCACCCGGATCGGGTCGTTGCTCTCGGCGGCATAGGCCAGAAGCTGGCCTGTCACCCGCTCGGCCAGTTTCATGTCGATTTCGCCGAAAATCAGCACCGTGCGCGATTTGAACAGCGCATTCTGGATGGGCGTCGGCTGCAATTCGCCCTTGTTTTCGCGGGGCTCGTCTTCTTTTTCTTCATCCATGCGGTACAAAGGCAGACGGGACAAGGGCAGGCTCCTGCGCAAAAGGGGTTTTCCTGATCCGCATACTTAAGGTGGCGCGGGCCATCCGTCCACCGCCCCTCGAAAACGGTGTTAAAGAGCGGAAATTGCGGCCTTCAGGGTGGGCCCGATCCCGCTGTGCAGGGTCAGATGGGCAATCTCGTCCATCTCGGTCGGTTCCCGGTTCACGATGGCCAGTTTCGCCCCCCGGCGGCGCGCGATCACCGGAAACCCGGCCGCCGGGTAGACCACCAGCGACGAGCCCAGCACCACGAACAGGTCGCAGGCCAAGGTCGCCTCCTCCGCCAGCGCCATTTCCAGCTCCGGCATCGCCTGGCCGAAGGAAATGGTGGCCGTCTTCACAATGCCGCCACAGGCCGGGCAATCCGGCGGGTCGCCATGCTGCTCGAAATGAACCCGGATCGGCTCCAGATCCATCCGCATCCCGCAGTCGAGGCATTTGGCATAACGGGTGTTGCCGTGAATCTCGATCACCCTGTCTGCCGGAACGCCGGACTCCTGATGCAGATTGTCGATGTTCTGGGTGATGACATGGCTTGCAGTGCCACGCGCCACCAGTTCTGCCACCGCCTTGTGGCCGTCATTCGGCCGCACGCTGGCGAAGGTTTCTTCCATCGAAAAGCGCCGGCGCCACGCCTCACGCCGCAATTCCTGCGAGGCGAGATAATCCTGAAACTCGATCGGCGCGTGCTTGGTCCAGTATCCGCCGGGCGAACGGAAATCGGGAATGCCGGATTCGGTGGAGATGCCCGCACCGGTGAAAATCACCGCGCGGCGGGCATCGCGCAACATCCCGGCCAATGCCGCCACACCGGATTCGAATTCGGATCGCGAAACCGTCACGTCAGTTCTTGACACCTTTGCACGTCGCCCCGGCCCATTTGCCTTCAAAGGTCTGATGCATGTTCATCGGGCGGCCATGCGCGGTGCCCTGCATCGTCATTTCGCCGCTGTAATGTTCGGGCGTATCGTAAACCACCTGCATGCGGCCCTTGCCCGTCACCTCACCCGTACAGATCATCTCGCCGCTGAAGCTGTTGCCGTCGGTCTTCATGTTTTCCATCTTGCAATCCTTGTTGTGATGGCCGACCGGCGGCACGTCACGCGCCACCTCCTCCTTCGTCATGCAATGCTGCACCGTCATGGTGTGGCCGCCCATCGATTGCACATTGGCGGCGCGCATTTTGGCCTGCACCTCCGGCGGCAGTTTCGCCATGTCGGGCATGGCGCCGGCGCCTTCCATCTGCATCTGGATGGTGATGTCCCAAAGCCCGGCCTTGCCATGCCCGGCCAGCACCGGTCCGGCGGTCAGGCACAACGCTGCCGCAGCACAGGAAACAAATAGCGTCCGCATCGAAAGGTGCATGCGCAAACCTCCTCATCCGCGGCCACCATGGCCGCTGGGCGAGGAACTATGCCAAGAACCCGCGCGCCCCGGAAGCGGGGCCTATTTGGCGCCGACGGGGCTGCTCATGGCTGGGCTTGCCGCGGTTTCCCGTTCGGCCACGGCCGTCAACTGCTGCGCCGCGTTCTCCGCCTCATTGCGGCCGCCAAAAATGCCAATGCGATGAACGGATTCCCGTCCGGTCTTCACATCGACTGTGTGCTGCACAACTTCATAGATCGACAGCGGCCGCACTTCGTAATGAACAGCTTGCCCCACATCAGCATCCCCACACCCCGGAGTTGTACTATTCCAGGTTGCGGGACAAAGCAACGCGGGCAGCGGTCCTGCCGTAAATATATCGTCCTGTGGCACAAACACATCGCCGCACGTGCTATTGGACGGCGGCCGCGCCCTCGCTGGATTGGGCGGCATGGGCCAGGGTGAGATGTTTCTCGACCACCGCCAGCCGCTTTCTGGTGATCTCTCCGGCTTCTCCCTTGGCCTCGCCCGTGTGTTCGCGGATTGCGGCGATGTCTTCCTTCTGGTTGTCGATCACTTCGGCCAGAAACGCCCGGTCGAACGCGGTGCCCGAGAGCTTGGCAAGTTTTTTATACGCAGCCGCCGCAGCCGCGCCGGGCGCCGGCGGCACCGTCACATGCAAGGCCTTGGCAACTGCCAGCATCTGCATCCGCGTGTTGGTGCGGTCGCGGACCAGCGTCAGGCCCAGATCCTTGACCGCCTGTGTCTGGCCGCGCATCTGCGCCAGACTGCCGATCAGAATCTGCGCGTTGTCGCTTTTGATCGCCTGCACCACGAAATCCGTTACCGGCAGCGCGGCCATGGCGCCCAGCGGCAACACAAGGGGCGGCAGCAGAAGAGACAGCGTGATCGCAGCGCGGATCGTGCGTTTCATGGGGGCTCCTTTTTATTGTTGCCCCCCAAGCCTGCCGAACCATGCCTGTTAACCATGGTTCCATCAACCGTGAAAGCGGCTGAAACCGGTGGCGAAAGCGTCCGGCACTTACTGCGTTCAGCGGGCCTGCAATTCGGGGTAAAGCGGGGAACTTGCCTTGATGAAGCGGAGCAGATGGCGCATCCGTGCGGCGACTTTGCCGCTTTCGTCCGTGGCGGTTGCGTCCCACCACAGATATTCCGTCTTGGGACTCTGTCCGACGCCCACGGCCTTGCCTTCCACGCTGTAAGGCCGGTCGAGGAAGACGGGACCGTTCTCATAGGCAATCTGAAACGCGCCGAACATGCCCGATGCGTCACCGATGTGGGGCGAGATGCGGTCGTGATGATGATGTTCGCCATCGCCGACCAGAAGCCGGAACATCAACGCGGCCGTGCTACCGGCCGAAGCGATCGGCCCGCCCCATGGCGATGCGCCACGATACCAGTCCATCGGTTCGTTGTTGGAGCCATTGGCGATCTGCGCATCCTGATCGGTGCGCCGGACGATCCCTTCCGCGCGGCCGAGCGATTGGCCCGGTTTGACACCCTTCAGCATCCGCAGATCCGCATCGTCGCAGGTTTTGAGATCCCGCAATGCAAGCGCCGACCGGGCATGATCCCCGAGCGAGGCCGTACCCTCACAAACCCGGAATGCGTGATCGTCGGCGCGCCGCGCATGGATGCGGGTCTGCGCGCCGGGAGCGGGCGGCGCTTCCACCACCGCCTGCACCGGTTCGCCCGAAACGACGATATTGAGGAAATAGAGCGAGAGCGCGCCGCGCTCGAACCATTCCTGGCCATAAGCCCGCACCAGCAATGGTGCGAAAATGTCCAGATGCAGATTGCCGCCCACGGCCGACCCGCGAAAGCCGAGCTTCTTCGCCTGTGCGGGATCGTGAATACTGGAGGCGGAGTGGTTCAGCGCAATGCGCGCCGGACCAATCAGGGGCGCGTTGAGGGTTTCGGCCAGTGCCATGTCGTTCCTCCCATCGGATTATCTTATCCGGCAAGGGTGGACCCTTCGCGGCTTAAACCCAAGCCCCAATCGGCTAACGGTTTTGTCCGCACTCACAAGGCCGGCCGCGCGTGGGTGTTGCGCCGGCCCGATCCGCGGCGCATTATTGCAGAAAATTAAGGTGGCGTTGTATCATGTTACGATTTATTTTCGCGGGATTCCTACTGCTGAGCCCGCTGCCTGCCAGTGCCGGCATCGTTACTTACGTTTTCCACCAAACATCCTCGAGCCTGCCTGGCCTACATTTTACCGGCCAGTACACGATCGATGACAGCCTCCCCTTTCCCACAGTTACGTCTGATGACGCTGTCATAGACTTCGGCGGGCTCCAGGCCTTCTCTTTCCAGGGAGGCGGGATCATGCAGATTAGCCTTGCGGACTTCGTGCCAGCATGCCGCTCAGATGACTGCGGCTACTATGGCTATCCCAATTGGTCAATTTATCCGGGTGTCGTAGCGTATAACGACGGCGGCAACGACTATACCGTCGATCTTAGTGGGCGCGTTCAGGCGAACTCTGACAATCCAGACACAATGTGTTCGCAATCAGGTGACTGTTTTGCTGAAGGCTATTGGGCGAACACTGTGCCGGAATCGTCCACCATCGCCCTGATGGCTCTGGCCCCATTGTTATTCTTCATGCGAAAGAAAAAACCGCTCCCTTGTTAGGGAGCGGGTTCTGAGCGTGTCAGATCTCATGGTCAAAACTGGCAACCGCACACCACGATTGCCGTCTGCAAAAAGGTGACGCGTTCGGTATCGGTCGCCCGCGCCATTCCCCGCGTGCGCCCATCACCATGTGCCGATGTTGTTTCTCTTTTGATTCGCCGCCGCGAAATGCGCCATCTGATCGGCATGGGCTTTGCGGAATGCAGGGCGCTCTGTTGCGCGCGTTATGTACGCTTCGGTCGCCGGCCGGTCGCCGAACGCGCGCGAACCATGCCTATCGACCATGGTTCCATCAATATGGAACGTAGCAGCGCAAAATAAAACGGGGCTCCGATGTTGGAGCCCCGTTCGCGAAACGCTTTGGCACTTACGTGTTTGCCATTTTCTTGAGAGTTTTTTCCAGGCGCGCGAAGCCGTCCGTCATGCACGCCATAATGGCCTGTGCGTCGGCGCTCGGTCCTGCCATCGCCGCCCCGTTTCCATTGGCATGCCCGTTCGCGTGACCGTTCTTTTTATTCTTCATTTCCGCTTCGCATTTGGCGCGTACTTTTGAATACGCCTCGCGAAGCATACGGCCCGAATCCCGCTCCTCGGTGATGTACCAGCTCAGCATGTTGCAGGTGATCGGATCGAAAACGCCTTTTTCCATCTGCCGGTCGATCTCGATAAAGGGATCCTCGAAATCCAGTTCCGGCCGGATCTTGTCCACATCGCTGATTTTCGGATCGGCATATTTCAGCAGGCGGTCCGCCGCCCCCGGATCGTTTTTCGGCTTCAAGTCGAAACCAAGTTCCGCAATGCGGCGGCAAAAGGTTTCGCCGTGGTTGGTTTCGCGCGCAGCGACCAGGCGCAACACGCATGCAAGGTCTTCGTCCTGTGTGACATTGGCCCAGGCGCGCAGATAAACACCCGCCTCGGTCTCGCCAAGAGAGATCGCATTCAACAACCCGAGATAGCCGGGCTTTGCCGTTTGGGTCTGCATCGTCGTTCCTCCTGTGGCAGGGGTGTGCCCCTGCACGGTTTTTCTGGATGTTTGTCTGGCAAGCGTAAGCGGGAATGGGCTTTTCGGCAAACGCAAATCGGCATCCGGCCTTTTTGCGCGGGGCAGGCTTGCCAGCACAGACAAGCCGCCACACGATATGACCATAAAATAACAATACCGGGAGGACGGCATGAGTGCTTTGCGCAAATGGCTTGTCATAACGGTCGTATTGCCTGCGACAATCGTCACCTGGGGCACAGTCCTGGTCGGATTTGCGCTCGTATCTTTGAGTTGGACCCGGGATTTCTCAGCATCGCATGGCGAGATCATGCTGGCGCTAACATTGTGCCAGCTTGGTCAGGGCCTGATGGCGCCCGGCGCCGGTTACATGGTCGGGAAACTCTCGATCCGCAATCTGTTGCTGATCGGTCTTGGCCTGACGGCGCTCGGTCTTGTTCTGGTCGCCGAGGCCAGCGCGATGTGGCAGGTGCTTGCGCTTTACGCGCTGGTATTGGCGGCCGGCACGCTCCTGACCGGTCCGCTGATCACGCAAGCCTTGGCGGTGCGCCTGTTCAGCGAAAACAAGGGGCTTGCAACCGGCGTCGTAACCTCGGCGCTGTCCTTCTGTGCCTTTGTCATGCCGCCGGTGATCAACATGATGCTAGCGGCTTACAACTGGCGCAACACATTCTGGATCGTTGCCGCCATCCTGATTTTTGCGCTTGTGCCGCTGACGTTTTTCTTCGTGCGTGAAACACCGGCCACGATCGTGTCCGGCGAATCCGAGCCGGCACCCGAACCGACCGTGACCTTTAAGGACATCGCGCGCAGTCGTCTGTTCTGGGGTTTGACATTCGCATTCATGCCGCTGCTCTTTATGTTCAACGGCGTGTTCTACAATCTCGGCTTCAATCTCATCGATCAGGGCGGCACGTCTGCGCAGGCAACAACGGTCCTTGCGGCAGCCGGTATCTCCTCGCTGCCGGGCATCCTGCTATACGGTTATCTGGCCGACCGCTTCCGGCATTTGCCGCTGTTCATCCTGAACGTGGTCATGATGGCCGGCATGGCGACGCTGGCCTCTGTCACCGGCACCTATGCGACCCAGGTCCTCGCCGTTCCGGCATGGACCTTCTTTCAGGGTGGAACGCTTGCGCTCGTACCGATCATCCTCGCCACCCATTTCGGGCCGACCAATTTTCCCCGCGCCAACGGATTGATTGCGGTGTTTCAGTCGGCTGCGATTTTTGGTGCTGCGGTAGCCGGCTTCGGCCGGGATATGCTGGGCAGCTATCAGGCGGCCTTCACCACCATGCTGGTGGTGGTGCCGTTCAGCCTCCTGGCCCTGTTGCTGCTGAAGCCCCGGCGCACCGGCCCGGCACAGGCCTTGGCAGCAGGGTAAAATCTACTGAAAAGGCCTTACCTGGCTGGCTAATTTCCCGTTTTCTTTTGATCCGCTGCCGCGAAATGCGCAACCTGCTCAGCATGAGCTTTGCGGAATGCGGGGCGGTCCGTTGCGCGTGTTATGTACGCTTCTGTCGCCGGCCGGTCGCCGAACGCGCGGACATCCGAAACGCGCAGCACATCCGCCATCAGCAGGTCCGCCGCGGTAAAACGGCCGGCCGCGAGCCATTCGCGCCCGCCCAGTATTTTCTCGATCTGGTCGAGGCGCATTCCCATCCATCCGGTAAGCGCATTGTCCGCATCGCCCGATATCTTCAAAAACCACCACGGCACGGTAACCATCTCGATCGAATTCAGCGCGGCGAACATCCATTGCACGGTTGCCGCTTCGCCAGCCGGATCGCGCGGCATCAGCCTGTCGCTTTTCCGGGCCAGGTGCAGCAGCCCGGCACCGCTTTCGAACATCTCCAGTTCGCCGTCGCTCAGGAACGGAACCTGACCGAAGGGCTGGTGCGCGAGATGATTGGTCTCGCGGCCATCGAACGGGACTGTTCGCACCACGTAAGGAAGGCCGGCTTCCTCGCAAACCCACCGCAACCGCAGATCGCGCACAAACCCGCGCGGGCCTTCAGGCACCCAGTCGTAGGTCCAGATGGTCAGTTCGCTCATTGCCGCAAGCCTCTCCGCCGATGGGCCCCGAAGCTTGATTCACAATAATGACGAAAAGACGATTGAATATGTGGGGGAACCTTCGACGCCGCCGCCAGTGCGCCGCTTACGCCCGCCGCGTCATGGCCTGACGCCAGGGCGTTGCGTCCCATTGCGGCCATCGCGCCTGCGTCCTTGCCAAGGTGGTCTCTGTCCAGAAAGGATTCCCCGGCGGGGGAATGTTCAGGCACGCAAGTTGCTCTGGACTGCCATGCTCAAAGAAGTGCCGCCACGGATTGGCATCGGCAGAATACAGCCTTGACCATTCCCGCGGGACGCTACTTGGCCAGGCGACAAAATCAACGGCGTCATTCATGGCCGCCTTGTAACTGGCAAACAGGACATAGCGCCGGCCTTCCGGTGCAGTGAGATTGCTTGCACGATGATAGATATCGGATGAATAGGCCAATACCGTTCCACTGGGCCCCGCGCCTGAGCGTTCGATACCGCGCAACGCCTCCTGTTGAGAAACATCAGGCATTCCCGGCCTCAGCGATCCGCAAATTTTGTCGCCTTCTCCGCGTGTGACATAGCGAATGGAACCGTGCGCGTCTGACACATCGGTGGCATAGATCGAGAAGTTCACCGTCCGCTGCCGCGCCTCATCACCGATCGCCGTCAGGGTATGGTTGTAATAGTCCATGTGAAAAGGCTGATCGAAATCCGCCTGCCCGGTGAACTTGGCCCAACTGATGCTCTGGTAGAGACGGACATCCTCCGTCTTAAGCGCCGCGCGCGCGAACGCGATGAGCGCCGGATGGAGCGCCAGCAGATTCAACGCCGGAGAACAATCGAATGGCATCATGCGCGTGTGCTGAAACTGCTCCCGTGGCGGCATTCGCACGGTCTCTCCACTTTGGGGGTCGGCAGCAGCACGCGCATGGGGGTAGCCGTCCGCAAACAACGTCTCGAAATCTTCAAGGACAGGCGCAATTTCCGCCTCGGCAAAGAAGCGTGGCATCAATACCGCACCATCAGATGTCCAGCGGTCCAGGTCCGTGCTGCTGTATCTCTCGGCCATTCGAACTCCTCCCCGAAGGCTGCCGCCGTACCGCCACCCGCTGAAATGGAGACATTGGCGCTTGTCAGCTTGGTGCTGTTTCGATCATTATGTGTCATATTCCATCATATTCGCGCATGATGCAAGAGGGCATACCCGTAAGAGAGGACGATGATGCGATATAAATTGTTTGGCCGTTCTGGCCTTCGCGTTTCAGAGCTTTGCCTTGGAACGGCAGGGTTTGGCCTTAACAGAGCGCCCTCCGGGGAAAACGCCACAGACAATGAGAACGAAAGCCGTGCTCAACGCATAATGCAGGCATTCGCCGAAGCAGGGGGCAATTTTCTCGATACCGCCGATGTTTACGCCGATGGCGCAAGCGAACGCATCGTCGGTGAGTTTGTGCGGGCTGACCGCGATCATTTCGTGATCTCGACAAAATACACGCAGTCGATGGGCCGCGATCTCATGAAGTCCGGCAACAGCCGGAAAAACATGCGCCGCAGCGTGGAGGCAAGCCTGCGGCGCCTGGGCGTCGAGTGCATCGATATTTACTGGCTGCACGCGTGGGATTTCACGACCCCGATGGATGAGATTCTACGGGGCCTCGACGATCTCGTCTCTGCCGGAAAAGTGAACTACATTGGCGCCTCGAATGTTGAAGCCTGGCGCGTGAGCAGCGCCAATACGCTTGCTGATCTGCGCGGCTGGGCGCCTTTCATCGGCGTGCAAATCGCATACTCTCTTGTGGAACGGACCGCGGAACGCGATCTCCTGCCCATGGCGAAGGAGTTCGATCTTGGGATCACAGCCTATTCGCCGTTAGGCGGGGGCTTGCTGACGGGGAAATATGCGAACGCGGCCTCCAATACGGAAACCGGCCGTTGGACGGGCAAAGACATCTCTGAACGCCAGCGCTTCATAGTCGAGCAGGTCATTGCAATAGCGGGCGAACTTGCGTGCAGCCCCAGTCACGTGGCTTTGGCGTGGCTACGTCAGCAGACACAGTTCCGCAATGCCGTCATACCGGTTATCGGCGCGCGCAGTACGGATCAGATTGCGCATAATCTGCAATGCTTAAGTCTCGAACTCAGCAAACAACACCTTCAGATGCTCAGCGAGGCATCCGCTGTGGATATGGGATACCTCCATGATTTTCTGACCGCGCGCGGGTTTACGGCGCGTGATCTTTCATTCGGCGGCCAGTTCGACGCGGTAGACAATCATCGGGCCTGACGCACGCAATGCCATGCTGGCGGCGCGGCCTGTCCCGGTCGAGGCTTACCGAAACTACGTTGGGCTACGATCTCCCGCTATGACCACTTTCCACCCTTGCCGATAGGGGCTGAATGGCCTAATATGACTACAGTAGTCATATTCAATGGAGGCCTCTCATGCGGGAAATCCAGCTCCGCGATGCAAAGGCGAGCCTGTCGGCTGTTGTGGACGACGCCGTGCGAGGCAAGCCTGCCGTCATCACCCGGCACGGCAAGAAGGAGGCCGTGGTCCTGAGCTTCAAGGAATGGGAGCGGCTGTCCCAGGTGCCATCCTTTGGCCGGCTGTTGATGGCTGCGCCCATCGCGCCGGACGATCTGCCGGAGCGTGACCGCACACCACTGCGCGACGCCGGCTTCTGAGCGCCGGTGTATCTCGTCGATACCAATGTCATCTCGGCTGGGGCACCGTCGCGGCTTGCGCCGGTTGGGCTGGTCGATTGGATGGATACGCACTCGGCGTTGCTGTTTCTCTCGGCCGTGACGGTGGCGGAGATCGAGGATGGTATCGCCAAGCTGCGCCGTGAGGGGGCCACGCGCAAGAGCGCCGATCTGGCGGCTTGGCTGGAGGCCGTGCTGCACCTTTATGGCGATCGTATCCTGGCGTTCGATACGGCCATCGCGCGCATTGCTGGCGCCTTGTCGGATCGGGCGCGCGGCCAGGGCCATGCGCCGGGTTTCAGCGACATCGTCATTGCCGCGACCGCACAACACCACGGCCTGACCATCCTGTCGCGCAACATCCGGCATTTTGCGCCGCTGAATGTGCCGGTGCTCGATCCATTCATTGTATTGCCGCCGATGTAAGCACACGCGGATCGTTTGAACGTCAAACGGCTATAAGAATGCAGATCGGCTTCTTCGATCACGCTGCATCGTCCGTAAAAATCCACACAGGATCAAATACGATGCCATCGTATCAATCGAACATCGCGTGACCGACTCGGCAGACGGAGCACAGCCATTTTTTCGAGCCCGATGGCATTTTTCATGTAGCTGCTTTGGCGCCCATGCCGGACGAAACCGATCATTACGTTCAAGTCACAACCTATGAGATCGTGGCCGGTTTCGGTCCGTGACCGCTCAAACCACGACGGCCTACAATCCACTTCCATGACATGGATCGCTTCGATTGGCGTCGCCGCGATCGTGCGCAATACTGCCCGACTAGGTGACTTCAGATAGCCGGTAGCCAATGGTGAAAGGCTTGGCCACCTAAGCGAAGGCCGCGTTAATCCCCCACCTAGCCGGACGATCCTCGTGTGAGGACATGCAGATATGCCGGGAAAATAAAGCAGATTTTCGAGACTTCGAGACCACCTTGCCGTAGTATATTAGGGCGGGAGTAATCCATGCTGAGCGAACTCAATGATCCCGGCGCTGTCCGGAAGGCGTTGGCGGAATTCAACCAGATCGGGCGGGAGAATTTTCTTCAAAAGTATGGTTTTGGGCCATCGCGAGACTATTTCGTCCAACACAAAAATAGATTCTACGACTCGAAAGCAATTGTGGGAGCTGCATTCGGCTATGCATTCCCCGAAAGAGGTCCTCTCACGTTCGATCAGTTCAAAGGCGGAGAGGTTTCGGTTAAGAAACGACTTGAACATCTCGGATTCCGAATTGTGCGCGCACCGGAGATAACCCAGCACTACCTGCTCAAGCTGAACCGCGATCAGGTACCGGAGAGCATTGGCTCTCATGATTGGGAAACGAAAGATTTCAATATCGGTCCAGTGTGCCGATCGCATGCTGGCCACCGACTCAATCCTCTCCCTCCGCCGATGACACCAGGATCGGAGGTCGCGATCTGGGTGAATGGTGACGGGAATCTTGGAGGCATTCGAGCTACTGCTAGGATCGCAGAAATCACGCATGCAGGTTTGCGTTGCCGTC
>JAFKEW010000012.1 GCA_017308375.1 Alphaproteobacteria bacterium
GCACCCGCCCCGGCCAGAATGCAGCCGATTTTTGCCGGGGCAAGCGTGACCGCTAGCGTCAATTTCGTGATCCCGTTGGTGACTGCCGCGATCAGAACCGCGAGGGCCGCCACGCCAAGGCTGATTTCACGCCCAGCCATCTGGGAAACTGACAGGGTTATGGGGTCAACATCGGCAAAGCCGGTGACGGCGGCGAGCGGCAACAGGCTCATCTGCCCGATCTCGGCCGCGAACAGTTTGGAAACAGCCGTCACCAGGCCAAGCATGAGGCCGAAGCGGATCGCCATGCCGAGTTCAAGCGGATTTTCCAGCCTCAGTTCCGGCTTGCCGGTTCCATTGCGGGCGGTGTGGTAGAGCCCGACGGCGGTCAACGCCAGAACCAGGGCGGCCGCACCGATGGCGGGCATCAGCGGCATCAACAGCGCAGGCGCCAGCACCACGGCCAGGATGGTCATTCGCAGCAGGGAGACGATCCAGGAAGCTGAAATCGCCACCCCGGCTTCGTAGGCGAGTTCCGGCTCCGTCCTGGCCAGCCGCGAATAGGTCAGCGTGACCGCGGTGGATGAAACCAACGCACCCGCCGTGCCCGCGAACAGAAGTCCGCGCCGCGGCCCGCCCACCCGCACCGCGACATAGCCGACAAAGGACAGGGCCGCGATGGCGACCGTGATCAACCAGATGGTGTGCGGATTGAGCGTATCCCACGGATCGATCGTGTGATCAGGCAGGACCGGCAGCAGCACCACCGTCATCGCCAGCAGCAGCAGACCGGAACGTAATTCCGCCCAGGTCAGGCGCCGCAAAAACGCATGCAATGGATGGCGAAGCGCGAGCAGGCCGGCAACCGTGACACCCGAAGCCGCAGCCGCCGGCTTGTTGCCCAGCACCGCATACGCACCCAGCGCAAAGGTCAGAAGCCCGGCAATGAGATCGGTGGCAGACAATGTGTTGGCACGCACGCTTTCGCGCCATTCGAACATCGCAAGACCGATGGCAAAGGCGAAGGCGGCAAAGCCGAGCGCCACCCCGCCCACGATCGGAAACAGCGCACCCCAAATGCCGCCGAGCAAACCGATCAGGGCAAAGGTGCGGATGCCCGCCACGCGGCCGGTGGCATCGACTTCACGTTCCTGCCAGCCACGCTCCAGCCCGATCAGTAGGCCGATGGCGAGCGCAAGCCCGAGCCCGTAATATTGTGCGAGCGTATCCAATGATGCGGCCCCCGAAGTGAGGCCTTATCATAGGCAAAAATTTTATGGCCGCCTATCTAGGCCCGCCTATCGGGTGTGCGCGGCCATGGACTTGTCCCGTATGGCGCGAAACTCGTTGCCCTTGTACCAGTCCGGCCATTGATCGCCGTTCGCGAGGTCAAGCCCGACCTTATAGAGCACCTTGAGATCGCTGATGGGGCCGGACAAATCCCACTTCGCATTCCACTCATCCGACGGCTGGTGATAGTGCCTGGTGCGGTATTCGTCGCGCAGCTTCTGCCCGGCCGCCTTGCCGCCATCAACGAGATCATAGCCGCCGCCCGGATAAAGCATCGGCACGCCGACCTTGGCGAGGCTGATGTGATCGGAGCGGTAGAAGCTGCCCTTCTCCGGCTCCGGGTCCGGCGAGATGACGCGGTTCTGGCTTTTCAGCGCGGCAGCCAGAATGTCTTCCAGTTGCGAGGCGCCGTTGCCGACCACCACCATGTCGTGAGCGGTACCCTCAGGCAGATTGGCGTCGAAATTGATACCGCCGACGATCTTGTTCAGCGGCCAGAGCGGATGCCTGGCGAAATATTGGGAACCGAGCAGGCCCTGCTCTTCCATCGTCCAGAACAGGAAGGCCACGGAACGTGCGGGGCGCGGTTTTGCGTGGGCAAAGGCTTGCGCAATCTCCAGCACCGAAGACACGCCCATGCCGTTGTCGACCGCGCCATTATAGATCTTGTCGGTACCCGCGACATCGGGCTTCACGCCCAGATGATCCCAATGCGCCGTATACAGAACAACCTCGTCCGGGCGCGTGGTGCCTTTGATCATGCCCACCACATTACGCGTTTTGATGTGCGTCACGGTGGAGTTGAGGTCCGCGGACAGGGTTTCACCCTTCATCGCCACGGCCTTGAAACCGTGCTTGTTCGCAGCCGCTTTCAGCGTCTGGTAATCGAGGCCCGCGCGATGGAACAGATCACCAGCGGTTTCATGGGTGATCCAGCCTTCGACCGGTACCATGTTCGCATTCTTGTTCGCGGCATCGAGCCAGCTTTTGGCGCCGGAATTGGAATTGCGCACCACCTGCCAGCCATAGGCGGCGGGCACGGTCTCATGCACGATGATGGCGGCGGCGGCACCCTGGCGCGCGGCCTCCTCATATTTATAGGTCCAGCGGCCGTAATAGGTCATCGCCTTGCCCTTGAAGAAGGCGGGATCTGGCGTCTTGTCTTCGTTGCCGGGATCGTTGATCAGGATGATGACGGTTTTGCCCTTCACATCCACGCCGGCGTAATCATTCCAGCCATATTCGGGCGCCACGACACCGTAGCCGACAAACACCAGCGGCGAATCCTTGACCGAGACGTGACCGGCGGCGAATTGCGGCGTCCAGTAGACATCCTGATCCGGGAATTTCGGATTGAGATCGCCCTTCGCCGTTTTGAACACGAGGTTCGATTTTGCGGCATCGAGCGTGATGTTGACCGCCGGCACGTCCTGAAAATAACTGCCGTTGTTTGCGGGCGCGACGCCAATGCGCTTCAGTTCGTCCGCGATCCATTGCGCAGCCGCTTCGCCCGCGACCGTTCCGGGGCCGCGGCCCTGAAACGCATCGTCCGAAATCGCCTTGTCGCGGGCCGAGAGATCGGCAGCGGTGATGGCGGCAACGGTTTCGGGGTGGGCGGGATATTGCGCGGGCGGTGCAGCGCAGAGTGCTGCCGGCGCGGCGACAAGCGAAGCTGTGAGAAACGCGAAGCCACGCAACACACGGAATTGCATCAGATCAGTTCCCCCTGAGATCAATAGCAGGTTATCTTAGGCATCGATGTTCAAAAGGCCAGACCATGACGCAATCGGAGATTGAGTTCATCCGCAACCCGAACAGCCCGCTTCCCTTCAGCCCTGCGGTGCGCGTGGGCGATGTGCTGTATCTTTCCGGCGCACTGGGCAACGTACCAGGCAAGATGGAGGTTGTGCCCGGCGGCATCCAGGCCGAGACCCGCCAGATGATGCAGAACATTGCGAATACGCTGGAGCAAAACGGCCTATCGTTCAACGACGTGTTCAAATGCCAGGTATTCCTGAAGGACATGGCGTTGTGGGCGGATTTCAACAAAGTCTACCTCGAATATTTCAAGCCGGAGCGCCTGCCCGCACGATCGGCGATGGGAGTAAACGGGCTGGCGCTCGGCGCATCGGTCGAGATGGAGTGCATGGCGCACATCACGAAAAAATGATCGCATCTCAATGGCCGTCATCCGACCAGTGCGGCGGATCGCGGACCAGCTTGCGCACGCCGTAACCCGCACCAATCTCGATCAGTGCACGATTTGAACCGGTACGGGGGCCGGTCGCGATAGGCCGGAGCTGACCTGCCGCATCCCGCAGGGCAAGCGTGCCGGTCCAGCCGACGGCCATATCGACAGCGCGGCGCTGGGTGTGGCGGCTGGTGAGTGCGGGCGCAAAGCGGATGCCGTAGCGCCGCACCATGGCGGCGGCCGCGGCGCGCGAGACGGCGATGTCCGCCCTTCCCTTCGCATCGCGGTGCAGCCATGCGATGGGAATGGTTTTGCGCCGCGGGATGGCGGCAGGGTCATGCCCGGCATGGGCAACCTGCCAGGCCCAGTGCATCAGGAACGCGCGCTCCGGCGGGCGGAAGGTGGCCGCAATCCGTACCCGCGCGCCACCCGCCTTCAATGCGGCGAGAAAGGCCCGCACCCGCCCTGCAAAATCCGGCAGCAAATCATCCACAGACGCGCTGCCGGGAAAGCGGCCGCACCATTCGGGGCCACTGAGCATACAATCTTCCATATCCAGCCTCCTTCGATCAGAGGATGGATATGGGGGCGGCCAAGGGGTGGTGGACAACGAAATTGCAAAAAAAATTCAGAGCGGAAACGCGCAATGCGCGCAACGGCTTACCGGAAAATGCGGCGCCGGTGGATCAGGACGCCGCGATATTCTGGTGGAAGACGCGCGTCATCACGAATTCCGGCGTCACCTCCTCCCCCGACAGCATCATGGCCAGAAGTTCACCACCCAACACCTGTGGCGCGATCACCACATCGGGCTGCACCAGCTTGATGCGGCTCATATGGCTGGCGTCGTTCACCGCCACAACGGTACGCGCACGGCCACCCAGTTCCCGCACCGCAAGGATGGCGAAGGCATTGTCGGAATCATCATCCAGCATCGCGATCACCGCGGTCGCATCCTGAGCGCCGGCTTCGGTCAATGCCTCCGCGCTGCCGGGATCGCCGACAACGACATCAACCTTGTCCTGACCCGATACCAGAGACGCATCGCGCACGATGCGCGTGACGTTGCGGCCCCGCTTCGACAGTTCCCGCCAGGTGTTCACGGCAAGCGCGGTATTGCCGAGCACGATGAAATGATTCCGCCTGACCATGGCCTTCTCCCTGCGATTGATGACGCGCGACAGGCTGTTGCTGACGAGCGGAGCGATGATTGCGGTCAGAGAGGTTGCAAAGACCGCAACGCCCAGAATGATGATGGAAACGGCGAACAGCTTCGCCTCCGCCGTTTGCGGAGAGATATCGCCGTAACCGACGGTGCTCATCGTCACCATCGAATAATAGAACGCGGTGATGATGTCGGTGATCTGCGGCTTGAAATAAGCGCCGAGATAATAGCTGCCGAAGGTGGCGTAGAGGATCAGCATGACAACGGAGGTCAGCGCAAACAGCGTGCTGGCCGTGACGCTGGCGCGGTCGAAATAGCGCCAGCTCAGGATCAGCGCGGTCAGAACCAGCACGAAATAGAACAACAGGCCGAACCCGCGATGCCCGGTGAGCCACACGCTGACCACGGCAGCGGCGGCCAGCAACAGCGCCATGTTCCACGCCACGCGTGAGCGCAGCGTCAGCCCTACCGCCATGGTGATGACACCGCCGCCGATCAGAAGCGGCGGCAATTCGCGCGGCGGCAGGGAAATGGAGCCGCCAAGCATATCCTGAAAATAGCGGTGCCAGCTCCCGCCCAGTTCGCTGGCAAGAAACCAGATGCCGCCCAACGCCAGCATCAGCGCCAGCGGAATGTGCGGAAACCAGTAGCGCGCGCCAGTCAGTTCATGAGCACGATGCAAGCCGGTACGCAGGCGTTCAACAGCAGGATTCATCGGTATCCGGGGTGAATTTGCGGCGGGCAAACATCGGAACGATGTGCACGCGAACTGTCCAGTCCCCACCCGCAAATGTCAAACCGGCGGTATGGGTAAACCGCGGGATGATCGGCAGGCTGCGTTACATGCTGCTCCCCCGTTTACGGGGGAGCTGTCAGCGAAGCTGACTGAGGGGGTGCTTCCCCCCCTCCGCTTCCCCCGGAACAGGTCCGGGGTCAGCACCTCCCCCGTTAAAACGGGGGAGGAGAAGCAAGCTCGGGCTTCAGATGTACGGCATTAATGATAATAGCCTGAACTCTACTATCGCGCCTACTGATCAGTTCTTTCGTCCGGGCGATGCTTCATATCCAAAAGCATAAACCACGAAGATGGGTCACACTTCCCACCCGTGCACCATACGCCCCACCGGTAATTCCCAGTCTCAAAGAAGTAGAGTAGCAAAGACCGTCCCGACACAGAAACAGCGTCCAATCGATAACCGTTTTTGAGGGGTGGGTCATTTCTGAATATCGACTGAAAAACAGCGAGAGGCTTCTGCCACTCGTCAGAAGGAATCTTCCTAAAGTCGATCTTTGTAAAATATATCGTATTCCCTGATAAGACAGGCCTACTACGTACCATCTGAGCCGGAATCCAGACGGGATAATAACCGCCTGGGTTGGTCCATATCCAACCTTCATGTGCCGTGATCACTGGCCCATATGGTGTGCATTCAATCTGACCCCACTCATTTAATGGAGGTGGCAACTCTGTTACAGCCAGACCAGGTGGCCCTTTGCAGTTGTCATCCTTAAAGCCTCCGGCCGCGGCTGACGGCACGCCGGCATTGACGCCTCCATAAGAGGCCTGGACCATAAACAATAACAAAAACAGCGAGAAGAGACTGCGCAATCGCCAGCGTCCGCTATAGTGGAATGTTGTCGTGCTTTTTCCAGATGTGCGGCACCTGCTTGTTCTTCAACATGCGAAGGGCACGCGCGATGCGCCAGCGGGTGCTGTGCGGCTTGATCACTTCGTCGATGTAACCGCGACTGGCCGCCACAAACGGATTGAGGAAGCGGTCTTCATATTCCTTGGTGCGGGCGGCGATTTTTTCCTGATCGCCGATGTCCTGCCGGAAAATGATTTCCACCGCACCCTTCGCGCCCATCACCGCGATCTGCGCGGTGGGCCAGGCATAGTTCACGTCGGCGCGCATATGCTTCGACGCCATCACGTCATAGGCGCCGCCATAAGCCTTGCGGGTGATGACGGTGACCTTCGGGCTGGTCGCTTCGGTAAAGGCGAACAGCAGCTTGGCACCGTGCTTGATGATGCCGTTGTGTTCCTGGCTGGTGCCGGGAAGAAAGCCCGGCACGTCAACGAAGGTGATGATCGGAATGTTGAAACAGTCGCAGAAACGCACGAAACGCGCGCCCTTGCGGCTGGCATCATTGTCGAGCACGCCGGCCAGCACCATCGGCTGATTGGCGACGAAGCCAACAGTCTGACCTTCGATGCGGCCGAAGCCGGTGATGATGTTCTTCGCGAAATTCTCCCCGATCTCGAAGAAGTCGCCTTCATCGGCAACCTTCGTGATCAGTTCCTTCATGTCGTAGGGCTTGTTCGGGTTTTCCGGCACCAGGGTATCGAGCGAGGGTTCTTCACGCCGGGGATCATCGCTGGTCGGCCACACCGGTGGTTTGTCGCGATTGTTGAGCGGCAGGAAATCGTAGAGACGGCGCATCTCCTCCAGGCAGACGACATCGTTCTCATAAGCGCCATCGGCGACCGAAGATTTGCTGCTGTGCACCTTCGCGCCGCCAAGATCTTCCGCCGTCACGTCTTCATGGGTGACGGTTTTCACCACGTCAGGCCCGGTGATGAACATGTAGCTGGTATCGCGCACCATGAAGATGAAGTCGGTCATGGCCGGCGAATAGACATCGCCGCCCGCGCACGGACCCATGATGACGGAAATCTGCGGAATGACGCCGGAGCCGAGCACGTTGCGCTTGAAAACCTCGCCATAACCGGCGAGCGAACCGACACCTTCCTGAATGCGCGCGCCGCCCGCATCGAACAGGCCGATCACCGGCGCGCCGTTCTGCAGCGCCATGTCCTGCACCTTGCAGATCTTCTGAGCATGGGTTTCGGACAGCGAGCCGCCGAACACCGTGAAGTCCTTCGCGAAGACATAGACCATGCGGCCGTTGATGGTGCCCCAGCCGGTGACCACGCCATCGCCGGGGATGCGGTTCTTGTCCGCCCCGAAATCGGTATTGCGGTGTTCGACGAACATGTCGAACTCCTCAAAACTGTTTTCGTCGAGCAGAAGCTCCAGCCGCTCCCGCGCGGTCAGCTTGCCGCGCTTGTGCTGCGCATCGATACGGGCCTGGCCGCCGCCAAGTTTTGCGCGCGCGCGCCGTTCAGCCAGTTCTGCAATAATGTCGGTCATGGAGCTCTTCCGGGATTTGCCGGGGGTCAAATTGGGCAAGAGCGGCGCTGGGTCAAGCCCGAATGCGCCCGTTTTCTTTCCAAAATGCGCCTTTCGTTGAAAACCTTCGATGTCATGGCCCGCAAATGCGGGCCATCCAGGTGGCCTGCGTCCAAATTGTCGAAGTGGAATCGGCTTCAACTGGATGGCCCACACTCCGGTGGGCCATGACAAGCTATTGTTCTATTTGAGTTTAACCTGACGATAGAAGGCGGAGAAACCGCTCCGCAGCCGCCAATTCCTCCGCCAGCGCGCGGGCGCGGGCCTCAGCCTCCGCATCGCGACCCCATTGCTCGGCCTGGAAATCCTCATCCAGCCGGGCGAGCACAAACACCTCCGCGGCGGAAAGCCGCCCGTCCAGCAGCGCCAGCGCCAGCGTGAGCGAGCCGGTGATGGCGGTGACGGTGTGCAGCCCGACCAGCCGGCAGGCATCCAGCGGGGCCAGATCGGATGCGAGGCGGGTAAGTGCATCTTCCGGTTGTTCGGCAAAAGTGATACCCGTGGCCGTCACCAGCCGGGCGCCATGATGCTCGGCCAGCCATTCGAGCAGCGGGTCCCACGACGCCTGTTGCCGCGCGGCAAGGCTTTGCGGCCGGTCTGCGCGGTAGCACAGAAGATCGCTACGCGCGAAAGCCAGTGCCTGTTCGGCGATGCGGTGTCTCTCCGCAGCGCCATCGACCGCAGCGTAGATGAGACGGGTGAGCGGCATGGCGCGGGGCGCGATGTCATCGGCTTGCGCCTCCCATTCCGCCGCGATGGCTTCGGCGAGCGCGCGGGACGGCACGATGACCGGGATGCGGCCCGGCGATTTCAGCACGCGGCCATCCAGCAGCACGGCAAAACCATCATCCTGCGCCGCGGCGGAAGCGGTTTTGTAGAAGCGCTTGATCATTTGCGGCGCGCGCTTTTGCGTGCCGGCTTTTTGCGCACCGCGTCGGGCAAACCGTCATGCGGCCCCAGTTTCGGGATCGGGTGATCGGCCCAGTAAAGTTCACCGATCTCCTTGTTGTATTTCCTGTGGAACGGATACCAGAACTGATTACGGCGGCGGCCCGCCTCACCACCCACGATCAGGATTGCATCCGCATCGGAATTGTTCAGGATGACATGGGTGATGCCGGTGCCGGATTCCCAGCCGATGAACTCCCCCTCGCCCATCGGTGTGATGTGGCCATCGTTCCAGGCATCGATCCGGCCGGAGACGACATAGACAAACTCTTCCTCATCGCGTTCGGCATGCGGCCATGAGGTACGGCGGCCGGGCTTCAACACTTCGAGATGCACGCCGATGCGGGAGAAACGCGCGAGACGGCCGAAAGGCGCGTCAATGCCATGCTGCTCCGCACTGTTGGGATAAGTACCGGCCTTCTTTTCCAGAATATCGTGCCAGTGCATGATGAAGGCGGGGCGTTTGCGGCGCGGCGGCTTTGATTTGGAGGGCGCTTCCGGAAGACCGTTATGGGGGCCGAGCTTGCGCCGGGGTGCATCGCTCCAGAGTTTTCCCATTGCGCGCAGATTATCCGCCGCTGCCGGATCGACCGGATGGGCAAAACGGGAGATGACGTGCATCGCCTCCCCCATCAACAACAGGCGCACCTCCTGATCCGAATTGTTCAGAACGGTGTGGGCGATACCGGTGCGCGACGGCAAGCAGACGCCATCGCCCACGTGCAGGCGATGCAGATGACCGTCGAGCCAGAGATCGGGTTCCCCTTCGAGCACGAAAACGAACAGATCTTCGTCACGCGCGGCGATGGGCGGATGGGAGCGCACGCCGGGCGGCAGACGCAGATGCGCCACCCGCAAATGCGAAAGGCCGGTGGCGGCGGCAAGTTCCGCCGCAAAGCCGAACGGTTCATCCATCACTGGCGGGCGAAGCTGGGCCGGCGGTTCAACCGCCTTCCAATGTTTGATGAATGCTGGTGTCTTCATCGGGTTCGTGCGGCGCCAAACGGGTTGGTTTGCAGATCGGGATCGAAGCCAAGCAAGCTCCACGTGTGCATCATATGCGGCGGCAGCGGCGCCGTCACCCTGAGCCGGCCGCCGGAGGGATGCGCAATGTCGATGGAACGCGCATGCAGATGCAGCCGATCCTCGATCTCGCCGCGTGGGCGCGCATCGGTTCCACCATATTTGAAATCGCCGACAATCGGTGTGCCCAGTTCCGCCAGATGGACACGGATCTGATGGGTACGGCCCGTCACCGGCCTGGCGGCCACCCAGGCGAAATCCGCAGCGGCGCGATCGATCACCGCATAATCGGTGACGGCGCGTTTGGCATCCTCCCCCGCATCCTTTGCCACCATGCGCTCGTCGCGGCCATGCGGGCCGTGCCCACCCTCTTTCGCGAGGGCGAGGCGGATGGTACCGCGCAGCTTCTGCGGCACGCCGCGGGTCAGCGCCCAATAGATTTTCGAGGCATCGCGATGGCGTAGCGATTCCGCCAACGCCGCCGCCGCCGATGGTGTGCGCGCGATGACGAGAACGCCGGAGGTATCGCGATCCAGCCGATGGACCAGACGGGGGCGCTGTTTGCGCTCGAACATCAGGGCGTCGAGCATGCCGTCGATATGCTCTGTCAGGCCGGAACCGCCCTGGGTCGCAAGACCGGACGGCTTGTTCAGCACGATCACCACATCGTCCCGATACAAGATGAGGTCCTTCAGCCGGCTGCCATCCATGGCAGGACGGACGGGTTTCGGGGCGGCGGTTTCGTGTTGTGCCTTTTCCCCCTCTGCGAGCAGGCCTGGCGGCGGCAGGCGGATGACCTGCCCCGCTGCGACCCGATCACCTGCCTTGGCGCGTTTGCCGTCCAACCGGACCCAGCCCGTGCGCAGCAGCTTCTCCAACGCGCCATGCCCCAGCGCGGGATGGTGACGGCGGAACCAGCGGTCCAGCCGGATGCCGTCATCGTCCGCCGCAACGGTTGCAGTTCTGTCTTTCGGGCCGTTCATTGACGCATCTGCCGGGCTGCCCTTAGGGTGGATGGCGATGGGGATGGGGTTCCCCCGAAACCGCCCTTTCCGGGCTGATGACTCCTGTTATTTCCGAACATGCGGCGCCCGATCGCGGCACGCAATGGGGACAGGAGTGGCTTATGCAAATGTATCTGGCGGTGGCGCTTGGCAGCGCGCTGGGCGGGGTGGCGCGCTTCGCGCTTTCCGGTGCGATCGCCAATGTCTTCGGTGAGACCTTTCCGTGGGGTACGCTGTTCGTCAACATCACGGGATCGTTCGTCATCGGCTTTTTCGCAACGCTGACCGCACCGGACGGGCGGCTGTTCGTCAGCGGCACCACGCGCCAGTTCGTGATGACCGGCATTTGCGGCGGGTACACCACATTCTCCTCCTTCAGCCTGCAGACATTGAATTTGATGCGGGATGAGGAATGGGTGGCGGCCGGCGCCAACGCCGCCGGTTCGGTGGTGCTGTGCCTGATCGCGGTGTGGCTTGGCCATCTGGCGGCCGCCAGCCTGAACCAGTTGAAAGGAGCATGACCATGCAGCTTCCAGCCGACGCCGTTCTGTTGCGCATCTTCCTGGGCGAGACCGACCACCGTGACGGCAAGCCGCTCTACGAAGCCATTGTGCTGAAGGCACGTGAACTGCAGCTTGCAGGCGCAACTGTGCTGCGCGGGCCAATGGGCTATGGCCATTCCAGCCATCTGCACACGGCCAAAATCCTGCGGCTGTCCGCCGATCTGCCGCTGGTGATCGAAATCGTGGACAGCGAGGACAAAATCAACGCCTTCCTGCGGGTTCTGGACCCCATGATGGGAAGCGGGCTGGTGACGCTGGAGCGGGTGAAGGTCTTGCGCTATGGCAACGGACCGGTTGCCTGAGCCCGCGGCAAGCCGCTGAGAAACCTTGCGGAATAAAATTGCGTCCAGCGTGACAGATGGTCCTTCAAGGGCGGGGGCGATTGCCGTTTGCGCCGTTCACATGCCAAAGGCAGGGGTTGGGTTTTCAAGAACAGACAGAGACTGGAAATAGCGCACGATGCTGGACGAAAAGCTTGAACTGATTTTCACCAAGGTGCTGCACCGCAATCCGGGCGAAGAGGAATTCCACCAGGCCGTGCGCGAAGTGCTGGAGAGCCTGGGCGCCGTGGTGGCCAAGAATCCCGATTACGCCGAAGACGCCCTGATCGAGCGCATCTGCGAGCCGGAGCGCCAGATCATTTTCCGCGTGCCGTGGGTGGACGACCATGGCCATATCCAGATCAATCGCGGCTTCCGGGTTCAGTTCAATTCGGCGCTGGGGCCGTTCAAGGGCGGCTTGCGCTTTCACCCCACAGTCTATCTCGGCACCGTGAAATTCCTCGGCTTCGAGCAGATCTTCAAGAACGCGCTGACCGGCCTTCCCATCGGTGGTGGCAAGGGCGGATCGGATTTCGACCCCAAGGGCCGTTCGCGCGGCGAGGTGATGCGGTTCTGCCAATCGTTCATCACCGAGCTTTACCGCCATCTGGGCGAATATACCGACGTGCCGGCGGGCGACATCGGCGTGGGCCAGCGCGAGATCGGCTATATGTTCGGCCAGTACAAACGCATCACCAACCGCTACGAATCCGGCGTGCTGACCGGCAAGGGTCTCGCCTGGGGCGGATCGCAGGTGCGCACGGAAGCAACCGGCTACGGCGCAGTCTATTTCGTGGAGAGCATGCTGCGCACCCGCGGCAAGGATTTCGAGGGCAAGAAGGTCAGCGTTTCCGGTGCCGGAAATGTCGCGATCTATACCATCGAGAAGGTGCAGCAGCTTGGCGGACAGGTAATCACCTGCTCGGACTCCGACGGCTATGTGGTGGATTCAGCGGGCATCGACCTCGACCTTCTGAAAGAGATCAAGGAGAAGCGGCGCGGGCGCGTTTCCGACTATGCCGCCCAGCGCGGAAAGAGCGCCGAGTTCATTGCCAACGGGCGGGTGTGGGATGTGCCGGCCGATATTGCGATGCCATCCGCAACGCAGAACGAGCTGACCGCGCGCGATGCGAAAACACTGGTGAAAAACGGCGTCATCGCGGTGGGCGAAGGGGCGAACATGCCCTGCACCCCCGACGCGGTGCGCACTTTCATCGATGCGAACATCCTGTTCGGGCCGGGCAAGGCCACCAATGCCGGCGGCGTTGCCACCAGCGCGCTGGAAATGCAGCAGAACGCGTCACGCGATTCCTGGAGCTTTGAGGCGACGGAAGAACGGCTGGCCGCCATCATGCACGGCATTCACGACCGCTGTGCCGAGACGGCGGAGGAATATGGCGCACCGGGCAATTACGTGCTGGGCGCGAATATCGCGGCGTTCATCCGGGTGGCCGAAGCGATGCGGGCACTGGGCGTGGTGTGACGGAAGAAGCGCAGGCGGACATGGATCATTCCATGTCTTGCGCGCGCTTCGTGCGCAGCCGGGCCCAGTAATCCAGCCGCTTGGCGATTTCACGTTCGAAGCCGGTTTCCTTCGGATTGTAGAAACGCTGACGCGCCATAGCGTCCGGGAAATAGTTCTGGCCGGAGAACCCCTCCGCCGCCGCGTGATCGTATTCATAGCCTTTGCCGTAGCCGAGATTCTTCATCAGCCTGGTCGGCGCGTTGAGGATGTGAGCGGGCGGCACCAGCGAGCCATAATCGGCGGCGGCCCGTCTGGCCGCGCCCTGTGCGACATAGACCGCATTCGATTTCGGCGCGGTGGCGAGATAGAGCACGCATTGCGCCAATGCGATTTCGCCTTCGGGTGAACCCAGAAAATCATAGACATCCTTGGCGGCCAGCGCCTGCACCACGGCTTGTGGATCGGCAAGGCCGATATCCTCCACACTGGCGCGGACCAGACGGCGGGCGATGTAGAGCGGGTCTTCCCCGCCCGCCAGCATGCGCGCGAGCCAATAAAGCGCCGCATCGGGATCGGAGCCGCGAATGGATTTGTGCAGGGCGGAGATGAGATTGTAATGCTCCTCCCGCGATTTGTCGTAAAGCGGCGCGCGTTTCTGCACCGCCGCGACAAGGCTCGCGGAATCGAGCGGCTGCACCACGTTCAGCGCCGCAACCTCCTCCACCAGATTGAGCAGATAACGGCCGTCGCCATCGGCCATCGCACGCAGGCTCGCGCGTGCTTCCGCCGTGAGCGGCAGCTTGTTGCCGTAATGGGCTTCCGCGCGTGCGATCAGCAATTCAAGCGCCGCATCGTCCAGCCGCCTGAGCACCAGCACCTGCGCACGGGAGAGCAGCGCCCCGTTCAATTCGAAGGATGGATTTTCCGTCGTCGCGCCGACCAGGGTGACCGTTCCATCCTCCATCACCGGCAGAAATGAATCCTGCTGGCTGCGGTTGAAGCGATGGATTTCATCGATAAAGAGCAGCGTACCCTGCCCCATGCGGCGGCGCATGCGCGCGGCCTCGAACGCCTTTTTCAGATCGGCAACGCCGGAGAACACCGCCGACAATTGTTCGAAATGCAGGTTGAAGGCGGTGGAGAGCAGCCGCGCGATGGTGGTTTTGCCGGTGCCGGGCGGCCCCCACAGAACGATCGAGGAGGCACGGCCCTGCGCCACCATGCGGCCGATGGGCCCTTCCGGCGCCAGGAGATGATCCTGCCCCACCACATCGGCCAGGGCTTGCGGTCGCAAACGGTCCGCCAACGGGCGCGGGGCGCCCGCATCGAGGCCACCGGCTTCAAAGAGGTCGGTCATCGCGCCAGATTAGCGCGATCGGGCGCGGTGTGCACTCAGCCTGTGCCATTCTCTTTCGACCGCATGTCTTTATCTGGCGCGCAATTTGTCGAAAAACCGGTTTCCACTTTTTCGATTGCGCTTTAGCCGCTAACGGAAAGCCGCATCTGACGGCCGTCGCGATCCACCACCATGTTCCATTGGCCGTTGGCGCCTTCGAGCGCACGGGTCAGGTCACCCACGCGATTGATGGTGATGCCATTGACCGAACGGATGATGTCCCCCGCCTGAAAACCGTAACCGGCGGACGGCGTGCCCGATTGGGTGGAGACGATGACGACGCCCTTCGCGCTGTCGTTCATCTGCAGTTCCAACGCGACGGCCGGCGAAAGGTTTTCCACCTTGGCGCCGGTCATCGGGCTGCGGCCGGCAACGGTGGTCAGCTCGCGCGGCGGATTTTCCGGCGGCAGATCGAGCTTCACGGCAATGTCGGTGGTTTTGCCGCCGCGGCGCACGTGCATTTTTACCGTGTCGCCCGGCTTGTGGGTGGCGATGCGATAGTTGAGCGACTGCATGTCATCGACGGCAAAGCCATCGACCGAGAAAATCACGTCGCCCTTTTTGAGGCCTGCGCGTGCAACGGGGCCGCCGGGATAAACGCTTTTCAGCACCACGCCGCCCGGCCGGGAAAGGCCCAGGCCTTGCGCAATGTCACCGGTGATCGCCTGTGCATCCGCACCGATCCACGGCAGCTTGATGCCACCGCCGCCCAGCGCGCCTTCGAGCACGCGGCGGGCGAGATTGGCCGGAATGGCAAAGCCGATACCGACCGAACCGCCGGTGCGCGAGACGATGGCGGTGTTGATACCAGCCAGCTTGCCATCGGTGGTGACCAGCGCGCCGCCCGAATTGCCCGGATTAATCGCCGCGTCGGTCTGGATGAAGAACTGATAGTCGTTGGCGCTGACACCGGTGCGCGCGAGCGCGGAGACGATGCCCATGGTCGTGGTCTGCCCGACGCCGAACGGATCGCCGATGGCAAGCACGAGATCGCCCACCTGCAAACGGTCGCTGTTGCCGAATTCGACGATCGGAAGCTTTTCGCCCTTGGTGTCGATCTTCAGCACTGCGAGATCGGTGCGCTTGTCCGCGAGCAGCACCTTCGCCTTGAACTCCCGCTTGTCGGAGAGCGCGACGATGATGTTCTGACCGCCTTCGATCACATGATTGTTGGTGAGGATGATACCATCGGAGCGCACGATCACGCCGGAGCCCAGCGACTGCTGCACGCGGCGGCGCAGTTCCGGCGAAAAGCCGAAGAACTGCTGGAACAGCGGATCGGCAAATAGCGGATTGGTGCGCGCTTCCACCACCGACCGCGAATAGACGTTCACCACGGCAGGCGCGACCCGCTTCACCACCGGCGCAAAGGTCAGATGAATCTGCTGCGGCGATTGCGGCATCACCGCCGCGGGCGGTGCGGCCAGCGCACGATCAACGGCAAATGGCCCGGCAAGAGAGGCGACCAGGATCGCAGCGATCAGAAGGCGCATGGGAAGCTCCACAGGAAACAAGGGCAGAAACAAAGAGGGCGGCCCGAAAGCCGCCCCGCAAATCTATGCCAAAGCATGGCAAAAATGGGTCAGGCAGCGGAATTTTCCGCATCTTCCGCCACTTCGACCGGGCCGGAATCCAGCCCCTTGGCATCCACGTCGCGGTCGATGAATTCGATGAAAGCCATTTCCGCGTTGTCGCCAAAGCGGTTACCGGCCTTCAGTACACGGGTGTAACCGCCCGGACGGCTGGCATATCGCGGCCCGATCACCTCGAACAGCTTCTTCACCTGTGCCTCGTCACGGATCTGCGACAGGGCAAGGCGGCGCGCGGCCAGATCGTTCTTGCGCGACAGGGTCACAAGCCGTTCCACCACCGGGCGAAGTTCTTTCGCCTTGGGCAGGGTGGTCTTGATCTGCTCGTGCTTGATCAGCGCGGCAGCCATGTTGGCGAACATGGCGGTACGGTGCTGGGCCTTTTTGCCGAGCTTACGGCCTTGGTTGCGATGGCGCATTAATACTGATCCTCGTACCGTTTGGCCAAGTCTTCGATATTCTCCGGCGGCCAGCCCGGCACTTCCATGCCCAGATGCAAGCCCATTTCCGCCAGCACCGCCTTGATCTCGTTCAGCGACTTGCGGCCGAAATTCGGTGTACGGAGCATTTCGGCTTCCGTCTTCTGAATGAGGTCGCCGATATAGACGATGTTGTCGTTCTTCAGACAGTTGGCCGAACGGACGGAAAGTTCGAGTTCGTCCACCTTCTTGAGCAGCACCGGGTTGAAGGCGAGATCGGGCTTCGCCTCTTCCGCCACACGCTCCCGCGGCTCTTCGAAATTGATGAAGACCTGAAGCTGGTCCTGCAGGATGCGCGCGGCATAGGCCACCGCATTGTCCGGCGTGACGGCGCCATTGGTCTCAACCGTCAGGGTCAGCTTGTCGTAATCGAGAATCTGGCCCTCGCGGGTGTTCTCAACCTTGTAGCTGACCTTCTTCACCGGGCTGAACAGCGAGTCGACCGGGATCAGCCCAATGGGCGCATCTTCCGGGCGGTTGCGGTCGGCCGGGACATAACCCTTGCCGGTTGCGACCGCCAGTTCCATGCGGAAATCCACTTTCTCGTCCAGCGTGCAGAGCACGAGGTCGGGATTGAGGATATCGACATCGGCCATGGCCGCGATCTTGCCCGCGGTGACTTCGCCCGGCCCTTCGACACGGAGCGACAGCCGCTTCGGCCCTTCGGAGTGCATGCGAAGCGCGATCTGCTTCACGTTGAGCACAATGTCGGTGACGTCTTCGCGCACGCCCGTGATGGAGGAGAATTCATGCAGCACGCCCTCGATCTGGATCGAGGTGACGGCAGCGCCCTGCAGCGACGACAGCAGCACGCGGCGCAGCGCATTGCCGAGGGTGAGGCCGAAGCCACGCTCCAGCGGCTCGGCGACAATGGTGGCCGAACGGCTGGCGTCGTGCCCGCCATCGATCTTCAGCTTTTGCGGCTTGATCAGTTCCTGCCAGTTTTTCTGAAACATTAGAGCCTCATCGTTTCCCGGACGTGTCGGACCACGCCCAATACGTTCGAGGGGTTAGCGATCTTCCGAATGAGAACCTGTATTCACGCCTTAGACGCGGCGGCGCTTGGGCGGACGGCAGCCATTGTGCGGGATGGGCGTGACATCGCGGATGGAGGTAACTGTCAGCCCCACCGCCTGAAGCGCGCGAAGGGCGGATTCACGGCCCGAACCGGGACCGCTGACCTCAACCTCCAGCGTGCGCATGCCATGCTCCACCGCTTTTTTGCCGGCATCCTCGGCCGCGATCTGAGCGGCATAAGGGGTCGACTTGCGGGAGCCCTTGAAACCCATCATGCCCGCGCTGGACCAGGAAATCGCGTTGCCCGCCGTATCGGTGATGGTGACGATCGTGTTGTTGAAGGTGGCCGCAACATGGGCAACACCCACCACGACGTTCTTCTTTTCCTTCTTGCGCGGACGCGCAGACCCTGCCGGCTTGGCCATTTTACTTCGTCACTTTCTTCTTGCCGGCAATCGCCTTCGCCGGGCCTTTGCGCGTGCGCGCGTTGGTGTGAGTCCGCTGACCGCGGACGGGCAGGCTCTTGCGATGGCGCAGGCCACGATAGGACCCGAGGTCCATCAGCCGCTTGATGTTCATCGCCACTTCGCGGCGGAGATCGCCTTCGACCAGATAATCCCGGTCGATGGTCTCGCGAATCTGGATCACTTCCGCATCACTCAATTCCGAGACGCGGCGGTTATCGGAGATTCCCACCTTGGCGCAGATTTCCTTCGCCTTGGCCGGACCGATTCCATGGATATAGCGCAGCGCGACTTCCACGCGCTTCTGAGTTGGAATATTGACGCCTGCGATACGCGCCACGGGTTCTCTCCTTCAGCCTAGCCTTTTGAAATTCAATACTTTATTCCGCACGCGCGGTACCGCCAGCCAAACCCACGCTCAGGCCAGAACCTGCGGTTTTCCGGACAAATATGCCGCGAGGCCGCGGATTATAGGAATCCGCTGCCCCCCGTCAACTGCCTTAAAACAATGTTTCGGCACCGGTTTTCAAGGTCAAAAATGCGGGACAGGGGCCTATGGGTCGAGACAACAGCGACAATTGCCCAGGCGCTGCGCGAAGCCTGCTGTTCCGTGACGTTTTGCCACTGACGTATTGGCCGGGGCTCCATCGGGGCCGGACGGCCAGACCACCGCCCCGCCCGGCCTTTCCAGACGGGAGATAAAGGCGATTGCGGCGGCCGGCAAAAGCACCCTAACATCGTGCATCTGACATTTTATCACAAAGGACGAGAGCCCATGGATATTGTCATTCGAAACGCGCGCATTGTGGATGGGACAGGCAACCCGGCTTTTGCAGGGGACGTCGGGGTTGCGGACGGACGGATCGCAGCGGTCGGGCGTGCCGAAGCGCAAGGTGCGCATGAAATCGACGCGCAAGGCCGGGTGCTCAGCCCCGGCTTTATCGACATTCATACCCACTTCGATCCGCAGATCTGCTGGGACCGGCTGGCCACGCCGAGCATCGAGCATGG
This sequence comes from Alphaproteobacteria bacterium, assembly GCA_017308375.1. Taxonomy (GTDB): domain Bacteria; phylum Pseudomonadota; class Alphaproteobacteria; order Micropepsales; family Micropepsaceae; genus Rhizomicrobium. Next base: position 19,099 of record JAFKEW010000012.1, read on the forward strand.
CGTCACCACGGCGGTGATGGGCAATTGCTCGCTCAGCCTGGCGCCGGTGCGTGCGGAGGGGCGGCGCAAGCTGATAAAAATGTTCGAGAAGATCGAGGACATCAAGGAGCCGACCTTCGACGCGGCGGTGCCGTTCAACTGGGAAAGTTTCGGCGAATATCTGAGCTTCATCCGGCAGGGGCTGGGACTGAATATCGGGGCGCTGGTCGGCCATTCGGCCTTGCGCTTCTACGTCATGGGCGCCGCGAGCCAGGAGCGGGCCGCGACGGATGCCGAAATCGATCGCATGTGCGCGCTTCTGGAAGAAGCGATGGCGGCGGGCGCGCTGGGCCTTTCCATTTCCTATGTCGATATCGACGAAGACAGCCGCCCGGTGCCGAGCCGGTTTGCGGATATGCGTGAGAAGACCGCGCTGTGCAAAGCCATGGCGAAGAGCGGCCGCGGCGTGTTGCAGACCGTGCCCTACTTCATCGACATCGAACAGCAGCTTGCCAACATCGAGGAACTGGGCGACCTCAGCCTGGCAAGCGGTGTCACCTGCTCCATCGCGCCGATCATCTATAGCCCGGCTGCGCCAGACAACTGGAAGCGCAGCGTTGCCAAGCTGGAAGAACAGCGCGCACGCGGCGCGAAAGTTTACGGACAGTCGATGCCGCGCAGCTTCGACATCAATGTGCGGCTGTCCGAAACCTCGTTCCTGCTCTACGCCGCGCCGGAGTGGAACCGGATCATGCAGATGCCGCGCGCGGAACGGCGCCAGGCTTTCGCCGATCCGGCCTTGCGCCCGCGCCTGCTGGAGGATGCAAACCGCTTGCCGGTTCTGATGGCGCTCAAGGTCGGTGCGACGTTCAGCCCGGAAAACAAAAAATACGAAGGCCGCTCGCTGATGGAAATCGCGGGCGAGGAGAACAAGCCGCTTGCGGCCGCGATGCTCGACATCGCGGTGACCGATGGGCTTGAAACGGAATTCCAGTTGAAAGGTGCGATCCATTCCGACCCGGAACAGGTGATCCAGATTCTGGAACACCCGCTGATCCACATCGGTGCCTCCGACGCGGGCGCGCACATCGCCCAGTTCTGCGGTGCGGGCGACACCAGCGACCTGCTGGAACGCTTTGTCCGCGGGATGGGCAAGATGAGCCTGGAACGCGCGGTGCAACGCATCACAAGCGAGCTGGCGGATGCCTGGGGCATCGCCGATCGCGGCAAGATCGCCGTGGGCAAGGCGGCCGATCTGGTCCTGTTCGATCCCGACAAAATCGCGCGGCGGCCGGACGTGTTCGCATCCGACTTCCCCGGTGAGGCGCGGCGCTATGTGGCGCATGCCGAAGGTGTGGACGCGGTGATCGTGAACGGCGAAATCGTCCGCGAGCGCGGCCGCTATACCGAGGCGCGCCCCGGCCGGATTGTTTAGGACCCACCTGTAACCGCCGCGTGGGCCGGACGGCGGCAGTAAGGCGGGCGTTTTCGTTTTTCCGTGATTTTGAGAATCCGCAAAACGCTCCATTCGTTTTCAAAAAAAGGCGTACCCCCTCCCTCCCCCCTTCTCGTCCGGTACCGGGGCCGGGGGAGGCGGTACGCGCATTCTACCCCCGGCCAACGGGGTGGTGGATAACGAGCGCCGTTTTTGGGTGGATGAATTTGTAAGCGTTGCCGCGTTCTACCGTGAGCCGCGCAATGCCGATTGGCAGCGATGCAGGTCCCGGCCGGATTGTTTGCCGGTGTGATATTGAAGGCGGGGGTGCCCCGGTCAGGCCGGAGCACCCCCTTCCGCATCAACGCACGCGCGCCGTTGATTAGCGCAAACACGGGGGGCAACCGCTCCCAGCCGCCCGCCGGGTTTGTGCTATCGCGCGGCGATGACTTGCGTCCGTGGCGTGCCGTAGAGATCGGCGACGAGCGGTGCCGACACCCCGGCAACGGCGCGGTCCATCGTGAGCTTCATGCAGGTCCGGTACGGGGTCTTGCGCTCAAGGGCGCGGGTATCGGGTTTGCCGCCACAGACCTGTGAGGCCGCGACCTGCAACCGGGCGATGAAAGCATGCGCCCCCTCTGGCCGGTTCAGATTGAGATCGCCATAATGAACTGCAACCTGCGTGCTGGCCGGGGCGGCATTGGCCGGGATCGCGGTGACCAGCGCAACACCGGCCAGAAGCAGGATTTTGCCAAAGTGGTTCATGGGAAAGCTCCTCCGTGTTCACAGTGCCAATCGCCAGCGGGCCAATCGCCGATGTGCAAATCGCTGGCGTTGCACGGTGAATTGGACGGCCGGGAGAAGCGGACCGAAAGGACGCAAAGCCGATGAAACGCCGATGAAGGGCGCAAAACGGCAATGAAATGGCGATGATGGACGTTGCAGGCACATCGGTCATACCGGACGAGATCGTCCTGGCCCGCGCGGCCCCCTTTGTGCTGGGCCGGCTTCAGGTCTCGCCCGCCATACGGCAGGTCATTGGACCGGACGGGTCGGAGACCATCGAGCCGCGAGTGATGCAGGTGTTCGTGCACCTGTTCCTGGCGGGAGGCAACGTGGTCTCCCGCGACGACCTGATCGCCACCTGCTGGGGCGGGCGGATCGTCGGCGAAGATGCGATCAACCGCTGCATCGCCAGAATCCGCCGTATCGCGGAACGCGATTCGCCGCCGCCCTTCAGCGTGGAGACCGTCGCCCGGGTGGGATACCGGCTGAAACGGCTGGACGATGCCCCATCGACGGCGCCGGTTGCACCACCCTCCCCGGTCCGCAGCCGCCGCTACGGGCGATGGATCGCGGCCGCATTTGGCGTGAGCGCGGTTGCCGCAGGCGGCGCCTGGTTGTGGCTGCACCCCGCAACACCGCCGCGATGGACGGTGACGCGATCCGAGATCATCGTCGGCACCCCCTTCTATGATCGCCATGCGGCCATCTCCCCCGACGGGACGACGCTTGCCTACTCCTCCGGCGCCGACGTGACGGTGCGAAAGATTTTTCTGCAGCGCCTGTCGGGCGGAAGCCCCTTGCGCCTGACGAACGGCGCTCATGACGATTTCTCACCCGCCTGGTCGCCGGACGGAAGCCGTTTGGCCTATGTCACCTATAAGGAAGGGGAGCCATGCCGGCTGATGGTCACCCAGGTTCCGGCAGGTTACGAACGCGAACTCGGCCGCTGCCAGACCAATGATCGAACCCATATCGAATGGTCCCGCACCGGGAACGCCCTCTACTTCAACGACCGTTCCGCGCCCGGCAACGCGCCCCAGATCATGCGCTTCGATATGGCAACGGGAAAAACGGAAGCCGTGAGCCATCCGCCGCCCGGCGGCAATGGCGATGCCGAGCCATCGCTGTCACCGGACGGACGCTGGCTGTCGTTCGTGCGTGAAGGCGGACGCAATATACGCGAGAGAATTCTCTACGACCTGAAGCGGGATACGGAGCGGGTGATGTTCCGCGGCTCCGACGACACGGGCGCGACGGGCTGGTCGCAGGATTCCCAAACGGTCTTCACAATCGCCAAGGACGGAAACGAATACGAGATCCGGGCAAATCCGATCGGCGCCGGTGGCGGCTACCAGATTTATCCCAGTCCAGTCGCACTCGGGCGCCTCGCCTCCGGCGGAAAAAACCTGCTTGTGGCCGAGGTTGAGGCGCACACCATAAATCTGATGCGCCTGTCTCCGCCGGACGGCGCACAGCCACAATTCGTCTTTCGTCTGAAGGGTTCGGCCGTAACGCCGGCAGCACGGGCCGATGGAACCATCGCCATGACTGTCGCCGATACACGGAGCGCAGGCATCTGGCTTCTTTCGCCGGGCGGAACAGCCAGTCAACTGATCGCGCTGCAAGATGACGCCCAGTCCGGCGAACCCAGATGGTCCCCGGACGGCAATCGCATCGCGTTCGACACCGTGGTGGGGGACAAGCCCGCGATCAGGATCGTCAACGCCGCGGGCGCGAATGTGGCGACGATCAAATTTCAGGGCACGACGATCTGCGCCCCCGACTGGGACCGGGACGGCCGCGCCGTGATCTTCCCCGGCAAGACCGCGCAAGGATGGCAGATCTGGCGGGCGGAGATCGACCACCCCGGAGAGATCAAGGCGCTCGGCTATCGAGGATGGAAATATATCCGCACGCACAAGGGCGTGCTTTACGGCATGAAGGACAACGAGCCCGGCATCTGGGCGATCAGCAAGACACCGCAACGGATCACCGCCCAGCCTGCGCCCGATCTGCCCAACAACTGGACGATTGCGGGCGACGACATCGTTTACGTCAGCGATGCAGTCAACTACACCGCCAAGCTGATGGCCGTGAGCATTGCGGGTGGATCACCGCCGCGCCCCGTCGCCGCGATGCCGCACTATGCGGGCGGCGGCTTCACGATCGACCCGCGGGACAATTCGGTGGTCTTCGCCAGCTATGTCAGCGGCGATAGCGATCTTCAACTGCTGCATCTGGAGCAGAAGTAGAGGCGACCAAGACGACGGTCAGGCTTTGGCGAGGACCTGCGCGATAGCCGCCGTCACATCCGCAATCGGGGCCATGCCGTCCAGCGTGGTGAGTTTGCCCTGCTTCTTGTAGTAATCGAGCAGCGGGGCGGTATTGCGGTAATAGACGTCAAGCCGGTTCTTCAGCGTTTCCGGATTGTCATCCGGGCGCGCCGAACCTTCCGCGATGCGCTGCTTCACGCGATCGAGCAGGATGGTGTCATCCACTTTCAGTTCGATCACCACATCGATCTTGCGGCCGCGGGCGGCAAGCATTTTGTCCAGCGCTTCGGCCTGGGCGATGGTGCGGGGAAAGCCGTCGAACACCGCGCCGTTCTTGCAATCGGGCTGGTCGTAACGGTCGCCGATGATGCCGACCACGATCTCGTCCGAGACCAGATCGCCCTTGGCCAGAATGGATTCAACCTGTTTGCCGAGCGGTGTGCCGGCGGCGATGGCTGCACGCAGCATATCGCCGGTGGAGAGTTGGGGAAGCTTGCGTTTTTCCTGAAGGAGTTTTGCCTGCGTACCCTTACCGGCCCCCGGCGGGCCGAACATGATCACGTTCACCGTCTGCTCCCACGAAGCTTGGCCTTCTTGATCAGGCCCTCATACTGCTGCGCGATCAGGTGACTCTGAATCTGTGCCACGGTATCCATCATGACGCTGACCACGATCAGGATCGAGGTGCCGCCGAGATAGAACGGGATGCTGTAATAAGCGACCAGAAATTCCGGAATCATGCAGACGATCGCAAGGTAGATCGCGCCGACCACAGTGATACGCGTCAGAACAAAATCGATGTAATCCGCCGTCTTCTTGCCGGGGCGGATGCCGGGAATGAAGCCGCCATATTTCTTCAGATTGTCCGCCGTCTCCTCCGGGTTGAAGACGATAGCGGTGTAGAAGAAGGCGAAGAAAACGATCATGCCGCCATAGAGCAGCAGGTAAAGCGGTGAACCCATGCTGAGATAGGCCACGATCGACTGCAGCCATTCGGGCGTGTTCTGGGCATTGAAGCTCGCGATCGTCGTCGGCATCAGAAGGATGGACGAGGCGAAAATCGGCGGGATGACGCCCGAGACGTTCAGCTTCAGCGGCAGGTGAGAGGATTCCCCGCCGAACATTTTGTTGCCGACCTGCCGCTTCGGGTATTGCACCAGAAGGCGGCGCTGGGCGCGTTCGATGAACACGATCACACCGACCAGAGCCGCGATGGCGATCGCGCCGAAGATCAGCATCAGCGGGCTGATCGCACCGGTGCGCGCGGATTCAAAGCTGCGCGCGATCATCATCGGGAACTGGGCCACGATGCCCGCGAAGATGATGAGTGAAATGCCGTTGCCGACCCCGCGATTGGTGATCTGCTCACCGATCCACATCAGAAGGATGGTGCCACCGGTCAGCGTAATCACCGCCGAAATGCGGAACGCCCAGCCGGGGTCGATCACGACCCCGCCCATATGTTCGAGCCCGAAGGCAATGCCATAGGCCTGAAGTGCCGCCAGTCCCACCGTGCCGTAGCGGGTGTACTGGTTGATCTGTTTCTGGCCGGCAGCGCCTTCCTTTTTCAGCGCCTCCAGCTCCGGAAACACGGTCGTCATCAACTGAATGATGATGGAGGCCGAGATGTAGGGCATGATGCCGAGCGCGAAGATCGCCATGCGCTCCACCGCGCCGCCGGCAAGGACGTTGAACACGTCCAGCACACCGCCCTGCTGCTGATCCAGAATGCGGGCCAGCGCGCCCGGATTGATGCCGGGCATCGGGATGAAGGCGCCCAGACGGACCACGATCATCGCGCCCAGCGTGAACAGGATGCGCTGACGCAACTCGGTCGCCTTGGTGAAGGCACCAAAATTGAAATTCGCCGCTAATTGCTCGGCCGCTGAGGCCATTCCCTACTCCTGCGCCGCCTACGGCCAATATGGGCCCGGCCGCGGCGATTGCGAAGCCGTCAGGCCGTCGCGCCCTGGCGGGCGGCCCGCTTTTCAGCGGATTTGGCCCGGCGCTGCTGCCTTTTGCCCGGCTCGCCCTTCTTGTTCATGTAGACCTTCTTCTGGAAGGTGGCGGTCAGGCTGCCGCCGGCGGCCTCAACCGCGGCGCGCGCACCCGCCGTGGCACCCGCCACAGCAATGTCCACTTTCGCGGTGAGCGTGCCGTTGCCGAGAAGGCGGATGCCGTCGCGGCTGCGCCGCACCAGACCGACCTTGCGCAGCGCGTCCTCGGTGATTTTGGCGCTGGCGTCGATCTTCTTGCCGTCAATCGCCTTCTGCAGGCGGCCGAGGCTCAGCTCCGCAAAATCGTTGGCGAAGATGTTTTTGAAGCCGCGCTTGGGCAGGCGCATGTAAAGCGGCATCTGGCCGCCTTCAAAGCCGTACACCGCATTGCCGGTGCGCGCCTTGGCACCCTTCACGCCGCGGCCGGAGGTTTTGCCGAGGCCGGACGACGAACCACGGCCCACCTTCGCCTTGCGGCGGTGGGCGCCGGGATTGTTGCGGATTTCGTTCAGTTTCATTGTTTGCCCTCCTCGACGATTTCGACGAGGTGTTGGACCGCATGGATCATACCGCGCACCGCCGGGGTATCTTCCAGCGTGCGGGTACGGCGGATTTTGCCGAGGCCGAGGCCACGCAAGGTCGCCGCCTGCACTTGCGGTTTGCGGTTGGCGCTGCGGATCTGGCGTACCGTGATCGTTTTCTTCTCAGCCATGGCTTAGCTTCCTGCTGGCGCCTGTTCGCCCTTCTGGCCTTCGCGGCGGGAAATGATTTCGCTGACGCTGCGGCCGCGGCGCTGCGCGATCATGCGCGGGCTTTGCTGCGACTTCAGGGCATCGAAGGTGGCACGCACCATATTATACGGGTTCGAGGTGCCGAGCGATTTGGCGACCACATCGCCAACGCCCAGCGATTCAAACACCGCGCGCATCGGGCCGCCGGCGATGATGCCGGTACCGGCCGGGGCCGGACGGACCAGAACCTTGCCCGCGCCATGATGACCGCGGGTTTCATGATGCAGGGTGCGCCCATCCTTCAGCGGCACGCGGATCAGCGCGCGCTTGGCGGCATCGGTCGCCTTGCGAATGGCTTCCGGCACCTCACGCGCCTTGCCATGGCCGAAACCGACCCGGCCACGCTGATCGCCGACGACGACGAGCGCCGCAAAGCCGAAACGGCGGCCGCCCTTCACCACCTTCGCCACGCGATTGATGTGGACCAGCTTGTCGACGAATTCGTTGTCACGCTCTTCGCGATCCCCACGGTCCCGGCGTCTGCCTTCTTCACGCGCCATCATTTATTCCTTCAAATGATCCCTGACGGGATTAAAACTCCAGACCGCCTTCACGCGCGGCATCGGCCAGCGCCTTGACCCGCCCGTGATAGATATAACCGCCGCGGTCGAACACAACCTGTTTCACGCCCTTGGCCAGCGCACGTTCCGCGATCTTCCTGCCGACGGCACCGGCGGCATCGACGTTGTAGGTCTTGGCGAGGCCGGCATCTTTTTCATGCGTCGAGGCGGCGGCGAGCGTTTCACCGGCGCGATCGTCAATCACCTGCGCATAGATATGCTTGCCCGAACGATAGACGGACAGGCGCGGACGCCCGGCCGCATTCTGGACGAGGCGATAACGCGTGCGGCCCTTGCGCCGCTGGAAAAGCTTCGTCGTCATTTCTTCTTG
>JAFKEW010000013.1 GCA_017308375.1 Alphaproteobacteria bacterium
GGCTTCCGCGACCTGATCTGGAAGCATGTGGGCGGCGCACCAAAGGTCAACAGCTTCAAATCGATCAAGCAGGTGCCGGCCAAAACGAACATGAGCGAGGCGCTGTCAAAGGAACTGAAGCAGCGCGGCTTCAATTTCTGCGGGCCGGTGATCGTCTACGCCTTCGCGCAGGCTGTGGGCATGGTCAACGATCACGTCGTCACCTGCCACCGGCATGAGGCCTGCACGAAGCTCGGTAATCACCCCCGGCCGCGATAGGGGGCGACGCCGGTCTCCGGCAGCCAGACCTCTTTCGGCAATTTTCCGGTTTGCCAGAACACATCGATTGGCATGCCGCCGCGCGGATACCAGTAACCGGCAATACGCAGATATTTCGGCTTGATGGTGGTCACGATGCGTTTGGCAATCGTCAGCGTGCAGTCTTCATGGAACGCGGCGTGATTGCGAAAGCTCGCCAGATAAAGCTTCAGCGATTTGCTTTCGACGATCGCCTTGCCGGGCACATAGTCGATCACGAAATGCGCGAAATCGGGCTGCCCCGTCACCGGGCACAGGCTGGTAAATTCCGGCGCAGTAAAGCGCACCACATAATTGCTGCCGGGGTGCGGGTTGGGCACCGCCTCCAGCTTCGCGCTCTCCGGCGATGGCGGCACGGCGACTGCATGACCAAGCTGCGTCACCCGCAATTGCTTTACCTTTACCCGCCGCACCATCTCACCCCCCCTCATACACGCAGGCCTGCCCATAAGACGGTCTGCGAATTTTCACCCGCGCCACTTCCGGCAGTCTTTCGCGGGCACGCTCGAAAATAAAGTGCGCGAGATTTTCCAGCGTCGGATTGCCCAGCCCCTCGACCTCATTCAGCAGCCGGTGGTCGAGCGTGTCGCGAATACCGTCCAGCACGCGTTTCACCTCACCCAGATCGCGCAGCCAGCCTTTGGCCGGATCTGGTTCGCCCTTCAGCGTCACCTCGACATAGAAGGAATGGCCATGCAGGCGCGCGTTTTCAGGCACCCCCTGCCCCAGATAATGGGCGGCGTCGAAACCGAATTCCTGCGTCAGTTCGATCATGGCCGGGCGTGTGGCAGGGTGACAGGCCTCAAGTCAAGGATTGCATCAAGGCTGATGGCAAGACCAACAGTGAGACGCTGCCTGTAAACCTTGAAGCCACCGCCGATTGCCCCTACATCGCGGCGGGTGAGGCCACGCCCTCCCCCATCCCGGCATTCTCCGGCATGGGCAACACATCCGGGACGGCCCGGCCATTCCGAAAGGAGGGCCGCCATGGCCTGGATCAGTCTGATTGTCGCGGGCCTGTTCGAAACCGTCTGGGCTTTTTCGATGAAAAAGTCGGAAGGCTTCACTCTTTTATGGCCGACTGCCATCACCATCGCGGCCATGGTGGTGAGCTTCTGGCTGTTGGCCCTGGCCATGAAGTCCCTGCCGCTCGGCACCGCCTATATGGTGTGGACCGGCATTGGTGCCGTCGGCGCCTTCATCGCCGGTGCGATCTTTCTTGGCGAACCGCTCAACCCCATGCGTATCGCGGCCGCGGTGCTGATCGCATCCGGTCTCGTGCTGATGAAATTCTCAAGCGAAGGCTGACCCCGCTTCCGGCCTATTTCGCTGCCTCTTGCGGATGTTTGGCCCGCCAGGCTTCGACCGCCGCTATCGTCTTGGCGACATGATGATCCGGGCTCATATCGGTGTATTCCATAAGAACCGTATTGTCCGGCGCGATCACATAAGAGGTGCGGTTGGCGTAAGGCATCACCGGCATCTTGGCGTCATAAGCCTTGATCACCTTGCCGTCCGGATCGGCAGCAACCGCGAATTTGCTGCGGCATTCGCTGACCGAGAATTTATCCAGCGTTTCGATCTTGTCGTGGCTGACGCCAATCACCGTTGCGCCCAGGGCCTGGAACTTCGGCGTCGCCTCGGCAAAATCATGCGCCTCGATGGTGCAACCTTTGGTAAAGGCCGCCGGATAGAAATAGAGCACCACCGGCCCCTTTTTCAGCGCATCGGCCAGCGAAAAGGCGAACTGCTTCCCACCGAGGGAAGCCTGGGCCGAAAAATCCGGCGCCTTGTCGCCCACTTTCAGGGCCGCAAAGGCAGGGGCTGCCATCAGGCAAAAGGCAAGTGCGGTTCCGGCAAGTCTGTTCATCGGGTTTCTCCATCTGGCTGCCCGGCGCACCATGCGCGCAAAAGTGGGCCGCCTCCAGTCGCTTTTGTGTGAAACGGCCAAAGCCCCATTTCGGGCCGGGTACCGGAAAACCCTCCACCCATTATGGGGTCGCGACACCATGCCGAGGGGCAACAATATTGCACCCCCGTAACCTCCGTGCTAGTTCAACCGCGCGTGGGAACGTGACTCGCGCAGGCGCATAAATTTCAACGATTTCTCAAGGGCTTAGGCGACCGGCGCAGAGACAGATGCGCAAGAGGCCGAAGAGCGGACGTGGGCACACAAAACATAGCCAACCATGGTCTTGCCGCGCGCTATGCGACGGCGGTTTTCGAATTGGCGACGGAAGAAAACGCCACACACGTGGTTGAAAGCGATTTCGCCACCCTGAAAGCGGCAATGGCGGAAAGCCCGGACCTTGACCGTCTGGTCCACGCGCCGGTTTTCAGCCGTGAGGATCAGGCCAAAGGCATGGCTGCGATTCTGGAGCGTATGGGGGCTTCCCCCCTCACCCGGCGGTTCGTGCTGCTGCTCACCTCCAAGGGCCGGCTTTTCACCCTTGCCGGTGTGATCGCGGTCTTTGAACAGATGGTCGCACGCGAACGCGGTGAGATCGCGGCCGAGGTGGTCAGCGCCCGCCCGCTCAGCGATGCGCAGGTGCAGGAACTGAAGACCATTCTGAAATCACGTCTTGGTCGCGATGCGCGGCTGGATACCAAAGTCGATCCCGCGCTTCTCGGCGGCCTTGTCGTGAAGGTGGGTTCGCGCATGATCGATTCATCGCTGCGCACCAAGCTCGATGGCTTGCGTTCGGCGATGCGGGGACACTGAAGGAAAAATGACCATGAACATCCAACCCGCGGAAATCTCCGCAATCCTGAAGCGCGAAATTCAGAATTTCGGCGCCGAAGCGGAAGTCAGCGAAGTCGGCCAGGTGCTGAGCGTCGGTGACGGCATTGCCCGCATCTACGGCCTCGACAAGGTGCAGGCCGGCGAGATGGTGGAGTTTCCGGGCGGCATCAAGGGCATGGCCCTGAACCTGGAAGTGGACAATGTGGGCGCCGTGATTTTCGGCTCCGACGCCACCATCAAGGAAGGCGATACGGTGAAGCGCACCGGCGCCATCGTGGACGTGCCGGTGGGCAAGGGCCTGCTCGGCCGCGTGGTGGACCCACTGGGCAACCCGATCGATGGCAAGGGCGATCTGACCAATGTCGCCGAACGCCGCCGGGTGGATGTGAAGGCGCCGGGCATCATTCCGCGCAAATCGGTGAACGAGCCGGTGCAGACGGGCCTCAAAGCCATCGACACCCTGATCCCGATCGGCCGCGGCCAGCGCGAACTGATCATCGGTGACCGCCAGACCGGCAAAACCGCCGTCGCGATCGACACCATCATCAACCAGAAATCGGTCAACGCCGGCACCGACGAGAAGGCGAAGCTCTACTGCATCTACGTCGCCATCGGCCAAAAACGCTCGACCGTGGCGCAGATCGTCAAGACGCTCGCCGACACCGGCGCGCTCGACTACACCATCGTGGTTGCCGCTACTGCTTCCGAACCGGCCCCGCTGCAATATCTGGCGCCGTTCGCCGGTTGCGCGATGGGCGAATGGTTCCGTGACAACGGCATGCACGCCCTCATCATCTACGACGATCTGTCGAAGCAGGCCGTCGCCTATCGCCAGATGTCGCTGCTGCTCCGCCGCCCGCCGGGCCGCGAAGCCTATCCGGGCGACGTGTTCTACCTGCACTCCCGCCTGCTCGAACGCGCTGCAAAACTGAATGACGAAAATGGCGGCGGTTCGCTGACCGCGCTGCCGATCATCGAGACGCAGGCGAACGACGTGTCGGCTTACATTCCGACCAACGTGATCTCGATCACCGACGGCCAGATCTTCCTTGAAACCGACCTGTTCTATCAGGGCATCCGGCCTGCGGTGAACGTCGGTATCTCGGTCAGCCGCGTGGGTTCGTCGGCGCAGATCAAGGCGATGAAAACCGTGGCCGGGCCGATCAAGGGCGAACTGGCGCAGTACCGCGAAATGGCGGCGTTTGCGAAATTCGGTTCGGACCTCGATGCGGCAACGCAGAAGATGCTGGCTCGTGGCGAACGCCTGACCGAGCTTCTGAAGCAACCGCAATACAAGCCCTTCGCGGTTGAGGAACAGGTGGCGGCAATTTACGCCGGCACGCGCGGCTATCTGGACCCGTTCCCGGTTGACCGGGTTGGCCCCTTCCAGGACGCACTGCTGTCGAAACTGCGCGCCAACTATCCGCAATTCCTCGAAGGCATCCGCACCGAAAAGGCGCTGACGCCTGCCCTCGAAGACATTTTGAAGGAGGCTCTGGCAGACGTGTCCAAGAGCTTTGCCTGAAGAAAGCTGATCGCCCATGGCTTCCGTCAAGGAAATGCGCACGCGGATCGCGAGCGTAAAATCCATACAGAAGATTACCAAGGCGCTGCAGATGGTGGCGGCGGCGAAGCTGCGCCGGGCACAGACGGCGGCGGAAAATGCGCGCCCCTATGCACGGCGCATGGCCAACGTGATCGCCAATCTCTCGGCCGGCGTTTCCGGTCCTTCCGCACCGCGTCTGCTGGCCGGCACCGGTTCCGACCAGCGCCATCTGGTTGTGGTGGCCACGTCGGATCGCGGCCTGGCCGGTGGTTTCAACTCCGGCATCGTGCGTGCCGCGCGTGAGAAGATTGGCAACCTTCTGGCCGATGGCAAAGAGGTCAAGATCATCACGGTGGGCCGCAAGGGCCGCGACCAGTTGCGCCGCACCTATGGCAAACACTTCATCGCCAATTACGAAGTGGGTCTGAAGCCTGCAACCTTCGCGCTTGCCCAGCCCATCGCCCGGAAGGTTCTCGATCTTTTCGAGGCCGATGAAGTCGATGTCGTCACCCTGATTTACAGCCGTTTCAAATCGGTGGTGTCTCAGGTGCCGACCGTGCGCCAGTTGATCCCGGCCGAGGTCGATGAAACCGAAGCGCAGCCGAACGGCAGCTTCTACGAATACGAGCCGGACGAAGAAGCCATTCTGGAAGTGCTGTTGCCGCAGAACATCTCTGTGCAGATCCTGAACGCCTTGCTGCAAAACGAAGCCGGCTTCTATGCCGCACAGATGACGGCGACCGACAACGCCACCCGCAACGCAGGCGATTTGATCGACAACCTCACCATCCAGATGAACCGCACCCGTCAGGCGCAGATCACCAAAGAGCTGATCGAAATCATCTCCGGCGCCGCAGCCGTTTAATACGAGAAAGAGACCGACCATGAACGCTCCCGTAAAAACTGGTTCCAAAGGCCGCATCACGCAGGTGATTGGCGCCGTCGTCGACGTGGAGTTCGACGGCGCATTGCCCGCCATCCTGAACGCGATCGAGACCACCAACATCGACGCGCACTCCGGCAAGCAGGTTCGCCTGGTGTTCGAGGTGGCGCAGCATCTGGGTGAGAATGCGGTGCGCGCCATTGCGATGGACACGACCGAGGGTCTGGTCCGCGGGCAGGAGGTGCTGGATACCGGCGCGCCCATCCGCGTGCCGGTCGGCCCGGCTACGCTCGGCCGCATCATGAACGTGATTGGGGAGCCGATCGACGAAGCGGGCCCGATCAGCCAGGAACACACCGCCATCATTCACCGCGAAGCGCCGACCTTCTCGGAACAGGCGGGCACGGCCGAGGTTCTCGTCACCGGCATCAAGGTCATCGACCTGCTCTGCCCCTACACCAAGGGCGGCAAGATCGGCCTGTTCGGCGGTGCCGGCGTCGGCAAGACTGTGACGATGCAGGAACTGATCAACAACATCGCCAAGGCCTATGGTGGTTATTCGGTGCTGGCGGGCGTGGGCGAACGCACCCGCGAAGGCAACGACCTCTACCACGAAATGATCGAGTCCAACGTGAACGTGGACCCGAAGAAAAATGGCTCGGCCGAAGGCAGCAAATGCGCCCTCGTCTATGGCCAGATGAACGAGCCGCCGGGCGCGCGTGCCCGCGTGGCGCTGACCGGTCTTTCGGTGGCGGAATATTTCCGCGATCAGGAAGGCAAGGACGTGCTGCTGTTCATCGACAACATCTTCCGTTTCACGCAGGCTGGTTCGGAAGTGTCCGCGCTTCTCGGTCGTATCCCTTCGGCCGTGGGCTATCAGCCGACGCTTGCGACCGAGATGGGCAACCTGCAGGAACGCATCACCTCCACCACCAAAGGCTCCATCACCTCGGTGCAGGCGATTTACGTGCCGGCCGACGACCTGACCGACCCGGCACCGGCCACCTCCTTCGCTCACTTGGATGCCACCACCGTGCTGTCGCGTGACATCGCGGCTCAGGCCATCTTCCCGGCGGTGGACCCGCTCGACAGCACCTCGCGCATTCTCGATCCGCAGGTGATCGGCGAGGAACACTACAGCGTCGCCCGTCAGGTTCAGGAAGTGCTGCAACAGTACAAGGCCCTGAAGGACATCATCGCCATTCTCGGCATGGACGAGCTTTCGGAAGATGACAAGCTGATCGTGGCGCGCGCCCGCAAGATTCAGCGCTTCCTGTCCCAGCCCTTCTTCGTCGCCGAACAGTTCACCAACTCGCCCGGCAAATTCGTGGAGCTGAAAGACACCATCCGCTCCTTCAAGGCGATCGTGGATGGCGAATACGACCACCTGCCGGAGCAGGCGTTCTATATGGTCGGCGCAATCGAGGAAGTGGTCGAGAAGGCCCAGAAGCTGGCAGCGGAAGCGGCGTAATTCATGGCTGACAAGATTTCCTTCGATCTCGTCTCGCCGGAACGGCTCCTCCTGAGCGAGGACGCCGAGATGGTCACCCTGCCGGGCACCGAGGGCGACCTCGGTGTGCTGCCGGGGCACGAGCCGCTGATCACCACACTCCGCCCCGGCGTCATCGCCGTGAAGGGTGGCGGGCAAGGCGACGCGCGCTTCTTCGTGATGGGCGGCTTTGCCGAAGTGAACCCGGAAAAGCTCACCGTTCTGGCGGAGGAAGCGCTGCCGATGGCGGATATGGATGCCGCCGCCCTCAACCAGCGCATTTCCAACACCAAGGAAGATCTTCTGGTCGCGAAGTCGGAGCGGGAACGTGCCCGCCTGGTCCAGATGCTCGATTCCCTCGAACAGGCGCGCGCGGCCCTTTAAGCCCCAAAAAAGGGAACCATCGCGCCGCGCTTGAATCCTGTCCCGCTCTCCGTTTGAATTTGTCAAAACGGTGAGGAAAACAGGATGGGAACGATCTGGAGTGGAACCCGGCAACGCGATGCCGAAACCCTGACCCGGCGCGCCGCGCAGGCGGCATCCGGCTTTGAAAAGCTTGGCGTCGGCGCGGGCGATGGCATCGCGCTTTATCTGCGCAACGACTTTCCGTTCTTCGAGGGAAGCATCGCGGCCGGGATGCTCGGCGCCTATCCGGTTCCGGTGAACTGGCATTACACCGCGGACGAAGCGGCCTATCTGCTGAACGATTCCGGCGTGAAAGCGCTTGTCATCCACGCCGATCTTCTCGGGCCTATCCAGAGTGTGATCCCCAAAAACGTCGCGGTTCTTGTGGTCGAGACACCGCCGGAAATCTGCACCGCTTATGGCCTGTCGCGTGACACCGCAGTCACGCCCTCCGGCGCAATAGCATGGGATGCCTGGCTGGAATCCCACGAACCGCGCACAGCGAATGCGGAGGCCGCACCCAGCACCATCATCTACACATCGGGCACGACAGGCCGCCCCAAAGGCGTCAAACGCCCGACATTCACGCAGGCGCAACAGGATGCTGCGGCGCGCATGCTCGCCTGGTCCTATGGCTTCACCGAATATCTCGATCCTGCGAGCGGCCACTCACCGGCCGAAATCGTCACTGCCGCCGTCGGCCCGCTCTACCATTCCGCCCCGAACGCCCATGCGGGGTTCTCCATCCGCGTCGGCGCCAATCTTCTCGTCATGCCGCGCTTCGATCCGGAAGGGCTGTTGCGCGAAATCGAACAGCGCCGGATCACCCATTTGAACATGGTGCCGATCATGTTCAACCGGCTTCTGAAACTGCCGAAGGCGGTGCGGGACCGTTACGATCTCTCATCCTTGCGCTTTGTGGCCCATGCCGCCGCCCCCTGCGCGCCGCAGGTCAAGCGGGAGATGATCGCGTGGTGGGGCCCGGTCATCAACGAATATTACGGCTCGACGGAGATGGGAAACGTCACCTTCTGCACGGCGGAGGAATGGCTGAAACACCCCGGCACCGTCGGCAAGGTGATGCCGGGCGGCCATGTCCGCGTGATCGACGAGAAAGGGCACGACGTTCCGCCGCGCACGGTTGGCGAGGTGATCGGTGCGGTCACGGGCTTCACCAATTTCACCTATCAGAACGACGATGCCAAACGCCGCGCGATGGAAAAGGAAGGCCTGATCACACCCGGCGACGTCGGCTATTTCGACGAGGACGGGTTTCTCTATCTGTGCGATCGCAAGAACGACATGATCATCTCCGGCGGCGCGAACATCTATTCCGCCGAGATCGAAGCGGAATTGCACAAGCTGCCGGAAATCGCCGATTGCGCGGTCTTCGGCATCCCGGATGACGAGTTTGGAGAGGCTGTGCACGCCGTTGTTCAGTTGCAGCCCAATGTTTCGATCAGCGAAACCGATCTCCGCAGCAAACTGCGTGCGACCATGGCCGGTTACAAAGTTCCGAAACGCATCGATTTCGCCCTCACGCTCCCGCGCGAGGATTCGGGAAAAATCTTCAAGCGCAAATTGCGCGAACCCTTCTGGTCCGGCCGCCAGACGCAGATATAGGTCCCGCCGTCCCGCCCGTCAGCTTCCGCTGGGGATCGTGAATTCCGCGGCGATCTTTTTGCGCGCCGCTTCCCACGCCTGTACGTCCGGCCGATTGCGCACCGCGATCCAGTCCGGCTTCTGGAACATTTCCAGTGGCCCTTTGCCGAAATAGGGCAATTGCAGCATCGCCAGTTCGCGGCCGTCCAGCGCGCGTGCATACCACTGGCGCGCTTTGTCATCCTCCCGCAGAAAGCGATAGCCGGTCGAAATATCGCCTGCCATAATCCCGTTCGCGGGCCAGCCGGTGGCAATCATTTCCACGATTTGCGATGCCGTTGTGCGGTCGCCCGAATAGGCGGCAATCCAGAACTGACAGGCGGTTACCGGGCCGGTATCGTTGCCCGGCTCGGTCAGAAGCTGCAGGCGGCTATACATCTTCTTCGCATCGCCGGACTTCCCCACTGCCGCCAGCACTTCACACATCGAACCCAGCGCATCCAGGCTTCCGGGCTGCAGGTCCAGCCCTTCGCGCGCGCTGGCCAACGCTTCATCGAAACGGTGCTGCGTAACCGCAAAGATGGCGAGATTGGTGCGATCGATGAAACTCAGCGGGTCCAGTTTCGCCGCCCGCCTCACGGCATCGATCGCAAGCTCCGGCAGCCCCATATAGGAATAGAAGATGGAGCTGTTGTGCCAGACCTGCGCGCTGTTCGGCCCCAGTCTCTGCAATTGCCGCACATCTTCCGCTGCCGCCATCCACTTCCATTCCACCAGGCTCGCGGTCGCGTGCGCGGACAATGCTGCAATATTGTTTGGATCGCGTGCCAGCGCCTGACGCACCGCCTCCAACGCCGGCGCAATGTGTTCTTTCCTGTCATAGTTGAACGCCATCGTCGCATGCGCATCGGCAAGGGCTGCGTAGCCATCGGTGAAATCCGGCGCCTTGCGCACGGTTTCCCCAAACAGCGCAATCGCCCGCTGCACGCCGTCAAGGCCGCGTTGCGCGAAATAGAACTGCCCGCGCAGATAGGCGCGATAGGCATCGGGCGAAATGCTTTGCGGCTTCGCCCGTTCCGGCGTCTTGCCCAGATCGCCTGCATCGGCCAGCCGCTGTGCCAGTGCCCCGGTTATGGCGCGCGCAATTTCATCCTGCAGCGAAAGGATGTCAGTCAGGTCACGGTCATAGGTTTGCGACCACACCTCGAAACCGTCCGCGGCATTGATCAGTTGCGCCGCAATGCGCACACGCCCGCCCTCTTCCCGCACGCTGCCTTCCAGCACGGTGCGAACATTCAACGTCTTCGCCATGGCCTTGATGTCCATCGGCTTGGCGGCCAGCGCGAACGACGATGTGCGCGAGGCGACATGCAGGCGCGGCGTCTTGGACAATTCGCTGATCAACTGATCGGCAATGCCGTCGCTGAAATAGCGTTTCTGCGGATCGCCGGAGAGGTTGGAGAACGGCAGCACCGCAATGGAGGCGACCGCCTGTTGCCCCGGCCTATCCTCATGCGCCGGTGTGCGGAAGAAATAGGCGAATTCCAACGCGCCGGTCACCACGATGAAAATCAGAAGCGCGATCAGCACCAGATCGGTGCGCGCCCACAAGGGGCTTTCGGTCCCCGCCTCTGCATCGCGCGTGTGATGGATTTTCCAGACCCACGCTGCCAGCAACGCAACCGGAAATCCCACGACCGAAATCGCGATCAGCAGCTTCAGGCTCCAGGCCGGAGCGTCGAAGGCGGGCAATGCGATAGACCCGGCCTGCACCACCACCCAGGCTGCGACAAGATAGCCAACCGCAACGCGGTCCAGCTTTCTGTCCCGTGCCACCTGCAGCAGCCGCCTCATATGCCCCTCAGCCTTGGATTTTTGAAATTTAACAGAGCTGCGGCCGGGCTAGGAGTCCGTCTCTGCGCCCGCCCCCGCCAATCGGGGTTTTGGCGGGAAACCGGTTTTGCTATAAAGCCTTAGCTGGTAAGTCACGATGACGGGCGCTGAAACAGGTATGGCTGGCACGGTCTACAAACAGGGCTGGACCCTGGACGATGTTGCGTGGGGGGCGTTCGATTCCGCCCGTGTGACACCCGAACTGCTCGCCGCCGTAAAAGCCGCCGCCCTGGTCGAATACAATGCCGCCGATTATGCGGACTATCTGCACCGCATCTTCCGCAACTCCGATCCCCAAACCCTTGCTGACATCGCGGCCTGGGGCCGTGAGGAGGTTCAGCATGGCCGGGCGCTCGGCCGCTGGTGCGAACTGGCCGATCCCGGCTTCAATTTCGAATCCTCCGTCGCCCGGTTCCGCGCCGGCTACCGGCCGCAGCATTTCATGAGCGAGGAACAGATTTCGGTGCGCGGCAGCCGCCGGGGGGAGATGATCGCCCGTTGCGTGGTCGAATCCGGCACCTCGTCCTATTACTCCGCCATCCGCGACGCGGCGGCGGAGCCGGTGCTGAAAGAGGTTGCCGGCCGCATCGCCGCCGACGAATACAGGCATTACAAACTCTTCCTGGACATTCTTCACAGACAGAATGAACCGGAGCTGCCGTTCTGGCGCCGCCTCTTGGTGGCGGTGACGCGGGTGAAGGAATCAGACGACGACGAACTCGCCTATGCCTATTACGCAGCCAACATGCCGCCGTCGGCACCTTATGATCGTGTAACCTGTGTGCGCCTCTCGGCGGCACGCGCGCTTAGCATCTACCGGCCGGTGCACATCAAAAAGCTGGTGCAGATGATCGCGAAGGCGATTGGCGCCAACCCGCAGGGGCGTATCACCCGCATGGCGGGCACGTTGGTCTGGCGCATGCTCCGAATGCGCGCGGGCATTTCCGCCCACATGGCCAAAGCCTGAGACGAAACCGCCTATAGCCCGAGCTTGCTGTGCGAACCCAAGCGCACCAGTTCGAGTGTCGTGTTATCGCGCTTTCGATAGATCAGCACCAAATCTGGGCGGATATGGCAATCGCAGAAATCCCTCCATTCGCCGGATAGCGGATGGTCGAAATAGCGATGTGGAAGCGACGCATCAGCTGCAAGGAGGTCGACAGTTTCCGCCAACTCTCGATCGAGATATCTGCTATGGCGTCCTGATTTTTCGCGTTTGTAGTCGCGCTTGAACTGGGTGGTATATTTAATCGTCCGCATTCAGGCTGGCCAGAAGCTTGCTCTTGTCGCCTACCGTGACCAGTTCATCGCGCCGCGCAGCCTTCATCGCATCGATCGTTTCCGGATTCGGCACAAGCGGCGCGAAAGGAAGAGCTTTCTCCTTTGCGATGCGCATCACCATCAGGCGAAACGCATCAGAAAGCGTAAGCCCCATCGCCTCTAGAACGGCAGCAGCTTCCTTTTTGGTGCGCTCATCGATGCGCGCGCGGACAACAGCATTAGCAGTCATACTCTCACTCCTGAGCTACATTGTAGCCCAAGAATGTTCCTTAATCAATTCCCTTTAATTGCAATAACTTAAACCTTGCGCTTCACCATCATCTGTTTGATTTCGCCAATCGCCTTGGCCGGGTTCAAACCCTTGGGGCAGGTGTTGGCGCAATTCATGATGGTATGGCAGCGGTAGAGCCGGAACGGATCTTCCAGATCGTCCAGCCGTTCGCCCGTCGCCTCGTCACGGCTGTCGGCCAGCCAGCGATAGGATTGCAGCAGCGCTGCCGGGCCCAGATAGCGCTCCGAATTCCACCAGTAACTCGGGCAGGCGGTGGAGCAGCAGGCACACAGAATACACTCGTAAAGCCCGTCCAGTTTGGCGCGGTCTTCCGGGGTCTGAATCCGTTCTTTCTCCGGTGCCGATGTCTTGGTCTGCAGATAGGGTTTGATGGACGAATACTGGGCATAGAAATTGGTCAGGTCCGGCACCAGGTCTTTCACCACCGGCTGATGCGGCAGCGGATAGATATTCACCGCGCCCGAAACATCGGAAATTGCCTTGGTACAGGCCAGCGTATTGCCGCCCGCGATATTCATCGCGCACGAGCCACATACCCCTTCGCGGCAGGAGCGGCGGAAGGTCAGCGTCGGATCGACCTCGTTCTTGATCTTGATCAGCGCGTCCAGAACCATCGGCCCGCAGCTTTCCAGATCGACGGTATAGGTATCGACCCGCGGGTTATCCCCGGCATCGGGATCATAGCGATAGACTTTGAATTCCTTTGACCGTTTCGGCTTCTTGCCATTCGCGGCCTTGGGCGCAGGCCAGACCTTGCCCTTCCGGATTTTGCTGTTCTTCGGCAAGGTAAGCTGAACCATCGATCATTCCTTCGTGTTCTTGCGGGCCGGGCGATTCCACCGGCCGTCCCCTATGGCAGGGATACAACATGCACCCGGCCGACTTAAAGGAAAATAGCCGGGCTACCGGATCGCGTGCACCCGATGCGACATGCAGGCGCAGAAAAACCCTATTTCGTGTTTCCGATCTGCTCGAACAGCCAGCCGATCTCGATCGGGGCCTGTTTCACCGCGGCGGTGACCACGATCTGCTCGGTCTTGCGCGTCTTGCCGTTGCCTAAATAGACGCTCTCTTCAATTCCCACCTGCCCGCCGCCGGCACGAAAGCGCCAGCCCTCGCCATCGGGCAGCTTCAGCAGAACGCCGCCGCCCTGCGAGGGTGAAAGCCGCACATCGGGGTGAACATGAAAGCGGATCGCGAATTCGAGTGTGCCGCGCCGCGTCTTGCCTTGCGGCACCAGCCGGTCGGTCCCGTTCAGGGCCGCGCCTTGCGGCCCCAGTGCCAGGGTGCGTTCGTGCACGATACCGAACGGCGTCAGATAACCGTCATGGCTCGCAAACACTTTCGCGCCATAGGGTGTCTGCATCCGGTTGGTCTCTACCTTCGCGGGCCCGCCCTGAAGCCGCGCACCGAACAACCGCCGCAACCGGCCCGGCGGCATGATCGCCGCCGATGAGGTGTCGGCCACCACAAGTGTCGAATGCGCCGCCGTGCGGCGGAGCGCATCGCTCCACTCACTCTGATGCAGCGCAGCCCCGCAATTGACCACGATGCGCTGCGGGCCGGCCGAAAACTCGAACGCGAGGGCGGAAGCATGGGCCCAGCGCGAAAATTCCGGCGGCGGCGCCCCGCCACAATCCATCACCACATAGCTGCGGCCTGCCGCCATGCGCTGAAAACCGGAATGCGGCGCGTGGGCATGCGGTTGTCCCCGCACCTCATCGCGCGCCAGCATCGCGGTGGTAATGCGCGGATCGGATTCCAGCCCGCCGTGAAACAACGCCAATCCGCCATCGCCGTGCCGGAAAAAGCGGATCATCGGCGCCATGCGGTCATGCGCACTGCGCAAGGGCTGCGGCACCACGCGCCCGGTTTTCGTCAGCGCATCGATCAGCATGGTCAGATAGCGATAGGCATGAAACAACGCTTCCGGCGACCGGCTGACATGACCGCCATCGGCGTGAATCTGCCGCGCGATTTCCGCTTCCGTGCGATCCAGCGCGGCATCCATCCGTTCGATCCTGTCGTCGAGACAGACCGCCGCCAAAGCCGCCGCAATCACCGCTTCAAAGCGCGGTATCCCCGGAATGACGTCATCAAGAATGCGCGGCAGCAAGCGCCCCTGCTCCCGCATCGACGACAGCAGCGCCTTTTGAAACGGTGCCGGTGTGCCGACGAACAGGGTTTCCCCATGCGCCAAAAGCATCATCAACCGTCGCGTCATCACCGGGGCCGACCACGCCGGCTCCGAATAATGCGGGTAGCGTTTCAGCCATTGCGCCGTCAGATCGATGGCAAGTTTTCGCGCCGGTTCGCCGCCCGCCATCACCAGTGGCGGCAGCCAGGCAAAACCATGCAGCGATCCGGCCCAGGCCCGCGACGGCGCCGGCTTGTTGAAAATGCTGCCCTCGCCCGCCTCGACCGTCTCGCCCGCAAAGCGGAAGCGCCCGCCCAGCAGGGCATCGGCATCTTCCAGCCGCCGCGGCACCGCATCAACCGGGTGATAGAGCAGCCGCGCGGGCGGTGCCCCCCACAATAGAAGCCGCCGGTAGAGCCCGTTGCGCATCAGGATCGCACGCGCCGGCGCCAGCGTCAGCCGGGCCTCGGCCGCAAGCATTTCCCGGACCATGGCCCCGTTGGGCACAATGCGCGCCAGCGGCCCGGGTCCGGTCATCCGCGATCCCGTCATCCGCGCAGGGCTGTTATGTTACCGGCATAAGCAGGCGCACCGCCCCGGAACACCGCCGTGCCCGCGACCAGAACGTCGGCGCCGGCCGAAACCACCCGCCTTGCGGTCTCCGGTGTGATGCCACCGTCTACTTCCAGTGCGATCCGGCGGCCCGATTTCACGATCCGCTCCGCCGCCGCCTCGATCTTGCGCAACTGGCTGTCGATGAAGCTCTGGCCGCCAAAGCCCGGATTGACCGTCATGATCAGGATGATGTCGGCCAGGTCCATCAGATTGTCGAGCGCATCGACCGGCGTGCCGGGGTTCAGCACCACACCGGCCTGTTTGCCCAGCGCCTTGATCGCCTGCAGCGTGCGGTGGATATGCGGCCCCGCTTCGGGATGAACCGTGATGTGGTCGGCACCGGCCTCGGCGAACGCCTCCAGATAGGGGTCCACCGGCGAAATCATCAAATGCACGTCGAACGGCTTTGCCGAATGCGGCCTCAGCGCCTTCACCACCACCGGCCCGATGGTCAGGTTGGGCACGAAATGGCCGTCCATCACATCGATATGGATCCAGTCGGCACCAGCCTTCTCCACCGCCGCCACCTCCTCGGCGAGGCGGGCGAAATCCGCCGAAAGGATCGACGGCGCAATACGGATCGGATCACGGGCCATGCCGCATTAAGTGCCGGATTCCCCTTATCCCCGCAAGCCGCACGCCCGATATGGCGAAACCGTCCGAATCAGCGTTTTTATGCCGGCAGATCGTGACGGTTCGCGCCGTTGACTTGAGATTGCCCGCTCCTACACTCGCTCCAGTTTAAAATCCCGATATAAAGAGAAACACATGGCGGATTCCCCTCACACAGCCGCGCCCAGAGCGCGGCCTCTTTCCCCTCATCTGAGCATTTACCGCTGGCCGACGACCATGGCGTCGTCGATCACCCATCGGGCAACCGGCGTGGCGCTGACGGTGGGCACCCTGTTCCTGGCCTGGTGGCTGATCGCCGCCGCCAGCGGGCCTGACGCCTATGCCACCTTCAACGCCGCCGCCCATTCGGTGATCGGCCTGATCATTCTGTTCGGCTTCGTCTGGTCGCTCAGCTTTCACTTCCTGAACGGTATCCGCCATCTGGCATGGGACCTCGGCTATGGCTTCAAGGTTCCCGGCGCCAACCGGACGAGTACGATGATTTTTGTCCTGTCGGTTCTGATCGCGATTGCGGTCTTTGCCTGCGGACTTGTGGGGGCTGGCCGGCTATGAGCATTCGCACACCTCTCGCCCGTGTTGAGGGTCTTGGCACCGCACGCAGCGGTTCGGATCATTTCTGGCATCAGCGTATTTCGGCGGCCGCTCTCGTGCTGCTGTCTCTGTGGCTGGTGTTTGCGGGCTTGCGCCTTGTTGGCGCGCCGCATGCCGATGTGATCGCGTTCCTCTCGGCACCGATCAACGCCATCCTGATGCTGTTGTTCATCCTCGCGGCGGTCTTCCACATGATGCTCGGCATTCAGGTGGTGATCGAAGACTATGTACCGAACGACAAGCAGAAAGTTCTCTGCCTCGCACTGAACCGCGGCTTCGGCTGGGCGGTCGGCGTGGCTTGCGTCTTCGCGATGCTGAAAATCGCACTCTGATCTGGACCTGAAATGACCACTTATCCGATAACCGACCATACATTCGATATTGTTGTCGTGGGCGCGGGCGGCGCGGGCCTCCGCGCCACGCTCGAAGCCGCGGCCAGCGGCCTCAAGACCGCCTGCATCACCAAGGTTTTCCCCACCCGCAGTCACACCGTCGCCGCGCAAGGCGGCATCTCGGCCTCACTCGGCAATATGGGCGAGGATGACTGGCGCTGGCACATGTACGACACCGTCAAGGGGTCGGACTGGCTGGGCGATCAGGACGCGATCGAATATCTCTGCCGTAATGCGCCTGAAGCGGTTTACGAGCTGGAGCATTTCGGCGTGCCGTTCTCGCGCACACCGGAAGGCAAAATCTACCAGCGCGCCTTCGGCGGCATGACCTCTCATTACGGGGAAGGCATCGCACAGCGCACCTGCGCCGCAGCCGACCGCACCGGCCACGCCATTCTGCACACGCTGTATGGCCAGTGCGTGAAACACGATGTGAACTTCTTCATCGAATATTTCGCGCTCGACCTCATCATGAACGATGGCGTCTGCGTCGGCGTGATGGCGTGGAATCTGGACGATGGCACCATCCATCGTTTCCGCGCCCGCAAGGTCATTCTCGCCACTGGCGGCTATGGCCGGGCCTATCTCTCCTGCACCGGCGCCCACACCCAGACGGGTGACGGCGGCGCCATGGTGCTGCGTGCCGGCCTGCCGCTTCAGGATATGGAGTTTGTGCAATTCCATCCCACCGGCGTTTATGGCGCCGGCGTGCTGATCACCGAAGGGGTGCGCGGCGAAGGCGGCTATCTCACCAATTCGGAAGGCGAACGCTTTATGGAGCGTTATGCGCCCAGCGCGAAGGACCTTGCCTCGCGCGACGTGGTGGCGCGCGCGATGACCATCGAAATCCGTGAAGGGCGCGGTGTTGGTCCCAACAAGGATCACATCCACCTGCATCTGTCGCATCTCGATCCGAAGATCATTCACGAACGCTTGCCCGGCATTTCGGAAAGCGCGCGCATCTTCGCGGGTGTGGACGTGACCCGCGAACCGATCCCGGTTCTGCCCACCGTGCACTACAATATGGGCGGCATTCCATGCGCCTATACCGGCGAAATGCTCACGCTCAAGGACGGCAATCCCGATACCGTGGTGCCGGGCCTGATGGCGGTGGGTGAAGCGGCCTGCGTCTCGGTGCATGGCGCCAACCGCCTCGGCTCCAATTCGCTGATCGACCTTGTGGTGTTCGGCAAGGCGGCGGGCAAACACGCCGCCGAAGGCATCAATGCGGCCGAGAAGCAGCCTGAACTGCCGAAGGGCGCGGGCGATGACGCGCTTGCCCGGCTCGATAAATTCCGCAACGCCAAGGGCGGCACCTCCACCGCGCAGATGCGCCTTGCGATGCAGCGCGCGATGCAGGAAGATGCCGCCGTCTTCCGCACCGGCGAAACGCTGGAACAGGGACGCAGCCGCATTGCCGAAATCTACAAGGGCGTCGACGACATCGGCGTTTCCGACCGTTCCATGGTCTGGAACAGCGACCTCGCGGAGACGCTGGAATTCGTCAATCTGATCCAGCTTGCGCGTGTCACCATCGAAGGCGCGGTCAACCGCACCGAAAGCCGCGGCGCGCACGCGCGTGAAGATTACGCGCAGCGCGATGACGTGAACTGGATGAAACACACGCTCGCCTGGCTCGATGCGGATACCGGCGATGTCCGCCTCGACTACCGCCCGGTGCACAGCTACACGCTGACGAGCGACGTGGAATACATAGAGCCCAAAGCTCGCGTTTACTGATCTGACCGTCACAATCGGCAACGGCCCGTTCCGCAGACACTGTCTGCGGAACGATTGCCGTGCGGCGCGCATTATCGTGGTACGCCCGAATCGTGCCCCATTCCGTTCAGAAACCGTTCAGCGTGCGGATTGGACTATGGCACCCGATCCGGGGGGCCATCCCTTTCGGGAAAGAGGAGATATGAGATGAACCATTTGCCCAAGATCATTGCCGCAGCCCTGATCGCCCTCGGTGCCGGCACCACGGCCGCCTCGGCCCAGCCGCGCGATCACCATTCCCGTCACTATTATTATGGCGACGATTGCCGCGATCAGAACGCAACCGCCGGCACGGTGGTCGGCGCCATCGCGGGCGGCCTTCTGGGTGCTGGCGTCAGCCATGGCAATGCGGGTGCCGCCATCGGCGGCGTGATTCTCGGCGGCGTGGCCGGTAACGCCATCGGCCGCAACATCGACTGCAACAACCGCCGCTATGCGGTACGCGCCTATGACCGCGGCTTCGATGGCCGGATCGGTCAGCGTTACGACTGGACGGGTGATCGCGGCATGCGCGGTTACTTCGTGCCGGTGCGCGAATATCGCCGCCGCGGCATGGTCTGCCGTGACTTCCGCACCGTGACCTATCGGCACGGCACACGCTACACCGAGACGGGTCGCGCCTGTCGCGAGCGTGACGGCTACTGGCATATGTACTGAGCGCAATCGGAAAAGTGTGAAGCGGTTTTCCGATAAATTGCGCGACAAACAAAGAACCGAAGCGAAAGCGCGCTTGAAAAACAAAGCCCCGGAGACTTCCATCTCCGGGGTTTCTTCCATAGGTCGTAGAACGATCCTATTTCCCGGTCCATTTCGGCGGGCGCTTTTCGGCAAAGGCACGCGGCCCCTCGATGAAGTCCGCGCTTTTGAACATCGCCGACACGGCGGGATAGTGCCGCTGGTTCTCCAGCGCATTGGCGACCGAGGTTTCGGCCAGCCCGCGATAGACCGCTTGTTTGGAAGCGCGCACCGACATCGGTGAAAGCTCCAGGATCTGCTTGGCCCAGGCCCTCGCGGTCTCCATCAACTGTGCCGCCGGTGCCACCTCGTTGACGAAGCCGAGCGCCTTGCCCTCCGCCGCACTGACGCGGCGCCCGGTCAGGATCATGCCCAGCGCCTGCTTGGTGCCGATCTCGCGCGGCAGCCGGTGCAGCCCGCCTGCCAGCGCGGCCAGGCCGACCCGCGGCTCCGGCAAGGCGAACACCGCCCCTTCCGCCGCCACGATGATGTCGCAGGCCAGCGCAATCTCGAACCCGCCGCCCATGGCGATGCCGTTCACCGCCGCAATCACCGGCTTGTCGAGGTCGAAGCGACTGGACAGCCCGCCGAACCCGGCCGCCACGGGAAACATCTTGCCCCCGGTCGCCTGGTATTTGAGGTCGTTTCCGGCCGAAAAAGCCCGCTCCCCCGCCCCGGTGATGATCGCCACCCATTGCTCCGGATCGGCGGCAAATTCGTCAAAAACCTGGGCCAGTTCCTGATTTGCGGGGGGATGCAGGGCGTTCATCACCTCCGGCCGGTTCATGGTCACGATGGTCAGCGGGCCTTCGCGCTCCACCTTGCAGAATTCTTTCGCGGTCATAGGCACTCCTCCAATATTGCGGTGTGAGATTTCCGCCTTTTATCGGCCACGGCAAGGCTTGGGTAACCATTCCCTTTTAGCGTTACCGGTTACGATTGCGCAGGACGAGCCACAACCATGCCCGATACCTGGATTATCAGCACCGCGGGCCGGACCTACGGACCGTACACGATTGTCCAGATGAAGGCCTTCGTTCAGGAAGGCCGCCTCGCGCCGCATTCGCCAACCGCGCACACTGGTGAAACCGAATTCCGTCCGGCTTGCGATGACCCCGTGCTCGGCACGCTGTTCCAGTCGCCCGTATCGTCCGCCAACGGCGAGACACCCGCGCCGCGCTTCGGCCGCAGGGACAATGAAACCGCCGCAGGCGAGCTGACGCATTACCTGATCATGGCCGACATGAAATCGCGTTCCATCATGGGGCTGGAGGAAGAGATCTTCAATCTCGGCCCGGCCTATGCGGTCATGCCGCAGGTCTGGCTGCTGACCACCGGCATGAACATCAACATGCTGCGCAACACACTGGTGCAGAAACTCGGCAAGCTCGACATGCTGTTCGTGGTCGATGCCACGCATGACAAGGCGGCCTGGTTCAATTTCGGCCCGCAGGCCGATACCCGCATCCGCCGGATGTGGGCGCGCACCGCGGAAACCGCACCGCACGCCAAAGCATCCTGACCGCTAACCGGTATATTCCCGCAGGTTCGCGCGGAAGCGGCGGTGGTTTTCCACATAGTGCTGTGCTGATACCTCCAGCGCCGCGCGTTCCCCATCGCTCAGTGTACGGACGACGCGCGCCGGATTGCCCAGGATCAGCGATCCGTCCGGAAACTCCTTGCCTTCGGTGACAAGCGCATTGGCCCCCACGATCGAACTGCGTCCGATCCTGCAGCGATTGAGCAATGTCGCCCCCATCCCGATCAATGAGCCGTCGCCGACGGTCGCCGAATGCAGGATCACGTTATGGCCCACCGTCACGTTCTTTCCGATATTGGTCGGCTGGCCCGGATCGGCATGCACCACCGAATTGTCCTGAACGTTGGAATTCTCACCCACCGTCAGCCAGTCGGTATCGCCGCGCAGAACCGCGCCGAACCACACGCTCGCATTCCTCAGCAGGCGCACGCGCCCGATCAGCACCGCATTGGGTGCGACCCAGTATTCATCCTCCGGCGGCAGTTCCGGTTCCGCATTATCCAGCACATAAATCGGCATATCGTTTTCCCAAGGGTTGGCTGCCGCCAGTTTGACAGCCGCAGTCCGGGCTGGCGAGGCCCATGATTTTTTTGTGACGGCAGGACGCATCCCGGAAAAAGGGATTACGCTTTGAATCGGGTAGATGATTCGAGGCGCGAGGGCATGCTGCCTTTTGCACAGATTGAATCAGGTTTGGCTCAATCTGGCCCTCTTTGCCGCGCACCCAGCATCGCACCCGTTCCTGCAAGCATTCCTGCAATCGTTTTATCGTGTCCTTTGACCTGGGAGCATCCATGGCCAAGCGTTCCGCGCGTCAGAAATTTCGTGAGCCCGCCTATCATGAAGCCAACATCCACCCCCTGTTCCCGCAGACCGGCGGCTGGAGCCCGCTGGACGACGACACCCCCGCCCGCAGGGAAACCCGCGACCGTAAATATGTGAAAAACATCCGGGCGATGAGCCCGGTGCAGCAGCAATTGATCGAGGCGATTGACGAGCGCGCCGTGGTTCTGGCGCTGGGGCCTGCGGGAACCGGCAAAACCTATCTCGCCGTGGCCAAGGCGGTGGAGGCGCTGGAGGCGCATCGCGTTTCGCGCATCGTACTCTCACGCCCGGCGGTGGAGGCGGGTGAAAGTCTCGGCTTCCTGCCGGGCGATCTGCAGGACAAGCTCGCCCCCTATCTGCGCCCGCTCTATGACGCGCTGACCGAGCGGCTGGGCACCAAACGGCTGAAAGCGCTTCTGGCCGAAGGCGCGATTGAAATCGCCCCGGTCGCTTACATGCGCGGGCGCACGCTCAACGACTGTTTCATCGTGATCGACGAGGCGCAGAACTGCACCTATGGCCAGCTCAAAATGCTGCTGACGCGGCTCGGCTGGCGTTCGACCATGGTGCTGACGGGCGACCCGGATCAAACCGACCTGCTCAAAGGCCTTTCGGGGTTGAGCGACATCGCGGCCCGGCTGGAACGGGTTCCCGACATCTCGGTGATCCGGCTCAGCGATGGCGACATCGTGCGCCACCCGCTGGTCGCCGGGATGTTGACGGTGCTTTGATCCGCTGAACGTCAGATGTGCAGCGCCACGCTCAGCACCAGAAGCCCGATGGCCAGACTCCAATAGGCGGCGACCGCGGTCACCAGCCAGAACAGGCCGCGGGAGCACGATTTCTCGCGCAGGGCGGTGATGAACCGTCCCATCAGCATGGTCGGGCCCGCCACCACCAGCACGCCGATTTCGGCGGTGCGCGCAAAGCCGCTTTCCGCCTTGGGAACCAGCAGCCGGTAGATATTGGCCACAATGCCGGAGACCGCGAACCCCGTGGCAATGGCGAAGAACAGAACGATGAAACTGTGAAGCATAACGGGCCACCCACCCCGTCCCTTGCACGGGACATGCCCGTCCGCGGCCGTCTCACCCACTTAAATTGTGCCATTCCGGGGCAGCCCAGTTCCTGCCCCTCCTCGTCGCCGGCAGCTTGGCTGTGACCGGCGGCGTAGAGCTTTCCGGGTCACGCCCGCAAAGAATTGCGTGAATGTCTGCACACCAACCCTGACAGGTGGCTGCGCTATGCTACAGAACCGCAACATCATGGGCTCACTGGCGGCCCCGCGGATACCGGTCATGACACACACGGCAAGCGAACCCGATACTTCGATCCGCAAGCGTTCCGGCTGGCTGATCCCGATCGTGGTGTTCCTCGCCACGGCGGGGCTTTCCGCGCTCCTGCTGCTTTATTACATCGCGCCGCGTCCACTCTCGTTCGTCCGCGAACCGCCCGCGCCTGTGTCCGATACCCGCCCTGTCCACATCAGCGTTGGCGGGCTCGACCTCGCCATTCCCGCCAACTACGTCGTGTTCGCCAGCGCCCGCGACGGCGGCCGGCGCAGCGACGTGGCCCTGTTCGCGTTATTGCCGGGCATGACGGGTTACGCGCCTGCACTCGCGCACGACTTCGCCAGCAACGCATCCAACTCCCGTGTGATCTATTTTCTGCTGCGCGAAGATCAGCTCAATCTGCGCGAGGATGAGCGCTTTCAGCGCATCTATCTCGCCTATGTCGAAAATCCGGCCGGCACGGCAGCGCCTTACGGCCTGACGGAATACCGCTTTGCCGACAATTCGGGGTATCGCGGCGAAGACCTATTCGTCGGC
Source organism: Alphaproteobacteria bacterium (assembly GCA_017308375.1). Taxonomy (GTDB): domain Bacteria; phylum Pseudomonadota; class Alphaproteobacteria; order Micropepsales; family Micropepsaceae; genus Rhizomicrobium. Next base: position 23,508 of record JAFKEW010000013.1, read on the forward strand.
GAAACGGCGCACGGCAAGGCGCTGTTCCGCTGTGTGCGCTACAGTGAGACGGTGCCAAGCCCCAGTTGCTTGCGGGAACTGCCGTTCGCAAACGGCGTCGCGCTCAGCTACCGCTTCAAGCGCACCTATCTGAAGGACTGGGCTGCGATCAGCGCCAATGTCGAAAAACTGGTGCGGTCGTTCATCGCCCCCGCACAGCCCTGACCGGAAAGAGCCGGTCCGGCTTCAGGCGCGCGACGCCGGCGCTTCCGGCAGGTCCATTTCGAGGATCGCCATGTTGAAGGCATAGGATGTCTCGCCGTCTTCCTCATCCTTGAAGATGACGCCGATGAACTCCCCGTTGACCAGCACTTCAACGGAATCCTGTTGTTTGGGCCGTTCCAGGATCGTGATCGTGTCGAGCCGGAACAGATTGCGCAGATATTTCTCGAGGCGCCAGATTTCACTACGGGTCAAGGGCCACCATCCTGTTTGTTGCCCCTGCATTCGCACGTGCCCTGTTGGGGGTCAAGCGCGACCTTGGATCCCGCCGTGGCGGATGGCGCCCGGCATTCAGATCTGGAAATCGGAACCGACGTCCTCGATCACCTGGTTCATTTCCTGCGACGGATTCTTCGATCCCGCACAGCCGACCAGCTTCGCCGGCACGCCGACCGCGGTGCAATTGGCCGGCACCGATTTCAGCACCACCGAGCCTGCACCGATGCGCGAATATTCGCCCACCTCGATATTGCCGAGAATCTTGGCACCGACCGAAATCAGCACGCCGCGGCGGATCTTGGGATGGCGGTCGCCGCCTTCCTTGCCCGTGCCGCCCAGCGTCACGCCATGCAGCATCGACACATCGTCTTCCACCACCGCGGTCTCACCGATCACCACGCCCGTGGCATGGTCGATCATGATGCCGCGGCCCATCTGCGCCGCCGGATGAATATCGACTTCGAACAGTTGCGACATCCGGCTCTGGAAGAACAGCGCCATCGCGCGGCGGCCCTGCTGCCACAGCCAGTGCGCAATGCGATGGCATTCCAGCGCGTGGAATCCTTTGTAGAAAAGAAACGCCTCGACATAGGAATTGCAGGCCGGATCGCGCTCGAACACGGCGGAAAGATCGGCCCGCACCGCTTGCCCGATTTCCGCATCGGCGTTCAGCGCGCCCTCGAAAATCTCGCGCGTCAGCATTGGGCTCAGATCGTCCACCCCGATCTTCTTCGCCAGGTGATAGGACAGTGCATCTTCCAGCCGCGCATGATTGAGAATGGTGGCATGCACCACGCTGACCAGCGCCGGCTCGCTTTCGGCCAGCGCGGCTGCTTCCTGCCGCATGCGAAACCAGATCGGATCGCAGGACGCGATCCGCTCATTGGCAGCCGGGGTCGTGGGTATCGCCATTCGTTCTATCCTGTGACAAGCGCGATTCTACGCATAGATTGATGAAACTTCATACTCCAAAACTGGGCACGCCATCGCGGCTATGGCGGGGTGGGCAGAGGCGGAAAGCGCCCGCCATCCTCGCTTCCCGGCCCCGGTCCCGGTTAGATAGGGATCGAACCCCGGCCTTGAAACCCGCAAAACTGCATCGGTGCCATGAATAACGAGCCTGCCCTGAACAAAGCCTCACCCAAAACGCTGGATTTCCTGCTTTCCCGCCGCTCCGGTACCGCCAAGGCGATGACCGGCCCCGGCCCTGATGAGGCAGAATTGCGCCGGATTCTCCAGGCCGCCGCCCGTGTGCCCGACCACGGCAAATTGTTTCCCTGGCGCTTCGTGGTGTTCGGGGGCGACGGCCGCGCCCGGATGGGGGCGCTTCTGGCCCGGCTCGCCGCCGAAGACGGGGCGAAGGAGAAATCCATCGCGCTGGAAAAGGCCCGCTTCCTGCGCGCCCCCGTCGTGGTCGGCGTGATCAGCCGCGTCCAGCCCGGCATCAAGATACCGGAGTGGGAGCAGATGCTCTCCGCCGGTGCCGTCTGCCAGACCATGCTGATCGCCGCCCATGCCCTTGGCTATGTCGCCAACTGGCTGACCGAATGGTGCGCCTACGATGCCCGCGTCGCATCCGCCCTCGGCCTTCAGGCGGGGGAGCGTATCGCGGGCTTCGTCTATATCGGCACCTCGGCCGTCAAACTGGAAGAACGCCCCCGCCCGGACATGAACGAAATCGTGACATGGTTTTGAGCCGGACAAACACGGCAGAATGAGAAGATCGGGACAATCTCTGGCGGTACGATGTGCCAGTGATTGAGTCTGCCGCACCAGACATCGCGAAGGGGAAACGTTCATGGGCCGCAAGATTCTTTTCATCACCACCGACCAGATGCGCTTCGATGCCATTGGCGCCAACGGGCAGAAAATCGCCCGCACACCGGCGATCGACGCGCTGGCGAAGACCGGCATCAACTACACCCGCTGCCACGCGCAGAACGTGGTCTGCATGCCGGCGCGCGCCACCATGATCACCGGCCAGTACCTCTCGACCCACGGCGTGTGGATGAACGGCGTGCCCCTGCCGGTCGATGCGCCGTCCGTTGCACGCCTGCTGCATGAGAAAAAGAATTATCGCACGGCGCTGATCGGCAAGGCGCATTTCGAGCCCTTCCTCGATCTCTCCGCTTACGAAAACCGCATGGGCATCCAGAATGAATTCGGGCCCCATCGCGGTTTCGAGCATATGGAGCTGGCCGCCCACGGCGCGCGCGGGCCGATGCACTATGCCCGCTGGCTGATGAACGAGCATCCGGAGGTGGCGGACAATTTCTATCCCGTCCTCAACGCGCAGTTCGTGCAGAACTCGTTTGGCGAAGGCGACACCGGCGCGGTGCAGGTAAAGCACAACAACACCCCGCGCGAACTCTATCATACCGACTGGGTGGCGGAGCGGACGGTCGCCTATCTCAATGGGCTCGACGCGAATGAAGACTGGTTCGTATGGATGAGCTTTCCCGATCCCCACCATCCGTGGGACCCGCCGCAAAGCGAGATCCATCGCGTCAACTGGCGCGATATTCCGGT
>JAFKEW010000014.1 GCA_017308375.1 Alphaproteobacteria bacterium
CATTGGCGACCTTGATGCCCCAGGCATCGGTCTGTTCGTCGAGGATCGACTGAATATCGGCGTTCAGCTTGTCGCGTTCGGCCAGCATCTCGTCCAGTTCATGCTTGCCCAGCACCGAACGCAAGGTGGTCTGCGCCAACTGGCTGACCGCTTCGTTGTAATCCTCCACATTCAGGATCGCCTTGTCGGGATCGACCACGCGATAATAGAGAACCGCGTTCACCTTCACCGATACATTGTCGCGCGAGATCACATCCTGGCTCGGCACATCCACCACGAAGGTGCGCAGATCGGTGCGCACCATCTGCTGCACGATGGGGATGAGGATGAAAAGGCCCGGCCCCGCCACGCGGGTATAGCGGCCCAGCGTAAACACCACGCCGCGCTCATACTCCCGCAACACGCGAACCGAGGTGGCGAGAAAGAAGATGATGAGAAACAGTACGAGTACGAGAAGCGAGATATTCGCCATGGTCTTTATCCTTTCTGGGGATCGCGACCGGGTGTGGTTTCCGTCACGATCAGCGTCAATCCTTCGAGGGCTGTGATGCGCACACTATCGCCCACCGCCAATGTGCGCGGCCCGCGCGCCTGCCAGCGCTCGCCATGCACCCAAACGGCCCCTTCACCATCCGCCCATTCGGTGACACGGGCGGTGGCGCCTTCCATATCCTCGCGCCCGGTGACGACGGGGCGGCGATGGGCGCGCCAGACATAGCCGATGAGAAAAACGAAGAACGCCGCGCTGAACAGCGCGGTGCCCGCGATCAGGGTCCAGGAGAGGCGGAATTCGGGGCTGTTGCTGTTGAACAGCATGGCGGCGCCCGGTGACGACGGGGCGGCGATGGGCGCGCCAGACATAGCCGATGAGAAAAACGAAGAACGCCGCGCTGAACAGCGCGGTGCCCGCGATCAGGGTCCAGGAGAGGCGGAATTCGGGGCTGTTGCTGTTGAACAGCATGGCGGCGCCGAAGACGAAGGCGGCAAGCCCGCCGAGTGCCAGCACACCGAAGGTCTGCGCGAAGGCTTCCGCCACCATCAGGCCGAGTCCAAGGAGGACGAGCGCGAGCCCCGCGTAATCGAGCGGCAATTGATTGAGCGCGAAAAGGCCCAGCACCAACGCAATGGCGCCGATCACGCCGGGGCCGATGGTGCCGGGATTGGCGAATTCGAAGATCAGGCCATAGATGCCGATCAGCATCAGGACGAAAGCGATTTCCGGATTGGCAATCACACCCAGAAGCCGGGTCATGAAGCCGGGTTCAAAACTTTCGATCTGCAGGCCCCTGGTGTGCAGCACCTGCTTGCCGTGTGCGGTTTCCACCGTGCGGCCATCCGCGGCGGCCAGGAGGCCTGGCAGATCGGGCACCACCAGTTCGACGACATGGGCGGCAAGTGCCTGTTGCGCGCTGAGGCTGGCGGCTTCGCGCACCGCCTTTTCCGCCCAGTCCGCATTGCGGCCGCGCAGTTCGGCCAGCGCGCGGATAAAGGCGACCGCATCGCTGACGATCTTGCGCTCCAGCGTATCGCCGGAGCCTTTCGGGGCCGGTTTTTCTTCGCTGCCCGGCAGGCCGGGAATACCGCCGATCTGGATCGGCGTGGCGGCGCCCAGATTGGTGCCCGGCGCCATGGCGGCAAGGCTGGTGGCGTAGAGAATGTAGGTACCGGCGCTGGCGGCGCGTGCGCCCGGTGGGGCGACGTAACCGATCACTGGAATGTCGGATGCCAGAATGGCGCTGATGATCGTGCGCATGCTGTCGGAAAGCCCGCCCGGCGTATTGAGTGTCAGGATCACCAATGCAGCGCGGCGTTCATGGGCCGCGGCCAGTGCATCCGCAACCTGCCGTGCGGTGGCGGGCCCGATCGGCCCTTCAATGGCGGTGACAAGGGCCATGCGGCCGGTTTCGGTTGCGGTTTGGGCCGCACTTTGCTGCCAGAAGAGCAACGCGCCGCCCAACAGCAGAAACACCCAAAGGGCTGCCCATCGGGGCCGCAGGAGAAAAGGGCGCATCATGGCGGAACCACTGTGCCAAGAATTGCCATCCGGGGCCAGAAGATAAGCGGATCTCTACGAACCGGTCTAAAGATAAGGCAGGAAAAGGCGCGCGGCACTGTCGCGAAGCTGCATCCATTTCGGCCGTGCCAGCAGGCTTTCGGGATCGAGTGCGTGGCTTCTGGCGAGCCGTTCGTCGATCAGCGCATCGAGCCTCGCGGTAAAATCCGCGTCATAGCATTCGAGATCGAATTCGAAATTCAGCCTGAGGCTGCGCACATCCCAGTTCGAGCTGCCGATCAGGCTCCATTGCCCGTCCACCGTCATCAGCTTGGCATGGTCGAATGGCGGCGGTGAAAAATGGAAAGCGATATTGGCGTTGCGCAGGAATTGCAGATGCGCGCGCATCGCCCAATCCATGAAGGCGAAATCGCATTTGCCGGGGATCAGGATTGTCACCTCCACCCCGCGCAGGCGCGCCTGCACCAATGCGAATTGCAGACGCTGATCGGGCAGGAAATAGGGCGTCACGATGCGCACGCGCCGCCGCGCCTGCGCCAGTGCCGCGCCCAGCAAGGCTTCGAGCTTGTAAAGATCGGCATCGGGGCCGGAGGGTATGCCGCGTGCGAACACGCTGCCTGCCTCCGTCAGCCGCGGCCACCAGATGGACTGGTCGAGCGCCTCGCCCGTGGTGAAGCCCCAGTCGCGGGCAAATGTGCCCATCAATTGCTGCACCGCGGGGCCCTCCAGGCGGACATGCACATCATCGACCTTGCCGGGTTTCTGTTTTTCGCAGGTTGGGTCGAGACGATATTCGCTGCCGATGTTCAGGCCGCCGGTGAAGGCGTGGGCACCATCCACGATCAGCAGCTTTTTGTGGTTGCGCATGTTCAGGAACGGCATCCGCCAAGGCACCCAGGTGTGGAGGAAGCGTTCGGCCGGCACGCCGGCGGCAAGCATGCGGCGCAACGGTGCGGGCAGGATGTAGCCGCTGCCGATGCCGTCCAGCAGCACGCGCACGGCAACGCCGCGTTTGTGTGCCGCGATCAGCGCCGTGGTGAAGGCGCTGCCGGTATCGTCATCGCGGAAGATGTAGGAGGCGAGCGCGATGCTTTTCTTCGCCCCATCGATCGCGGCCAGCATCCGGGGAAAGGCTTCACGCCCGCCGCGCAGCAGTTCGACGTTGTTGCCGGGCAGAAGCGGACCGTCCGCGATGCGCCCGCCGATCTGGGCCAGGGTTGCGATGTTGGAAGATACCGGCGGCGTGGCCGTTGCGCCGGGTGGAATGGCGCGCTGGCGTTCCAGCCGGCCGATGCGGACCGCGCGCCGCTCCACCCGGTTGATGCCGAACAGGAAATAGAGAAGGGCGCCGGCCCCCGGCGACAGCCAGGCCAGCGCGATCCAGCCGAGTGCGGCACGGGAGTCATATTTGCGCAGCAGCGCGTGGGCGGTGACAGTTCCCGCGATGGCGATGTGGATGAGGGCGAGCACACCCTCAACCCACCCCGACGGCCACACAAAAGACACCATTGCCCACCCGGCCAGTCATGCGTTCCCATTCTCCACTATAGACAGAGGCGTGTTGCCGCGCTGCCTTGATCGCGCGGACCAAAAGCCTAAATAAGTGTCTATGCAGCCGTTCGCGCGGCGGGAATCCGGAGACGGATGATTTGAAGGTCATTAGCTGGAATTTGCTGCGTCTGGTCGGTGCAGGGGTGCCCGATGTCGCACGCCTGATCGCGCGCCATCGTCCCGACCTGCTTCTGATGCAGGAGGCGACGAAGGAGATCGCGAGCCTGCCCGATCTGGTGGACGGTTATGTCCAGCGCGTGCCGATGGATGGCCGGGTCTATGGCCTGGCGGCGTGGAGCCCGCATCGGCTGGCGCCGACACCGGCGCTCAGGCTTCCGGTTTCCACCATGCCGGGCCGGGTGCCGCCGCGCATTGCCCAGATCGTCCGTTTCGGGGATGTCGAATTCGCCAACGTCCATCTGTCACACGGGCAGGTGCTGAACCGCCTGCAATTGCTGCGCATCGCGCGCACGCTGGAAGGTCCCGCCGCGGTGATCGGCGATTACAATGCGGTCGGGCCCATTGTGATGGACGGGTTCCGCGATATCGGCCCGCGCGAAACCACGCACCGGGCGCACAACATCATTTCTTTCCGGCTGGACCGCTGCATGGCGCGCGGGCTGCGTTGCAACGATGCGCAGGTGTTGGCGCGCGGACCGTCGGATCACCACCCGATCAGTCTGGAGTTGGATGTCGCCTCCAACCGTGTCGCGCTCGAACGAGGCAGCGGCGACAGCGTACTGGACCGCATTGCCGCGCTGCGCCATGCCCCGCTTGGCGAAAACGTCGAGGATCTGTTGCGCGCGCTCAGCCATGCGCGGGCCCGTGTGGCGATACCCCACAAGGTTTCGGAGTTGCGTGCGCGCAGAAGAAAGCGGCGCGTGGCGGCGGGCAACGAAAACCATCACCTGTCACACTAACGGCAAGCCGCGTGACGGCTTACACCTTCAGGTGAAGCAGGGCGGCAATGCCGTTCCACAGAATCTCGATGCCGATGCACAACAGGATGAAGGCTGAAAGCCGCATCACCACATTGGTGCCGGCCTCACCCAGAAACGCGACAATGCGGTTGGCGAAGCGGTAACAGAGATAGATCGACACCGCGATGGCGAGAATGCCCGCCAGCGCCGCGCCGCCCATCAGGATAAGGTCGCTCCAGCCGGCGTAACCGGGGCGCTGGCTGCCGAGCGTGATCGCCACCGAGATCGAGCCGGGGCCGACCGTCAGCGGCATGGTCAGCGGATAGAACGCATCGACGCCGTTTTTCTCACTGGCATCGCCGTCCGGCGTATTGCCCGCATTCAGCATCGTCCAGGCAAAGGCGGTGACGACGAGGCCGCCCGCGATCCGTACCACCGGCAGGCTGATGCCGAAGAACACCAGAAGGTGCGAACCGACCAGCAGCGAGCCGAGCAGGAGGAAGGTGCTGTTGACCGCAACGCGCCGGGCAAGCTGGGCGCGGGTGCTATCGCTCTGCCACCTTGTCATGCTCAGGAACAGCGGCGCATTGCCGATCGGGTTCACGATCGGAAACAGGCCGGCATAGATCAGCAGGAAGGTGTTGATGAAGACCGACATGGTGTGGTCCGGTGGCGTGAATCGCCATGCCAAACTAGAACGTGACGGCGCCAAAGGCCAAGGAGACGAAATGAGCGGAACCATCCATGTCGCGCGCGAAGGCCGCCATATCGTGGTGCTGGAGATCGACAATCCGCCTCTGAACGTGATGGGGGCCCAGATGCGGAAGGTGTTTCTCGAAACCCTGGCCGGGCTGGAAGACGATCATGAAATCCGCGCCCTGGTGCTGACCGGGCGGGGCCGGGCCTTCTGCAGCGGCGACGATCTCGGCGAAGGCAAGCTGACTTTTGCGCCGGGGGAGAGCTTTGCCGATCTGTTGACCAAGGTGGCCGGCCTGCGGATGCCGGTGATCGCGGCGGTCAATGGGTATTGCATCGGCGGCGGGCTGGAACTGGCGCTGTGCTGTGACATCCGTCTGGCGGCGGCAGAGGCGAAATTCACCTGTGCCGGGGTTAATGTCGGGCTGATGGCCTCGGTCTACAGCCTGCCGCGGCTGATCGGGGTGGCGCGCGCCAAGGCAATGCTGCTGACCGGCCTGCCGCACGATGCCGAAACCGCCGAACGCTATGGCCTTGTCACCGGGGTTTATCCGCAAGAGGGCTTGCGCGCCGAAGCGCTCGCGCTGGCGGATCGCGTTGCCAGCCGCGCGCCGTTGTCCGTCGAAGCATCGAAGCGGTTCGTCGATCGCGCGCTGGACCTGTCACCGGCGGAAGCCGCCGCCCTCAACGGGCGCGAACTGCGCACGCTGGTGCAAAGCGCCGATCACAAGGAGGCTGTGGCCGCGTTCCGCGAAAAGCGTGCGCCCATCTTCCAACGGAAATAGCGTCTTTCAACGCAAATGATGGCGAATGCGGCGTTCAGCCTTTCAGCGCGGCAAGCGCTGCTTCGGCCACTTTCATGTCCTGGCTGTAGTGGCCGCCGCTGACGCCGATGCCGCCGACGATCTTGCCGTCGATCTCCACCGGGTAGCCGCCGCCGAACACCACAAGGCGCGGCGTCTTGACGATGCCGTGCAGCAGCGGGGGATCGTTCTTGATGAAATCGAACCAGGCATGGGTCGGCATGCTGAACGAGATGGCGGTGTAGGCCTTGTCCTGCGCGATATCGACGCTCAACTGGGCGGCGCCGTCCATCCGGCTGAAGCCCTTCAGCACGCCGGATTCATCGACCACCGCGATCACCATCGGCACGCCGATCTCGTTCGCGGCACGTTCGCCCGCCTCGATCAGGCGCTTTGTGGTTTCCGCGCTGATGGATGTTTTCGTGATCGTTGCGGCCATGGCCGTTTCTCCCTTAGAATGCTAAGCGTTTGAGGTACCATGCTATCTATACCGGGTGACCCGCAGGTTTCAATCAAGGAAATGCCGTGGGCCGTACCAATTGCGGGGAAACAATGACACTTGGCGTAATTGCAACCGTGCGGATCAAGGACGGACAGGGCAAAGCGTTCGAAACCATCTTCGCCGAACAGGCGGCCAATGTGAAGGCGAACGAGCCCGGCAATCTTCTCTACAAATTGTTCCGTGCCCGCGGTGCGGCGGATCAGTATGTGGTGATGGAAATGTATACCGATGAGACCGCATTCGAGGCCCATCGCAATGGCGCGCACATGGCGCTGACCCGCCCGCGCACCGCCCCGCTGGTCGAAGGGAAGACCGGTGTCACCATTTATGACGCTGTCTGACAGGAACGATTCCATGACTGCCAACAAGCCGAAAGTTCTGATCGCCTTTTATTCCCGTGGCGGCACGGTGGAAGGGCTGGCGCGTGAAATCGCCGCCGGTGCCACGGAAAACGGGGCGGAGGTGCGTATGCGCCGGGCCCGCGAACTGGTCGGCGAGGAGGTGATGAAGCTCGCCCCCGGCTGGATCGAAAATGCAGCCCGCATGAATGCGGATTACGAGGCGCCCACGGTTGCCGATGCGGAGTGGTGCGATGCGATGGTGCTGGGTGCGCCGACGCGTTTTGGCGCCGCCGCATCCGAGTTGCGCGCTTATCTGGAAACGCTGGGCGCGCTCTGGGTCACGCGCAAGCTGATGAACAAGGTGGGATCGGCGTTTTCGTCGTCATCGGTGCCGCATGGCGGCGTGGAAACCACCATTCTGTCGCTTTATCCGACGCTGGCGCATCTGGGCCTTGTGATCGTGCCGACCGGCTATGGCGACGATGTGCTGTTCAGTGCCGGCACGCCCTATGGCGCCAGTGCCAATTCCTACGCGGCGAAGAAATTGCCGCCGACGGAAAACGATCTGGCCGTGGCGCGCTATCAGGGCCGGCGGATTGCAGATGTAACCCGCGCGCTGGCGCAGATGCGCGCTGCCGCTGCCGGATAAGGACCGGATAACGTCAGCGCGACCGGCGGCTCAGTCGGCCGCAACGGGGCCCGCGCCGCCGGGAATGGAGCGGCGTGCGAACCACACCACCGCGATCAGCGCCAGCGAAAGCCAGCCTGAAATCCAGAAGATGTCGTCGGCGGCAAGCTGATAGGCGAGTGTCACCGCCTGATGCAGCAGCACACCATAGCCTTGCGGCTCGGTCAGGCCGTGGCTTTGCAACGCCGTCATCGCGTGCTGCATCACCGGATTGAAGGGAGAGGTGCTGTCCACCAGATGGCTCTGGTGCAGTGCCTCGCGCCGGTCCCACATCGTGGTGGTGATGGCGACGGAGAAACCGCCGGCTGTGATGCGGGCGAAATTGGAAATGCCGGTGGCGGAGGGAAAACGCTCCGGCGTGATGCCTTCGAGCGAGATGTTGACCAGCGCCACGAAGAACACGGTCATCGCGACACCCTGCACCAGCATGGGCCAGACGAAATCGATAAAGGCGGAATCGACTGTCAGGTCCGCGCGCATGAAGTAGGAGATGGTGAAGGCGATGAAGGCGATGGTGGCGCTGTAACGCGCATCGGTGCGGCCGAAATATTTGGCGAAGATCGGGGTCAGGACCACCGCGACGACACCGCTGGGGGCCGCCACCAGTCCGGCCCAGGTTGCGGTGTAGCCAAGATTGGTCTGCAGCCACAAAGGCAGGATCAGCACATTGGCGAAGAACACCGCATAGCCAAGACAGAATGCGATGGTGCCGAGCGCGAAATTGCGGTTGCGGAACAAGGACAGGTCCACCACCGGGTGCTCATCCGTCAATTCCCAGATCACCCAGATGATCACGCCGACAAGCGCTGCGAGCCCCAAGACCACAATGTGGGTAGAGGCGAACCAGTCTGCATCCTTGCCGGTGTCGAGCATGATCTGCAGCGCACCCACCCACACGATCAGCAAGGCCAGCCCGATCACGTCGATGGGCAGTTTGCGGATCGGGGTTTCGCGGTCCTTCAGATTGTTCCAGCACAGATAACCGCAGAGAAGTCCGACCGGCACATTGATGAAGAAGATCCAGCTCCAGTGGTAATTGTCGGAGATGTAGCCGCCGAGAACCGGCCCCATGATGGGCGCAACGAGCGTGGTGATCGACCAGATGCCGAGCGCGAGCGAGCGGTTGCGGGCCGGAAAAATCGAAATCAGCAAGGCTTGCGATCCGGGGATCAGGGGGCCTGACACCGCGCCCTGCAGCACGCGGAAGAACACCAGCGAATTGAGATTCCACGCGATGCCGCAAAGAAACGAGGCGGCGGTGAACAGCAGCACCGAACCGACGAACACGCGCACCACACCGAAGCGGCCCATCAGCCAGCCGGTCAACGGCACGCCGACACCGTTCGCCACCGCGAACGAGGTGATGATCCAGGTGCCCTGATTGGTGCTGACGCCGAGATTGCCGGCAATGGTCGGCAGCGCCACATTGGCGATCGAGGTATCCAGCACCTGCATGAAGGTGCCGAGCGCCAGCGAAACCGAGGTGATGGCCAGCACGATCCCCGCAAGCGGGGCCGGCTGGCCATCCTGTCCGGCGGCACTCACTGGGTGACCCTTGTGTTGCCTGTGGCAGTGCTGCCGGTCGCGGTGCCGCCGGCATTGGCGGCAATGATCTGCGCAATCATCGCGTCAGAACGGGCTTTGCGGGTTTCGTCGGTGCGGTCGCGCAGATCGGTCTTCACCGTCGAACGCATCAGCGAACCGGAGGTGTCGGAAACATCGACGCTGACAATGGTCGAAAGCCCGACGCGCAGCGGATGATCTTTCAACTCCTGCGGATGGTCGAGCGCGATGCGTACCGGCAGGCGCTGCACGATCTTGATCCAGTTGCCGGTGGCGTTCTGCGGCGGCAGCAGCGCGAAGGCATTGCCGGTGCCGGGCGAGAAGCCTGCGACATGGCCATGAAACACGACGCCGGAGCCATAGGTGTCGGTGGTGACCGTCACCGGCTGGCCGACGCGGATATCGGCAAGCTGCACTTCCTTGAAATTCGCATCGACCCAAAGCGAATAAAGCGGCACCACCGCCATCAGCGGCGTGCCGGGTGCGACCTGGGTGCCGACCTGCACGCTGCGCTGCGCGATCACGCCATCGGCAGGGGCGTAAAGCGTCATGTGATCCCTGACCAGAATGGCGGCGCGCAGGCGCGCGGCGGCCGCCAGCACATCGGGATTGTGGGCAAGGTCCGGCCCTTCGATTTGCGCTTCGATCTCGGCGCGCTGATGGCGGACGGTGTCGAAGGCGGCGCGCGCCACGCGCAGGGCATCGGCGGCATGGGCCAGGTCTTCGGCCGAAACCGCGCCGGCGCCGGCTTTCCTGCGGCGGTCGTAATTGCCTTCGGCGGTCGCAAGCTGGGTGCGGGCCTGCGCGATCTGCGACTGGGCGCTGTCGGCGCGGGCGTAAAGCCCACGCACCTGGCGCACGGTGCGGGCGAGATCGGCTTTCGCCGCGGCGAGTGCGATGTCGGCCGATGACGGATCGAATTCGACCAGCACATCGCCCTTTTTCACGATCTGCGTGTCGTCGGCACGGATGGCGAGAACGATGCCCGGTTCGCGCGCCGTCACGCTGACCACATAGCCGCCGACATAGGCATCGTCGGTGGAGACGAAGAAGCGGGCATAGACCAGCCAGTAGATGCCCCAGGCGACGAGCCCGACGATGAAGAGGATGGCCACGATCCAGATGGCGCGGCGGCGCAAAAGGCTGCGGCGAGTCACGGCGGCATCGGCCGTGTTGGCGGTGGTGTCGGTCATGGCATGGGCTTCCGGCTCAAGGTTGCGGAGGATGCGATGGTATGTTGTGCGGGGGCATCGAAGCCGCCGCCGACCGCGATCAGAAGTGCGACGCGGGCGTTGGCGCGTTCGGCGCGAAGTGCGGCGACGGATTGCTGCTCCTGCAAGAGCGTGGTGTGGGCCTGAATGACCGTGAGTTGATCGGTCAGGCCGTTGCGATAGCGGTTGACGGCAAGATCATAGGCGTCCTGCGCGGCAGACAGGGTCTGGTGCTGTTGTTGTTCCTGCCGGTCGAGCGCGCTGATCCGGGTCAGGGCGTCAGCGGCTTCACGCACCGCGCCTGTCACCGCACCATTATAGCTGGCCACCGCTTCATCGAGATCGGCGGTGGCGATGCCGTATTCGGCGCGCAGCTTTCCGGCATCGAAGATCGGCAGGTGAATGGCGGGGCCTGCGCCCAGCGTGCCGGAGGAGGAATTGAACAGCGAACTGAGCCCGATGGCCTGCCAGCCCGCAAAGGCGAGCAGGTTGATGTCGGGATAGAAATTCGCTTCGGCGATCTTGCGGCCCGAGACTGCGGCCTCGATGCGCGCGCGTGCCGCCAGAATATCGGGGCGGCGGGCGAGAAGATCGGCGGGAAGGCTGGCGGGCAGGGCCAGCACGGCGTCGGGCGCCAGTCTGGGCCGGGTGATGGTGCCGTAAAGATCGGCGCCGTGTCCGGCCAGGCTTGCGATTTCATGCACCGCGATGTCGCGGGTCATGTCGGCGCGGATGCGGTCTTCGCGGGCGCGGGAATAAAGCGCCTCGGCCTGTTTGTGTTCGATCGCCCCGGCCAGTCCGCTTTGCTCCCGGCGCAGCGCGAGGTCGTACAGCGTCTTTTGCTGGGTTTCGTTTTCGCCTGCGATGTCGGCGAGGTCATAGGCACGGGCGAGCGCGACATAGGCCTGCACCATGGCGCCCGAAATCGCGAGCCGTGCCGCATCGCTGTCGCGCGCAGCGGCTTCGGCCTGGGCGCCGGCCTGCGACACGGCGGCGGCCTGCTTGCCCCAGAAGTCGATGTTCCAGGATAGATTGGCTTCCACCGAACTCATCCACTGCCAGCTGCCGCCATAGGGCGGCGGGATGATGTAGTTCTTGCTGAAGCGCTGGCGTTCGGCCTGCCCGTTGAGATCGACCTGCGGGAACAATCCGGCGCGCGCCACCCTGGTTTGCGCATTGGCGCCGCGCATGCGGGCCAGCGCCATTTCGAGCGTCGGGTTGCCGTGAAGCGCCATCGCCATCAGCCGGTCAAGCTGGGGATCGTGAAATGCCTTCCACCAATCTTCTGCGATGGCGGGCGCAGGTTTGGTGCCGAGGCCGAGGCTTGCGCCTTGCAGCGCTGTCTGTTGCGGCACGATGTCGGTCGGCGCACAGGCGCTGAGCAAGGCGGCAGTGAGAAAAGGGGTGAGAAGGGGGGCGAGAAGGGGGACGAGTGCGGATTTCATCGGCTTCAAGCCTCCACCGGCGGCAGCGGCAGGCCGTCCTTGCGCATGGTCCTGAGGCCCGCGATGAACCGCACCAGAAGATCGACCAGGGTTTGCGCTTCATCTTCGCTGAAGCCCGAAAGGGCGGCATTGACCACCGCGATCACCCGCGGGATGGCGGCCTGCACCGCATCACGCCCGGCAGCGGTCAGGATCAGGCTGACCACCCGGCGGTCGGCCGCGTTGCGGTCGCGCTTCAGATAGCCCTTGCGCTCCAGTTCATCGACCACGCGGGTCAGCGAGCCGGGGTCGTAAGGCAGGTCGTGAGAAATTTCCTTGCAGGTGGAGGCGATCTCATCGCGCAGATACATCAGCACCTTCCACTGGATCAGGGTCAGGTCGCTGTCTGCAAAGGCGGATTCGAGCGCGGGATGCAGCAGATTGCTGGCAGTCTTGAGCAGATAGCCGACCGAATTGCCCGCCACGAAATTGTCCATCCGGTAGAAATGTTGCGTCGTCATAGCGCTGCTCCCCGAGGTGCGCCGGAATGAAATAGTTGTTTAGACAATCATTGCTATAGCAACTATTTGCATGGCTGGCATGCGCTGCACACAGGGCAGTGCGAAGGGTATGGACGGGACGACCGCGCGGAAGGCTTGGCGATTTCCCTGCCGGCCAAGTAGGTTGGCGGCCATGGGGCAGAAATCATCGCGGCCTGCGAGGGCACCGGACCGGCTGATCGTCGGAATTTCGGGCGCCTCCGGCATTGCCTATGGCATCCGCCTTCTGGAGGTGCTGAAGGGCGGCGGGATCGAGACCCATCTGGTGATGACCCGGGCGGCCGAGATGGCGCTTGCCTACGAAACCGACCGCAAGCTGGCCGATCTGCGCGCCCTGGCACACACAAGCTATGCCATTGGCGATGTCGGGGCGGCGATCGCCTCAGGCTCCTTTCGCACCATGGGCATGGTGATCCTGCCCTGTTCGATCAAATCGATGAGCGAGATCGCGACCGGGGTGACGGGCACGCTGCTGTCGCGCGCCGCCGATGTGGTGCTGAAGGAGCGCCGCCGCCTGGTGATCGCGGTGCGGGAGACGCCGCTCCATGGCGGGCATCTGCGCAACCTTGCGGCACTGGCCGATCTTGGCGCCATTATCGCCCCGCCGGTTCCGGCCTTTTATCCAAGGCCCAAAAGCGTTCAGGAAATTATTGATCACACGGTCGGCCGCATGCTGGATTTGTTCGATATCGACAACGATCTCGTCACGCGCTGGCAGGGCGGGAAGCCGGAGAAGAAAAAGCCATGACCGACGACAGCGCGCACCATGCCGAACTGACCCGTCTGCGCCAGTCCATCGACAATATCGATGCGGCGCTGGTGCATCTGCTGGCGGAACGCTTCAAATGCACCAAGGCGGTGGGGGAATATAAGGCCACCCATGGTCTTCCCCCGGCCGATCCGGCGCGCGAGGCAGTACAGATCGCCCGTCTCAGGGCGCTCGCGGAATCGGCCCATCTCGACCCGGATTTCGCGCAGAAGTTCCTCAATTTCATCGTCACTGAAGTGATCCGCCATCACGAGGCGATCCGCCAGCGCCGGGGCTGAAGGCCCCCGATAAATAGTTTCGGCTGAAGGCCCCCGATGAATGGTTTCGGCTGAAGGCCCCACGCAGCAGGCAGCAAGAAGCGGGCTGCACAGGCACGGCTTCGCGAGCTAGCCTTGGCTCATGATGCTGTCATCCCCCGCTGTGGATTGGGCCGCCATCGCGGCGACGCTGGACGATGATGGCTATGCGGTCGCCAAAGGTGTCTTGAGCCCTGCCGCCTGTGCCGCCCTGGCCGCGCTTTACACGCAGGACGATCTATTCCGCAGCCGCGTCACGATGGCGCGGCATGGCTTCGGCCGTGGCGAGTACAAATATTTCGCCTCTCCCCTGCCGCCCGCCATCGCACGCCTGCGCGAAAGCTTCTTTCCCCCGCTGGCGGCGATCGCCAATCGCTGGAACGCGCGGCTGGGCGGGGATGTGCATTACCCCGAAAGCCTGCGCGCTTTCCTCGCGCGTTGCCATGCGGCGGGGCAGACGAAACCGACACCGCTACTGCTGAAGTATGGCGCGGGCGATTACAATTGCCTGCATCAGGATATCTACGGCACCCATGTTTTTCCGCTGCAGGTGGCGTTTTTGCTCTCCCGGCCGGAGCACGATTTCACCGGTGGTGAATTCGTGCTGACCGAACAGCGCCCGCGCATGCAGTCGCGGGTCGCGGTGGTGCCGCTCGCCCAGGGCGATGGCGTGATCTTTCCGGTGCGCCAGCGCCCGGTGCGCGGAACCCGCGGGGATTATCGCGTCCTTATGCGCCATGGGGTCAGCCGGCTCTATTCCGGCCACCGGATGACGCTCGGCCTGATCTTTCACGACGCGGAATAGGCCGCCGGACCGGCATCGGGACCCATCGGGCGGAGAGCGCAAAAGCGGAACCGCGGTTCTCCACTTGAAGCGCGATAAGCCTTGGTTATCATGCCGACAAATTATCAAATGGAGCCTTTGATGAACCTCAGTTTTTCCCCGGAAGAAGAAGCATTCCGTCAGGAGGTGCGGGGCTTTATCGCGCGCGCCTGCACGCCGGAAATGCGCCGCGCGCAGGAGGGGGAGGGGCGTTCAAAGGAATCCTATCTCGCCTGGCACAAGACCCTCTACAAGCAGGGCTGGGTCGCGCCCCAGTGGCCGACGCAATATGGCGGCACCGGCTGGAACGTGACGCAGCGCTACATCTTCAACGAGGAAACCGCGCGCGCCGAGGCGCCGACCACGCTGCCGTTCGGCCTGTCGATGGTGGGGCCGGTGATCTTCACCTATGGCAATGAGGAACAGAAGAAAAAATACCTGCCCCGCATCCTGTCTGGCGAAGACTGGTGGTGCCAGGGGTATTCCGAACCGGGCGCGGGCTCCGACCTTGCCAATCTGCGCACGCGCGCGGTGCGTGAAGGCGACCACTATATCGTCAATGGCCAGAAGACCTGGACCACGCTCGCGCAATATGCCGACTGGATTTTCTGCCTCGTCCGCACCGATCCGAATGTGAAGCCGCAGGAAGGCATTTCGTTCCTGCTGATCGATATGAAGACGCCGGGCATCACGGTGAAGCCGATCATCGTGCTGGGCGGCATTCACGAAGTGAACGAGGTTTTCTTCGACAATGTGAAGGTGCCGGTGGAAAACCGCATCGGTGAAGAAAACAAGGGCTGGACCTACGCCAAATTCCTTCTGGTGAACGAACGCTCCGGCATCGCCGGTGTTGCCCGCTCCAAGAAGGCGATCGAGCGCCTGCGCGAAATCGCCGGTGCCGAAACGGTGGACGGTTCGCCGCTGATCGAGACCGACAGCTTCTCGCGCAAGATCGCGCAATTGGAAATCGATCTGGCCGCCCTCGAATTCACCGAGTTGCGCACACTGGCCGCGGAATCCAAGGGGCAGATGGCGGGGCCGGAAAGCTCCATCCTCAAGATCAAGGGCACCGAGGTGCAGCAGCGCATCACGGAGCTGACGGTCGAAGCCATCGGCTATTACGGTTACCCCGACGTGCATTCGCTGGGCGACAATGAATATGTCGGTCCCGATTATGCCAATGGCGAAGCGGGCCACTACTTCAACATGCGCAAAGCGTCGATCTATGGCGGGTCGAACGAGATTCAGCACAACATTATCGCCAAGGCGGTTCTAGGCCTTTAACAATCGTTGACGGATCGGCCCGCGCACGGCTTTTCGCGCTGTGCGGGCCTGATGCGTTGCCACGCAAGGTGAACGGACAATGGATTTCAATTTCAGCGAAGAGCAGACGCTGCTCCGCAATTCGGTCTCGAAATATCTGGCCGACAATTATGCTTACGAGAACTGGCGCAAATTCACCCGCACCGAAGCGGGGCGCGATCCCAAACACTGGGCCCAGTTTGCCGAGCTTGGGTTGTTTGCGGCCCCCCTGCCGGAAGCCTATGGCGGGCTCGGCGGCGGCGCGGTCGATACCATGGTGATCATGGAGGAGTTCGGCCGCACATTGGTGGTCGAACCCTATGTGCCGACGGTGGTGATCGGCGGCGGGCTTCTGGCGCGCGCGGGCTCCGATGCGTTGAAGGAGGAATTCCTCAACAAGATCGCGGCCGGCGAAACCATCATGGCGTTTGCCTTTGCCGAGGCGCAGTCGCGCTTCAATCTGGCCAATGTTTCGACCACGGCGAAGAAGCAGGGCGGCAATTACGTGCTGAACGGCAGCAAGGCTGTGGTGCTGAGCGCCCCCATCGCCGACACGCTGATCGTGACCGCGCGCACCGCCGGCAATCAGCGCGATCAGAAAGGCGTCAGCGTGTTCCTGGTGGACAAGAATGCCAAGGGCATCGCCACCCGCGATTATGCCACGGTCGATGGTCTGCGCGCCTCCGAAATCCATTTCGAGAATGTGGAAGTGCCGGCGGCACGGCTGATCGGGACGGCCGATGACGGTTATGCCCTGGTCGAGCGTGCGGTGGACGAGGCGATTGCCGCCCATTGCGCCGAAGCCACCGGCGCGATGAAGGTGCTGGTCGATACCACGGTGGAATATTCAAAAACCCGCAAGCAGTTCGGTGTGCCGATCGGCAAGTTCCAGGCGTTGCAGCATCGCATGGTCGACATGTTCATCAATTACGAACAGTCGGTGTCGATGACCCTGATGGTGACCTTGAAACTTGGCGAAAGCGATGGCGAGCGCGCCAAGGCGGCGTCGGCTGCCAAGGTGCAGATCGGCAAGGCCGGGCGTTCGGTCGGCCAGGAAGCGGTGCAGATTCATGGCGGCATCGGCATGACCGAGGAACTGAATGTCGGCCATTACTTCAAACGGCTGACCATGCTCGATACGTTGTACGGCAATGTCGATCATCATCTGCAGCGCTACGCCGCGCAAAGCTGAGATCAGAGACCGGTTTTCCGGGAAGTGAAACGGGGCCGCATTCGATGAATGGCGGCCCCTTTCTTTTTGGTGCGGTGGGATCAGCCGATGGCGCGCAATTTCGCCGGTGGGTCGCGCCGGCGGCCGGGCGGAAGATAGATCGTGATGCGGGTGCCCTGATTGGGCGCGCTTTCCAGGGTCACGCTGCCGCCGTGGGCCTCTGCCAGGCCCTTGACGATGGGAAGGCCGAGGCCGGTGCTCTTGTCGGCCTGGATGGCGTCGTGCCGGCCCTGGCCAAAGCTTTCGAATACGCGGCGATGATCTTCCGGCCCGATGCCGATGCCGGTATCGCGCACGCCGAATGCGATGCGCCCATCGGCCTCGCTGCGGGCGAAACCGGCGATCTCTCCGCCGCGGGGCGTGAATTTGACCGCATTGGCCAGCAGATTGACCACGATCTGGCGGATCGCGCGTTCATCGGCGCGCAGGCGGGGCAAATCCTTTCCGACCTCGGCAACCAGGGTGACGCCTGCCTGTTGCGCCTTGACCACCATCATCGCGATGGCATCGGCAATCACGTGGGAAAGGTCCACCTCGTCGTCGCGCAGCACCATGCGCCCCGCCTCGATCTTTGCGAGGTCCAGAATATCGTTGATCAGGGTCAGAAGGTGATGGCCGGAGCCGTGAATGTAGCTGCCATATTCGGCGTATTGCTCGATGGAATCGCCGAAGGCGCGGGTTTTGATGATTTCCGAAAAGCCCAGAATGGCGTTCAGCGGCGTGCGCAATTCGTGGCTCATATTGGCCAGGAAGGTCGATTTGGCGCGGCTGGCGGCTTCCGCCCGGTCGCGCGCCTGGTCCGAAATTTCCTTGGCGCGCTTCAGGTCTTCGATCAGGCGTGCGCGCTCCCACTCCAGTTTCATTTTTTTGCGGCTGGTTTCGTAATTGGCGAAAGCCTGTGCCGCCATCATCAGCCAGAAGCCGAAATCGAGCCAGCCGAGGATCGTGCCCATGCGGCCGCCGTGAAGGATCGGGGCGCCCGTCATCGCCACCAGGTAGACCGGAAGCGAGACATAGATCATCGGCAGATAGACAGCCCCGCTCGACACCCAGCCCGACAGCGATGCGCACAGGATGAAGATCAGCAGCAACTGGTTGCCGAGCACGTCGGGCGCCCACAACACGAACACCATCGAGCACCACGCCACCATCAGCACGCCGGCGATGATGGTGGCCATCTTTGCGCGATAGCGGATCGCCTCTGGCGAACGGTCGTTCGTTTTCAGGAAGCTGCGGTATTTGAGTTCGCTTGCCGCGCAAAGTGCGGTGATGACGGCGGGCCATGCGATCAGATTGACGGCCGGCACCCAGCCGATATTGGCGATCGCGATCAGCGTGGCGGTAATGGGCAGGATGAAACTGGTCGGCGCCATCGCCTTGCGCGCGGCGGAAAGCTGCGCATGGGCGACGCGCAAATCCTCTTCGCTTTCCGGCAGGAAGGCGCGGCGGAAAGCTTCGGCCATGCGGGCAAACGGCCCCCGTGCCGCCGGGCCTGTCGCCAAGCCGGTTGCGGTGCCACCCTGTTCGATTTTATCGTCTCTGTTCACTTTCTTGCCGGCAGCGCGCGCACCATGGAATGATAAGGTGCCGCATGAGCGTTAATGGAGCTTTTCGCCGGCGGCGAATATTGCGGTAAACGATCCGTAAACCGGAAATTTTTTTCCAATCCAGAATCGGAGGAACGCCCTTGTCTGCCCTGCTGCTCGAGAAAAATGGCGCTGTTGCAACTTTGACGATCAATCGGCCCGACAGCCGCAATCCGCTGGGGGAGGAGGGGGACGGCGATCTCTTCGCGAATATGGCGGCGGAGATCAACGCGGATCGTGCGATCCGCTGTGTGATCCTGACCGGCGCGGGCAAGGCATTTTCGGCCGGCGGCAATGTCAAGGCGATGCGCGAACGGGCGGGCGCGTTCGCCGGCACCGGCGTCCACATTCGCGAGCGCTACCGCAACGGCATCCACCGCATCGTGCGCGCGCTGTGGGGGATCGAGGTGCCGATGGTCGCGGCGGTGAACGGGCCGGCCATCGGGCTCGGCAATGATGTTGCCTGTCTGGCCGATCTGCGTATCGCGGCCGACACGGCAATTTTCGGTGCCACTTTCCTGCGCATCGGGCTGGTGCCGGGCGATGGCGGGGCCTGGATATTGCCGCGCACCATCGGGCACGCGCGTGCCGCCGAGCTGTTCTTCACCGGCGATACCATCGATGCGCAGACCGCGCTGTCGTGGGGGCTCGTCTCCCGCGTGGTGCCGGCCGCCAGCCTGATGGACGAGGCGCGCGCGCTGGCCGAACGCATCGTGCGCCAGCCGCCGGACGTGCTGCGCATGACCAAGCGCATGATGCGCGAAGGTCAGGGCGTGAGCTTCGACACCATTCTGGAGATGAGTGCGGCGCTGCAGTCGCTCGCCCATGTCACCGAGGACCACCACGAAGCCGTGGCGGCGTTTTTCGAGAAGCGGCCGGGCGTCTACAAAGGGCAGTAACGCCTCCGTTCGCGCGGCATTGCGCATTGGCGGCCGGGCTGCTTATCTGGCGCCGGTCTTAATCGAGGGAGAAATTCATGGCCATTGGCGTTATCGCGACCATCAAGATCCAGGCCGGCAAGAATGCGGAGTTCGAAGGCGTGGCCAAGGAATTGATGGCCGCCGTGCGCAAGAACGAGAGCGGCAACATCGCCTATCAGTTCTGCAAATCGCGCACCGATGAAAATACTTATGTGGTGCTGGAGCTTTATGCCGATCAGGCGGCGCTGGAAGCCCATGGCAAGTCCGATCATTTCCGCACCATCGGCGCGAAGATGGGCCCCTGCATGGCGGGCCGCCCGGACGTGCAATATCTCGACGGGGTTTAAACCCGCACGAACGGAATGAGCATGGGCACGCGGCTGCGATAATCGTCGTACGCCGCGGCGCCCAGTTCTTCGCGAAGCCAGCGTTCCTCCAACCTTGCCTTGATCCAATAGGCAACGATCAGCAGGCCGGCGCCGAGATAGGCGTGCGGTGTCGCCAGCACGATGGCGGACGCGATGCCGGATAGCAGAATGCCGGTGTAAATGGGATGGCGGACGATCGCGTAGGGGCCGCTTTCCACCACGCGATGGCCCTCTTTGCGCGTGATCGCGGCGGACCAGAGGCGCCCCAGATGGATGCGCGCCCACCATGCAAAGAGAAAACCCAGCGCCGTCACGCCGACAAGCGCCCACGCGATCGGGATGGGCGGATACCAGTGGGCCTGCCCCAGCGGGCCTGACCACGCATCCAGCCTGAGATGCCCCGCATGGCTCCGGACCATGCCGCCCAGAAGAAAAACGAACCCGGCAAGGGCAAGCACGCGATAAAGCCATTCGCGCGCAACACCCGGGCGCTTCAGCGTGCGGCCCGACCACAACGCCGCAACAAGCCACGTCACCACCCAGATGTCCCATGGAATGTAGATGGCCGTATCCGGCCACATGCCAAGCCACATCTGGGCCTCCTTGAGGAAGCGCGGCTTTTCAAAATTGGGCGTGGCCCGGACCGATTGCAAGGGGCGCGCAGCGGTGGCGGGGCGGCCCGCCACCCGTGGCACGCGATTTCCCGCTCAGAACGACAATGTGCTGACCTGTTTCACCAGCGGCAGCTTGCGGATGGCGGCAAGAACGCTTTCGCCCGGCTCCCCATCCACTTCGACCAGCGCGATGGCATCGGCGCCCGGCGCGCTGCGCCCCAGTGCGAAGGAGGCGATGTTGACCTTCGCTTCGCCCAGCACGGTGCCCAGCCGCCCGATGAAACCGGGCTTGTCCTCGTTGATGACGTAGAGCATGTGGGGGGCGAATTCGGCGTCCAGATTGATGTCCTTCACCTGGATCAGCCGCGGCCGCCCATCGGAAAAGACCGTGCCCGCAACCCGGCGGGTTGAACCGTCGTCCAGCGTGGCGGTGACCTTGATATAGCCGTCATAGACACCCTGGCGCGGGCGGCGCGTCTCGCTCACCTTGATGCCGCGCTCCTTTGCCACCACCGGCGCATTGACCATGTTCACATGCGTCAGTTGTGGCTTCAGAAGGCCGGCAAGGGCGGCTTGCGTCAGCGCGCGCTGATTGAGTTCGGCGGCCGTGCCTTCGTAGAGGATTTCCACCGCCGGCATGCTGCTCTCGACCAGTTGGCCCGCGAAGGCGCCGAGTTTTTCGGCCAGCGCGATCCACGGCTTCACTTTCTGCGCTTCGTCGGCTGAGATCGACGGCATGTTGAGCGCGTTGATGACGGCGCCGGTCAGAAGATAATCGGAAATCTGTTCGGCGACCTGCAGTGCGACATTCTCCTGCGCTTCGGCGGTGGAGGCGCCGAGATGCGGTGTCGCCACCACCTTTTCATTGCCGAACAGGATGTTCGATTTCGCAGGTTCCTCGGCGTAAACGTCCAGCGCGGCACCGGCGACGTGACCGGAATCGAGCGCCGCCTTCAGCGCCGCTTCATCCACCAGCCCGCCGCGGGCGCAATTGATGATGCGCACGCCCTTCTTCATCTTGTTGATGGCGTCGGCCGAGATGATGTTGCGCGTTTCAGGGGTCAAAGGCGTGTGCAGGGTGATGAAGTCGGCGCGTGCCAGAAGGTCGTTCAACTCCACCTTCTCCACACCCAGATCGGCGGCGCGTTCCGGCGACAGATAGGGATCGAACGCAACCACGCGCATTTTCAGGCCGCGGGCGCGGTCGGCCACGATGGAGCCGATATTGCCCGCGCCGATCAGGCCCAGAATCTTGCCGTAAAGCTCGGTGCCCATGAAGCGGTTCTTTTCCCACTTCCCGGCCTGGGTGGAGGCATTGGCGGCGGGCAGTTCGCGGGCCAGCGCCATCATCAGCGCGATGGCGTGTTCGGCGGTGGTGATCGAATTGCCGAACGGCGTGTTCATCACGATGATGCCGGCGGCAGTGGCGGCGGGAATGTCCACATTGTCCACCCCGATGCCGGCGCGGCCCACCACCTTCAGCTTTTTCGCTGCTGCAATCACATCGGCCGTCACCTTGGTGGCGGAGCGGATGGCCATGCCGTCATATTGATCGACGATCTTGAGCAGTTCGTCCTTGCTCAGGCCGGTTTTGACATCGGCTTCGACGCCACGCTCCTTGAAGATTTCGAGTGCGGCGGGGGAAAGTTTGTCGGCAATCAGAACTTTGGGCATTTCGTGTCTCCGTTCGCCCCCACCCGTATCGCTTGCGCGATCCGGCCTCCCCGCGAGGGGGAGGCGAAAGTGGGAGCTTCATTTGTTTTACCTTCCCATTGGGGGGAGGCCGTCACTGTTTCGTGCCATGCAGAAAACAGTGACAGGTGGGGGATATTCTTAGCCAGCTTTGACTTGCGCCCAGGCCCAGTCGAGCCATGGCACCAGCGCTTCGAGATCGGCTTTCTCCACCGTGGCGCCGCACCAGATGCGAAGGCCGGGCGGGGCGCTGCGGTAACTGCCGAGGTCGAGCGCGACACCTTCTTTCTCCAGCAGGCTGGCGATCTTCTTGGCGGCGTCGGCCTGTGCCTCTGCTTCCAGTTTCGCGAACCAGGGATCGACGATCTTCAGACAGACGCTGGTGTTCGAGCGCACATGTGAATCTTCGGCCAAAAATGCGGCCCATTCGCTTTCGCGCACGAAACGGTCCAGCACCGCAAGATTGGCGGTGGAGCGTGCGATCAGCGCCTTCAGCCCGCCGATCTTTTCGGCCCAGCCAAGTGCGTCGAGATAATCCTCCAGCGCCAGCATCGATGGTGTGTTGATGGTTTCGCCGACGAAGATGCCCTCGTTCAGCTTGCCGCCCTTGGTCATGCGGAAGATTTTCGGCAGCGGCCGGTCCGGCGTGTAGGTTTCCAGCCGCTCGACCGCGCGCGGGCTCAGGATCAGCATGCCGTGCGCGGCTTCGCCACCCAGCACCTTCTGCCAGGAGAAGGTGGTGACATCGAGCTTGTCCCACGGCAGGTCCATTGCAAACGCGGCACTGGTCGCATCGCAGATGGTGAGGCCTTTGCGGTCCGCCGCAATCCAGTTGCCGTCCGGCACGCGCACGCCGGAGGTGGTGCCGTTCCACAGGAACACGGCATCGTGCTCCGGATTGGCTTTGGTAAGATCGGGCAACTGGCCGTAAGGCGCCTTGTGAAGGATGGCGTCTTTCAGCTTGAGCTGTTTGGCGACGTCGGTCACCCAGTCTTCGCCGAAGCTTTCCCACGCGAACATGTCGACCGGGCGCGCGCCCAGCATCGACCACATCGCCATTTCGACCGCGCCGGTGTCCGACGCCGGAACGATCCCGATGCGATAATCCGCCGGTACGCCCAGAAGCGCGCGGGTGCGTTCGATCGCATCCTTCAGCTTGGCTTTGCCGGGTTTGGAACGGTGGGAACGGCCGAGAAGGGCGCCGTTCAGAGCGTCAGGGGTCCAGCCTGGCCGTTTGGCGCAAGGTCCGGACGAAAAAAAAGGCCGTGCAGGGCGCACGGCCGGTCTATTACCGGTCATATCGTCATTCCTTCCAGAATGAAGCGCCTCGTTGGGGAGGCGTGGCCCACGGGCGATATAGGGGTTTGCAGGCCGTCCGTCAAACGGGGATGCAAGGGGGCTGGTGCGGTGGATCGTCCGGGGCCGGGGTAACGTCACAGAAGACCAAGTCACAGAAGGATCGTGCCGCGCATGTAGAGCGCACAGGGGCCTGAGAGCACGATCGCGCCGTCATCGTCCGTACACAGAAGATCGCCGCCGCGGGGTGAGACCTGGCGCGCCTTCAGCGTTTTGCGACGCAGCCGTGCCGCCCAATAAGGCGTCAACATGCAATGGGCTGAGCCTGTCACCGGATCTTCCGGCACGCTTTTGGCGGGCGCGAAGAAGCGCGACACGAAATCGTAACCATCATCGCCGGTCCCTTTATCGCCGGGCGCGGTGACGATCAGGCCCCAGAATCCGGCGTCCTTCAACACATCTGCAATGCGTCCCGGCCCGGAAAGATTGCGCACCGTGGCGGCGTCCGGCCACACCGCCATCAGATAGCGCCCGGTGAAAAGGGCTTCGGGCGCTGCCGTGTGCAGTGCCTTGCCGATGGCGCCGGCAAGCGCCGGATCATCCAGCGGTGAAACCGCATCGGCCGGCAGGCGCATCGCAAGCTGATCGTTTCCGTTTCGCGTGACCGTCAGCGTGCCGGAGCGGGTTTCAAACGCAATGCTGTCGAGCCCTGGCTCCAGTTCTGAAAAGATCAGCCACGCACTGGCAAGCGTGGCGTGGCCGCAAAGATCGACCTCGCTTGCCGGCGTGAACCAGCGCAGATCGTAGCGGCCCTTGCCGCGGCGCACGAAAAACGCGGTTTCGGCCAGATTGTTTTCATTGGCGATTCTCTGCATCAGGCTTTCGTCGAGCCAGCTTGACAGCGGCACCACCGCCGCCGGATTGCCCGATAGCGAACGCTCCGAAAAGGCATCGACCTGCCACAGTTTCAATTCCATCGCCTATCCCCTTTTGGGGAACTATGGCGGCGGCTGCGCGGGCGTTGCCATGCACGAATGTGCATGGCGGCCGTGCATGCTGATCGTGTCAGTGTGCGGGTTCGAGCGTGGTGCTGCGCCGCGCCGTCAGCGATTGCTTCATCGCGGTCTGCAGCTTGTCGAAAGCGCGCATCTCGATCTGGCGCACGCGTTCGCGGCTGACGCCGTATTTCTGCGACAGTTCTTCCAGGGTCACCGGCTCGTCCTTGAGACGGCGCGCCTCGATGATGTCGCGCTCGCGCTCGGTCAATTCGCCAAGTGCGGTGGAGAGAAGCGCGCGGCGCTCGCTCAACTCCTCCCGCTGGGCCAGGCGTGATTCCTGATCCAGCGTGTCGTCCTGCAGCCAGTCCTGCCATTCGGATTCGGAATCCGACCGCAGCGGCGTGTTGAGCGAGGAATCGGGCGCGGCAAGGCGGCGGTTCATCTCCACCACCTCATGTTCGCGCACACCCAGCTTGCGGGCGATCTCGCTCACCTGATCGGGGTGCAGGTCGCCTTCCTCGATCGCGTCGATCTTGCTCTTGGCCTTGCGCAGATTGAAGAACAGCTTCTTCTGCGCCGCCGTGGTGCCCATTTTGACCAGGCTCCACGACCGCAGGATGTATTCCTGGATCGAGGCCCTGATCCACCACATGGCATAGGTGGCCAGCCGGAAACCCTTGTCCGGTTCGAAGCGTTTGACCGCCTGCATCAGCCCGACATTGCCTTCGGAAATGATTTCGGAGACGGGCAGGCCATAACCGCGATAGCCCATGGCAATCTTGGCCACCAGCCGCAGGTGGCTGGTGACAAGTTTGCGCGCGGCTTCGGGGTCTTCGTGCTCCTTCCATGCCTTGGCCAGCATGTACTCCTCCTCCGGTTCCAGAAGCGGGAACTTCCGGATCTCGGACAGGTAGCGCGAAAGACCACCTTCGCTGTGTATGGCGGGAACCCCGCGGCTGCTCATCGGATCTCCTCAGGGGACGGAAATTCGCTGCCCGGTTCTTCAACGCGCCGGACAGGGTTTTGGATAACAAATTTTCAAGCGGATTTCGCCCCTTCCCTATGTAGGGGCGATCACGTTTGGTTCAAGCCTCTGAACGCCGCCGCAAGGCTGGAAAAATCCACGGGCCAGGCGGATTCGAAATGCAGCATTTCACCGCTGGCCGGGTGTTCAAAACCCAGAAGCCAGGCATGCAGCGCCTGACGCGGGAACGCCGCCGCCATGGTGTAGGCGCGGGCCTCCGCATTCGTTTTCGCCCGTGGCGGTTTTCGGGCACGGCCATAGGTCTGATCGCCGATCAGTGGATGGCCGAGATGGGTCAGATGCACCCGGATCTGATGGGTGCGCCCTGTTTCCAGCCGGCATTCGATCAGGCTGGCCACCGGGCGCACGGAATCGCCGAAGCGTTCCACCACGCGGTAGCGAGTGCGGGCTGCCTTTCCCTGTCCGCGCAGCACCGCCATGCGCTTGCGGTCGAACGGGTTGCGGCCGATCTGGCCTTCCACCACCCCGTCGCCCAAACGCGGGCTGCCCCAGACGATGGCGTGATAGGCCCGCTCGGTCGAATGGTCGGCGAATTGTTTCGCCAGCCCCGCCATCGCGCGGTCGGTTTTCGCCGCCACCAGAAGGCCGCTGGTGTCTTTGTCCAGCCGGTGGACGATGCCGGGCCGCGCCACCCCGCCGACACCGGCAAGGCTGTCCCCGCAATGGGCGATCAGCGCGTTGACCAAGGTGCCGTCCGGGTTACCGGCGGCCGGATGCACCACAAGGCCAGCCGGCTTGTCGATCACGATCAACTCGTCATCCTCATAGATCACGGAAAGGGGGATGGCCTGCGCCACCGGCTCTGCCGGGGCGGGGGCGGGAATGCGGATTTCATAACAGGCGCCGGATTTGACCCGTGTATTGCCGTCTTTTACCGTCCGCCCGGCTTCGCTGACGGCCCCTTCGGCAATCAGAGCCTGGAGGCGCGAGCGGCTGAGGCCGTGGGCCGCCGTGGCCAGAAAGCGGTCGAGCCGCCAGCCCGCCATGTCGGCGGGCACGGAAGCCTCTATCGTTGTTCCGCCTGCGGAGGAGTTTGTCTTGTCCGATCTGTCGTCCGGCACAGAGCCCGCCACCATGGTTCAAAGCCCGGCCAATCGCGGGCTGAAGGCCGTGGTCATACTTCTGGGCGTGCTGATTGTCATTGCGCTTGGTCTGCTGGTGGCCGGTTTTGCCATGCGGCTGTCGGGCAAGGGGGCCGGTGCCACCGGCAAGGAGCGTGTACTGACGCTCGCCCCCGGCACCCAAATCCAGACCATGGAGGTGGCGGACCGCCGCCTGGTCCTGCGGCTGAAGACGGTCGATGGTGAGGAGATCGCGATCGTCGATACGACCGATGGCCATCTGGTCGGCCGGGTGCGCACCGCAGCACCGCTGAGATGATCAAAACGGTCTACCTGCCGCCCGCCCTGTTGCGGCAGGTGGAGGGGGAGGCCCGTGCCGCCTTCCCCCGCGAATGCTGCGGCCTTCTGGCCGGGCGGGTGGACGGGGGCGTGGCGCGGATCGCGGCCGTGCACCCGGTGCCCAATCTGGCCACCGCCGCGGACCGGTTCGAAATCGGCCCTGCCGCCCAGTTCGCCCTGTTGCGGGCGCTGCGCGGCACGGACCAAAGCGTGATCGGCTGCTACCATTCTCATCCGGGTGGCAGGCCCGTGCCTTCGCCGCACGATCTGGCGGGTGCGGGCGAAGAAGGCTTCCTCTGGCTGATCGCGGCTGTTGCAAAACAGGGCGCGGTGGAAACCGCGGCCTTCTGCTATCGCGGCGGGGGTTTTGAGCAGGTCGGCCTCGATACCGGCCCTGATTGACCGGCCCTTGCTTGATCGGAAGATGGCACCAAAGCTATAAGCGCGGGCGCGCGATGCTCCCATCGTCTAGCGGTTAGGACGCGGCCCTCTCAAGGCTGAAACACGAGTTCGATTCTCGTTGGGAGCGCCA
>JAFKEW010000015.1 GCA_017308375.1 Alphaproteobacteria bacterium
ACGCGAATGGTCATATCTTTCCTCCTAAATCCTCTTCAACGCCTTCTGCGCGGCCTCAACCACGGCTTGCGGCGTGATGCCAAAATGTTTGTAGACGTCCTTGTAGGGTGCGCTGGCGCCGAAGCTGTGCATCCCGACAAAACCGCCATTCGTCCCGATATAGCGTTCCCAGCCGAAAGGCGAGGCTGCTTCCACCGCAACCTTAACGGTGCCGGGGCCCAGGACTTTTGCACGATAATCCGCCGGTTGCTCCTCGAACAATTTCCAGCACGGCATGGAAACCACGCGTGCGGCAATATTTTGACCGGCCAGAAGCGTCTGCGCCTCCAGCGCCAGCGACACTTCGCTCCCGGTCGCGAGCAGGGTGACCTTGGCATTCTCCGCTCCGGCAAGCTCATAGGCCCCCTTTGCCGCACGGTTTTCGGCGGTGTGGGCCTCGCGCACCGTCGGCACGTCCTGGCGGGAAAAGGCCAGCAGGCTGGGCCGTTTCAGGTTGGACAGGGCGATTTCCCAGCATTCGGCGGTTTCCACCGCATCGGCCGGGCGCATCACCAGAAGATTGGGAATGGCGCGCAGGGCCGCCAGATGCTCCACCGGCTGGTGGGTCGGCCCGTCTTCGCCGACGCCGATGGAATCGTGGGTCATGACGAAAATCGTCCGCACACCCATCAGCGCCGCCAGCCGGATCGCCGGGCGGCAGCGCCATGCCGTTCATCGCCGCCGCCATGCCGTGCTCGCGGATGCCGTAATGGATATAGCGTCCGGCGAAATGGCCCGGCGTGATGGCCTCCAGCCCCTTGGTCAGCGTGTTGTTGGAGGGGGTCAGGTCGGCCGATCCGCCCACTGTGCCGGCGATATGGCCGTTGATGACATCCAGCACCTTTTCGGAGCTGCGGCGGGTGCCGGTATTGGGCTTTTCGGCGCTGAATTTCGCTTTCAGTTCGACCAATGCCGGGCCAAGGTTTGCCGGAACCGTGCCGGCCAGCGCGGCGTCAAAGGTCTTTGCCTGTGCACCGGCGGCGTTTTTGCGCTTTTCCCAGACGGCATGGGCGTCGCGGCCCCGGCTGCCGATGGTGCGCCAGGCCGATAAAATCTCGTCCGGCACCGTAAACGGCGCATAAGGCCAGTTCAGCGCCTTGCGCGCCCCGGCGATTTCCTCTGCCCCCGGCGCATCGCTGTGGGCCTTTTGCGTGCCCGCCCGCGTCGGCAGGCCATACCCGATAATGGTGCGGCAGCAGATCAGAACCGGCCGGTCGGCGTTTTGCGCGGCGTTGAGCGCGCGCAGGATGTCGGCGGCGTCGTGACCGTCGCAAGTGTCGGTGATCCAGCCCGCGGCCTCGAAACGCTGCCGCGCATTGGTGGAATCGGCCAGCGTGGCCGGCCCGTCGATGGTGATGTTGTTGTCGTCATAAAGCACGATCAGGCGGGACAGCTTCAAATGCCCGGCGAGCGAGATCGCTTCGTGGCTGATCCCTTCCATCAGATCGCCGTCGGACGCCATCACATAGGTCTTGTGATCGACCAGAGCGCCGCCGAAGCGCGCGTTCATATGCCGTTCGGCCAGCGCCATGCCGACCGCATTGGAAATGCCCTGACCCAGCGGGCCGGTGGTGGTCTCGATCCCCGGAATATGGCCGTATTCCGGGTGGCCGGCGCAGGGGCTGCCCAATTTGCGGAAATGCTTGATGTCTTCGATGGTGATGCCGGGATAGCCGGTCAGCCACAGGAGCGCGTAAAGCAGCATCGAGCCATGGCCGCAGGAGAGCACGAAGCGGTCCCGGTCCGGCCAATGGGGATCGGCGGCGTCGAATTTCAGAAAGCTGGAAAACAGCACGGTGGCGACATCGGCCATCCCCATCGGCATGCCGGGGTGGCCGGATTTGGCGTTTTCGACCGCATCCATCGACAGCGCCCTGATGGCGTTGGCAAGGCGGCGAAGTTCGCCCGCCTCTTTCCACAGCGTTGCGGCGCTGGCGGCGTTATCCATAGGCCTGTGTTCCTTCGGAGGCTGATTGGCCTTAGCGAGGCAAAGGCGCGTGCGTCAAGTCTCCAACGCTTCCCGGCGCTGCCCGTTCACCATGCCCACGGAAAACTTCACCATGCTGCGGAAAAGAGTGCAATTGGCCGCGGTCCGGAACTGGCGCCGATGGCTGTGATCGGCATAGAAATGCCGTAAATGCAGGCGAAGTGATTAAACGGGGGAAAACCCTGTCCAATCGTTGAACCCTTTTTGGTGGAGGCCTAAGGTTTTGTGGAATCAGGCGAAGAGGCGCCGATGAGCAAGCTGGATTCGGCGGCTGAGCGGTTTGCCGCAGCGCTTGAGGCGCTTGAAAAGGCCGTTCTCGAAAAATCTGCCGAAGGTTCCGCGACCGGGACCGCGAAAATGCGCGACGATCTGGCGAAGCTCAATGCGCGCCTGGCGGCGATGACGGCCGAACGCGATCAATTGCTGGCCAGAATCGCTGAGCTGGAGGACGAAACCCGCTCGCTCACCGTCCTGAATACAGAGGTTGAAGGCCGCCTCGATGGTGCGATCGCGGAAATCCGCGCCGTGCTGGGCAATTAATCTGGGGATGCCGCCATGCCGCTGGTGAATGTGATGATCAATTCGCGGGCCTATACGATTGCCTGCGACGATGGCGAGGAAGAGCATCTGAAGGAACTCGGCGCCTATGTCGATGGCAAGGTGCGCGAACTTCTGGAATCGGTCGGGCAGGTGGGCGATTCCCGGCTGCTGCTGATGGCGGCGCTGCTGCTCGCCGATGAATGTTTCGATGCCTCTGCGCGGCTCGAGGCCAATGCCCGCAGTTCGGGTGAAGCGGGCGGCGCCCAGGAAGAAGCGGCCGAAAAAATCCGCGCCACCGAAGGTTTCGTGGCGGAGAAGCTGGAACAGGCGGCGCTGCGCCTCGAAAAGACCGTCGCGCGTTTCGCCCGCGGGAACGCCTGATTCCACACCACACTTTTCCTCCCCCGTTTTTACGGGGGAAGTGCGCCAGCGGCGCGGAGGGGGCATGCCGCCGCTCTCCGTTTCGCGCTTTCCGGCATATCGGCTAGACTGGGGTTTGAACGGGTACTGCCTCGCGCGTCAGGAAGCGATGCCCAGGGGCCTTAATGGTACTCACCGGGAGCTGTCCCTGACCGGGGCCGTGGCCTCGGACAAATGGCGCCCACCTGCACTTGCAGGCCCGTGAGGATCCGAATCCAACGGCGTTGGCGGTCCCGTTCGCTTCAGAACCCGTCATGGCCGGGCAGCAATCCCGCATGTTGCGGGGGACGCGCGACCCGGCCATCGTGTGTCATGGTCTCGAAAACAACGCTCCGCGAAGCCGCCCGCATTCGCCGGGCGGAATTGGCCACGGACGATTTCGCACAAAAGCTGGCCGCTTTCGCGCTCGCTCTCGGCGTCGCACCCGATACTGTCATTGGCGGCTATATGGCCCTGCCGGGGGAGGCCGATCCGGCGCTCCTGCTCGACCGCCTCGCGGCCGATGGCGCGGTGATTGCGCTTCCGCGGGTGGCGGAAAAAAACGCGCCGCTCGCTTTTCACCGCCATCTGCCGGGCGGGGCGTTACGGAAAGGCCCGTACGGTATTGCCGAACCGCCGCCCGACTGGCCAGTTGTTGTGCCGCAAATTCTGCTGGTGCCGCTTCTCGCCTTCGATGCGCGCGGCCATCGTCTTGGCTATGGCGGCGGCTATTACGACCGCACCATCGAAGCTTTGGACCGCAACGGGCCGCTGCGCACGGTCGGAATCGCCTTTGCGGGGCAGGAGATCGTAGCCATCCCCGATGAGGGGCACGACCGCACGCTCGATATGATCGCGACCGAAGTCGGGGTCAGATCCTTTCACCACACGCGCGGCACCAGGCGGTAGCGCACGCGCGTCATGTAATCGGCATAGCCGTCCAGATCGTGCTGCAGGGTGCGTTCCTCCAGCACCGCGCGCCTCGCCATCGCCAGCATGATCAGCGCCGCCCCGATCAGCCCGTAAGCCGATCCCAGCAGAAGCGGAATGCCGAACATATAAAGCA
This sequence comes from Alphaproteobacteria bacterium, assembly GCA_017308375.1. Lineage (GTDB taxonomy): Bacteria > Pseudomonadota > Alphaproteobacteria > Micropepsales > Micropepsaceae > Rhizomicrobium. The sequence continues at coordinate 4,032 of JAFKEW010000015.1, forward strand.
TCGAAACCGCATACATCGGGTGGCGAACGATGCGGTAAGGCCCGTTGGCGATCACGCGCTGTTTGCGTTCGCTCTGAATGCGCACCACAGGCGCTGCGAAACTGTTGGCGGTGAAAACCGGCATGATGGCGAGGAAGCCCACCACGATCATTCCGCCGCCCACGATTTCGAGCCAGACCGGCACCGCCACTGTGTGCCAGCGCCCGGCATCCAGCCCCATCAGGAAAAACCAGACGCACCAGAAAATGACGACGCCGATGATGAACACGCGATCCCACAGCGGCTGGTCCTTCTGCACCACGGGCTTCAGCCGCTCCGCCAGCAGGGCCGGATCGCGTTTCAGAAGCCAGATGCACAGCACCGCCGATCCTGCCGCGAAGATCGCGAGAAAGGCCCAGCCTTCCGGCCAGCGCCAGTTGCCCGCCGCGCCGAACAGCAGCGCGGCCATGATGCCGAGCCACAGCCCGGCCTGCACGATCAGACGCAGCGTCAATTTCCATGGATGCATCGCCACCACCCTGTTAAGAGGGGTTCCATGCATATTCTATTCATCGGCGATGTGATCGGAAAACCGGGGCGTGAAGTCCTGACGGCGGAACTGCCTGCCTTGCGCGAAAACCTGAAGCTCGATTTCGTCATCGTCAATGGCGAGAATCTGGCCGGCGGTTTCGGCGTCACCCGCAATATCGCGAACGAGATGTTCGCCCTCGGCGTCGATTGCATCACCACCGGCAATCACTGGCTCGACCAGCGCGAAATCCTCACCTTTATCGGGGATGAGGACCGGGTCTTGCGCCCCTGCAATCTTCCGCCCGGCACGCCGGGCCGCGGCGCCAATCTGTTTCAGGCCAAAAATGGCGCCCATGTGCTGGTGATCAATCCGCTCGGCCGCGTGTTCATGGAGCCGCAGGACGATCCCTTTGCCGCGGTGGAGCGGGAGCTTGCCGCCTGCCCCCTGGGCGAGGGAGCCGATGCCGTGGTGGTGGACATGCACGCCGAAGCGACGTCGGAGAAAATGGCGATGGGCCATTTCTGCGACGGCCGGGCCAGCCTTGTCGTCGGCTCTCACAGCCATGTGCCGACGGCGGATGCGCAAATCCTGCCCGGCGGCACGGCCTATCAGACCGATGCGGGGGCGTGCGCGGATTACGACTCCGTGATCGGGATGGAGAAGTTCGAGCCGGTGCAGCGCTTCACCCGCAAAATTCCCGGCGGGCGGTTTTCACCGGCCACCGGCCCGGCAACGCTTTGCGGTGTCTTTGTCGAAACCGCCGCGAACGGCTTTGCTGAACGCATCGAACCCGTGCGCGTCGGCGGCCGCCTGAAACAGACGATGCCGGCGGTTTAGAACGCCGGTGTCATCCCGGAAACGCGCGTCAGCGCGTTATCCGGGACCTATCGCGTCGCTGCTCCGTGGCTCCCGGCTCTCTCTGCTCGGCCGGGATGACATATTCTGTTTTGCGAATGCGTCTTTCATGAACGCCGGCGCTCTGAACGTCAATCCCCGAACGCTTTCAGCGCGGCGCGCGCGATCGGCTCGCCCCATTCCTGCACGAAATGGCCGCCATCCGGAATCACCATCGGCGGCGGGCAGCCGCGAATGCTCGCGCGCAACCCTTCCATCGTGCCGCCAAACACCGGATCGGCGGCGCCCACCGCCATGAAGCTTTTGCCGCTCCAGTTGTTTGCCCAGAAATCGCGCGCGGCTCTGGATTCGGCTACGCCTTCCATATCGGGCGCCGTCATCACCAGTTGCGGAAAGCGGCGCACACCGGCCTTGTAACGCTGATCGGGAAACGGCGCGTCATAGGCGGCTTCTTCCGCTTCGGTCAGGATCGGCGTGGCGCGTTTCATCAACCGCCCCACCGCCAGATCGGGCTGCCCCGCCATGAAGCCGCGCCAGGCATCGAAACCGGCACCGGCGGAAACACCGGTTGCAAGCGCCGTGTTCATCACGATCAGGCGCTGAATGCGCCCGCGCAGATTTTCTTCCGCCGGCAGGGTCAGGCCCAGAAGCCCGCCCCAATCCTGCACCACCAGCGTGATGTTCTGCAGCGCCAGCCTGTCGATCAGCCGCAGCAGATAGTTGCGATGAAAGTGAAAGGTGTAGTCCGAATCGTTTACCGGCTTGTCGGAACGGCCGAAGCCGAAGAAATCGGGCGCCACCACGCGCGCGCCGCTTTCCAGGAACACCGGAATCATTTTGCGGTAGAGGAAGCTCCAGCTCGGCTCCCCATGCAGGCACAGGAAAACATGGCGCGCATCTTTCGGCCCTTCATCGATATAGGCCGCGCGCAGTCCTTCATAGCCTTTCAGATCGTCGCAATAATGCGGCGTATAGGGGAAATCCGGCACGGATTCGAAACGCGCATCCGGCGTGCGCAGGGCTTCGATGGTCATCACACTCTCCACAAAATGGCATAATGGATGCCACTTTCTGGTTCCGGGCGCGATTGTCAATGATTCCGCCACTGCGTGCCGTGCCGCACGCTTCTGTGGACGAATCACGAAAATGCACAGCGCAAGGAGTTGAATACCAAGGCCCGAATGCCGATCTTATGAACAGCAACGCTGCTTCATGAGGGCAGAATGCGTGCCGTACCGTTCCAGTTGCGCAAGCTCGATCATATCGTCCTGCGCATTCACGACCTGAAGGCCAGCCTGCATTTCTATTGCGATGTGCTGGGCTGCACGATGGACAAGGAACAATCCCAGATCGGCCTTTATCAGGTGCGCGCGGGCGAAAGCCTGATCGATCTCGTGCCGCTTTCCGGGCCGCTTGGCCGCATGGGCGGTGCGGGGCCGGAACGCGAAAAGCGCAATGTGGATCATTTTGCGATTCAGATCGCGCCGTTCGACGAAGCGGCCATCCGCACCTATCTGAAGGGGGCCGATGTCGCGATCGTCGAATCCGGTCAGCGTTACGGGGCGGAAGGCACCGGCCCTTCGCTCTATATCCACGATCCCGACGGCAATACGGTCGAACTGAAAGGCCCTGCCGCCGCTGCGCAGGGGTAGTGGCGCGCAAGGGTAACGGCGCGGGGGTTTTGCCCGCGCCGCTTCCGGTGTTGCTCAGGCAGCCAGTTCGCGTTCTCCGCCGGCCTGCGTCTGCCATTCCTGCGCCACGGCGATGGCGTGCACCACGCTCGCAATCCGCACCGCGGTCTGGATCTGCTCCGCCGTCATGCCGTGGTCGCGCAACACTTTCTCGTGGCTGTCGACGCACATGCCACAGCCATTGATGGCGGAAACCGCAAGGCTCCACAGTTCGAAATCCACCTTCGCCGCGCCCGGCTTGCCGATCACGTTCATGCGCAGCTTCGCCGGTATGGTCTTGTAATCGGACGCCGCCGCCAGATGGACGAAGCGGTAATAGATATTGTTCATCCCCATGATCGCGGCGGCGGCGTGGGCGGCCTCCAGTTCTTCGGGGGAAAGCTGCGGTCCGAACGTATCGATCATCGTGCGCGCCACGCTTTCGTTGCGTGCGGCCAGTGCGGTGGCGATGAAGGTGCCGGCCTTCTGCACCGGGCTCAGCGTGGTGTCATTGGCCAGCGACGAAAGATTGAGCTTCAGGTCGCGGGCGTAAGCGGGCAGCGATGCGCCCAGTGTTTCGAGGGTCATGATGAAGTCCTTTCAGAATAAGAAATCCGGCCCCGCGGTCCGTGGAGGGGGAGAGGCATTGGCCGCGGGGCCGGTCGGCATCAGGCGGCGGTCTTCAGGACCTCATCACCCTTCTGCCAGTTACAGGGGCAAAGCTCGTCGGTCTGCAGCGCGTCCAGCACCCGCAACACTTCCTGCGGGCTGCGGCCCACATTCATGTCGGTGACGTAAGCGAAGCGGATGATCCCATCGGGATCGACGACGAAGGTCGCCCGTTTCGCGACGCCTTCCTGCGTGTCGAGTACGCCAAGCGCGCTCGAAAGCTCACGCTTGAGATCGGACAGCATGGCAAAGGGCAGCGCCTTCAGATCGGCATGGTTCTGCCGCCAGGCCAGATGGACGAACTCGCTATCGACCGAGACGCCATAGACCACGGCATCGCGGTCCTCGAACTCGCCGTTCAACTGCCCGAAACCGGCAATTTCGGTGGGGCAGACGAAGGTGAAGTCCTTCGGCCAGAAAAAGACGATCTTCCATTTGCCGGGCGCCGATTTCTCGGTCACCTCGCCAAAGGCGGTGGCCGGATCGGCCGAAACAACGGATTTCAGGGAAAAATCGGGAAACTTGTCGCCGACAGTCAGCATGGGTGCTCTCCATTCGGGGTAGGTGATTTATGCGAATGAGATTTAGAAGCATTACAATGTAATGTCAAGGGCTGGCCCCGGCTTTCTTGCCCTGCTGCCCCCCTCCGTCTCCCCCGGATCAGGTCCGGGGTCGCCACCTCCCCCGTAAAAACGGGGGAGGAGAAATGCGTCACCATCCTCCCCCGCGCGCGGGGGAGGTGCGCCAACGGCGCGGAGGGGGCTCCCTCCGCAACCGGGGCGGGAACGTGGGATGTTCTAGGTGGCTTTGGCCTCGCCATAAGCGGGGGCGAGGATGTGCCCGAACACCGCGCGCACGATCAGCAGAAGCACAACGCCTGCCGCCATCAGCCCCGCATGCAGCAGCCAGAAATTCACCGCGCTCATCACGCTCAGAAGCCCGCCGATATAGCCGATCAGCATGTTGCCCGCGAACAGGTGCAGGTAATAGACCGCGATCATCGTCCCGCCGAGGCCCTTGGGCGCCGCGCGCGAATAAAGTGCCAGCCCCGTCGGCAGCACCATCGAGAAGCCGAGATCGTTGACGATGTGAAAGCCGAAGGCCCAGAAGATCGAAACGGGGTGGCCGGTCAGCGAAACCCGCCATGCCGCGGCCGCCAGCACCAGCGGCGCAAAGGCGCTGATCGCAGTGCCGATGACGATTTTTGTGATCTCGTCCGGCTCGGTCCAGCGTTTGGACCACCAGCGCCAGAACCAGATCACCAGTGCCATCAGCCCGGTTGAAACGAACGCATCGACCGACAGCATCCAGGTGATCGGCATGGTCTCGCCGAAGAACACAAGCTGGAAGTTCTTCTCCGCCCAGATCAGATAGGCGTTGAAGATTTCCTGATTGCTGACCAGTGACAGCGCCAGGACCGGCAGCAGCGCCACCAGAATGGCGATCACGCGCCAGTCCTTACCCGTCAGCGGCGGGCGCTTTGCGGCCTGGCTTTTATCGCGCGCGGGCTCCGGCGGCAGCGCGTAACGCCCGGTGAGATAGACGCCGAGCCCGATCACCATGCCGACACCGGCGGCCCCGAAGCCCCAATGCCAGCCGACCGTCTGCCCCAAGGTGCCGCACACCAGCGGTGAGACGATCACCGCGATCTGGATGCCGAGGAAATAGATCATGAAACCGTCGGCGCGGCGGGGGTCGTTCTCGGCATAAAGATCGCCGACCTGGGCGGCGATATTGCCTTTGAAACAGCCCACGCCCAGCAGCAGGCACGACAGCGCCGGCAGCAAACTCGCCTCGAACGCCATCAGAAAATGGCCGAGCGCCATCAGCGATGCGCCGATGATCACCGTATGCGTCCGCCCCAGCACGCGGTCGGCCAGCCAACCGCCGAAAAGCGGGGTGACATAGACAAGCCCCGCGTAGAGCCCGAAGATCACGCTCGCCAGTGCCTGCGGCGACAGCGGCCCATAGACCGCCTGAATGGCATGCGAGAAGGGCTGAAAGCCCCACACCTTGCCGATATGTTCGGGCTTGAAGAGGTAGTTCGTCATGTAGAGGACGAGCAGCGCCTGCATCCCGTAATAGGAAAATCGCTCCCACACCTCCGACATCGACAGCCAGCCGAGCCCCGGCGGATGGCCGATGAACGATCGCTGGGTCCGGGTCTTCTGCTGGAATTCGTCGAGTGGCGAGCGTATCGCGGCGCCGCTCTTCACCTCGGCCGCCATGGCCAGGTCTTCCGCCTCTTCGGCTCCCGTTGTGCTCACGCGCATCCGCCCGTTTTTTTCGCGCGCACACTCCACGATGCGGGAAAACGAGGCAAGTGAGCGCCGGCCCCGGCCCGCCGTCCTTCGGTCACCGTTCCGGCCCACCCTCTTGAACCATCCCCCTGCCCACGGTTATTTCACCGCCCTCAACCGAGACGGGGTCCCCCGATGGCCGGTCATTCCCAGTTCAAGAACATCATGTTCCGCAAGGGGCGCCAGGATAAGGAGCGCTCCAAGCTCTTCTCCAAGCTCGCCCGTGAAATCACCGTCTCGTCCAAGCACGGCCTGCCCGATCCAGCGCACAATCCGCGCCTCCGGGCGGCGATCCTGGCGGCCCGCGCCGAGAACATGCCGAAAGACAATATCGAGCGTGCGATCAAGAAGGGGCAGGGCGGCGACGGCGAGAATTATGACGAGGTGCGCTACGAGGGCTATGGCCCCGGCGGCACAGCCCTGATCGTCGAGGCGCTGACCGACAACCGCAACCGCACCGCCGCCGACATGCGCGCGGCTTTCTCCAAATATGGCGGCACCTTGGGGGAAACCAATTCGGTCTCCTTCATGTTCGATCATCTGGGGGTAGTCACCTATCCCCGCAGCGTCGGCAGCGACGACGACATGCTGGAGGCCGCGATCGAGGCCGGTGCCGATGAATGTATCTCGGCCGACGAGACGCACACCTTCCTCTCCGGCGTCGACGGTTATGCCCAGGTGCGCGAGGCGCTGGAGGCGAAGCTCGGCGTGCCGGAGGCCGCGGCCATCGAATGGCGGCCGCAGAACGCGGTTCCGGTTCCCGACGAGGCCGGCACCACGCTGATCAGGCTGCTGGAGGTGCTGGACGATCACGACGACGTGCAGCACGTCTACGGCAATTACGAATTGTCGGAAAAATTGCTGAAAGGGCTTGAGGACTGACGCTTTCGCCTGTGCGCCGCCCGCTGCTGTGTTACAAAAATCGGCACAGCGAAGGATGCAGGCGGAATGCCTCATGAGTCCCCACTCATCAGCGTCATTGTCATCGGGCTTGGCCTTGCCTTCGTCCTCGGCACGCTCGCGCAACGGCTCAGGATCTCGCCGCTGGTCGGCTATCTGCTGGCCGGTGTGGTGGTGGGGCCGTTCACGCCGGGTTTCGTCGCCGATCCCCGGCTGATCCTGCAACTGGCCGAAATCGGCGTCATCCTGCTGATGTTCGGCGTCGGCCTGCATTTCTCCGCCAAGGATCTGATCGCGATGCGCGCGATCATCCTGCCCGCCGCCATCATCCAGATTTCGCTTTCCACCCTGTTCGGCATGGGGGTTGCGTTTCTGCTCGGCTGGTCGGCCGGTGTCGGCATCGTGTTCGGTCTCTCGCTCTCGGTTGCCAGCACCATCGTCATGCTGCGCGCGCTACAGGAACGGCGCATGCTGGAAACCGATCGCGGCCGCCTCGCCATCGGCTGGCTGGTGGTGCAGGACATCGTCACCGTGCTGGTGCTGGTGCTGCTGCCGGCGCTCGCCGGTGTGCTGAAGGATCTCGGAACCGATCAGGTTCACGCGGTCAATATCGATGCGATCAGCCGTGCGCTTGCCATCACGCTCGGCAAACTGACCGCCTTCGTCATCGTGATGTTTTTCCTCGGGCGCCGCCTGATCCCGCGCATCCTGCATTACATCGCGCACACCGGCTCACGCGAATTGTTCCGCCTTGCGGTTCTGACGGTGGCCCTCGGGGTGGCGTTTGCTGCCGCCGAGCTGTTTGGCGTCTCGATCGCGCTCGGCGCCTTCTTCGCCGGCATGATCCTGAGTGAATCGCCGCTCAGCCAGCGCGCGGCCGAAGAATCGCTGCCGTTCCGCGATGCCTTCGCGGTTCTGTTCTTCGTTTCGGTCGGCGTGCTGTTCAACCCTTCCGTCATCCTGCGCGAACCGGTGGCACTCGCGCTTGTGGTTGCGGTGGTGATTATCGGCAATGGCGGCGCGGTCTATTTCATCGTGCGCAAATTCGGCTACCCCCTCGGTACCGCGCTCTTTCTCGGCGCGGGCTTTGCGCAGACCGGCGAATTCTCCTTCATCCTCGCCAATCTCGGTATCGGCCTCGGGCTGATGCCGGAAAATGCGCGCGACCTGATCCTCGGTGCCTCCATTATCTCCATTCTCGCCAACCCTTTCATGTTCGCGCTTGCCGAACGGCTGCGGCGCCGGGGCGAACCCCAGCCCGCACCCGGTGTCGAGGAGGCGCCGGCCAAGCAGGAACCGGTGCTCGAACCGACCGGGCTTTCCGGTCACGCCGTACTGGTCGGCTATGGCCGTGTCGGCCGTCTGGTGGGGGACGGGTTGCGGCACGACGGCGTGCCGCTTCTGGTGATCGAGAATGCGCCGGAGGCCATCCGCCTGTTGCGCAATCAGGGCGTCGCGTTTCTGGAGGGCAACGGCGCCGACAAGCGCGTGCTGCAGGCGGCCAATCTGCCCGCCGCGCGCATCCTCTTCGTCGCCATTCCCGAAGCGTTCGAGGCCGGTCAGATCGTCGAACAGGCCCGCCGGGCGGTGCCGGGCCTTCACATCATCGCCCGCGCCCATATCGAGGCGGAGGCCGATCACCTGCGCCAGTTCGGCGCCAACACCGTCATTATCGGCGAGCACGAAATCGCCCGTGCCATGCTCGCCTTTGCGCACCAGCGTCCCGATATGGCCGCACCGGCAGCCCTGCCGCCGGCCTCCAACGATGCCGCACCGGATGCAGTGCCGGGCTGACCGCTCCGGTTCAGGTCAGGCGCCAGGTTTCTTCTCGCTGTCCAGCATCGTCATCTGTTCGGCCATATAGCGGTCGCCCTTGATCGCATCGGGCGGCACCGCCTGGTCGATGGCTTTGAGATCGGCCTCGCTCAGTTGAATGGAAAGCGCGCCCAGTGCCTCCGTCAGCCGTTCGCGCGTGCGTGCCCCGATCAGCGGCACAATGTCCTTGCCACGCGACAGGGCCCAGGCGATGGCAAGCTGCGCCACGCTGACGTTTCGTTCGCGCGCCAATGCGTCCAGCGTTTCGACCAGACCCAGATTGTGTTTCAGATTGTCACCGCTGAAGCGCGGCAGACGGCCGAGGAAATTGCCGCCCAGTTTGCCCTCCAGCGCCTTCTTGCTGATCAGCCCGCGCGACAGCACGCCGTAAGCGGTGATCGCGATGCCTTCTTCGCGCAGCCGGGGCAGGATGTGGGCCTCGATCCCGCGGGTGACGATGGCATATTCGATCTGCAGATCGCTGACCGGCGTCACCTTGTGGGCGCGTTTCACGGTCTCGGCCGACATTTCGCTCAGGCCCAGATGGCGGACATAGCCTTCGCGGATCAGGTCCTTGATCGTGCCCGCCACATCCTCGATCGGCACCGTTGGGTCCAGCCGCGCCGGGCGGTAAATGTCGATGTAATCGGTCTTCAGCCGCTTCAGCGAATAGGCGAGGAAGTTGCGGATCGCCGCCGGGCGCAGGTCGAAGCCGACAAAAGCCCCTTCGGGACTGCGCAGCGCGCCGAACTTCACGCTCAGGACCGCATCCTCGCGCTTGCGCCCTTTCAGCGCCTCGCCGATCAGCATCTCGTTGTGGCCCATGCCGTAGAAATCGCCGGTGTCGAGCAGGGTGATGCCATGGTCCAGCGCGGCGTGGATGGTGGCGATGCTCTCCTTCTCATCGGACGCCCCGTAAAAGTCCGACATCCCCATGCAGCCCAGCCCGATGCGGGAAACCTTCGGCCCGTGCCGTCCAAGCGTCTGCTGTTCCATGGCTGTGATCCTTCCGATGCTGGCCGCAGGATACCATGGTGGAATCCGCACGCGGCAGGCAACCGTCGGTCCCGGTTGCACCCGGCGCCAAGGCCGGGGACACTTGTTTTCGATTCGTTCGGGTGTGGCGATGATCCGGTTGCGTGTTTTGGGGATTGATCCCGGCCTTGGCCATATGGGCTGGGGCGTGATCGACGTGGCCGGTTCGCGGCTGACCCATGTCGCCCATGGTGTGATCGCGACGCCGGCCAAACTCGAACTCGCCAACCGGCTTTTGATCCTGCACAGCGCGCTGATCGGCATCATCGGGCAATACCGGCCCGGCACCGTCTCGATCGAACAGGCGTTCGTGCACAAGGATGCGCAGGCCGCGATGAAAATCGGTCAGGCGCGCGCGGTGGCCATGCTTGCCGCCGCGCAAAGCGAACTCGGCATCGCGGAATATGCCCCCAATCATATCAAGAAAAGCGTGGTCGGCGTCGGCCATGCCGGGAAAGAACAGGTTCAGGCCATGATCCGCCGCCTGCTTCCCGCCGCCCAGGTGGATCAGGCCGATGCGGCCGACGCGCTCGCCTGCGCCATCGCGCATGCCCACCTCGCCAGCAGCCAGATGCACGTCGCGGCGCGCGCCACATGATTGGAAAACTGACCGGGGTGGTGGACAGCGTTGCGGCCGATCACGCGGTGATCGATGTCGGCGGTGTCGGCTATGTGGTGCAATGCCCGGCATCCACCTTGGCGAAACTGTCGGCGGGCGCCCACGCCAGCCTGATGATTGAAACCCGCATCACCGATGAAACCATCCGGCTTTACGGCTTTGCCGGGGTGGAGGAGCGGGAGTGGTTCCGCCTTCTGCAAACGGTGCAGAATGTCGGCGCCCGCGTCGCGCTCAATCTTCTCTCCGTGCTGGCACCGCCCGATCTCGCACGCGCGATCGCGCTGGGGGACAAGGCGGCCATCGGGCGGGCGCCCGGCATCGGGCCCAAGCTCGCCAGCCGCATCGCCTCGGAATTGAAGGACAAGGCGCCCGGCCTGATGATGCGCGGGGCCCAGTCCGCGCCGGAGGCATCGCCTGCCGCTGCGGCAGCCCGCGGCCGCGATGGTGAAGCGGTCGCTGCCCTCGTGCATCTGGGTTATTCGCAGATTCAGGCGGCGGAGGTGGTGGCCCGCGCCGCGCAGAGCCTGGGCGATGTGCCGCTCGAAGTGCTCATTCGCGAATGCCTGCGGCAGATGGCAAGATAGCGTCCGCCATGGCCAACACATCCGCGCCCGCCCGCCTCGTCACCCCCGAACAGGGCAACGACGATTCCCTGGAGACGCATCTGCGTCCGCAGGTGCTGGCCGATTTCGTCGGCCAGGCCCAGGCGCGCGAAAATCTCTCGATCTTCATCGCGGCGGCGAAACAGCGGGGTGAGGCGCTGGACCATGTGCTGTTTTCCGGCCCGCCCGGCCTCGGCAAAACCACGCTGGCACAGATCGTGGCGCGCGAACTGGGGGTGAATTTCCGCTCCACCTCCGGCCCGGTGCTGGCCAAGGCGGGCGATCTCGCCGCCATTCTGACCAATCTCGAACCGCGCGACGTGCTGTTCATCGACGAAATCCATCGCCTCAGCCCCGTGGTCGAGGAAATTCTCTATCCGGCGATGGAGGATTTCGAGCTCGACCTCGTGATCGGGGAGGGGCCATCGGCGCGTTCGGTCAAGATCACGCTCAACCCGTTCACACTTGTGGGCGCCACCACCCGCTCCGGCCTGATCACCACGCCGCTGCGGGACCGTTTCGGCATTCCGGTGCGGCTCAATTTCTATGCGCCGGAAGAACTGGTGGCGATCGTCGCCCGCGGCGCCCGCGTGCTGGGCTTCGATCTGACCGCCGAGGGCGCCCACGAAATCGCCGGCCGCGCCCGCGGCACGCCGCGCATCGCCGGGCGGTTGCTCAAACGGGTGCGTGATTTTGCCTCTGTCGGCGGCCACACGCGCGCCGATGCCGCACTGGCCGATGCCGCCCTGTCGCGGCTGGAGGTCGATGGCCGCGGCCTCGATGCCTTTGACCGGCGCTATCTCGGCCTGATCGCGGAATCGTTTCAGGGCGGCCCGGTCGGCATCGAAACCATCGCCGCCGCGCTGGGCGAAGCGCGCGATGCGATCGAGGAGATTGTGGAACCCTTCCTGATGCAACAGGGTTTTGTGCAACGCACGCCGCGCGGCCGGGTGCTGGCGGCGGCGGCCTATGCCCATCTCGGCCTGCCTGCGCCCGCTGGTGGTGCGCAGGCCACCCTGTTCACGGACAATGACGATGACGGCCTCTGACAGTACGGTGGACTGGGAAAAGGGCTTCGGCCATTTCGACGGCAAGGTGCATGTGCTGCCCGTGCGCATCTATTACGAAGACACCGATCTTTCCGGCGTCGTCTATCACGCCAATTACCTGCGTTTCATGGAGCGCGGGCGTTCGGAATATTTCCGCTGCGCCGGCATCGCCCGGCTTGCGTCCCTTGATGGGCCGGAGCCGACCGCCTGGACCCTGCGCAAGGTTGCGCTCGAATATTTCCGGCCCGCCCGGCTCGATGATCTCGTCACGGTGCGTACGCGCTGCATCGCGCTGACGGGCGCGCGCATGGTGGCGGAACAGGCGATCCATGCCCGCGGCGAACTTCTGGTTCAGGGCCAGGTGGAAGCCTGCATCATGACGAGGAAAAGTGTGCAGCGGTTTCCCGCCCGGAATTGCGGCTACCCAAAGTCCTAGAGCATTTCACCGATTCCATGAAACGGTGAAATACTCTAGGTAACAAGACGATAGCGATTCGCGCCAAACTTCGGCCACGTTTGGGTGGGTTTTTGTGCGCTCCGGCCAAAGGGCGCGCGGATAAAGCGTCCGGATTTTCGCGATATTGCCGATGAGGGTCTTTTCATGACGTTCAAGCACGTGTTCGCCGCGCTGGCGGCGGCATTGTTCCTGTCACTGTCTGCAGCACCCGTTCCGGCAATGGCGCAAGCCACCCCGCGCGCAGCCCCCGTCGGCGGCCCGGCAGGTGAGGCCCAGGAACTCGGCGCCCCGATGGCCGCGCCCACTGGTACGGTCGATGTGGCGCAGACGGGCGGCGACGCTGCCGCCGATCTGGGGCGAATTTCGATCGGTTCGCTGTTCTGGCGCGCCGATCCCATCGTCAAGGGCGTGTTCCTGCTTCTGGTCGCCGCCTCGATCTGGTCGTGGGTCATCATCATCAACAAATGGATCTTGCTGCGCAGCATCCGCAAAAGCTCGGAACAGTTCGAGAAGGTGTTCTGGTCGGGTCTGTCGCTGGATGAGCTTTATCAGCAGTTCTCAACCCGCAACGATCATCCGCTCGCCTCGCTCTTTGTTTCCGCCCTGCGCGAATGGCGCCGCGCCTTCGAGGGGGGCCCCCCTCGCGAATCCGCGCTCGGCGGCATCAAGGACCGGATCGGCAAGGCGATGAACGTCACCATCATGCGCGAGATGGACGGGCTGGAAAAAAATCTCGGCTTTCTTGCCACCGTCGGTGCCACCGCGCCCTTTGTCGGCCTGTTCGGCACGGTGTGGGGCATCATGAATGCGTTCTCGGCCATCGCGGCCCGGCATGACACCACGCTGGCGGTGGTTGCACCCGGCATTGCAGAGGCGCTGTTCGCCACCGCCATGGGGCTTCTTGCCGCCATTCCAGCGGTGATTTTCTACAATCGCCTGGTGAACGAGATGGCGCGCTTCAACAACCGCCTGATCGGGTTCTCCGACGAATTTTCGGCCATCCTCTCCCGCCAGCTCGATGAGAAGGCCGCCCATTGATGGTTGCCACCACGCAAAGCCGCGATCATCGCCGCCGCCCGATGGCGGACATCAACGTGACGCCCTTTGTCGACGTCATGCTGGTGCTTCTGATCGTGTTCATGGTCACGGCCCCGCTTCTGACCGTTGGCGTGCCGGTCGATCTGCCGAAAACCTCGGCCCAGCCGCTCAGCCAGGATCGCGAACCCCTGTCGATCAGCATCCGCCACAACGGGCAGATTTATCTTCAGAATACGCAGATCGCTGAAGACAGTCTGGTGCCGCGCCTGAAGGCGATTGCATCGAACGGCTACGATCAGCGCATTTTCGTGCGCGCGGACCAGAGCATCGAATATGGCCGCGTGATGACGATCATGGGCCAGTTGAATGCCGCGGGGTTCACGCATATCGGACTCGTCACAGATGCCCCCAAGCCCGATCGCAAGAACACGGATTAGTTCGGCGACGTCCGATCGCCAGAAACAGTCGCCGGTGGGCATCGTCGGCTCGCTGCTGCTGCACGGGCTGGTGGTCGTGGCCTCGCTGTTCACCTGGCAGCACAAGCTCGACATCTCGAAGGAATCGCCGCCCGTGGTTCCGGTCGAACTGGTGACGCTCGCCGACAAGACCAATATCCAGGCCATGGTGAAGAAACCGGCGGAACCGCCGAAGCCGGAACCCGCGCCGGAAATCAAGCCGCAGGAAGATTTCGACACCCCCGCGCCAGTGGAGGCCAAGGCCCCGGAACCGATCGAGGTGCCGCCCGAACCCGCGCCGGTCGAAAAACCGAAGCCGAAGGTCGAACCCAAACCGGCGGAAAAGAAGCCGGAAAAAACGGCCGAGAAAAAACCGCCGGAGAAGAAGGTCGAGAAGAAGACCGAGAAAAAGAAATCCTTCGATATCAACAACGTGCTCGCCCTGCTGAACAAGCAGGAGGAGAAACAGGCACCGCCCGCCAACGCCAAAACCGGCGATCGCAACATCCGCGGTATCGGCGATCAGAACGCGATGACGATGGATTTGGCCGACAGCCTGCGCAACCAGATCGCCCAATGCTGGAGCGTGCCGGCCGGTGCACCGCATCCCGAACGGCTGATCGTGCAACTCGATGTCTATCTCAATCGCGACGGCAGCGTCGCACAGCCGCCACAATTAAACGCAGAATCGGCGGCTGCCGCACGCAGCGATCCGTTCATGCGTGCGGCTGCGGAAGCGGCACGGCGCGCCATCTATGTTTGCGCGCCCTATAAATTGCCGGTGGATCGTTATTCGATCTGGGGTGAACTGGTTGTGACATTCGATCCCCGCATGATGATGGGGCAGTGAGGAGAGGGAAGATGGGGCATTTCGGCCATTTGAAAAAAATCATTCTGGCGATCGTGCTTGGCGCAATTCTGCCGTTTGCATTTCCTTTTTCCGCCTCGGCCGCGCTGCATGTCGATGTCAATCAGGGCGTCAGCCAGCCGCTGCCGATCGCGATCCCGGATTTTCTCGGCGGCCAGCCGCAATCGAACGATGCGCAAGTTGGCGCCAATATCGCGGGCGTTGTGCGGGCCGATCTCGGCCGTTCCGGTCTTTTCCGCCCCCTCGATCCGAAATCCTTCATCGAGGCCATCCGCAACATCAACGTGCCGCCGCAATTCGCCAATTGGCGCGTGATCAATGCCCAGGGCCTCGTCACCGGCCAGGTGACGACGCAGACCGATGGCCGCCTGCGCGTCGAATTCCGGCTGTGGGATGTCTATGGCGAAAGCCAGATGCTGGGCCTGCAATATTTCACCACGCCGGAAAACTGGCGCCGCATCGCGCACATGATTTCCGATGCGATCTATGAACGCATCACGGGCGAGAAGGGCTATTTCGATACCCGCATCGTCTTCATTTCGGAATCGGGCCCGGCGCTGCATCGCGTCAAGCGTCTTGCGGTGATGGATCAGGATGGCGCCAATCCGATCTTCCTCACCCGCGGCAATTATCTGGTGCTGACGCCGCGCTTCAATCCCACCGCGCAGATGATCGCCTACATGTCCTATATCGGAAACAGGCCGCGGGTTTATCTGTTCGATCTCGAAACCGGCAAACAGCAGATGCTGGGCAATTTCCCGACCATGACGTTTTCGCCGCGCTTCTCACCCGATGGCAACAAGGTGGTGATGTCGCTGGAGCGGTCGGGCAATTCCGATATCTATCTGATGGATCTGCGCACGCGCGCGGTCACCCGCCTGACCTCCGATCCCAATATCGATACATCGCCGTCGTTCTCGCCGGATGGGCGGCAGATCACGTTTGAATCGGATCGCAGCGGCTCGCAGCAGGTTTATGTGATGAATGCCGATGGTTCCAATCAGCACCGCATCAGTTTCGGCAAGGGCAAGAACGGCACACCGGTGTGGAGCCCGCGCGGCGATCTCATCGCCTTCACCAAACAGGCAAGCGGTGCCTTCCGCATCGGCGTGATGGCGCCCGATGGTTCGGGGGAGCGCATCATCACCGACGGCTGGGAGGATGAGGGGCCGACCTGGGCGCCGAACGGCCGGGTTTTGATGTTCACCCGGACTGGAACGGGCAGCCGCGGCTCCTCGATTTGGGAGGTGGATGTGACCGGGCGGAACCTGCATCGGGTGCCGACACCGGGCGGCGCCAGCGATCCTGCATGGTCTCCCTTGATCCAGTAAGGCGAAAATCCTAGAGTTTGGCCGATTTTCGCCACATTCCACGGCTCTTTACGGGGGTGTTGAGCGTTTAATCCGGAAGGTGCGCGCGCGAGTTCCTTCCTTAGGGCAGCCCCGACGCACCCGGGGGTGCTTTCCACGGAGTTACGGATTCCCATGATGAAATTATCGACGGGTTTGAAATTCGCCACAATTGCAGTTGCGCTTGTTCTGGCAGGTTGTGCCTCCAAGAAACCGGCGCCGGTCGAAGAAGCCCCCCCGCCCCCGCAGACGGCGCCCGCGCCGACTTCTTCCATCGTCCCCGGCAGCGCCGAGGATCTGCGCGTCAATGTCGGCGATACGGTTCATTTCGACTACGACCGCTATTCCCTTCAGGACGAAGGCAAAACGGTCCTTCAGCGTCAGGCGGCCTGGCTTGCCAAATATCCTTCGGTCCGTGTGACCATCGAAGGAAATTGTGACGAGCGCGGCACGCGGGAATACAACCTCGCGCTCGGCGCCCGCCGCGCCAATGCGGCGAAGGAATATCTGGTCAGCCTCGGCGTTTCGGCGGCGCGGATCGACACGATCTCCTACGGCAAAGAACGTCCGACCTGCACGGAATCGACGGAGTCCTGCTGGGCGCAGAACCGTCGTGACGTCACCACGATCACGTCGGGCGCCGCCTCCTAAGGCATCCGGCCGATCCGGCTTTGAGAAGGGCGTCCCCTCCTGGGGGGGCGCCCTTTTTCGCGTGTCCTGCGCCGGTCTTTTCGCATTGTTGCTCAACGGACTCTTAATCCCAGGCCTCAATTTCGGCTAAGAAATCGCTATGGATGGCGAATCAGCCCCATGAGGCGAGTACCGTGACATGCCCAAGATGACCCCCTCTGCGTTGCCTTCCCGGATTTTTCCGCTGCGCGCCGGAATCTTTCCGCTGCGCGTGCTGGGCATTCCGCTGCTGGCGGCGTGTCTTTTCGTTCCGCCCGCTTTTGCCGCACCCCGGGCGCCGGGCGCCGCCACGAACGCGGCGCAGGCCACCGCAGGCCGGCAATATGCCCAGCTCTGGTCCGATTACAGCGACCGTGAAGTGACCGATGAATCCCGCCGCCTCAGCCGCTCGCTGGGCGACGACAATGCCCAGCCCGGACATCAGCGTGTCGCTGGCCTGTTCGGCAAGTCGGATGACGAGATTGCCGCCGAGCAGGCCGCCCAGCAGCGCGAGGATGCGCAGGATGCCTCCATCCGCGATCTGCGCCAGCGGGTCAGCGATCTGGAAGACAGCGTGCGCCGGCTGACGGGGCAGATGGAAGTGCTCGGCCACCGCATGCAGCAGATGAAGACCGATACCGCCCGCGCGCAGAAGGATTTCGAATACCGCATCTGCACCATGGCGGCGCATCAGCTTGGCGCTTCGGGCGATCAGAGCGGGGAGGGGCTCGATTGCGGCGCGATGCAGCAATCGGGGCAGCAATCAGGGCCGCAACCGGGGCCGCTGCCGGGTGGGCAGCAGCAGGGCAGCATCGCGCCCTCCGGTAATACGGGCATGAATGCGGGCGCACCGCCGCCGGGCGGCTCGCAGCATTACGCCACCCAATCGCCGCAGCGGCTGCAGCCTTATGAATCCGGCAGCAACGCTTACGATTCGGGCAACGGCCAGCTTGCGCCGCCGCCCGGCGTTCTCGGCACCTTGAACCAGAACGATCTGAACGATGTGCCGCGCGGGCCTTCAAGCCGCGATTATCCGCCGCCGGACGATCGTGCCGGCCCGGCTTCCAGCGCCCCGCGCCAGTTGGGCGATGCGGGCGGCGGCACGCGCGCCCAGTACAATGCGGCGATGCAGATGCTTTCGCGCGCCCGTTACGATGATGCGCGCAGCGCCTTCCGCGGTTTTGTCGATGCCAACCCGAATGACGCGCTAGCCCCGCAGGCGCTTTATTGGGTGGGCGACATCGCCTATGTGCAGAAGGATTATCAGAACGCCGCCCGCGCCTTTGCCGAGAACATCAAGAAATACCCGACCAGCACGCGCGCGCCCGACAGCATGCTCAAGCTTGGCCAGGCGCTGATTGCCATGGGCCAGAAACAGGAAGGCTGCACCACCCTTGGCGCCCTCAAGGCCAAATACCCCTCGGCCTCCAAGACCATCGTCGATCAGGCGCACAGCGACCGCAAAGCCGCCTCCTGCCGCGCGGCCTGAGCTTTCGCGCCGCTTCGCCGCGTCGATGGCGCGGCTCGATGCCGCGCGCGTTTTTTGGCCGGCGGCGGTCGGCGTATCGGGCGGCGGCGATTCCATCGCCCTGATGGTTCTTCTGGCGCGCTGGGCGAAAAGCCGCCATCTGCCGCCGCCCATTATCCTCACCGTCGATCATCGCCTGCAGCCCGGCTCCGGCGAACAGGCGCGGGGCGTCGCCGCACAGGCCGCAGCACTCGGCCTGGAATGCCATGTGCTCGTCTGGCGCGGGAAGAAACCGCAAAGCGGGATCGAGGGTCACGCGCGCGAAGCCCGTTACCGCCTGATGGGAAACTGGTGCCGCCGTCAGCGTCAGGGCCGCCGCGTGTCCGCGCTTTATCTCGCGCACAGCGAGGACGATCAGGCCGAAACCTTCCTGTTGCGTCTGGCCCGCGGCAGCGGGCTTGACGGTCTTGCCGCGATGCAGCCGGCGGCGCCGTTTCCGCTACCCGGTTTTGCGGGATTGAAACTGGTCCGCCCGCTGCTCGGGTTTTCCCGCGATGAATTGCGCGCGTTTCTGGCCGCGCGCCGCATCCCCTGGCATGAGGATCCGATGAACGGCGACGAACGCTTCGCCCGTGTGCGCCTGCGTCAGGCTCTGCCGGTTCTGGACGCGGCCGGGCTCACACCGTCGCGCATCGCACAGGCCGCGGCCCATCTGGCGCGCGCGCGCACTGCACTGGAGGCGGCCACCGATGCACGCATCGCCGCCGCCGCGACGGTGGAGAAATCCCGCATCCTGCTGAACGGAACGGTGCTCCTTTCCGCCCCGCGGGAAATCGGCCTGCGCGCGCTCGCCCGCCTCTTGATGCAGGTTTCAGGGCAGGGCTACCGCCCGCGCTTTGCCGCGCTGGAATCGCTTTATGACGCACTCACCCGGCCCGGTTTCGCCGGGCGCACGCTGCATGGCTGCAAACTCGCCCGCGCACCGAAGCGGGCCGCGCTCTATGGCGCGGAAACTTTCGTGCTGGGGCGGGAACCCGGCCGCAAAAGGCCCGGCCACAAAGAAAAAGAGGCAAAGGGAAAGCCGGGGCTTGAGCCCAAATAAGGCCAAAGTCCACAATCATTGTAATGGCAATTGGCGCCCGACCCCGGCCGATTTCAAAAAATTGCCCATTTCGTAGAATTGATTGGGACTCGCAACCTTGGCGGAGAAATCCTATTTACGGATTGTCCCGTATTAAGAGGTCGGTGGAGGGGGAACTCCGCCGGGGCCCGCGACCGGAAGACCGGGCCATGAAAGGATCGCCGTGAACAATCTCCGCAATCTTGCGCTCTGGATCTTGATCGCGCTTCTGCTGGTGGCCCTGTTCAACCTGTTTCAGGGTACGGGCAGCCGGCCGGCCACGACCACGATCAATTTCACCGAATTCAATCAGCAGGTGACTCAGGGCGCGGTGAAGGATGTCACGATCCAGCGCGATCAGATTTCCGGCCACCTGACCAACGGCCAGGCGTTCATCACCTATGCACCGAACGATCCGGGTCTGGTGCAGCGCATGTTGCAGAACAAGGTCAACATCAATGTGAAGCCGGACGATAACGGCTTCTCGCTGATGGGCATCCTGATTCAGTCGCTGCCGATGCTGATCCTGATCGCGGGCTGGATTTTCTTCATGCGCCAGATGCAGTCCGGCGGCGGCAAGGCCATGGGCTTCGGCAAGAGCAAGGCGAAAATGCTCACCGAGCGTACCGGCCGGGTGACGTTTGAAGATGTCGCCGGCGTGGACGAGGCGAAGGAGGAACTGCAGGAGATTGTGGAGTTCCTGCGCGATCCCCAGAAGTTTCAGCGCCTGGGCGGGCGCATCCCCAAGGGTGTGCTGCTGGTCGGCCCGCCGGGCACCGGCAAAACGTTGCTCGCGCGCGCCATCGCGGGCGAAGCCAATGTGCCCTTCTTCACCATTTCGGGTTCCGACTTTGTCGAAATGTTCGTCGGCGTCGGCGCAAGCCGCGTGCGCGACATGTTCGAACAGGCCAAGAAGAACGCGCCCTGCATCGTCTTCATCGACGAAATCGATGCGGTCGGCCGTCATCGCGGCGCCGGTCTCGGCGGCGGCAATGACGAGCGGGAGCAGACGCTGAACCAGTTGCTGGTGGAGATGGACGGTTTCGAATCCACCGAAGGCGTGATCCTGATCGCCGCCACCAACCGGCCAGACGTGCTCGACCCCGCTCTGTTGCGCCCCGGCCGTTTCGACCGCCATGTGGTGGTGCCGAACCCCGATCTGGCGGGCCGCGAAAAAATCATCCGCGTGCATCTGCGCAAGGTTCCGCTCGCCCCCGATGTCGATCCGCGTGTGATCGCACGCGGTACGCCCGGTTTCTCCGGCGCCGATCTCGCCAATCTGGTGAACGAGGCGGCATTGCTCGCCGCCCGCCGCGGCAAGCGCGTCGTCACCCTGATGGAACTGGAAGACGCGAAAGACCGCGTGATGATGGGTGCGGAACGCCGCTCCATGGCCATGACGGATGAGGAGAAGAAGCTCACCGCCTATCATGAAGGCGGTCACGCGCTCGTCGCGCTGCATGTCGAAGGCTCGGATCCCATTCACAAGGCCACCATCATTCCGCGCGGGCGCGCGCTCGGCATGGTGATGCGCCTGCCCGAACGCGATCAGCTTTCGATCACGCGCCAGAAAATGCTGGCCGATCTTTGCGTCGCCTTTGGTGGCCGTCTGGCGGAAGAGCTGATCTTCGGCCACGAAAAGGTCACCACCGGCGCGATGAGCGACATTGAAATGGCCACCCGCATGGCGCGCGCCATGGTCACCCGCTACGGCATGAGCGACGATCTGGGCCCGATCCTCTATGGCGAAAACCAGGAAGAGGTGTTCCTCGGTCACTCGGTGTCGCGGACGCAGAACATTTCGGAAGCGACCGCACAGAAGATCGACGCGGAAATCCGCCGCATCATCGACGAGACCTATGCCCGTGCGAACCAGATCCTGTCGGATCATATCGACGATCTGCACACGCTGGCGAAGGGCCTGCTCGAATACGAAACCCTGACGGGCGATGAGATTATCGCGCTCTTGAAGGGCATTCCGCCGGTGCGCAAACCGTATGAGGAGCCCGAGCCCCAGCGCGGTCCGGGGCCCAGCGTGCCGCAGGCCGGCCGCCCCCGCGGCATCGGCCCTATCGCCCCCGAACCCCAGCCGGGCCGGTAATTCCAGCCGTGGCGGTGCGAAGGTCGTTCATTGAGGGTGAGCCGCTGTAAATATTTGTGTTTCAGAAAAAAGAAATTCTGAGACGCAAACCGCTTTGTATCTCACGGATGATTTGCTAGATAGTTTGTGTCTCGAATTTTTACGATTATGAGATACAAATGACCAGATTGAACGGTTATAGGCTCGATGGGGCCATTCGCTATCACTATGGGCAATTTCCTCCGCAGCATCTGGATTTTGCGCGGCTGATGAAGCCTTTGGGAAGCACGGCGGCCGCGCTGGCGCGTTACGATGCTCTGCTTCGAAATTTACATAATAAAGATTTGCTGCTGGCCCCTCTTCGTCGGCAGGAAGCCGTTATTTCTTCGCGCATAGAAGGAACGGTCGCCACGCTCGATGAAGTTCTCAAATTTGAAGCCGAAAAAGAAAATGAGCGTCAGCATCATGTGCGCCATGAGATTATCGAGGTTCACTCCTACTCTCGTGCATTGACACATGCCCAAAATCTCATGAACGGCGGTTTGCCGATCTGCAGGCGCTTGATTGAACAAACGCACGGCAAATTACTATTTCTTGGGCGCGGTGCGGACAAGCAGCCAGGTCAATTCAAACGGGATCAAAATTATATTGTCGATAAGACGCATAAAGAGGTCCTCTTTGTTCCCATAAGCGCAGAGAAGCTCGACGACGGAATTAGCGTGTTTGAGAAATTCCTTCACGACGAGGAAGTGGAACCGCTCATCCAAACTGCTCTGTCTCACGCGGAATTCGAAGCCCTTCACCCATTCAAAGACGGCAATGGGCGGATGGGGCGAATGCTTGTCACGCTGTTTTTGTGGTCGAGAGGTTTAATAAGCGATCCGCACTTTTATATCAGTGCTGCGATCGAGGACAGGAAGGAAGAATACATTGATCGCCTCCGATCGGTCTCCGCAGATGGCCAGTGGACGGAATGGTGCATTTTCTTTTTTCAGATCATCGAAGCGCAGGCAAAATCCAACGTCGAGATTGCCGAGAAGATCGACGCTCTGTATTCAGAAATGAAGGAGAAATTTCGCGAAGTGCTGGCTTCGCAGTGGTCGATCAAGGCATTGGATTTCATTTTCGGGACGCCGGTTTTTCGCAATAGTACGTTTACCGCGAAAGCGGGAATTCCACGTCAAACAGCTGCCAGATTTTCTCGCTTGTTATCTGACGCGGGATTGCTTCGTATTTGGGTAGAGCCTGCGGGCAGCCGTCCTTCTTTGCTGGCGTTCGAACCCTTGCTCGAAATTGTGCGTGCCTGACCGTGGTGAAACTCTTCGGCATTCTCAACATCACACCCGACTCCTTTTCGGATGGCGGGCGTTTCCTCGCGCCTGACGCCGCACTCGCGCACGCGCAAACGCTCATCGATGGCGGTGCCGATGTGCTCGATCTCGGCGGCGCGTCGTCGAACCCCGATGCGACCCCGGTTGCGCCGGAGGTGGAGATCGCACGCCTTGCCCCCGTCGTCGCGGCGCTGAGGGAAAGGGGCGTGCCGCTCTCGATCGACACCTATTCGCTTGCCGTGCAGCGTTGGGCGCTGGCTGAAGGCGCCGCCTATCTGAACGACATTCAGGGTTTTCCTGAGCCTGCGCTCTATCCTGCGCTTGCCGCTTCGCCCGCCCGTCTCGTGGTGATGCACTCGGTTCAGGGCATGGGGCAAGCCACCCGGGTCCATGTCCCGGCGGGGGAAATCGTCGCCCGCGTGTGCGCCTTTTTCGAAACCCGTATCGCGGCGCTCACTGCGGCCGGTGTCGCGCGCGAACGTCTGATCCTTGATCCCGGCATGGGGTTTTTCCTCGGCACCGATCCCGAAACCTCGCTCGAAGTCCTGCGCGCGATCCCGCGGCTGAAGCGCGAATTCGGCCTGCCGGTGCTGATCTCGGTGTCGCGCAAATCCTTCCTGCGCCGGATCGCCGGGCGGCCGGCGGCGGAGGCGGGCGCCGCCAGCCTCGCTGCGGAACTTTATGCCGCCCGGATGGGGGCGGACCATCTTCGCACTCATGCCCCCGGCCCGCTTTCGGATGCGTTAAGGGTTTGGAGAGCATTGGAATTCAACAAATAGCCGCAAATTGATGCTTTGCTGGCAACCATGCTATTGCGCCGCCCCCGTTCGGGGTGGCCCATTTCTGGCCCGGATTTTGATATGATTGGGGGTGGTGCCCGCCACCCGGAGGGGAGTGTCCCATTATGACGCGTAAGTTTTTCGGCACAGACGGTATTCGCGGCCGGGCCAATTCCCCTGCACTGACACCCGAACTGGCGATGAAGGCCGGCATGGCGGCGGGCCGCATTTTCACCCGTGGCGATCATCGCCATCGCGTGGTGATCGGCAAGGATACGCGCCTCTCCGGTTACATGATCGAATCCGCGCTTGTTGCGGGCTTCACCTCTGTCGGCATGGATGTGTTTCAGTTCGGGCCCCTGCCGACACCGGCGGTGGCCATGCTCACCCGCTCGCTGCGGGCTGATCTCGGCGTGATGATCTCGGCCTCCCACAACCAGTTCGAGGATAATGGCGTCAAATTCTTCGGGCCGGACGGGCAGAAGCTGTCCGACGAATGCGAAGCCAGCATCGAAGCCCTGATGATGAACGGGCTTCAGGAAGGCCTGGCGGAACCGCGCGCGATCGGCCGCGCCAAGCGGATCGACGATGCCCAGGCCCGCTATATCGAATTCGCCAAACAGACCTTCCCGAAACATCTGCGGCTCGACGGGCGGCGCATCGTGATCGATTGCGCCCATGGTGCGGCCTACAAGGTGGCGCCCGCGGTGTTGTGGGAACTGGGTGCCGATATCGTGGAGATCGGCGTCTCCCCCAACGGTTTCAACATCAATCAGGAATGCGGCTCCACCGCGCCGGATGCGATGATGCACAAGGTGCGCGAGATGCGCGCCGATTTCGGCATTGCGCTCGATGGCGATGCCGATCGCGTGGTGATGGCCGATGAAAATGGTCAGATCATCGACGGCGATCAGATTCTCGCCCTCATTGCGCGCTCATGGACGAAGGCGGGCACGCTGCGCGGCGGCGGCGTGGTCGGCACGGTGATGTCGAATGCCGGTCTTGAACGCTATCTGACCGGCATGAACCTGAAGCTCGCGCGCGCCCCCGTCGGCGACCGCTATGTGCTCGAGATGATGCACAAGGGCGATTTCAATGTCGGCGGCGAACAGTCCGGCCACATCATCCTGAACGATTTCACCACCACGGGCGACGGCCTGATCGCCGCCCTTCAGGTGCTGGCGGTGATCGCGGGCGAAAACCGCAAGGCAAGCGAGGCCGCCCATCTGTTCGAGCCGCTGCCACAGCTTCTGCACAATGTCCGTTTCCGCGGCCGTCATCCGCTCGAAGAACCGCGCGTCACCGAACGCATCCGCGCCGCCGAAGCCCGCCTCAACGGGTCCGGCCGGCTTCTAGTGCGCAAATCCGGCACCGAACCCGTCATCCGCATCATGGCGGAGAGCGACGATATTGCGCTGGTGCAGGAAGTGGTGCGTGATGTCGCCTCGGCGATCGAGGATGTCGCGAATTGAGAAAGCCTCAGCGGCTATTGGTCATTGCGGGGTCGGATTCGGGCGGCGGTGCCGGCATTCAGGCCGACATCAAGACCGCCACCTCCCTTGGCGTCTATGCCATGACGGCGGTCACCGCGGTCACGGTGCAGGATACCCAAGGCGTCCACGCCGTCCATCCCATTCCGGCCAATCTCGTCCGTGCACAGATCATCAGTGTGCTGAGCGATATCGGGGCCGATGCGATCAAGATCGGCATGCTGGGCTCGGTCGCGGTGATCGAGGCGGTGGCCCAGGCCCTTTCGAGCCACGGCGCCGGCCTGCCCCTGGTGGTCGATCCGGTGATGGTGGCCAAGGGCGGCGCCTCGCTCCTGGAAGATGAGGCCGGCAACGCCCTGATCGCGAATTTGTTTCCGCGTGCAACGCTTGTCACCCCCAACGCGCCGGAAGCCGCGGCGCTGACCGGCCTGCCGGTCGACACGGTGGCCGATTACGCCCGGGCCGGCAACGCCCTTCTCAACACCGGCGCGGGCGCCGTGCTGGTCAAGGGCGGCCACAGCGAGGGCGAAACCGTGACCGATGTGCTGGTGACGAAAGAGTCCGTGCAACGCCTTGCCGCGCCCCGCATCGACACCCGCTCCACCCACGGCACGGGCTGCACATTGGCCAGCGCGATTGCCTGCGGTCTGGCGCAAGGGCTGCCGCTGCTCGATGCGATCAAACGTGCCCGCTCCTATGTGCAGGAGGCGATCCGCACCGCCCCCGGCTTCGGTCACGGTCATGGCCCGCTCAACCACATGCAGGCGAACCGCGCGCCGCAGGCGGGCAACGACTTTCCCGCCGCCCCCACCCCCGGCACGCGCTGGGGCAAGGTTTAAGGCTCACCCATCTGGCTTGTCATGGCCCGCAAATGCGGGCCATCCAGCTGAAATTCGCTGCGATCAGCTGAAGGGATTGCCGAAGGCATTGCTGCGTATCTTTGGACGGGCGTGCGACACCACCTGGGCGGCCCGCATTTGCGGGCCGTGACAGGGGTGGATTGGCCGCCCGCCTTAGGTCAGGCAGGTACCTTGTTCAGCCCAGCACCTTGTTCAGGCGGCCGCGGATGATCGCCTCGGCTTCCTTGACCATGCGCGCCACCAGATCCTTGCAGCTCGGGATGTCGTGGATCAGGCCTTGCGTCTGGCCCGCGGACCAGATGCCCGCATCCATCTCGCCTTCGTTCAGAACGTCGGCGCCGCGCACACCGGCGACCAGCTCCTTCACATCCTCGAACTTGGCGTTGCCGCGCCGTTCGATCGCCACCACCTCGTCGCTGATCGCGTTCTTCGCCACGCGCGCGGTGTTGTGCATGGTGCGGAAAATCAGGTTGGTGCTGCGCTCGTCGTTCGCGACGATCTGCTGCTTCACGTTTTCATGGATCGGCGCTTCCTTGGTCGCCATGAAGCGCGTGCCCATGTTCACCCCGTCACAGCCGAGTGCGAGTGCCGCCACCAGACCGCGCGCATCGGCAATGCCACCCGACGCAATGATTGGAATGGACAGCTTGTCGGCCGCGGCCGGGAACAGGATCAGACCGCCGACATCGTCTTCACCGGGATGGCCCGCGCATTCCAGCCCGTCGATCGAGACGCAATCGACCCCGATTTTCTCGGCCTTCAGGGCGTGGCGCACGCTGGTGCATTTGTGGATCACCTTGACACCGGCTTCCTTGAAGCGCGGCAGATGCGGCTGCGGGTTGTTGCCCGCGGTCTCGACGATCTTGATCCCGCCTTCGATGATCGCTTCGCGATATTCGTCGTAAGGGATGGGGGTGATCGACGGCAGGATGGTCAGGTTGACGCCGAACGGCTTGTCCGTCATGTCCCGGCACTTCTTCAGTTCCTTGGCCAGGTCTTCGGGCTTGCCGGCCGAATGGGCGGTGATGAAGCCGAGCGCCCCGGCATTGGCCACGGCGGCAATCAGTTCGGCCTTGCCCACGCGGGTCATGCCGCCACAGGTGATCGGCGCCTCGATGCCGAAGGTTTCGGTAAAGCGTGTCTTGAGCATGGTCGTGGGTTCCTTGCGTGTGAATTTGTCTGCGATAGCGTGTGGCCGAAGCCTGCCGGGATCGCGCCGCCCGATCAAGCTGATATTGGGGCAAGCCGATATTGGGGCAAGCCGGTAATGCCTCTAAACCGCCGTTCTGACGTCGGTCTGGCTGAAATCGGTACCTTTGTAGAGCAGGGGCTCGTTCATCGTCTTGGCCAGCGCATAGGCAAAGCAATCCCCGAAATTGAGCTGCGCCTTGTGGCCGCTGCCCTTGCCGAAATCGCGATAGGCCTCGCGCGCGATCCGTGCCTGCGCTTCGTCCAGCGGCACAACGGCAAGGCTCAGTTCACGGCAGATGTCATCGAAGCGGCGGCCCACCGACGGGGCGCGGAAGCGGTCTGCAACGATTGCAGCTTCAAACCATGTGGCCGCCGAAATGGATATCTTTTCCGCTTTGCCGGCCGCTTCGGCGATGATGCCTGCGTCCTCTTCCTGACGCAGAATGGCGATCAGCGCCGAAGTATCGATGATCATTTCGGCAGGCCTGTTTCATCGTCATAGAGGAAGGCGTCGTAATCGAAATGGCGTTCTTCTTCGCTCATCGCGGCGGATGCCTGCCGTCCGATTTCCATCAGCCGCTGGGCCAGCCCCTGCCGTTCCTTGCGTGCCAGCCGTTCGCGAAGGGCCTCGGTCACCGCCGTGGTCAGGCTTTCGCCAGTTAATTCGGCCAATTCCCTGGCGAGGCGGTGCGCTTCCGGGTTCTTGATGTTCAGTCCCATGGTACCATTCTACCTTCTTGGGTTACCATGGTACCACCTCCGGCTTCAGTGGTCCACAAACGGGTCCCGGACCAGAATGGTGTCCTCCCGCTCCGGGCTGGTGGACAGCATCGCAATCGGCGCGCCGATCAGCTCCTCCACCCGGCGGACATATTTCACCGCCTGTGCCGGCAGGTCGGCCCAGCTTCGCGCCCCGCGGGTGGACTGGCTCCACCCGGCAAAGGTCTCGTAAACCGGCACACAGCGGGCCTGTTCGTTGGCGTCTACCGGCAGGTGGTCGATCTCGCGCCCGTCCAGGCGATAGGCGGTGCAGAGCTTGATCTCCTCGAACCCGTCCAGCACGTCCAGCTTGGTCAGGGCGATGCCGTCGATCCCGCCGGTGATCACGGTCTGGCGCACCAGCACGGAATCGAACCAGCCGCAGCGCCGTTTCCGCCCGGTCACGGTGCCGAATTCCGCGCCCTTGCGGCCCAGCATTTCACCGGTCTCGTCGGTCAGTTCGGTGGGGAAGGGGCCTTCGCCCACCCGCGTGGTGTAGGCCTTGGCGATGCCCAGCACCGTGCCGATGTCGCGCGGCGCAATCCCTGCACCCGCGGCCGCCTGCCCCGCCACCGTGTTGGAGGAGGTGACGTAAGGATACGTCCCGTGATCGATGTCGAGCAGGACGGCCTGCGCTCCCTCGAACAATATGCGCTTGCCCTGTCGCCGCACTTCATCCAGCCGCCGCCAGGCCGACCCTGCAAAGGGCAGGATCGCGGGTGTGATCTCGATAATGGCGGCCAGAAGCGTCTTCTCACAGATCTCCTCGGCCCCCATGCCGCGGCGCAGCGCGTTGTGATGGGCTAAAAGCCGCTCGATCTTGGCGGGAAGCGAAGCCGGGTCCTTCAGGTCGACCAGGCGCAGCGCACGCCGCCCCACCTTGTCTTCATAGGCCGGGCCGATGCCGCGCTTGGTGGTGCCAAGGCGCGCAACGCTGTTGGCGCTTTCGCGGCTCTCGTCCAGTTCGCGGTGCAGCGGCAGGATCAGAACCGCATTCTCCGCGATCACCAGGTTTTCGGGGTTGATGTCGAGGCCCTGGCCCTTCAGCCGCGCCACCTCGGCCGAAAAGGCCCAGGGGTCCACCACCACGCCATTGCCGATCACGGCCAGCTTGCCCGGCCGCGCCACGCCGGACGGCAGAAGGCTCAGCTTATAGGTAACCCCATCGATGACGAGGGTATGGCCGGCATTGTGGCCGCCCTGAAACCGCACCACCACATCGGCGCGTGCCGACAGCCAGTCGACGATCTTGCCTTTGCCCTCGTCGCCCCATTGGGCGCCGATTACCGCGACGTTGGACATGAAAGATTCCCGTACCCGAGTTGAAGGTCAGCCACGGCGACTGCGCCGGGCACGGTGACCACTTATAGCCTGTGTTCGCGGGCGGGCGCCACGAATTATGCCGCTATCGCGCTTTGCCGCATGGGCCTCTTGCCCCCTTTCTCCTCCCTCGCGTGCGGGGAGGAAAAGAGGATGCACAACACTCGTTCATCCTCCCCCGTGGTTACGGGGGAGGTGCCCACCGAAGCTTCCGCGCAGGTGGGCGGAGGGGGCGGACTACAAAGCACCGTCACTTCCTGTCATGACCCGGCTCACCACCGTCCCCCCTCCCCGTCATGGCCGGGCCTGACCCGGCCATCCAGCTTCCATCCCCATAAAATGCTATTTTTCCTATTTTGTACTTGTAGTCCTATTATATGTGCCCTATTTGTTCTCCCTGACGGAAAGGGAGAGACGTGGAGTGCTGTAGATTTACCGCAAGACCATACAGGTAAGGGTGCAAGCTTGCGTGCATCCGCGCGGGAAACGGGATGATGAACCGGGTATCTCACCGGTTCGGCAGGTCCGGGGTCCGGTCCCGAAGACTACTCCCGTTTCCCGCAAGAACCGTGGCGGCACCTTTTGGGTGCCGGTCATTGGCCCTCCGCCAAGGGTCTTCGATCGGCTTGTCCATCGGTGCCAGAAACGGCCCTGTCCCTTTGGCCAAACGGACAGGGCCTTGTTTTTATGCGCGCACGGCCCCGCGCGCAGGGTTGGCGTGGCGGCTGCGCGCAACAAAAACTTATGCGAGCGATTGGGGAAAACAGAGCAGGCGAACAGGGTTGTACGCACCGCGCGCGTTAGCGGAAAAGCGGCGCGAACAACGAACCCAGCGCGAAGCCGTGAGGCGAAGCGCCATTGAAAACAGCGAGGGCTCGATTCCCTTCGCCGGTCTCACATGTGCGCGGGTGGGCAGGTTGGAGCGGGCGAAGGGGTTGGAGCGCCGCGCGCGTCAGCGGAAAAGCGGCGCGAACAACGAACCCAGCGCGAAGCCGTGAGGCGAAGCGCCATTGAAAACAGCGAGGGCTCGATTCCCTTCGCTGGTCTCACATGTGCGCGGGTGGGCAGGTTGGAGCGGGCGAAGGGAATCGAACCCTCGTATGCAGCTTGGGAAGCTGCCGTTCTACCATTGAACTACGCCCGCGAACCGGGCCCGCTGATAGCACGGCAGATGTGTTGGGGAAAAGCGCGTGTGTTGCGGAAAAGCGTATGTGGAATGGATTGTGGGAGGTGGTGAACTTGGCGGGCTTGAACACCGTATTCCCGCTTCCCATGTCGTTTGTGCGGGGTGGCCTCAAAATTCATGAGGCGGCCGGCACCAGGTGTGCCGTAGCCGCCTCACGCTGCCCCCTTGGATAGCAGTCCGCCGTCAGGTTCTTGGTCCCCCACCGCAAACCTGAAGCCGGTGTAATTTGCCGATGCTCGCGGATAAGGCAAACACCGATCACCTCTCCGCTGCGTTTTCACCGTCACTGTGGAAAATTTGTCACAAAAGGGATCAGGCACGAAGTTCCAATGCGCGGAAGTGCTTGGAAAGTTTCAGCCCCTGGCGCTGATAGTGGGACCCGATGCCCTGGCCATAAACCTCCGGCGGCGGGTCGGTCAGCCGCTCGAACACCAGCCGGCCGATGATCTGGCCGTGTTCGAGGATGAACGGCACCTCGCGGGAGCGGACTTCCAGAACCCCGTGCGCTGCCGGTGGCTTACCCGCCTCGAAGCCGAAACCGGGGTCGAAGAAGCCGGCATAGTGAACCCGGAACTCGCCCACCAGCGGGTTGAACGGCACCATCTCGGCCGCATAGTCCGGCGGGATGGCCACCGCCTCGCGGCTGACCAGAATGTAGAACTCGCCGGGGTCCAGAATGATGCTGCCCGATGGGTGGCCCATGATCGGGTCCCAATATTCCAGCGGGTCCAGCACATCGCGCCGGTCCACGTCGATCACGCCGGTATGGCGTTTGGCCCGCCAGCCGATCTGGCCACCGTCATGCCCTCTCAGGTCGATGCTGAGGCCGAGCCCGTTGTCGATATCGGCCTCGCCGTCGACCAGCGGTGTGGCGTGATGCAAACGGCGCAATTGCGTATCGGTGAATTGCGGGCTGCCGCGGCGCACGCGCAACTGGTTCAGCCGCGATCCCTTGCGCACCAGAACCGGAAAGGTGCGCGGGGAAATCTCGGCATAGAGCGGGCCGCTATAGCCGGGGTCGATGCGGTCGAACGCCTGCGCCCGGTCGGTGATCAGCCGGGTGAAGACGTCGATGCGCCCGGTGGAGCTTTTGGGATTGGCAATGCCTGAGACGCGTGCGGAAAAATCCGCCCGCTCGATCAGCGGCACGATATAGACGCAGCCGGTTTCCAGCACCGCGCCCTTGGTCAGGTCAACCTCGTGCATCAGCACATTGGGCAGCTTGTCCAGAACGGTTGCGTTGGGGCCGGGCAGGAAACTCGCCCGCACCCGCCACGCGATGGGGCCAAGGCGCAGGTCGATACTGGCGGGCTGGATCTGGGCGGGGTCGAATTCTTCCGCCGCCACCACTTCGCGATGGGCGCGGATCAGCCGGCGGAGCACGTGGCTGGGCAGGATACCGGTCGAATACCGGCCCAGTTCGCCTGCCTCTGCGCCTTCCGCTTCGTCGAACAGCAATTCGCCTGAATCTGCCATGGCGGTGTTATAGGGCGCTCCAAGGGCCCGGTCATCGCCCCTCGCCAAGAAACCCACGGATTTCGCGCAACGCCTCCGCCAGGCCGCAGCGCAGAACCGGGGTTTGCTCCGGGAACGCGCTTAGAAGCCGGCTCGGCGTGGCCGATTCCAGGATCACGAAACAGCCCTTGTCGCTTGCACTGCGGATCAGGCGCCCGAAGGCCTGCTTCAGCCGCAGCCGGGTCAGAAGGTCGTCGTAGTTTCGGCCGAATTTGGCCCGCCGCGCCTTGTGCAGAATGGTGGGCTTCGGCCATGGCACCTTGTCGAACACCACCAGCCGGAGCGAACGCCCCGGCACATCCACTCCGTCCCGCAAAGCATCGGTGCCGAGCAGACAGGCATTTTCCTCGGCACGGAACAGATCGACCAGCGTACCGGCATCGAGGCGGTCGACATGCTGGGTGTAAAGCGTCAATCCCGCTTCGGCGAGCGGGGCCGCGATGCGTGCATTCACCGCGCGCAGGCTGCGGACGGCGGTGAAAAGGCCGAGCGCCCCGCCACCCGCCGCCAGAAACAATTCGCGATAGGCGGCCGCAAGCTGCGCCGTATCGCGGCGGTTTACATCGCGCACAATGAAGATGCGCGCCTGTTGTGCAAAATCGAATGGGGAGCCGAAGCTCGCTCGCTTGGGCGGTTCGGGCAGGTGATGAATGCCGGTGCGCACATCTGCGCTTTGCCAATCCCCGTCATCCACATTGTCCTTGTGCTGTGCAATGTCGCGCAAGGTTGCGGAGGTGATCAGTGCGCCATGGGCCGGTGCCAGCACTTCCAATGCCAATGGTATGGTTGGGTCCACCCAATGCCGGTGCAGGCCGACATCCGTATCGCGGCCGTCGTCGCGGCTGATTTCGAACCAGTCCGAGAATGTCTCGTCCGGTTCCTCTTCCAGCGCGTTCAGCATCGCGATCCAGGCCGGAAGGATGATGCGCGCGCGCCGCTTCAGGCCGCGTGCCACCGCATCGATACGGGCGCGTTGATAGGTCTCCAGTGTTTGTGTTTCGCTATCGAGCTGCGTGCGCAACCGCTCCGACAGGCGCAGCAACGGGACCGCCAATCGTTTCAGGGCGATCTCAAGCGCACGCGCGGCTTCGATCAGCGTGTCACCAGCCGGACGGGTTTCAGCCTCGGCACTGTAAAGGGCATCGCCATTGTCGCTCCGCGCCTGGACATGTGCATAGGCTTCCGCCAGAAAGATTTCACCCGCGCCGCGCGGCATGCCCTGATTGACGCGGCCGTGCCAGCCTTCCGCAGCCAGCGTGCTTGCCGCATGCAGAACGTCTTCCAGGGCGGATTGCGCAAGCTCATCGTCTGCGATGATGTCCTTGATCCGCTCTTCCAGTCCGCGCATGCGGCTGCGCGTCCGCGCTTCCGGTCCGCGCAGCCAGCGCCTGAGGTCCGCCATTTCCACACCGGACAGCAGTGCGGAGAAACCGGAATCGGCCGCATCGAACAGGTGATGGCCTTCATCGAACACGTAACGCACCCGCCGTTCTGGAGCGACATCACCGTCATCTTCCAGCGACAGGGCATCGCCCGCGGCCTGCGCAATCACCAAGGCATGATTGGCAACCACGATGGGCGCGTGACGCGCGCGCCTGACGGCACGTTCGATGAAACAGGCGCGATAATGCGGGCAGGCCGCATAGATACACTCACCGCGCCGGTCGGTAATCTCGCGCAAGGGAAGGCTCGCGGCGAGAAAGGCGGGGAAGCCAGCGCCTGAGATATCGCCGTCTTCAGTGGCGGCAACCCAGCGTGCGATCAGGCCCAACGCAACGCTTCGCTGCCCGGGTGCAAGGGCGGCACGTTTGGCAGCTTCCTCGAAATTCAGCAGGCAGAGATAATTTTCACGCCCCTTGCGCACGACGGCCTTTTCGTTGCGTTCAATGGGGTCGGGATAAAGCCGAGCGACTTCCTGCATGACCTGCCGCTGCAGGTTGCGGGTATAGGTCGAAAGCCAAAGCCCCGGCCCATTCTTTTCCGCCCACAGGCTTGCCGGTGCCAGATAACCCAGCGTTTTACCGGTTCCGGTTCCGGCCTCGATCAACGCGATTTTCGGTGCACGGGCACGTTCCCGCGGCGCGAAGGCAAAAGTGGCGGCGCGGGCGTATTCGCTCTGCTCGGGGCGGTGCTCGCGGTCCGGCCCGGTCAGGGCTGAAAGCCGTAGCAATGTTTCATCAGTACTGATGATCTCATTACCCGGCTTGCCCGGTGGCGCTTCATCCTCCCATTGAGGCAGGGTTCGCCAGACATCCAGCCCTACAATCGGATTCTGTGTGGATCCGGTTGCGCCCAAGGTATTCGTGATAGCTGGCCCCCAGCGCCAGCCCATGCGCGACATGCTGGCGGCCAGCGGCTTTAAGCGATCGCGCGCTTCCGCCGGCAGTTCGCCCAGCTCTTTCAGCATCAGCGTTGCGGCCTGATGCAGCAGGTGCGGTAGTTCTTCGGCCGTTGGTGGAATTGCCAGATTCAAGGCGCGTGCAAGTCCCCTTGCGCTGGGCAGGCATGGTTGAGCCGGCCGCACAAACGCAAACAATTCCACGACATCATAGAGGGGTTGTGCCGGTGCCGTTTTCAGGCGCCCGGCCATGAAGGCAGCATTGGCGATCAGCACATCACCGCTACGGAAGAGGCTCGCCGCTTCCGCGATCGTGACAAGGCGCGTGCTGCCGTCCGGCAAGGCAAGGGCCGCGCCTGCCCCGCATGGGGCCAATGCCGGAAGATTTGCGACTGTGAATGCGGCTTTGTTCGCCATCGTCGCGATCATGCGCATCGTGGCGGGAATAGAAAGGGCTGATGGAAATGTCCGGTAGAGAAATCAGGCAGCCAGATCGGGATAGAGGCTGGCCAACGCCAGGCGGGTGCGGGCGTGTTCGCCGACGATCAATTGCGCCTGATTGCGCAATGTGTGAGCGTCTTCAACCTCGTGATTGCGCACATTCTGCGCAAAGCCGCGTGCGGTGGCGGTCAGGGCGGCAAGCCCCAGTCCGCTGGCCGCGCCTGCAATATCCTGTGCCACGCGGCCCGCTTCATCCCACTCCCCGGCGGCAGAAGCCTCTGCCAGATTTTCACACAGATTCTCGGCTGTCTTGATGTAGGACTGCAGGATCTCCAGAAGCGTGCTGAGGCCAAGGGATTTTTCCAGTGCGGCGAATGCACTGGCGTCGATGGGGGCGACTTCCTGGCTGTCGCGAGTCTGTGCTGCTGCGGGTTCTTTTCGTATGGCCGCATCGCGTATGGCTGCGTAAACGGTCCGTGGCGGTGCCGGCCAATGCAGGATTTGCTCGCCACTCGCGGGCGAACGATCGTTTGGGAACAGGACGGCGAGCAGTGGTGCGCGCATGCCGGGCGTTGCTGCCAGCATTTCCGCATCGCTTGTGCCTGCAATGATGACATCGAAGGTTTCGCGTGCCGCCCGGGCCGCTGCATCGGCCCGGCTCTCAGCAAAGATCACACGATTGCCGAATGATTCCAGGATCCGCGAAAGCGCCAGATCGACCCTCAACTTGCCGGTATGGATCAGGAGGGTGAGATCGGAAGGCGGCGTTACCTCGGCATCTGCGTCACTGTCGTCCGTCGCGCCCGATAGGGAGGCATTGGCCACCGGCAGGGTGAACCAGAAAGTGCTTCCTTCGCCCGGCTCGCTTTTGAATCCGATATTGCCGCCAAGGGACTCGACGACGCGCTTGGCCACGGCAAGGCCCAAGCCCGCGCCCTGGTGGCGCCGGGCATAGCTGGCATCGCCAGGCATGAACGGCTCGAACAATGTTTCGGCGGCGTCTGGCGGAATGCCAAGCCCGGTGTCGCTGACGGAAAAATGAACAGCCGGGATGTCGTCATCGGGCTCATCTACGCCGACGGTGATTTCGACGCCGCCATGATCGGTGAATTTCAGCGCATTCTCGGTCAGTTTCAGCAATACCTGCCGCACCCGGCGCGGGTCGGCCGCCACCCGCGGTAGGGTGGACGGTGCATTCACCGATAAGCGTAATTGCTTTTCCCAGGCATGCGGTTGCAGCAACTGCGCGACGGCACGGGCCGCCAACGCAGGGTCGCTATCATTGTGGTTGTCCGTCATCGTGTCATCACGGGCAAGCGTAATGACGTCATCCAGCAATGTGCGCAGACCACGCCCGGCTTCCAGCATCACTTTCACATAATCGCGATTGGGCTTTTCCAGGTCGGCGCGGTCCAGCAATTGCGACATGCCGAGCATGGCGTTCAGAGGAGTACGGATTTCGTGGCTGATATTGGCGATAAAGGTCGATTTTGCCCGTGCGCTGGCCTCTGCGGCATCGCGCGCCTGCAGGGCTTCGCGGGTTTCATTGGAGAGCTTCGCAATCAACTGGATGTTATCATGCCGCAGCTTGTCGCTTTCAGCGATCAGGTTGGCGATCGTATCGCCAAACAGGATCAGACTGCCCGATACACATATGCACACCGCCGCCAACGCAAATGAAGAGGGTGCGGCCTGCAACAGCAGCAGAACCACAAGCGGCCCCAGCGAAAGTGCGGCGTGTGCCGCATAGCCATAGGGAAAGCGGCAGCGGGCGATGAATTCCATGGCCGACACGCCGATGCAGGCGAGTACGAACAGAGCTTCGTTCGCCGGTGGTGCGGCGACGAACCACAGAACCACGACCGCGCCCCAGCTTGCCCCCGCGGCGGCCGATAGAAGGGCGTAACGAATGGCCCAGCGCTTCGGCTCCATCCTTTCATGGGCACGGATGTGGCGGTCACACAGAAAAGCCAGCAGGATCTGGACCACGAGTATGGCGACCGGCCAGAACGAAACACTGTCGTACCGGGCGATGCCGGCTAAGACTGCGGCAAAGGGGAGGGACAGATAATGCCGGATGGCAGCGGGGGCTGCGCTGCTGGCCGTCTCGCGTGTGGCGCGGGCGTTTTCGGCCGGCGGCAGCGGCTGAATTTCTGAGGCAGGCGCAGTGGTGGCAGACATTGACGGAAACCCCCTGCAAAGCCTAGCTTTCGGCCCCTTTCCAATCACTTAAATCCGTGAATTTTAAATGACTTCCGGCGCCCTATCCGCATCTGAAATTGCTTTTGCCGCTCACGCCTGGCCGTTTGAGGAGGCGCGCAAGGTCCTGGCGCGGGTCAAACGGCGGAAAAAGGCGGGCGATCCGGTACGGGAAGTCCTGTTCGAAACCGGCTATGGCCCCTCCGGCCTGCCCCATATCGGCACGTTTGGCGAAGTGGCGCGCACGACCTGGGTGCGCCGCGCGTTCGAGCTGATGAGCGATATTCCGACCAGACTGATCCCAATCAGGAAATGCTGGCGGCTCATTTGGGCCTGCCGCTGACCTCGGTGCCGGACCCATTTGGGACACATGAGAGTTATGGGGCGCACAACAATGCCCGACTGCGTGCGTTTCTGGATCGCTTTGGCTTTCAGTACGAGTTCATGAGCTCGACCGAATGCTATAAAGCCGGTTTGTTTGACGCCGCGTTGCGCACCATGCTCGAAAATTATGAAAGAGTGCGCGACATTGTTCTACCCACGCTGGGTGCAGAGCGGCAGGCAACGTATTCGCCATTCTTGCCGATCAGCCCGAAAACTGGCCGCGTATTACAAGTGCCGTTGCTCGGGTGGAACAAACAAGCCGGTACGGTCGTCTTTGTGGATGAAGACGGGAGCGAGACCGAAATACCGGTGACCGGTGGTCATGTGAAGTGCCAGTGGAAGGCGGATTGGGCCCTTCGCTGGCTCGCGCTCGGCATCGATTACGAAATGGCGGGCAAGGATTTGATCTCGTCGGTTGAGCTATCGTCGAAGATTGTGCGCGCACTGGGCGGCATTCCGCCGGATGGGTTCAATTACGAGCTGTTTCTGGATGAAAATGGCCAGCGTATTTCCAAATCGAAGGGTAATGGTTTGTCGGTTGAGGAATGGCTGACTTATGGCCCGGATGAAAGCATTGCACTCTTCATGTTCCAGAAGCCGAAAGCAGCGAAGAAGCTTTATTTCGATCAAATTCCGAAGGCGGTGGACGATTACATCGCCTTGCTCGGGAAATTCTACTCCAACGAAAGCGGTGAGGCTGAGCGGCTGGAGAACCCGGTTTGGCACATTCATCATAGCAACCCGCCGCACGAAACCTATCCGGTTACCTTTGCCTTGCTGCTCAATCTTGTCAGTGCCTCCAATGCCTCCAATCGCGACATATTGTGGGGCTTTATCCGGGCTTATGCACCGGAAGCGACCCCGGAACGCAATCCCGGTCTCGACCGGTTGGTGGGGTATGCAATTCGCTACTACGAAGACTTCGTAAAGCCGCAGAAGCGTTATCGCACACCAAACGGGAAGGAGCGTGCGGCCCTTGCCGAAC
Organism: Alphaproteobacteria bacterium; assembly: GCA_017308375.1. GTDB lineage: Bacteria > Pseudomonadota > Alphaproteobacteria > Micropepsales > Micropepsaceae > Rhizomicrobium. Next base: position 42,339 of record JAFKEW010000015.1, read on the forward strand.
TGGCCACGCGCTTGGCGGCTATGGCGGATGAGCGCAATGGCGAGGTTGCGCAGGCTGTGGTCTACGAAATTGGTAAGACACACGGCTTCGAACCGCTGCGTGACTGGTTCAAAGCGCTTTACGAAGTTCTGTTCGGTCAGAGCCAGGGCCCGCGTTTTGGTTCGTTTGCGGTGCTGTTCGGCTGCGCAGAAACCGCGAACCTGATCCGCCAGGCCCTCGATGGTCAGTTCGTGAAGGTGGATGGCTGAAGCGGCTGTGCCCTACTGGCTCGCCCAGATGATCCGGTGCATGAAGGCGATCTCGGTCAGATCGAAGCCGCGTCCCTCATAGGCGGGGTTGAACGATTGCAACTCAATCCGCTGCGCGGTGACACGCGCCAATTGCTTCGCCATCACTTCGCCCGCCAATGTTTTGACCAGAACGCGGTCGCCGCGGCGTACGCTGGCGCCGGGCGAAACCACGATGCGGTCGCCGTCGCGGTAGAGTGGCATCATGGAATCGCCGCTTATTTCGAGGGCATAGGTGTGTTCGTCGCTGATGTCGGGGAATGCGATCTGTTCCCAGCCCACGCCGGCCGGAAAGCCCGCATCGTCGAAAAAGCCGTTGGCACCGGCTTGTGCAAACCCGATCAGCGGCACATAGCGCAGATTACGGATCGGCGCACGGCCCTGCTCGACGAGGCCGACGAATTCCTCCAGCCCTTCGCCGGTGGCGCGCAGGATTTTCGCCACGCTTTCGGTCGATGGCCAGCGTTCCTTGCCGTTGGCGGCGATGCGCTTGCTTTTGTTGAAAGTGGTCGGGTCCAATCCGGCAAGCTTGGCCAGCCCCGATGCCGAAAGATCGTGCCGGTCGGCCAGCGCATCAATTGCGGACCAAATCTGTTTATGGCTCAGCATGGCTTCACTCCTGGCAAGCAGCGCACTGATTCGGTAATAATTCCTAAAATACGCGAATCGTAGGAAATTACAACCACAACCTGTTATGGTCCAGAGCATGTCGTTTCTTGCCGCCACCCTCCGGCTTTTGCCGCCCGAACCGGCCCATCGGGCCAGCCTCTCCCTGCTGAAATTGGGCGGGAGATTTCTGCCGGCCGCACCTGGCGATGATCCCCGGCTCGCGGTCACTTTGTTCGGGCGGCTGTTCCCCAATCCGGTTGGCCTTGCTGCCGGTTATGACAAGGATGGGGAGGTGCCCGAGGCCATGCTCAAATTCGGCTTCGGATTTGTCGAATGCGGCACGCTGACCCCACGGCCGCAGGCCGGCAATCCGCGCCCGCGATTGTTTCGCCTGAGTGAGGACGGGGCGGTGATCAACCGTATGGGGTTCAACAATGGCGGCATGGTGCGTGCGGCGGCAAAGCTCTCACGGCGCAAACGCGCGGGCATTGTCGGTATCAATATCGGCGCCAACAAAGATTCAGCCGACCGCATGGCCGATTACCGTGAATGCTTTGTTCGGCTTGCACCATTGGCCGATTTTATCACGATCAATATTTCCTCCCCCAACACGCCGGGCCTTCGCGGCCTGCAGAACCGCGATGAGCTGGAACGGCTTCTTGGTCTCATCACCGATACGCGGGCCCAGATGAGCGCCGCCGTGCCGCTGCTGCTGAAGATTGCGCCGGATCTCGATTCCCATGCGCTGGATGATATTGCGGCCGTCACGCTCGCTTCCGGCATTGAAGGGTTGATCGTCTCCAACACCACATTGGCGCGGCCGGCATCGCTCAAAAGCCCGCAAGCGGTAGAGGCAGGTGGGCTATCCGGCGTACCGCTGTTCGCACCCTCTACGGCAATATTGAAGGCAATGCGTCAGCGCGTGGGCGATGCCCTGCCGCTGATTGGGGCCGGCGGCGTTTCGTCCGGTGAAGAGGCTTACGCCAAGCTGCGTGCAGGCGCGAGCCTGGTGCAGCTTTATACGGCCCTTGTCTACCAGGGGCCGGGTCTGGTGCGCCGGATCAAGCGTGAATTGCTCGCCTGCCTGAACCGCGACGGTATTGCGCGCGTTGCCGATATTGTGGGCGTAGACGCCTGACGGACTGCCTCAACCGCTGGCGATCAGGAAATGGCCCTGCAATGCCGCCACCGGTTTTGCTTCATCGTCCTGCCACATCCGGGCGTGCACGTTCAGCACCCGCCGACCTTGCTTGACGATCTCGGCACGGCCGAAACTCGTCAAGGCACGGCCCGTGCGCAGGTAATCGATGGTGACATTCACCGGCCGCGGCGTTGGCCGGACGGCCCCTTCCCACAGCACCTGTGCGATTGCCACGGTTTCGAGGAACGAGCCGATCACCCCGCCATGGATGGCCGGTATGGTCTGGTTGCCGATCAGATGTGGCGAGAAGGGCAATTCCAGCAACATGCCCGTATCCCCGCCATGTGCGCGGATGCCCAGATGCGCGCAATAAGGCAGGGCCTCGATCAGCCGTGCAATCGTCTGCTGCTCGTCCGTCATACCGGACCGTCCGCCGGGATGAGGGCGGCGAGGCTACCTCTGCCCGTAAACATGAATGCCCCCGTGCACAGCGCGATCGGGTCGTCGGCCGTGGTCTGAAAGGCGCAGCCGCGGGTGAACGCAATCTCATGGCCAATCTTGACGCACCGCGCTTCGAAGAAGATTTCCCGCCGCGGTTCCGCCGGTTTCATATAATCGATCCGAAGATCCAGCGTGGCGTAGGGCGCGGGCTTGCGCAGCGAGATGCCAACCGCCATGCCGCAGCAATGGTCCAGCATCGCCGTGATCACCCCGCCATGCACGATGCCGGTGGCGGGGTCGCCGATCAGTTTCTCGGACCAGGGCAGGCGTAGGCGCGCCACGTCGTCCCCGCCGGTCAGTACCTCGGCACCCAGGCTGGCGGTGAACGGGGTTTTGCCCATGCCGGCCCTGATCAATTCGCGCCAATTCTGTGGAATTTCACTCATTCGGGATGGTGGACGGCAAATTGTTGCCCAAGTCAATGTGCGTGAAAATTGACGACGTGTCATCAATCTATACACTGCACCCGATGCTATTGATTGAGGAACAGATGGAACCCGAGCTGATACGGCCGGTGCAGCCCATAGCCGCCAAGGCGCTGGGCAAGCGCGAGAAAACCAAGGAGAAGAACCGGCTTCTGATTCTGGAAGCCGCCCGCCGCGTGTTCGCCGAAATGGGTTATGGTGCCACAACGGTGCGAGACATCATTCGCGAAACCCCGCTCGCGTCCGGCACCTTCTACAACTACTTCAAATCGAAAGAGGAAGTGTTCCAGGCCATCCGGGACGAAAGCGCACTGCGCATCCGGCCCCGCCTGCGTGAGGAGCGGGTGAAGGCGAAGACGATCGAGGAATTCATCTCCGGCACCTTCAGGACCTTTTTTCAGTACGTCTATGACGATCAGGGAAATTTTCAGGCCATTCGCCGCAACCGTACCGATGCGCTGCGCATCCGGATGGATACGCCGGAGATCATCGCCGGTTTCGAGGAACTGCGAGAGGATATCGAGACCGCCATCGCCAACGGGTTGTTTCCGCCGATCAATGCCGACTTCCTGATGGCCGCCATTGTTGGCGTGGCGTTTGAGATCGCCGAACGCATGCTGGCGGAGGAGGGGCGGGATCCGGCGGCGGCGGCTGCCTTCGCTACCGCATTGTTCATGGGTGGGGTCCGCACGCTTCCCCATCGTGTCATGCCGCGGGCAGAGGCAGGTCAGGCATGAAGGCGTTTGTTTGTCATGCGACTGACGAAGATATCGCCTCGGTCAAGCTGGAGAACTGGCAACTGCCGCCGCTCGGTAATGACGATGTGCGGATTCGCGTGCGCGCCGCCGCGGTCAATTTTCCCGATATCCTGACCATTCAGGGCAAGTATCAGCACAAGCCGCCCTTGCCATACGTGCCGGGCATGGAAGCGGCGGGCGATGTGATCGCGGTGGGAAATCATGTCGCCAACTTCAAGGTCGGCGACCGGGTGATCGCGAGCGGTATCGGCAGCTTCGCGGAAGAAAAGCAGGTGCCATCTTCCGCTGTGCGTCTGATTCCCGGCCCGATTGATTACGATGTTGCTGCCGGCTTCACGGCCGCCTATCTCACGGCCTATGTCGCGCTTGTCCGCCGGGCCAACCTGCAACGGGGCGAATGGCTTCTGGTGCATGGTGCGGCTGGTGGCGTCGGTCTTGCGGCGGTCGATCTCGGCCGCCTGCTGGGTGCGCGTGTGATTGCCACGGCCTCAAGTCATGAAAAGCGCAGCTTCCTGAAATCCTATGGTGCGCAGCATGTGCTGCCACCGGATGATTTCCGCGAATCCGTGAAAACGATCACCGGCGGTCTTGGTGCCGATGTGATCTACGATCCTGTGGGCGGCGATGTGTTCGATCAGTCGGTGCGCTGCATTGCGTTCGACGGGCGCATTCTGGTGGTGGGTTTCACCAGCGGCCGGATTCCGACCATCAGTGTCAACATGCCGTTGATCAAAGGCTATTCGATCATGGGTGTGCGGGCCGGCGAATATGGCCGCAAATTTCCGGATCGCGGGCGGGAGAATATTGCCGCCATTGACCGCATGCTCGCGGCAGGCCGCCTGAACCCGCATATCCATGCACGGCTGCCGCTTGCGCGCGCGATTGACGCCATGCGTCTGCTGCAGGAGCGGGAGGCTATCGGCAAGGTCATCGTGGAGGCCTGAAGGCGTTACCTTCAGGCCGCCTTGTCGAGTGCCTTCAAGATAGCGTTGGTCATTTCCGCCGTCCCGGCCTTGGTCATGCCAGGCTGCATGATATCGCCGGTGCGGTAGCCTTCGGCCAGCACGTGCTCCACCGCCTGTTCCAGAAGCCGCGCGTCTTCCACCCGCTGAAAGGAATAACGCAGGCACATGGCCAGCGACAAAAGGCACGCGATGGGGTTGGCAAGGCCCTGGCCCGCAATATCCGGCGCGCTGCCGTGTACCGGTTCGTAAAGCGCGGGCTGACGGCCGGTTTTCGGGTCCTTGGCACCGAGTGATGCGCTGGGCAACATGCCGATGGAACCGGTGAGCTGCGCCGCTTCGTCCGAAAGAATGTCGCCGAACAGATTGTCGGTCACGATCACGTCCAGCGATTTCGGATTGCGCACAAGCTGCATGGCGCAATTGTCGGCCAGAATGTGGGTCAACGCGACATCGGGAAATTCCGTGTCGTGAACCTTCTGCACTTCCTCCCGCCACAGGATGCCGGTGTGCATCACATTGGATTTCTCGACCGACGCCACCTTCTTGCCGCGCAGGCGCGCAAGCTCGAAGGCCACGCGGGCAATGCGCTGGACTTCGCCGGTGGTGTAAACCTGCGTATCCACGGCACGACGCGAACCGTCGCCAAGCGTGGAGATACCGCGGGGCTCACCGAAATAGACCCCGCCCGTCAGTTCGCGCACGATCAGAAGATCAAGACCTGAAACGATTTCCGGCTTGAGGGAGGAGGCGTCCTTCAGCGCGTCAAAGCACAGCGCCGGCCGCAGATTGGCGAACAGCTCAAGGTCTTTGCGCAGGCGCAGAAGTCCACGCTCCGCCCGCTTCTCGAATGGCAGCTTGTCCCATTGGGGACCGCCGACAGCGCCGAACAGCACTGCATCGGCCGCCTTGGCCTTCGCCATCATCTGGTCGGTGGCAGGTACGCCATGGGTCTCATAAGAAATGCCGCCAACCAGATCCTCTTCAATCGCAAAGGAGAGGTTTCGGTTCTGCGAGAACCAGCCCAGTACGCGGCGCGTTTCGATCATGACTTCGGGCCCGATGCCGTCACCGGGCAGAAGCAGGAGATTGTAGGTCATTTTTATTTCCGCATTTTGGCGAGGCGGGCTGCGGTTTCAGTTCCGCGCCCCTCGCTTCGGTGAATTTCGTGGGCAAGCCCTGCACGCAGGGGCAAGCCGTCGGTATCGTCGATCAGCTTTTTGATCGCCCGGCTGGAGCGCCAGGAATTCGCCAGCACATCGGCGGTGAATTTCGCCACCGCGGCATCCAGCTCCGCATCGGGCACGCAGAAATTGGCCAACCCTATCGTTTCGGCATCCCGGCCGCCGTAGAAGCGCGCACTGAACGACATTTCAAGCGCCTTGGCCCGGCCGATGCGGCGCGGCAGGCGTTGGCTCAACCCCCATACCGGCACCAGATCCCATTTGCCATGCGTGTCGCCGAATTTTGCGGATTCGGCGGCGATGATGATGTCGGCGGCCAGCGCAAGCTCCAGCCCGCCGGTCAGGCAATGGCCCTGAACCGCGGCTACCACCGGCATTGGCAGGCTGGCCAGCCGTTCCACCGTCATGCTGCGGAAGCGGGAGTTGTCGCTTTCGTCAAACACGCCGCCCAGATCGTCGAGATCATTGCCGGCACAGAAGCTACGGCCAGTGCCGCGCAACAGAACACAGCCCACCTTGTCCGGATTGGCGGTAATGAAATCGGCGTGCGCTGCGAGTGCCTTGAAGGTTTCGAAGTTCAGCGCGTTCAGTTTGTCGGGGCGGTTGAGCGTCAGTGTGCACAAGCCGTCCTTCAGGTCACGCAACACCGCTTCGCTCATCGCAAGCCCCCTTACAGCCAGGCCGTTTGCGCTTTGCGCCGTGCCTCAAATGCGGAAATCTTGTCTTCGTTGCGCAAGGTCAGCGCAATATCGTCCCAGCCATTCAGCAGGCATTGTTTGCGGAAAGGGTCGATCTCAAAGTTGATGGTACCGCCATCGGGCCCATGGATTTCCTGCTTCGCCAGATCGACGGTGATCACCGCATTGGCGCCGCGCTCCGCATCGTCCAGCAGTTTGTCGATGTCTTCCTGCGGCAGCTTGATCGGCAGAATGCCGTTCTTGAAGCAGTTGTTGTAGAAAATATCGGCGAAAGACGGGGCCAGCACCACGCGGATGCCGAAATCAAGCAGGGCCCAGGGTGCGTGCTCCCGGCTCGACCCGCAGCCGAAATTCTCACCGGCCACAAGAATTTGCGCCTTGCGGTAGGCCGGCTTGTTCAGCACGAAATCGGGGTTTTCGCTGCCGTCGGCATTGGTGCGCATTTCAAAGAACAGCGCCTTGCCCAATCCGGTGCGTTTGATGGTTTTCAGGAAGTTCTTGGGGATGATCATGTCGGTATCGACGTTGATCATCGGCAGGGGGGCGGCAACCCCCGTCAGGGTGGTGAATGGTTCCATGGCGGCGGAAATTAGCCTTTGGGCGCACCGCGCTCAAGCGTGCTGAATGGCGCGGTATCGTGGAATTTGGCCAGATCGACCACGCGGCGCCCATTGGGCAGCGCTCCCAGAACATCCACGAAATAGCGATTCCACAGGATGTCGTCCGGCGCGTAAGTGTGACGGGCATAAATGCGGTCGGCCAAGGTGTCGTCGGTACCGCTTAAAAGCACCAGGATTTCGGCCTGCGCGTCCTTCAATCCTTCGGTTGTGGCGCCGTGAAGCGGGCTCTTTTCATCGATGTGATGCATGATGGTCCAGGACAGCGCGAAGAGAGACGTGCGCTGGCGTACCACTTTCAGGTCCTCAAAGCGGCGCATTGTCACCCCTTCGGCCGAAGTCGCCTGAAAGGCCAGTGTGACGGTCACTTCCGCCTCCAGCACCGCATTGCCGCGCTGGTTGGCGGCCCGCAGCATCAGTGTGGGCACCCCGTCATAGGGTGCGACCACCGCGACATTGCTGAACAGGATGCGTCCGAACGGCCGCGAAATCCGCGCGAAGATCACGCCGGTAAGGATGGCGAGGTTCAGGATGCCGAAAAACGCCTCCACCACCACGACAACATTGGTGTAAGTCGATTTCGGCAGCATCGCATTGTAGTTGAGCGAGCCGATGGTCTCGACACTGAACAGGAATGCGTCCCAAAAATTGCCGGGCCGCGCGTTGGTGATGCCTTGCGGATCTGCCATGTAGGCGATAGCAAACATCGTGTTGATGATAATGAAGACAAAGGCGACCCCGAGGAAAAACACTAACCAGGGCACGGTCAGGATCGGGTGATAAATATCGGTCCAGCGGCTTCGGTCCTGGCCTTTGATGATGGCCATGCGCTGACGTGGCCGTTTGCGCGTGGGCTTGCCGAAACGCGGCGGCTTTTCCTTCGGTTGCTTTATATTGTGAACCGCCATCAAGCCCGAACCTGCGATTGCGTTTGAACTTTAGCAGGTCCTGTTCCGGCGCAATGCCACAATCAGCGGTGCAGACCCTTGACCCGGAGCGCCCGCAGATAGGCGTCCCATTTGGTCTCGAAATCCCGCCCCAGTTCGTGCAGGTAATCCCAGCTGTAGAGCCCGGTGTCGTGGCCGTCATCGAACAGAATGCGAACCGCGTAATTGCCGACCGGTTCCAGATTCTTGATCTTCACCTGGCGCTTGCCGCCGACAATGCGTTTGTCTTCGCCGCCATGACCCTGAACCTCGGCACTGGGCGATTCCACCCGAAGATATTCGGCCGACAGGGAGTAGCGTTCGCCGGTATCGAAGCTGACGGAAAGCTGCGTCTTCTCCGGATCGAGCCGCAATTCGCTGGGCCAGGGCCGTGTTGCCGCTTCACGCATGATCTCAGGCCTGTCTTTGCTCGTCGTCATTCAGGGGCCGCGCTTCGTCGGGCAGCATGATGGGGATGCCGTTGCGCACGGGGTAGGCAAGGCCTGCCTGCCTGCTGACCAGCTCCTGCTTCTCACGATCGTAGTACAGAGGCCCTTTGGTCAGGGGGCAGACAAGGATTTCGAGCAATTTGGGATCGGGTTCCATCAGTTCATACTCTTGCCGCCGGCCGACTCGGCGCCGGACAATTCCAGCAGCGCGATCAGTGTGTCCACCCGCTCCTGCCAGCCGGGCGCTTCCAGAAGTGCCTGTTTTTCCGCCGGCTCGAACGGGCACAGCATGGCCAGTGCATTGACCAGTGCTTCGGGCGGTGCAGTGGCCGCCGAATCCCAGTCGGCCTTCAGATCGCGCCGGGTCAGATAGGCTTTCAGGGCGGTCAGCAGGCGTTCGCGCGGCAACTGCGGATCGTTGAGCACGGCGAGATCGTTTGCATAAGGCGTATAATCGGCCGTGATCTGGCGATAGGGCGTGACCGCATCCAGTTCGCGCGCCACGCGGAAGCGGCAAATTCCGCTGAGCGTAATCAGATAGCGGCCATCCTCGGTTTCCTGAAAGGCCGTGATCTTGCCGGCGCAGCCCGCCTGCGTCAGCGGCGGCTTCAGGCTTGTGGCGCTGGTATCGTCTCGCGGCTGGATCATGCCGATCAGCCGCGGCCCGGCCAGCGCCGTGTCCACCATGGCAAGGTAGCGCGGCTCGAACACGTTCAGCGGCAATTGTCCGCGCGGCAGCAACAGCACGCTGGAAAGCGGAAACACCGGAATGGTGCGCGGCAATTCCTCTATGGAATGATAAAGGCGTGCCACGGAGGCCTCATGAAAACAGGATGGAGGAGAGCTTCCGCCGCGCCGCAATGGTGCGCGGATCGGTGGGGCCCATCGCTTCGAACAGCGTCACCAGATGCTTGCGCGCGGCGTCGTCATTCCAGGTACGATCGCGCCGCACCAGTTCGAGCAGCACGTCCATGGCCGTTTCGCGTTCGCCCTTGCCATCAAGCGCCAGCGCCAGATCGAAACGGGCCTGATGATTGTCGGGCTGGGTTTCCAGCAGCGAAACCAATTCGCCGACGCGGCCCGCAGCTTGCGCGGACTGTTCCTTCAATTTCAGTTCGGCTTCCACCGCGCGGATCGTTTCGTCACCCGCGCCGTCCGGGCGCACCAGGCCCAGGGTGTTTTTCGCCCGCTCGACATCGCCGCTATGCAGGTAGCATCGTGCCAGCCCGGCCACCGCGCGCGGATGGCCTGGCTCGTCCTGCAGTACCTGGGCATAAGCCTGGGCGGCCAGCGCGATATCGCCACTGGCGAAGGCGGCATCGGCGGCATCCAGCGTATCGCCCGCCGGGCTCGCGCCCGCGTCGCCGCCGGTCAGTTGCTGCATAAAGGCGCGCAATTGCGATTCGGGCAGTGCACCCATGAAACCGTCCACCGGCTGGCCGTTGCGGAAGGCGTAGACGGTCGGAATCGACTGGATGCGAAGCTGCTGGGCAATCTCGGGGTTCTCGTCAATGTTGACCTTGACCAGACGCACAGCCCCCCTGGCCTCGTTTACCAGCTTTTCCAGCGTCGGGCCGAGCTGCTTGCACGGCCCGCACCACGGCGCCCAGAAATCGACGATCACCGGCACCTCGCGCGAGGCGTCCAGGACGTCGGCCGTGAAGCTTTCCAGATTCGCGTCCTTGATGAAGGCCGAACTTTCCGCCGGTGCTGCCGCACTGGCGCCGGCGGAACTTTGTACAGGGCGGCCGCCAGGACCGATCAATGCCATTGTCTTCTCCTCGCACCCATCCGCGTCCGGCGCAGATTCCAGGTGAGTTTTGTTCGGGTCGGGCCAACCTATACGCCGGTTCCGCTGACGGGACCAATCATCGGGCGGCCTGCCTGGCCCGTGCCTGACATAAAGTAGGACCTGTGCGCCCACCCGCCAAGCAGGATTGGCTGCGGCTGTGCTGCCAGCCTGCGGTTTCAACCGCGGGTGGGCAGAGCGGTGATCAGCGGTTCGTGGCCGGTTGCCTGTACAAATCGCATCAGATCGCCGGGCGTTACCGCGGTGGTGCGGTCGTTGCGCAGCGGGTGGAAATTCAGCAGCTCGAAGCCCAGAAGCCCATCGTCAAGGACAAGGCGAACCGTTCCCGCCTCATCGTTGATGAGGGCGAATGGCGTTACCGAACCGGGTGCAATGCCGAGATGGGCAAGCAGCAGTTCCGGCGCGCCGAACGAAAATCGTTGGCAGCCAAGCTGCCTGGCCAGCCGGTTGAGGTCGATCGTGAGATCGTCGCGGGCAACGACCAGCCACAATCCGCCCTTCCTGTCCTTCAGGAACAGGTTCTTGGTGTGGCCGCCCGGCTGACCGGCGTAAAGTGCAGCCGCCTCCTCCACCGTGAAAACAGGTGCGTGGATATGTGTTTTCCACGGAATCCCGAGTGCACGGAAACGCGCGTAAACCGTTTCCTCGCGCACTTCCGGCGGCGGTAGCCCCTCTTCGCTCACCCGCGCCGCCGTGCTTTTTTCTTTTTTGCCTTCGGTACCAGCCGCGCAATCCATTCCGGCAACGCAAAAGCCGCTTGGTGGATTTGCGGGTTGTAGTAGTCGGTCTTGAGACCCGCACGGGCGAAGCGGGCACGCGCTTTGCGCGCACCATCCGCCGCCCCCAGCTTTCCCCGCCCCTTGCAAACCCAGGAAAGCGCCATGAAGCCGCCGATATAAGTCGGCACCACGGTCAGATAGACGCCGGATTGGGGGAAATAGCTGCCGATCTCACGCAACGCTTCGGAAAGCTCCTCCGGCTGGTAGAACGGCACGCCGGTCTGGAAGGTGGCGAAGCCGCCTGGCTTCAGCGCGCCCTTCACCCGGTCGTAGAAGGTTTCGCCGAACAGGGCCTTTCCCGGCCCCACCGGATCGGGCCGGTCGGCCACGATCAGGTCGAAACGGGCGCGATTCTCGCGGCGCCCCAGATATTCGAAGGCATCGGCAATCTCGATTTTCAGCCGCCGGTCGCGCTGCGCCTTGGCGTTGATGGCGGTGAAATGCTTCTTGCACAGCTCCACCACACGGCCGTCGATGTCGACCAGCACCACCTCTTTCACGCCGCGGTGCTTCAGCGCCTCGTCGGCGATGGAGAGATCGCCGCCGCCCACGATCATCACCCGCTCCACGCGGCCATGCTCCAGCATCGGCAAATGCGTCAGCATTTCGGCATAGGCGCTTTCGTCGCGGGTGGTGATCTGGACGATGCCGTCCAGCGTCATGACGCGGCCATTGGCGACCGTGTCGAAAATCTCGACGCGCTGATAGCGGGTTTTTTCGGCCGCGAGCGGCTTTCCTGCCACTTCCATGACCTGCGCATAACCTTTGTAGAGGCGTTCCTTGATCGTGGCGGGCATCGCGAAACCTTTCAGATTGTGACAATGCGGAGGCAGCTTTCGTGCTGCTGGATGGGCATTTTGCCCGGCTGCGTTCTTAGGCTGCGGCATCTGGAAGGTCCACCTTCGCGGCGCGTTGGCCGCAGCCTGTGAAAAATTTGTCCCCGGGGTCCGAAAATTCTTGCATGAGGGGGGCCCGGGCCTATATTTCGCTCGTCTCCCTCGGGGAGACAGAGCGGCGAGACGGCCTTCCGTCCGCCGCTTTCTTCTTAAGCGGCGTCCAATGGCGGTTTCGGCCAACGGCGGGCGTCAGGTGTCAACGCTACTGAGAGGGTAGGTGCCAGAATGGCTCGACTCGGAAATGTGGCGGCGATCAAAGAAGCGCGCAGCGTTAAGCGGGCTTCGGCGAGGACCGTTCCGGTTCCTATGCCCCTTGGGGATGAGAACCGCAAGGATCACTTTATCACCCGTAACGGACTGACCTTCGCGGGAAGTCATCTGATCATAGATCTTTGGGAAGCCGAGGGACTCGACGACCGGGATCGGATCGAACAGGCGCTGATTGATGCAGTGAACGCAGCAGGGGCAACCCTTCTGCACATTCATCTGCATACGTTTTCGGAAGGCGGCGGCATTTCTGGTGTTGCCGTTCTCGCCGAAAGCCATATCAGCGTCCATACTTGGCCGGAACGCGGCTACGCGGCATTCGACGTCTTCATGTGTGGAGAGGCCGAACCCCGCAAGGCGCTTTCGGTGTTCAAGGCGGCCTTTAATCCCGGCCGCATCGTCATCGGCGAACACAAGCGCGGGGTTCTCTAACCCGCCGATCGTCGCCTAACGGAATTGATTGGGGCGGAAGCGGAAAACCGTTTCCGCCCTTTTTCTTTTCCCGCTTGCTTTTGCGTCTGCACTGCCGCCTCCTTTGCGGCCATGAAGCATGCCGGCGCCGCAGCACTCGACCGCATTGCCCCGTTGCTCGATCTTCTGCGCACGCGCACGGCGCTGAAGGAAAAGACGCGCGGCGTGTTCTATCGCGGCGGCCGCGCCTTCCTGCATTTCCATGAAGATGGCGCGGAGATCTTTGCCGATTTCCGGCCGGAACAGGATTTTGTGCGTCTGCCGGTGATAATGCCCGCACAACAGACCGCTCTACTTCGGAAGATCGACGCGGTTTTGCGCAAAGATTGAAAGTCGCCAGTGTTATGACATTGCAGCCGGTTACGATCCCGCTGTGATTTCGGCCGGCTGCGCAACAAACGGCAAGAAGTTCAGTAAAAATCGCAATTATCGGTGTCGCCTTTCACTGGCGCAACGCGCCGTTTAAGATCGCGGCTCATAATGCATATCCAAGCATGACCCGCGGGCACTCTCACCATGAACCGCATGACACCGCCAACGCAGTTTGCGCAGCCGGCTTTTGTTCTTCTGGCGCAGAAAGAATTCCGCGCCCTGGCGCAGCCGGCTTTTGTTCTTCTGGCGCAGAAAGAATTCCGCGCCCTGAAGGAAGTGCGGCCGGATTTGCGGTTTGTCGATGCGGTGCTGGTTGATCTCTGCGGTGTTCTGCGCGGCAAGCGTTTTCCCATCGCGGAAGCGGACAAGCTGTTCGAAAACGGCATGCAGATTCCGCTGACCGTCTATCTGATGGATGCGCGTGGCGAGATGACCGATGCCTTCGGCCGCGGCTTTGGCGACGGCGATCCGGATGGCACCGCTTGGCCTTTGCCCGGTACGCTGACGCCTGTGTGGGGCGAAAGCCCGCCGCGGGCGCAGATATTGATGAGCCTGCATGAAACCCCTGGTGTCCCTTTCGTGGCCGAACCGCGCGCCGTGCTGATGCGCGTACTGGAACGGTTTGCTGCTCTGAAACTCACACCCGTTGTGGCGTTTGAGTTGGAATTCTATCTGATTGATCCCGCGCGCGATGCTTCTGGTGCACCGCTTCCGCCGCGCAATCCGCGCAGCGGCCGTCGTGAAACCGGCCCGTCGGTCTATGGCATCGACGATCTCGATCAATATCAGGCCTTTCTGACCGCGTTGTGCGAGGCTGCGGCCGAACAGAACGTGCCGCTGAGTGCTACCAGCAAGGAATATGCCCCCGGCCAATTCGAGGCCAATCTGCACCATGTTTCCGATGCGGCGCGCGCGGCAGACCATGCGGTGCTGATGAAGCAGATCGTGCACGCGGCCGCCCGTGCGCATGGGTTCGAGGCGACGTTCATGGCCAAGCCTTTCCCAAATCGGGCGGGCAACGGGCTGCACATCCATATCAGCCTGCTTGATGAGGCCGGATATAACGTGTTTGCCGATGGCAGCGCGGCGGGGTCTGAAATGCTGCATCACGCGATTGGCGGGCTGCAGGCCACTATGGCGGAGGCCATGCTGCTGTTCGCCCCCAATGTGAACTCCTACCGCCGTTTTCAGCCCGACATGTTCGCCCCCGTCAATCGCCGCTGGGGTGTCAACAACCGTTCGGCCGGTTTGCGTGTGCCGCTCGGGCCGGATGATGCCCGCCGTGTCGAACATCGTGTAGCGGGGGCCGATGCCAATCCCTATCTGGTGCTGGCGGCCGTGCTCGCCGGGATTCATCACGGCTTGTCGCAGAAGCTTGATCCCGGTGTGCCCGCCAGCGGCAGTGTTTCGCGCCAGCCCGATGCCGGATTGCCGCTTCGGATCGAAGAGGCGCTGGCGAAATTGTCGGAGCAGGGCACACTTGAATCCTATCTTGGTGCCGATGCGTTGGCACTTTACCGCGAGACCAAGCGGATCGAGGCCGTGCGGCTTTCCCGCATCATCCCGGCCGCGGAATATTCCTGGTATCTTTAAGACGCGCGGTTCAGGCGCGCGGCAGGCGCAATTCGGCGGACGTGCCTGCGCCATGATTGCTTGCCACCCGCAACTCGCCCTTCATGCGTTCGGCCAGTGACACGGCAATCGCGAGCCCGAGGCCGAGGCCCGCCGGTGTGCCATCGCGGGGGAAGCGGCGGAATGCCTGGCCCGCATCCAGAATTTCTTCCGGCGCGAAACCAAGCCCGGTATCGCGCACACAGATACAGATCTTGCCGCCCTGCCGGTACAGCAGCACACGCACGCGGCCGTTTTCCGGTGTGTAGTTCAGCGCGTTGGCAATCAGATTGCCAAGAATGCGTTTGACCGCCGCCGCATCGGCCAGTGCGCGCACCGGCGGTGACGGGTCCAGCGTCAGGCTTACGCGCCGCGAAAAGGCGCGGCCCGCCATCTCGTTCGCGCATTCACACGCGATGGCATAAACGTCGATCTCAGCGCAGTGGATGGGATAGCGTCCGGCTTCGACATTGGCGAATTCCAGTACCGCACCGATCTTGTCGTGCAATCCCCGGCCCGCTTCGGCGATGTCGCGGGCATATTCGACATATTTGGGATGGCCCGGCGCACCGAAGAAGCCCTGCGCGATCACTTCGGAAAATCCGATGATCGCATTCAGCGGCGTGCGCAGTTCGTGGCTCATATGGGCGACGAACTCGGCTTTGGAGCGTTCGGATTCCACCGCACGGCGTTCGGCGTCCGCCAGCCGGACCAGAAGCCGCCCATCATGGGAGTCCATCTCGCGCAACTGGCGGATGGCGGCAGAGGCGCTCGAGCGCCGCTCGAACTCACGCACAAAGATCACCGACAGCCATGCGCCCGCAACCGCGGGCCCGATTACCACGAACAGATAAAGCGGCAGCCAGCCATACCAGGGCGTCTGCCGCGCCGTGTCATGCGTTGCCGCCGCAACCAGCGGCCAACCCGGCACCATTGCCGCGGTGATCAGGCTGTTTCCATCCTGCGCCACGCGCCGCGCCGCACTTGGCAGGGACAGGCCGTCGGGCAGCAGGCCGTGGCCCCAGCCGGCACCTTTGGCGATGACTTCGCCGCCCGCCACGGCAATCGCGCCGTTGTCGAGCCGGGCCTGCCCGATCAGGGTGCGCGGGTCGATTTTCAGCGTCACGATCCGGCCGTTGTCGGGAAAAGCCAGAACCAGATTGTTTCCTTGCGCGAATGCCGTGCGCCGGTTGCGGGCCATGGCAGCCACATTGGCCGGAAGCGGTAGAGGATTTGCATCCTTCAGGGCCAGAAGCGGCGTGCCGTCTGCGCCCGATACAGCCACATCGTTCAGGCCGGGTGCCCCCGCCTGCAATGCGATGTTGAGCGCATGAGCCGGTAGCGCGCCATCGGCAAAGCGGGCGCCAAGGGCGGCGTACTGGTCCAGCCTTTCGCCCATGCCGGCGGCGATTTCGGTGGTGCGCGTGGCCTGTTCGCGGGTGATCTGGTCCAGTTGCCGGGCCTGAACAAGCTGCATTTGCAGAACGGCCGCGGCCGCAAAGCTGCCGCAGATCAGCACGATACAGACAAGCACGGTAATGCGGATGTTGCGCGCGGCAAGGTCTGCCGCTTTTGCCATCATCCGGCTCACAGGTTTCCTCGGCCAGACAGCTATTCTTGCTCCGCCCATGAACCCCAACACCCCGGGCGTTAAAACGAATCGCCTCTTGCCGATTATGCGTATCGTGGACTCGCTGTCATTAACCCATCGGGCGGCGCCTGGGCGTTCAGCCCAGGATTTTGGTCGCCACTTCATAGAGATTGGGCGAAATCGGCTTCATCGCCAGTGCCGCCTCCAGCTCTGCCCGCATCTTCGCCTGTCGCGCGCTGTCGTAGCGACGCCAGTTTTCGAAGGCGCCCGCCATCCGGGCCGCCACCTGCGGGTTGATCGCGTCGAGCGCGCGCACCATCTCGCCCACCAGGCGGTAGCCTTCGCCATCGCCCGCATGGTAGCGCAGATGATTGGCCGCGAAGGCCCCGATCAGCGCGCGCACCCGGTTGGGATTCTTCAGATCGAAATGGCGATGGGTCATCAGCGCGCGCACCCCATCCACCGTGCCGGGCAGGGGTGAGCCCGCCTGAAGCGCCATCCATTTGTCCAGCACCAGCGGATCGGCCCGGAAACGGTCGTAGAAATGGGCGAACGCGGTATCGCGCAGCGCGGTGTTCAGGCG
Source organism: Alphaproteobacteria bacterium (assembly GCA_017308375.1). Classification (GTDB taxonomy): domain Bacteria; phylum Pseudomonadota; class Alphaproteobacteria; order Micropepsales; family Micropepsaceae; genus Rhizomicrobium. The sequence continues at coordinate 59,276 of JAFKEW010000015.1, forward strand.
GCTGAGCGCGGCAAGCCCCGCGATCATGTCCGTCATGTTGGTGGCGCTGCGGTAATGGGTATCGGCAAGCGTTGCCGAAGCCGCATCATCGTTCGCGCTCAGATAACGCAGAAGTGCGTTGCGCAGGCTGCGCCGCCCGGCCTGTGCCGCATCGGGGGAGAATGTGCCGCCACCGCCCAGCCCCTGATAAAGCGTGCGCATTCTGGTCTTGTGGGCCTCTGCAGTGTCGGCGATCAGGCGCGTGCGCGCGGCATGAATGGCATCGGGATCGGCCGGGTTCATGGCCAGTGCGAGTTCGCTTTCCAAGGGCGGGATCAGCATCTGCGCGGCAAAGGCCGGGTCTTCGTTCGCGCGCGCCAGCACATCGCCCAGCGCGTCCAGATAGACCGCATCGGTGGCGGGCATGTTGCCCTTCTGCGCCGCCGCGGTCATGTCTTTCAGAACATCGGTGGCGAGTGCCTGGCCCTGTTCCCAGCGGTTGAAGGCATCCTTGTCGTGCGCCATCAGGGCTGCACGGGCTTTGCGATCCGTTTCCGTGCGGATGATGACGGGCGCGGAAAAATGCCGCCCGATCGACAGCAAGGGGGCTTCGGCCACAGCGACGAAAACGAATTGCTGTTCGGCCTCGGTCAGCTCCAGCACGCGTTCTTCGGGGCCGGGGGCGTTTTCGCCTTCAAGAGTCAGCGCCATTGGCGTGCCGTTCCGGGCCAGAAGGCCAAGGCGCACCGGCATGTGCATCGGTTTCTTGTCCGGCTGGCCCGGTGTCGGGGGAATGCTCTGGCGTAGCGTCAAGGTGAAGGTCTTGGCCTTCGCATCGTAATGCTCTTTCGCTTCCAGCACCGGTGTTCCGGCCTGTGCGTACCAGCGGCGGAATTGAGACAGATCGCGCTTGTTCGCGTCCTCAAAACATTTCACCCAGTCTTCGACCGTGGCGGCCTGCCCGTCATGGCGGGTGAAATAAAGATCGGTCGCCTTGCGATAACCTTCCGTGCCGGAGAGCGTGTGCAGCATGCCGATCACCTCGGCACCTTTTTCGTAGATCGTCGCGGTATAGAAATTGTCGATGGTGATGTAGCTCTGCGGTTGCACCGGATGGGCGAGCGGACCCGCATCTTCCTGAAACTGGCGCATGCGCAGAAGCTTCACATCCTCGATCCGCTTGACGCCGGCCGAACGCATATCGGCCGAAAAACTCTGGTCACGGAAAACCGTCAGCCCTTCCTTCAGGGAAAGCTGGAACCAGTCGCGGCAGGTGATGCGGTCGCCAGTCCAGTTGTGGAAATATTCATGGGCGACCACGCTTTCAATGCGGGCGTAATCATCATCCGTCGCGGTTTCGGGGCTCGCCAGCAACAGCTTGTCGTTGAAGATGTTCAGGCCCTTGTTCTCCATCGCGCCGAAATTGAAGGCGGAGACCGCGACGATCATGAAGATGTCGAGATCGTATTCGCGGCCGTATTTCTCTTCGTCCCATCTCATCGCGCGTTTGAGCGAATCCATCGCGTAAGCGGCCTTGGGTTCGTTGCCGTGCTCGACGAAGATGCGCAAATCCACCTTGCGCCCGCGCATGGTGACGAATTCGTCCTTCAGCACGCCCAGATCGCCCGCCACCAATGCAAAGAGATAACAGGGCTTCGGAAACGGATCGTTCCACACCACAAAATGGCGCCCGCCCGGCAGATCGCCCTTTTCAATCGGGTTGCCGTTCGACAGCAGCACCGGATATTTCGCCTTGTCGGCTTCGATGCGGGTGGTGAACACGGCCAGATTGTCCGGCCGGTCGAGGAAATAGGTGACGCGGCGGAAGCCTTCAGCCTCGCACTGGGTGCAGAAAATACCGCTGGCGAGGTAAAGCCCTTCCAATGCGGTGTTCTGTGCCGGTGAAATTTCCGTCACCATCTCCAAGGTGAAGGCTTGCGGCACATCGGCGATGGTCAGGCTTTCGGCATCGGTTTGCCAGGCGTTCGCGGCCAGCGGCTTGCCGTCAATCGCGAGCGAAACGAGCGTCAGATGTTCGCCGCTCAACACCAGAGGCACCTTGCCCGCACCGTTGCGCGCGACCTTCATCGTGGCGTGCACACGGGTTTTTTCCGGTTCCAGCGCAAAGTGCAGCGCGATTTCGGAAATTTTGTAATCGGGCGCGCGATAATCCTTTAGGTTTATGGCACGCGGCTCTTCGGTGCGCATGGTGTAATCCTTCAATTGCTTGCATTGGTATAGCGGTGCGCGCGCGCAACCGGAAGCCGGTGCGGCGGCAGGCGCCATCAGCCAATGCTGTCATACGCTATGTGTGATCGGTTCTTTGTCGTGATTGCGGGCTGAAAAGTGCTTCGCACTTTCCGGTGTCACGCGCTGAACGGAATTTTGCTGAGATAGTCGAGATAGTGGGAGGAGCGGTGCGCTGCAAGAGGGTGGCGCGGAAAATCCGCAGGCAGCGACTCGCAGGTGGGGGTTAAAGCCCTGATTTCGCTATGACGGCGTGCTGGAGAAATTTGCCCGAAGCAAGTGGGATGTCAGCCTTCGCCGCCCTGTTCGGCATAGGCCAGTGCCTTGCCGCCCTGCCGGACCGCATCCGCCACCTCGGGCGGAAGGGGGGCGGGTTGCGCCTTTGCCCATGTCATCAGCGTGCGCAGCACCGCCGCCATGCGGGGCGCGGAGGCCAGAAGCCGGGCCTGGGTTTCGATGCGGCTGGGGCTCAAGGCATATTCGGCGGCCGGCACGCGCCAGCCGCCCCAATCGGTCTCCCCCGTCATCACCACAGGGTAGGTGCCGGGAACGGGGTGGTCGGCGGTTTCAGCGACAGTCTGCCAGCGATTCTGGGCGCGGACCACGCGCCAGCTTTCGCCCGCAATATCTTCCCGCTCGTCCTGGCCGGTTTCCAGCTCTTCGGCGCCGAACTCACGGCCAAGCCCCACGTCATAGGTAATGCGTAAAGGTTCTTCGAGCCCCTTGGTCCAGTGCGGCATCACGCGCTCGATCACCGCCCAGGTCCCGACGGGCTTCACGTAAACGCGTTGATTCTTATGAAAAATCGCTTTTGCCATGGTCGCGGCCCGAACCGGGTTGCCGGGCAAGACGGTAGGCGCGGGGCCTTAAGTCCCCGTTAAGGGGGCGCCGCTGCGGGCGTTGCGTATCAGGGGCGTTGCATGGGGCGGGCGCCGCGCTATCGTGGGGCTGACAGATAATCAAGCATAACAGAGCAGGAGACCCCATGAATTTCGACTTCTCGGACGATCAGAAAATGCTGCGCGATCAGGCCCGCAGGTTCCTGACCGAAAAATGCACGGCCAAAACCGTCCGCAAAGTGTTTGAAAGCGATGCCGGCCACGACGCCACCTTGTGGAAACAGATTGCGGAAATGGGCTGGCACGGCACCGCGATCCCGGAAAATTACGGTGGCCTTGGTCTCGGCTACCTCGAACTCTGCGTGGTGGCGGAAGAACTTGGCCGCGCGCTGGCGCCGGTGCCGTTTTCCTCCACCGTCTATCTTTTTGCCGAAGCCCTGCTTGCCGCGGGAAGCGAGGAGCAGAAAAAGAAATATCTGCCCAAGGTGGCCAGCGGCGAACTGATCGGCACCTTTGCCCGTGCCGAAGGGCCGGGTGCGGTGACGCCGAAATCCATTCGCCTCAGCTTCAAGGGCGGCAAACTCTCCGGCAAGAAGATCGCGGTGGCAGACGGGCTCGATGCCGATTACGCCGTGGTGCTGGCGCGCACGGGCGATGAGGCAGGCGAACGCGGCCTTGGCCTTGCGCTGGTCGATCTGAAAGGGCCCGGTGTCACGCGCCGGGTGGAAGATTCCATCGATCCGTCGCGCAAACATGCCGAATTGAGTTTCGACAATGCCCCGGCAGAGGCATTGGGCAAAGCGGGCGAAGGCTGGGATCTGGCCAACGCCGTCCTGAACCGCGCGGCCATCCTCACTGCCTTTGAACAGGTGGGTGGCGCCGACATCTGTCTTGCCATGGCGAAGGATTATGCGATGACGCGCTATGCCTTCGGCCGCCCGATCGGTTCGTTCCAGGCCATCAAGCACAAGCTGGCGGAAATGTATGTGAACAACGAACTGGCGCGCTCCAATGCCTATTATGGCGCCTGGGCGCTTTTGACCAATGCGCGCGAATTGCCGGTGGCGGCCGCGGCGGCGCGGGTTTCGGCGACGCAGGCGTTCGATTATGCGGCGAAGGAAAACATCCAGACCCATGGCGGCATCGGCTTCACCTGGGAAGTCGATTGCCATCTTTTCTACAAACGCTCCCGCGAGCTGGGGCTGGTGCTGGGCTCCCAACGCAGTTGGAAGGACAAGCTTGTCAACGCGCTTGAACTTTCCAACGCCGCCTGACGCCGCCAACCGATAACGACAAAGGAAACGACACGATGGATTTCGAAGATACCAAGGAAGAAGCGGCGTTCCGCGCCGAAGTGCGCAAATGGCTGGACGCCAATGCCAAAAATGCTGGCGGTGGCGGTGACGATGCGCTGGCCGAACGCGCCGACAAGGAATTTCTGAAACGCGCCAAGGCGTGGCAGGCCAGAAAGGCGGATGCCGGTTATGCCCGCATCACCTGGCCGAAAGAGGTGGGCGGTTATGGCGGCACACCCATTCAGCAGGTGATCTTCAGTCAGGAAGAAGGCCGCTTCGATGCCGCCAATCTGGGCAGCCCGTTCGCCATCGGTCTTGGCATGTGCATTCCAACCCTGATGGCCTATGGCGCGAAAGATGCGGTGGCGCGCTATGTGAAGCCGGCGCTGCACGGGGAAGAAATCTGGTGCCAGCTCTTTTCCGAACCGGCGGGCGGTTCCGATGTGGCCGGCCTTCGCACCCGTGCGGAGAAGAACGGCGATACCTGGACCATCAACGGCCAGAAGATCTGGACCACCGGCGCGCAGATTTCCGATTACGGCATTCTTTTGACCCGCACCGACCCCAATGCCCCCAAGCACAAGGGGCTGACGATGTTCTATCTCTCGATGAAAGCGCCCGGTGTCGAAGTGCGCCCGATCAAACAGGCGAGCGGCCAGTCCGGCTTCAACGAAGTGTTCTTCACCGATGTGAAGATTCCGGATTCGCAGCGCCTGGGTGAGGTTGGGCAAGGCTGGCAGGTGGCATTGACCACGCTGATGCACGAACGCCTGGCGGTCGGTGGCGGGCAGGGCGGCGGCCTCGACGTGCCGCAATTGATGGGCCTTGCGCGCACGCTGGAACTGGAAGACGGCCCGGCGATCAAGAACGCCGCGGTGCGTGAAAAGATCGCCGACTGGTATGTGCGTTCGGCGGGCCTCAAATACACCACCTATCGCACCATGACTGCGCTCTCCCGCGGGCAGCAGCCGGGGCCGGAAGCCTCTATCGCGAAAATCGTGGTGGCGCCGAAGCTGCAGGATCTTTCCGCCTTCGCGATGGAGCTGGAAGGGGAGGCCGGTGCGCTGAAAGGTGCGGATGCACCGGCGCATGGCGCCTTCCAGATGGGGTGGATGAGTTCGCCAGGCCTTCGCATTGCGGGCGGCACCGATGAAATCCTGAAAAACATCATCGCCGAACGGGTGCTGGGCCTGCCGCAGGATGTGCGGGTGGACAAGGATGTGCCCTTCAACAAGCTGCCCAGCGGGAAGTAGAAGCGGCCATGGCTCTCGAAGGTCTGGAACATTACACGATCAGTTGCGCCGACCTTTCGGGCACGCGCGATTTCTATCGCGATGTTCTGGGGCTGGCGGAGGGGTATCGCCCGCCGCTCGGCTTCGCGGGCCACTGGCTTTATTGCGATGATATTCCGGTGGTGCACCTGCTCTCGCGCGAGGGTGCGCTGCCGGAAAACCGTGCCGCGGAACAGGGCGGCGATACCGGCTCGTTCGATCATATCGCCTTTCGCGGCCACGATGCCGCAGCGATGATCGGGCGGTTAAAGGCTCATAGTATTCCGTTCCGCGAGAATCGCATTGCCGCCATCGCTCTGCATCAGGTCTTTGTGCGCGACCCGAACGGCGTCATGGTGGAGATGAATTTCCGCGGCTGAACCATCTGTATTCAAGGAGAGGAACATGATCGGGTATTCGACAATCGGTTGCAGCGACTTCGAAAAAGCCAAGACATTCTATGACAGACTGCTCGCCGATCTTGGCGGCAAGCGTGTGTTCGGCAGCGACCGCATTCAGTTCTATGGCGGTGGGCAGGGTGGCATGCTCGCGGTCTGCATTCCCTACGACAAGAATGCATCGGCACCCGGAAACGGCAACATGGTCGCGTTGTCGGCCCCGTCGAGGGAAGACGTGGACAAGGTTTACAAGAATGCCCTGTCTCTGGGCTGTGCCGATGAAGGCGCCCCCGGCGAACGGACGCCGACCTTCTATGGCGCCTATTTTCGTGACCCCGACGGCAACAAGCTTTGCGTCTTCAAGATGGGGTAGGGCCGATCAAGTCGCCCTGTATCAATGTCTGCGTGATGGCACCTGCATCCGGTCTTTGCACCGGGTGCGGGCGCACGCTCGATGAAATCGCCCGCTGGGGCGGCATGAACGATGGCGAACGAACGGCCATCATGGCTGCGCTGCCGGCGCGCCTGAAAACACTGGCGCAGAAAGCACTGGCGCAGAAAACACTGGCGCCGAAGAAAGATGGCGCACTTCGTTAACGCGCACCAGCGCGTGCAAACCGGCCGTTAAGGACGCCGCCCTACACTTTCGATTCCCTTGCACGCAGGTGGGATCGTTGGGTGAGCTGGTAAGATTCGAAGGGCATACGGCACAGCGGCATGGGGTGCGACGGCAGACGCGGCGCCGTCAAAGTCGCGGTCCCGGTTTCGCGCCCTGGATCGTGATCGTGCTCTTCGCCGGTGTTGCGATTGGTGGCCGCTATCTGACCGGCCCCGACGCGGCGTTATCGTCTGTATCACATCCAAGCGGTGTGGAAGTTCAGGCGCAGTTCACGCTCTGCGCCAGACATTTTCAGGCCGATTGCGTGGTCGATGGCGACACCATCCGCTATCGGGGCCGGCGCATCCGGGTGGCCGATATCGATGCGCCCGAAATTCACGATCCGCGTTGCGCCTCCGAACTGGCGCTGGGGCGGCGTGCAACTGCGCGGCTTTATGCGCTCGTCAATGATGGGCCGTTTGAAATTGCATCGGCAGGCCACCGCGATACCGACCGCTATGGCCGCGACCTGCGGGTTCTTATGCGCAATGGCCGCTCGCTGGGACAGGTGCTGGTCGATGAAGGCCTTGCCCGGCGCTGGGATGGCGCGCGTCATCCCTGGTGCGCCTGAGGTCCAGCGCCGTTGCCCCGTACGCAGTCCGCGTGATGAGATAGCGGTATGACAGCACCGCACAACCCATGGGGCCGGGACCGGCCGGGCATGAAACGCCGGGGGCGTTTGGTGCTCTGGCTCGTTCTGATCGTGTTGGGCGGCGCGGTGCTATTGCTTCTGTTACGGGACTCTGCAGATCCGGGCTTACCGGACGGCTGGCTTGGCAGCGCCCTTTATACCCTCGTGGTGCTGGCGTTCGTTCTGTTTTATTTTTTGTTTTCGGATCGCCTTTTTGCGCGGGGCGCGTTGCGCAATGTCGTGATCTGGACCGGCATTGTCGCGGTTGCCGCAACTGCCTACACCTATCGCGACAAGGTGTGGGCGGTCACATCCGCTGTCCGGTCGGGGTTTGTGCCGTCCTATCCCGTTTCGGCCGGGCCCGGAACGCTAGTCCTTACAGAAAGCGAGGGCGGCGGCTTTTTCGTCCAGGGCCGCGTCAACGACACCGCCATACGTTTTCTGATCGACACCGGCGCAAGCGATATCGTGCTCTCTCCCGCTGATGCGAAGCGGTTGGGCATCGATCTGACGGCTTTGCATTTTAATCTGCGTTTCGAGACGGCAAACGGGCTTGTTCGCGGCGCACGCCATGTCGTGCAGAAACTTGAGATCGGGCCGATTCATCTGACCGATGTGCCGGTCACGATCAATGGCGCTGAGATGCGCCAGTCCCTACTGGGCATGACGTTCCTGCGCCGCATGGCTTCGCTGAATTTCGAAGGCCATCGTCTGACCATCACGCGGCGTTAGCGCCGTTCGTCATCACCCCGGTGGTTTGTCGTTGATGTCGCGTTCGAACAGCGCTTCCAGGCTGGTCAGGTTCATGCCGTGCTTCAGCCAGTTATAAGGCGTCAGGTTCACCGCCTTGATCAGGATGCGCCGCGCCCCGTCAGCCCCTTCGCGGTCGAAGTCGATCACGTTGATGCAGCCGGTATCCTGCTCGAACGCACTCATGGCGCCGAGGCCCGCGCCACAGGCCCAGCTCAGGATCAGCCGGTTCAACCCCTCATGCGCGACGATCAGCGCGGTGTGCCAGCTATTTTCCCCGAGCAGGCGCTCGATCGCGCCGACCGCGCGCGCCTGTGCGTGGGCGTAAACTTCGCCGCCTTCATACATGGTGTCGTCCGGCGTCAGCTTGCGGCTGGAATTCGCGCTCATGAAGCGGATCAGTTCGGCCCGGCTTTTGACCGGCGGCATTTTTCCGCCGCGCACTTCGACCAGTGCCGGTTCTTCTTCCAGCGCGGGCGGATTGTCCCGCGCCGCCAGCACACCTTCCGCCGTTTGCCGCGTGCGCGGATAGCCCGAACAGATGGCGCGGTCGATTTCCACCCCGGCCAGCGCCCGGCCTGCCGCGGCGGCCTGCATCCGGCCGCGCGGCGTCAGGTCCACGGCGTGAATGGCGCCGCTCTCGACCGTCCTGCGATTGAGATAATCCACATGGCCGTGGCGCATCAGATAGATGCGCCGCCGCGTTTCCGTTCCCGGCAATACCCGCATCGGATGACGCCCCTCAGATCGCACCAGCCGTCTTAAGGGCTGCAATATCGGCGGATGAAAAGCCCCAGGCGGCCAGCGCCTTGTCGTTGTCGGCGGCTTCCGGCGGGCCCTGCACCTCCGGCACGGTGCGCGAAAAGCGCGGCGCCGGTGCGGGCTGCACAATGCCGTCCACCTCGACAAAGGTTTTGCGCGCCACATTGTGCGGATGCTTCGGCGCTTCGCCGAGCGACAGCACCGGGGCGTAGCAGACATCGCTGCCCAGCATCAGCCCGTCCCATTCATCGCGCGTTTTGGTCTTGATCACGGCGGCCAGTTTGTCTTTCAGCTCCGGCCATGCCTTGCGGTCCATCTGCGCTTCGAAGGCCTTGTCGGTGATGCCGGTCTTCTGCAGCAATTCGGCATAGAATTGCGGCTCTATCGAACCCAGTGCGATATATTTGCCGTCGCTGGTTTCATAGGTGTCGTAGAAGTGCGCGCCGGAATCGAGCAGGTTCTGCCCACGCTCGTCCTGCCACACCCCCATCGCCTTCATGCCATAGAACATCGCCATCAGCGACGCCGCGCCATCCGTCATCGCGGTATCGACCACCTGGCCCTTGCCGGAACGCTTCGCCTCGATGATGCCGCAGGCAATGCCGAAAGCGAGATAAAGTGCACCGCCGCCGAAATCCCCCACCAGGTTCAGCGGTGGAACCGGCTTCTTCCCCGCATTGCCGATGCCGTGCAGCGCGCCGGTCAGCGCGATGTAGTTGATGTCGTGACCCGCCGCGTGGGCCAGCGTTCCCGTCTGGCCCCAGCCCGTCATGCGGCCGTAGACGAGTTTCGGATTGCGCTTCAGGCAGACATCGGGGCCGAGGCCCAGCCGCTCCATCACGCCGGGGCGGAAACCTTCGATCAAGGCATCGGCCTCGCCGATCAGCTTCAGCGCGGCCTCGACCGCTTCCGGTTTTTTCAGATCCAGCGCCACGGCCGGGCGGCCGCGATAGGTGATTTCCGATTTGTGCGGGGTGCGGCCACCCTTGCGGTCGATGCGCACCACGTCCGCGCCCATGTCCGACAGCAGCATCGCTGCGAACGGCCCCGGACCGATGCCCTGAAATTCCACAACCCGAATGCCTGAAAGCGGTCCCATCCCTTTTTTCTCCTATCTCAATTGCGCCGTAATTGTTTCATAACTGGCCCTGTTATGCAGGTAAACAGACGCCGTAGGCCGGGTCCCGGTGCCGTGATGGCGCTGGTCTGCGGCCTGCTGGCCGCACCAGCCGGTGCGCACGCGTCGGAACGGGCGGCGCCGGCCCAGCCGGTTTACCGCGTGGATACTGTCACCATTGCGCCAGCGCCGGCGGGCAAGCTTTCGGTCACCGCCTCCGGCGCGGTGCGCACCGGGGGCTGGACCAATCCGCAATTGCGCCCGAAAGACCACCAGAAGGGGCGCGATACCCTGGTCTATGATTTCGTCGCGGTGCCGCCGCCGCCCACCGCGGCGGTGATCCAGGCCCTGGTGCCGCTGCAGGCCGGCATCGTGATCCCGATGCCGCGCAGCAACATTACCCAGATCCGGATCGAGACCGAGACCAACAGCGTGATCTCGGCCCTGACGCAGCCCCCGCCACAGGCTGACTGATCAGACGGGCTGACTGATTAGAGTGATTGCCCGTCGTCCACCGTCAGCAGCGCACCGGTGATTGCGCGCGCGGCGGGGGAGGCCAGCAACAACAACATGCCATCCAGATCCTGTTCCGCGGCCAGACGGCGGCGCGGGAAGCTGTTGATCTGTTCCTGCCCCTTTTCGCTGTGGAACCATTCGGAATTCAGTTCGGTCTCGATATAGCCGGGGCAGATCGCGTTCACATTGATGTTCTTGCGCGCCCATTCGCGGGCCAGGCATTGTGTCATCATTGCCAGCGCCGCTTTCGACATGCAGTAGGCGGTGAGCCCCGGCAGCACGCGCAGCGCGCCGATGGAGGCGATGTTGATGATGCTGCCGCCCTTGCCGCGCGCAATCATCTTCCGTGCGGTTTCGCGCGCCATCAGGAACGGCCCGCGCAGATTGGTGTTCATCACTTGATCGAACTCCGCATCGGAGATCGCCAGCACAGCACCCTGGCTGTTCATCCCGGCATTGTTCACCAGAATGTCGATGGGGCCCAAGGCTTTCTCCGCTTCCTCCAGCGCCGGTGCGATGCGGCGCGCGTCGGTCACGTCCAGCGCAACCGCCGCGCATTTGCCGCCCTTCGCGGTGATTTCCGCCTTCAAGCTTTCCAGCCGTTCCAGCCTGCGCCCGGCAATGGCGACGGCGGCGCCCGCCTCCGCCAGCACCGTGGCGAAGCGGCGGCCAAGCCCGCTGGTGGCCCCGGTGACGAATGCGGTGCGGCCGGTCAGGTCGGTTTTCATGCGATCCTCGTCAAAAATATGCGCAATGGTCGGTTGGGCGGTCCTTGCGGCAGGGCGCCGCCGTGGTCAAGGGGGGCTTATTTGCCGGATTTGCCGGAGCACGATTCCGGTATAGGCTTTTGGCCATGCAACTCGACATCGTATCCGATACCGTTTGCCCGTGGTGCTTCATCGGCAAACGCCGCCTGGAAAAGGCGCTGGCCATGCGCCCGGACATTCCGTTCAAGGTGAACTGGCGCGCCTATCAGCTTGACCCCACCGTACCGCCTGAAGGAACCGAGCGCCGCGCCTATATGCAGCGCAAATTCGGCGCCTCGCCGCAGGCCCTTTCGATGAGCGATGCGCTGCGCGAGGCCGGCAGCGGCGAAGGCATCGCCTTCAATTTCGAACAGATCGAGATGCGGCCCAACACCGTCGATTCCCATCGCCTGATCCGCTGGGCCGGTACCGCCGGTTTCCAGAACGAAGTCGTGGAACAATTGTTCAGCGCCTATTTCGAACAGGGGCTGGATATCGGCGATGCCGGCGTGCTGACCATGATCGCGGAAAAAGCGGGCATGGATGCCGATCTGGCCGGCGAATTGCTGGCAGGCGACAGCGACCGCGATCTGATCCTGCGGGAAGATTCGCTGGCACATGAGCTCGGCATCTCGGGCGTGCCGACCTTCATCTTCGCCAACAAATTCATGCTCTCCGGCGCCCAGGATCCGGAGGCGATCGTGCGCGTGATCGACAAGGTGGTGCAGAAGCTGGCGGACGCCGAAGCGGAAGGCGAAGACCAGAACGCCTGATCTGCCCCGGTCCTATTCCGCGGCCAGGCTGCGTTTCGTCTGCGGGTGGGCGCGCGTCTGCTGATAGGGGCGGTCACCCAGGATCGTGGCGCGATGCATGATGCGCCGGTGCGGCAGGTAGTCGTTCACTGCATAATGCTGTGTGATGCGGTTGTCCCAGAACGCCACCGCATTGGGCTTCCAGTGCCAGCGCATGGTGAATTCCGGCTGCTGGATGTGTTCGTGCAGCATTTTCAGGAGCGCGCTGCTTTCCTTGTGGCGCAGGCTCTTGATGCGGGTGGTAAAGCCGTAATTGACGAACAGCGCATCCTCGCCGGTTTCGGGATGGGTGCGGATCACCGGGTGGATCACCGGCGGGTGTTCTTCGCGCGCTTTGGTGTGTTTGTCGGCACCGGCCTGTTTTGCCACCGTGCCGGTTACCGGAAAGCCGCGGGCGAAATCATGCACCGCATCGAGCCCCTTCAGGAATGCCTGCATCGGCTGCGATAGCGCGAGATAGGCCGAGCGCATATCCGACCACACGGTGTCGCCGCCGGTTGGCGGAAGTTCTTTGGCATAGAGGATCGAACCCATCGGCGGGGTTTCGATGAAGGTGACATCGGTGTGCCAGGCATCGTTGTCGGTCGGGTTGTCCGCGTGATTGTCGAGGATGAAGAGTTCTGGCGCATCGCCCACGCCGGGATAAAGCGGGTGGGTGTGCAGGGCACCAAAGCACGCCGCCAGGTTGCGGTGCTGCACCGGGGTCATGTGCTGATCTTCAAAGAAGATCACGCGGTGCTTCAGAAGCGCCTTGCGGATGGCCGCAATGGTTTCACCATCCTGATCGTTGGCGAGGTCGATGCCGCCGATCACCGCACCGATGGCCGGGGTCAAAATCTGTATCTCCAGCGTGCGTGTCATCTCTCCGTCCCGATCCGTTGTGCCCTCATTGGGCTGGCAGGATAGCAGCAAACCAGCCGGCGGGCCCGGCCGCAATCGCCCCTATTGGCTCCCTCCATGGCCCTCCCCACAGCCCTCCCCATGGCGATGCAGGGACCGGGTAGAGACCATGCGGGAAACGCATGGCCAGGTTTTCCGCGGATTTTTGCGGCGATTGGCCACCCCGGCCCCATTGAAAACCCTTCGCAGATGCAACACATCCCTCTTGATCTTGGGAGGCTTTCCCAAATAGGATGAATTGAGAATTTTGAAGGAAATGTTCAGATGAACACGATCAAATGCTTGGCACTCGCTTCTGTGTTCGCTTTGGCTGGTATGGGCGCTGCATCGGCAGCGGAAGGCGCCGCCGGCACCTGGTCGATCAATATCTCCGGTGATTCCGCACCCTGTGCGCTGACATTGACGGCAGACAGCAACGGCAATGCCGGCACGGCTGCGCCTGCGGACAATTGCTCGGCACGGGCGCAGGAAATCAGCCGCTGGAGCGATGCAGGCAGCAAGCTCACCCTGAAAAAAGCATCGGGCGAAACCATCGCCGTCCTCAACCAGAAGAATGACGGCTATGCCGGCAAACGGTTCAGCGACAGCCGCAAGGTCACGCTGGAGCCTGCCGGTTCTTCGGTCGCGCAAAGCAAATAAGTCCCTTTCCCGTTCCGCGAATGCAAGAGGCCGCGTCTGTGGATGCGGCCTCTTTCGCGTTCAGGGCGTGCAATGCCGCCCCCAAGCCATTATTTTTGTACCATGACGGTCGACCACACCGCCTATGACCATGCCCATGGTCACGACCATGGGCTTTGGACCCATGATCATCGCTTTCTGGCGCAAGGCCATGAGAAGGCGGAGTCCCGCGCGCGGCTGGCGACCGGGCTCACCGCCGTCTTCATGGTGGTCGAGGTTGTGGCCGGCCTCGCCTTCGGCTCGATGGCGCTGCTGGCCGATGGCATCCATATGGCCACTCATGTTGGGGCGCTGGGGCTGGCCGCCGGGGCCTATTGGCTCGCCCGCCGCCATGCCGCCGATCGCCGTTTCACTTTCGGTTCGGGCAAGTTCGGCGATCTGGCCGCTTTCACCAGTGCCATCGTGCTGGGGCTTGTGGGCCTGATCGTTGCGGCGGAATCCGTCGGCCGCTTCATGGCCCCGGTTTCTGTCGCCTATGGCGAAGCCTTCCTGATTGCGGCGATCGGGCTTGGCGTCAATCTCGGCTGTGCGCTTCTGCTCAGGGAGGGTAATGATCACAGCCACGGGCATGTCCACAGCCATGACCACGCGCACGATCACGCCCAGGAGCAGGACAGCGCGCAGCCGGTGCGAGATCTCAATATGCGGGCGGCCTATGTGCATGTGCTGGCCGATGCGGCGACATCGGTCCTGGCGTTGATCGCGCTCGCGTCGGGCTATCTGTTCCAGATCGGCTGGCTCGACCCGGTGGTTGGCGTTATCGGTGCCGCGATCATCATCTGGTGGGCCGTCGGCCTGGTCCGGGAATCGGGCCTCGTTCTTCTCGATGCGGAAGCCGATCCCGATCGTGCCCGCGAAATTCGCGCCATGATCGAGGATGAGCTAGGCGCCCGCGTTGCCGATCTGCATTTGTGGCGGCTGGGCCCGGGCCATGAAGGCCTGATCGTTTCGCTGATTTCGCCGGATGAGGCGACGGCGGACAATGTGCGGGCCGCCCTTCGCCAGCGCTATGGCACGTTGAGCCACGTCACGGTGGAAATCGCGGTCTGCGCGGATTGCGCGGC
>JAFKEW010000031.1 GCA_017308375.1 Alphaproteobacteria bacterium
CGGCGGGTTCAAGCGACCTTACCTCGCAGGATCACAAGCTCGCGTTTCTCAACGGCGCCATCGACCGCCGCACCACGAGCCCGGACCGCGTCCAGCCCGTGGCGAGCAAATACATTCTGCAGGCGGGTGCGGTCATCCCCGCGGCGTTGATCACCGGCCTGCGCTCCGACCTTCCCGGCCAGGTCACCGCTCAGGTGACGGAAGACGTCTATGATAGCCCGACGGGAAAGATCCTCCTGATCCCTCAAGGCGCGCGCTTGGTCGGGCAGTACGATGCGCAGATCGCTTTTGGGCAGACACGCGCGCTCCTCGTCTGGAATCGCCTGATCATGCCAAACGGCCGCTCGATCGTGCTGGAACGCCAGCCGGGCGCCGACACCGAAGGCTATGCCGGCCTCGAGGACGAGGTCGACAACCATTGGGGCATGCTGTTCAAGGCAGCGATCCTCTCCACGCTCTTGAGCGTCGGCTCCGAAGCGGGCACGAGCAACAGCGAGAACAATCTGGCGCAGGCGATCCGACAGGGCGCATCGCAGAGCTTCAGTCAGGTCGGCGAACAGGTCGTCGGCCGCTCTCTCAACATCCAGCCGACGATCACCATCAGGCCGGGCTTTCCTGTGCGCGTGATAGTCACCCACGATCTCGTCCTCGAACCCTACGGCGCATGAGGAAGCAACATGGCAAAGTTGAAGCTCGGGACGATTCCAGACGACAAGCCGGTCAAGCTCACGATCGAATTGCCGGCCGCCATTCATCGCGACCTCGTGGCCTACGGCAACGCGCTCGGCCGCGAAACCGGCCAAGGTATCGTCGAGCCGGCAAAGCTGATTGGCCCCATGCTGGTGCGGTTCATGTCGACCGACCGCGCCTTCGCCAAACTGCGCCGCACGGAATCCTCGCCGCAGCGACCACATTCTGAAAAATCCGCTCAGAAAAGCTGACGTGAGCGCGCCTCATCGCGCATGAAGGCGACGAACCGTCGACGGCCGGGTCTTCGGCCCTCCAGGCACCACACGAGCTCGACCTGCACCCAGGCGTTCTCCTCGCGGATGGGCCGGTGCCTCACACCTCCGCCTAGCTTTTGGCGGCAAGGTTGATGCCCCGCCCCGCTCCGACGCCAGCGCATTGCCCCTTGACCCTGGAGTTACCTCCAAGGGCTACCCTGGGCTCAACGTCCATCGCGTCGAGACTTGATTGCGACTGAAATAACGGAGCAGCAGATGAAAACGGCCATCTTCAAGATCGAAGGTATGAACTGCGACGCGTGCGCCAACACGATCAAGGGCCTTGTTGAAAAGGAGCCCGGAGTGCGGATGGCGACCGTCTCGTTCGATGAAGGTCAGGCACGCATCCTCTATGACCCGCAGGCTGTCAGCGAGGATCGCCTCGTCGCCGCGGTCCAAAAACCCGGCTTTCGCGTCGTAGGGCGACAGTGACCGAATTCAGCATGGTTCCGATCATTGGGCAGAAGCGCGGGTCAAATCCGGTAGCTCGTTCAATGATCACGATAAAATGGAGATTGCGATGAGCCTCGCGACAACAGCGCCTTCTTCCTTCCAGCCGTGGAGCGAGGAGCCTTCGACCCGGGCCAACCGCCGGAAGATCCGCGCCCGGATCGGCGGTCTTCACTGCTCCCTTTGCACTGGCACGATCGAGAGGGCGCTCGGACGCATGCCAGGCGTCGACAAGGTGGCGGTGAGTCTGACCCACGAGCAAGCACTGGTCGAGTATGATCCGGCGGTCGCGCGTCCCGAGCAATTGCTGCAGACCCTCCGTGACATCGGATACACGATCTCCGATCCGCGCAAGCTCAGGGCCTTTGAAGAGGAAGAGCACGATCTCGTGCGCGAGGCGCGACGTTTCGTCCTCGCCGTCGTTCTCAGCGTCGCAGCCATCCCCATCATCGCCGATCCGACGGTGGGTTGGATCGGCTTTCTGCCGGCGCTGGTTTGCCTGAGCCTCGGCGGGTTTGTGTTCTTGGTCCTGCGCTCGAGCGGGCTATGGACGGCCATTGGCGCCGCCGGCGGTGTCACCGTCATGGCGCTGAGCCTGCTCTATCTCAACCTGCAAGGCCATCTGACGAACGTCGCACCATGGCTCGCTGGCGCCTTGGCTCTGGCATTGGTCTTTGGCATCGGCAGGCATATCCTTTACATGGCCTTGCAGGCGCTTCGCCGCGGAATCCTCAACCAGCACGTGCTTCTCGAGATTGGGGCATTCGCCGGGATAACCGGCGGCGTCATCGGGCTCTTCCTCAATCGGCCCGGCTATCCGACGGCGGCGTTTTTCGCCGTCTCGGTGATGGTCGGTACCTACCACATCTTCTCGGAATGGCTGTCGCTCATCGTGAAGACGCGGAGTTCCCAAGCGGTGAAGCGCCTCTTGGACCTGCAGCCGGAGACCGCGCGTGTCGTGCGCGAGACTCAGGAAGTCGAAGTGCCAATCGAGGACGTCAGAGTCGGCGACCTTGTGCGGATCCGTCCCGGTGAGCGCATTCCTACCGACGGCAC
>JAFKEW010000016.1 GCA_017308375.1 Alphaproteobacteria bacterium
GTCCGGTGCCAGAGCGGGCGGTTTTGACGCTTGCCTTCGTCCGCCGCTCTCAATAGGTTCTGCCGCCTCGTTGGACGCACCGGTAGCTCAGCTGGATAGAGCACCAGACTACGAATCTGGGGGTCGTGGGTTCGAATCCTGCCCGGTGCGCCACTTCGGTACAAAACTCGGAACTCCGAAAGGAGCCGAATCTACGCTCGCAGCAGCGACGAGAGTCCGCAAAAGCTCGGTCTTGGACCCCATGATGCGAATCTCGCTGCGATCGACGACCTCGACGCGCTGGGCCAAGGCCCGCAAATGGTCCCGCCGATAGGTTCCATCTTCGTTCCGCAGCTTGCGGCGTGCGCCGAGGACGAAGGTTCTGAGGCTGTTGGACGTGACTGCCGGACCAAGTCTCTCGATCGCCGCCGTCGCCCGCTCCGCGTCGGCGATCGCCTGATCGCGGATGCCGGTCAACTCGGCAACGCGCTCCCTGAGCGACGAGTCCGCCATATCGACCACGCCGTTCTCGATGGCCTCATAGAGACGCTTCAGCTTGGCTTCGGCTTCGGCCGCGCGCTGGCGCAGTTCCGTAACGTGGCCGTAGCGCCGTTCGACCCAATCCTCACGACGGTCAAGCAAGTCGCTCAACATGCGCGCCATCCGCTGCGGATCGAGCAACCGTCCTTCGAGATGGTCGGCGACAGCCTTGTCGAGCTTGTCCATCGGCACGGTCAGACCGCGGCAGCCGGTTTCGCCCATCCGCCGTTTGGTCGAACAGGTATAGTAGCGATAGCGCCCGCCCTTTCCCGTTCCGAGCGTCATGGCCCCGCCGCAGGCGGCGCAGAAGCAAATGCCGGTGAGCAACGTCGGTCCGCCAACGGCGCGCGGCGCCATCCATTGCGGGCTGCGCGCTTTCAAATTCTCCCGCACCATCTTGAACTCGGTTTCGGTCACGATGGGCGGCACGTCCATGATGGCGTGCTCGGATTCCGGCTTCGCCTCCCTGGTCTTGTGATCGCGCGTGTTGAAGTGGTGGCGGCCGATATAGGTCTCGCGCGTCAGAACGAGATGCACCGCCGCCAGGCCCCAGCGTCCGCCGTCTCGCGTGCGGATGTTGTGGGCGTTGAGCCAGGTGGCGATGGACTTGACGCCCATCGGGCTGCTCTTGCCGTCGCCAACCAGCGCCAGTTTGTAGATCAGCCGTACGGTCTCAGCGTGGACGGGATCGATCTCCAGCTTCTTCTTGACCTTCGCACCGCGCTGCTCGGACGCGACGATGCGATAGCCGATCGGCGGCAGCGCGCCGTTCCAGAAGCCCTGCCGCGCGTTCTCCTTCATGGCGCGCAGCGTATGCTTGGCGTTTTCCTTCGACTGGTATTCGTCAAACAGCGTCATAATCTTGCGCATCATCACGCTCATCGGATCGTCGCCAAGGTCTTGTGTGATGGAGATCAGGCGCACGCCGTTCTTGGCGAGCTTGCGGACATAGAACTCGAACTGAAACTGGTCGCGGAAGAAGCGCGAGAAGGAGTGGACGACGATCATGGTGAAGGTGGGCGGCTTCACCAGCGCGGCGTCGATCATCGACTGGAACGCCGGGCGCCGGTCATCGGTGGCGGTGTTACCCGGCTCCACATATTCGCCCGCCACGTCCCAGCCCTTCGCCTCGCAATAAGCGATGATTTGCCGGCGCTGATCGGGGATCGAGAGATCGCTTTCGGCCTGCCGTCCGGTCGAAACGCGCAGATAGAGCGCCGCCTTGGTAGAGTTGGCCGTGGCCGTTGCATCACGGGGCTTCACAGCAGCGTCACTCATGGCTTCACCAACCGCTTGATGACATCCATCGGCAGCACGAGGCGCAGCGAGTCCGGCAGCCGCACGAAGCCGTTGCCTTCGTAGAAGGCGGCGGCGCGTTCGTTGATCGCATCCACCACCATCATCGACGCGCCGATCGTGGAGGCGCCTGCATATCTGCGCCACGACGGACCGGAGCATGTGTTGTGCTTCGCCCCGACGCGATCCGGCAAGGGGACGGGCTTGGTGGTGCCGTCGCTGCTGACTTGGCCGGGAAGCTGCATCGTTCACGACATCAAGGGCGAAAATTGGGATCTGACCGCCGGTTTCCGCGCAACCTTCGGCCGGGTTCGTCGATCGCACCGATCGCGTGCTGCAGCTGGTCGAAGGCTTCATCCCCGAAGTGGCGTGGCTCGACGACGCGGAGACGCTGACCTACCTGCACAGCACGGTCTCGACGCGGCGCCAGCGCGTGCGCGTGCCCGAAACGCCGATGTACCTCGACGCGCTTCTGGCGGACGAGCCGCTGACCGGCGGTCTCGAACCTCAGCTCGGCCATCATCACCTGCGCACGCTCACGGTCGTCGGCTTTCCGACGATGACCCATCCGGGTATCCTCGACGAACTCAACCGGCTCGCCTTTCCCTATCGCTGGATGACTCGCGCGATCTGTCTCGACAAGACGGACGCGACCAAGCTCATCACCCGAATCCGGCGGCAATGGTTCGCCAAGCGCAAGTCGATCGCCGCCATCGTCAAGGAAGTGATGACGAACGAGGCGTCGGTGCTGCTCGACAGCGATGCCGCCAACAAGGCCGCCGACGCCGATCTCGCTTTGCAGGAATTGGGCGCGGACCACGCCGGCGAAGCCTACGTCACCGCCACCGTCAGCGTTTGGGATGAGGATGCCGGCGTCGCGGCCGAGAAGCTGCGGCTGGTCGAGAAGATCACGCGCCCGGTCGAGCCGGCGGTGGTCGCGGCGCCGGGAAGTGCGAGCGTAGAGCCGCCGGCGCCCGGCCAGACCGCATCGAGCGATCCGACCGCCACCCAGAACATGCAGAACCAAAAGCTCGCCTTCATGAACGGGCCGGTCGATCGCCGCACCGTCAGCCTGGATCGGCTGGAAGCGCCGCCTTCGCCCTATGTCGTGCAAGCCGGTGCGGTGATCCCGGCCGCGCTGATTACCGGCATCCGCTCCGATCTGCCGGGACAGGTGACGGCCCAGGTGACGGAGGACGTGTATGACAGCCCGACCGGGCGCTATCTCCTGATCCCGCAGGGCGCGCGGCTGATCGGCCAATACGACAGCCAGATTTCTTTCGCCCAGAGCCGGGTGCAGCTGGTGTGGACGCGCCTAATTCTGCCGAACGGCAAATCCATCGTGCTCGAACGCCAGCCCGGCGCCGATGCGGAAGGCTATGCCGGCCTGGAGGACGAGGTCGACAACCATTGGGGCATGTTGTTCAAGGCGGCGCTGCTCTCGACCATGCTCAGTGTTGGCGCCGAGGCAGGCACTAGCGACAGCGCGAACAACCTGGCCCAAGCGATCCGCATGGGCGCCTCCAGCAGCATCAGCCAGACCGGCCAGCAGATCGTCGAGCGCAACCTGAACGTCCAGCCGACGCTCTCCATCCGGCCAGGCTTTCCCGTGCGCGTGCTGGTCGATCGCGACCTTGTGCTCGCACCCTACCGATAAGGAACGCCGTCATGTCCATCAAGCTGAAGCTCGGCCCGCTCGCCGATGATCGCCCAGTAAAGCTCACCATCGAATTGCAGGCGCCGGTACATCGCGATCTCGTCGCCTATGCCGAGGCGCTCGGCCGCGAGACCGGACAGGCCGTATCCGACCCCGCCAAGCTGATTGGCCCGATGCTGGCGCGCTTCATGGTGACCGATCGCGCCTTCAGAAAGGCGCATAAGCAAGGATCAGGCGAGCGGCCTCATTCGGGTTCTGGTAGCGCCGGGTAGCGTTCACGCAGCAGTTTGAGGAACGAGTCGAGCGCGGGATTGAGATTGTCCGCCGCCCAATGCGCCTGGTATCCCAGACGCCACGGCCCGTTGCCGTCACGCGCCTCGCGGTAAGTGACACCAGCATAGCTGACGCCGAGATAGGCGTCGCAAGTGATGCTGACGCCCAGACCCGCGCCGACCAGGCTCTTGATGGTCTCACCATTGACCTCGTACTGCACTACCTTCGGCCGGTCGCCAGGCGAGGCGAGTTTCATCATCAAGAGGTCGCGGAAATCCTGGCCGAGATCGAAACGCGCCAGCAGGAAGGTCTCGCTCTTAAGATCGGTCCAGGAGACGATCTCCTGTGCCGCCAGAGGGTGACCTTCGGGAAGTGCGACCATCACGCGCTCGCTCCACAGCGCCATCGAGCGGCGATGTTGCCCGTTGGGCTCTCCGGTGACGATCGCAATATCGAGCGTTGCATTGTCGATCGCGGTAAACAGCTCGGTCCGCGGTCCTTGGATGATATCGATCTGCACTTGCGGATAGTGCTGCATGTAGTCGAGCAGCGTCGCGCGTAGATTGCCAGTGGAGAGAGACGTATAGAAACCGATGGTGAGCCGACCGACCTCGCCGCGGCCGGCGGCGCGCGCGGTATTGGTGATGCAATCGATCTCTTGCACGACGCGACGCGCACTAGTGATGAAAGCGTTACCCGCCGCAGTCGGGCGCACGCCGATGCGGGAGCGCTCGAACAATTGGACCTGTAATTCCTCCTCCAGATCGCGCACGCAGCGGCTGAGTGTGGACTGCTTTAGGTGTAGGATTTCGGCCGCACGGCGGAGACTACGGTGATCAGAGGCTGCTATCGCGTAGCGCAGATGTCGGAGTTCGACTGGCATTACTGCCGCAAGACACTTCGATACGACATTGGATTTTCGGCTAAAGCGTGCTGGCAGAGTTCATTGCGATTTCGAGGTGACATATGCATCGATATATCCCATTCGGGTTAAGTCCATGTACTGCTTCCGGGCGTTCTGTTGTTCGCCTTGGTACGTTGATTCACCCTCCTGGTCTTCGCTGAGCGGCAGCGTTTCCCCAGAGATGCGATCCCATCCACGAAGGTCATTGCTGTCCACGGAATGATAACCGTCCGACGGCTCACGGCCTCCGGTCGAGATGCCATTGGCGATGGGATCATACGAGAGGCGAATGACAGAAGGGCACAAGCACAATGCGATCATCGCTTCGGAAACGTGACGGAAATGCTTTATCCGATATTTCGCGAGGACCACTAATACGGCTACCACGACCAGAACATGTTCGGTGTGCCTTTTCATGGGTCGTTCCTCTGTTAGTACCAAATGCGGAAACCGGCAACGAACTGCAGGTCGTCGGCGTGTTCGCCCTGCGCACGCGCCAGGTCGGCCGTGCGGCCAAAACGCTGGTGCCAAACCACACCGATGTATGGCGCGAACTCGCGCCTGATCTCGTAACGCAGCCGCAAACCTACTTCGGCATCGGATAGCCCCGAACCGATGCCGCGTCGCAAATCGTCCTTGCCATAGGCGTTCACCTCCAGCTCCGGTTGCAGGATCAGCCGTTGAGTCAGCAGTGCTTCGTACTCGAATGAGGCCCGCGCGGCGGTGCGGCCGTCTGGTCCGACATAGAACGTGGCCTCGGTCTCGAACCAGTACGGCGCTAATCCTTCGATGCCGAATGCTGCCCAGGTACGACCGGGTCCCACGCCGAAGTCGTGACGCACACCGATTTGCGTGCTCCAGTAGGTGGCAATGGCGTGATCCCACAACGCTTCGGTACGCAAGTCCTGTAGCTTGCCATCGGCCTGTTCGCCCTCGAACTTCACCCACAGTTTGTTGAAGTTTTTCCCGTACCAGGCTTGGCCGTCGATCGCCATGGCGTTGCCGCCATCACGGGAGTGAACGTATTCCAGGCGATCGAGCAACAGCATGCCGATGGAAGGATTGTCATTCATGTCCATGCCCGGCATGGAGCCGTAAGCATAGCCATCTGAATAGTCCGAGCTGCGTGCATCCTGAGGCGCATCGCCACCCTGCATCGAAGACATATCCATGCCTTGCATGGACGGCATCGCCATGCCGTCCATCGCACCAGCGAGCCCGCCAGGCTTCGGACGCGTGCCGATCATTTGCCCGAAGTGCAGATGTTGCATATCGGCTGATGGCTTTGCTTGCATCGGCATCCCTTGCATTCCGGGCATCGAAGCCATGTCCTGTTCTGTCGTCTGCCCTTGATGCGATTGCGGCGCCACGTGCATGCCCTGCATGTCCATGCCGTGCATGGACTGGACGCTCGATGATGATGTTACGAGTGTGGGTGGTACCGATGCTTTTGCCGGTTGTTGCTGCATGGGCATATCGTGCATCGACGACATATCCATGCCATGGACGCCGCTGCTCTTTGCCGGTGAACTTGCTGTAGCCGGCGCCAGGGCGTTCGGTTTGTGTTTCGGCTGGCTGGGCTTTGACTTGGATTCAGGCATATGCACACCGTGCATGTCCGTATCCTTCACCGTGTCTTGCGCCTTGGCGAACATCGTGAAAGTGGATGCCAACGCAAGTACGAGCACTGTGGTCAAGCGGGTTGTTGTGTTCATGCCACCACCACCTCGCGGAACATGCCCGCTTCCATGTGATAGAGCAGATGGCAGTGATAGGCCCAGCGCCCAAGTGCATCGGCCTTGACCCGGTAGGTCACGCGTTGGGCCGGCTGCACGTTAACGGTGTGCTTGCGTACCTGGAATTGCCCGTCAGGCGATTCGACTTCGCTCCACATGCCATGCAGGTGGATAGGGTGGTTCATCATGGTGTCGTTGCACAGGATGATACGTAGGTGCCTACCGGCAGGGAAATGAACCGGCTTGGCCTTGGAGAAGATCACGCCATCGAACGACCAGATGAAGCGTTCCATGTTGCCGGTCAGATGCAGTTCGATATCCTTCGTCACGGGCTCGTGGGGATAGAGCGAGCCACCTATCGTGTGCAAGTCGGCGTAGGTCAGCACACGCCGCCCGTTGTTACGCAGTCCGACGCCTGGATCATCGAGGTTGGTGCGTGGATAATCGACATGCATGTCCACGCCAGGATTATGGTATTCAGTGCGGGCGTGGTGCGCCTTCACCATGCCCGACATGTCCATGCCCGACATGTCCATGCCTGACATGTCCATGCCTGACATCTGGCTGTGCTGCATGCCTTGCATCGAGGCCATATTCATCCCGGCCATCGCGCCGCGATCCATGCCTTGCATGCCATGCCCCTGCGCCATGGCGCCCATCATGTCCACCATGGTTAGCGTCGGCACGGTATCCATGACCGGCACGTCCGCCTCCATACCGGATTTGGGCGCCAATGTGCCGCGTGCGTAGCCTGAGCGGTCAATGGACTGTGCAAAAATCGTGTAGGCACGATCGTGCTTCGGCTCCACAATGACGTCGCAGGTTTCTGCTACTGCAATGCGGAACTCGTCCACGGTCACCGGCTCGACATCCTGGCCATCAGCGGCCACTACCGTGAGCTTCAGACCGGGAATACGCACATCGAAATAGCTATTCGACGAGCCGTTGATGAAACGTAGTCGTACACGCTCGCCCGGTTGGAACAGGCCCGTCCAGTTACCCGCCGGTGTTACGCCATTCATCAAATAGGTATAGGTAAAACCGCTAATGTCGATCACATCACGCGGGCTCATGCGCATCCGGTTCCACATGGCGCGTTCCTTGAGCGCGCCGCGTAGCCCAAGCATCGAGACGTCGTGCGCGAAGTCTGACACCGTAAGCTCGTTGAAGTTGAAGTAGTCGCTCTGCTTCTTGAGGATCGCAAAAATCCGTTCCGGATCCACGTCCGTCCAATCGTTCAGCATCACGACATGGTCGCGATCCGCATGAAAGCGTTCGCCACGAGCGGGCTCGATTACCAGGGGGCCATACAGGCCGGTTTGCTCCTGGAACTTCGTGTGCGAGTGATACCAGTAAGTGCCACTTTGCTTCACTGGAAAACGGTAGGTGAAGGTTTCACCCGGTGCGATACCAGGATAACTGATGCCGGGTACCCCATCCATCTGGAACGGCAGCAATATGCCGTGCCAGTGGATCGAGGTGGGCACACGCAGGCGGTTGGTGACGCGCAAGGTCACGGTGGTGCCCTCGCGCCAACGCAGCACCGGCCCCGGCAACAGGCTGTTGACCGTCGTGGCGAGCCCCATATTGCCGGTGTAATTGACCGGCGTTTCGCCAATGCTCAGGTCGAAGCGATCGCCAGTCAGGACAGACGGAGCGCGGGCCGCGGCACGCGCAGCGTTTAGGATGCCGGTCCCGACAAGCCCGCCAACCATCGCCAAACCTTGAACAAACCGGCGGCGACTGGGCGAAAACCGGGGCGCGCCCCGCAATTTCATAGTAGTCATGGAAACTCGAAAGATGAATGTCAGTGAGTATACGCGGAACGATCCATTATCCCTCCGGTTCTCCAAGCGCCGCCCGTAGCTTGCGCCGGGCGCGGTAGAGGCGCATCTCAATAGCTTTGGGTGTTGTTTTCAGACATCTAGCAGCATCCTCACGCGAAAGCCCGCTAACGGTCGTCAGCAGTAGTGGTTCCTTGTAAAGAGCAGGCAAGCCGGCAATGGCACGGTCGAGGCGATCCAGCCGATCATCCGACATGGCTGTATCGTCCGGCACGCCCTGCGCTTCGGCAGGTGTTTGGTGCGCGGTCCAATCCTGTGCGAGAGCCCTGTGGAACAGGCGGCGCACGGTTTGCCGGCGGCCGAAGTCGCGGCACTTGTTCAGTGCGATCGTGCGCAGCCAAGGCGCAAAAGGCCGCGCCGGGTCGTAACGCGGCAAACCGAGCCAGGCAGCGACCATTGCATCTTGCAGAACATCGTAGGCGTCGTCCGCTTGGCCGACATAGCGGCGCACGAAGCGGTAAAGATCGTCTTTGTGCCGCCGGACGAGATTCTCGAAGGCGGCCCGGTCGCCACGCTTGGCCAAGCTAGCCAAATCTTCGTCGTGGTCCGAACCGGTATCGGTCACTGTGTATCTTCGCCCAGGGCTTTCGTGATGGTGTGGTCGAATTTCTGTTGCTGCTGCGGCGTCAGGACCGCCCGCATTGCAAGGATGTGTCGGATCGTACCCTCCTGTAGAGATTCCATCGCTTTGTGAAGCCGGCCTATCGCGCGCTGCGTGTCGGGGCCATAGGCATGTGTATGAACGATCGAGTATGCCAAATCGCGATTGGCCGCGCGCATTTCCGATTGGGTTTGTGCGCGCACGCCGGAATAGTGCACCTCTAACACATGGATTCTACGTTCCTGATCAGGTGTGAGATCGAGATCATGATGTAGCATGGTGTCCAGATCGGCAGCTTCGTTCGCCCGTTGCATGCCGTATTGAACGCCCATCCAGCCTGCAGCGCCGGCCGCCACGATCGTGAGTGCTAGCATCGCCAGAAACACGCGCCATTGGCCGATCATGGGCGCCTGCCGAAGAGCAGCGAAGACGGTGCGAGGTCGGCTCCGGGGTTGAAGAGCGAGACCGGGCTGGCCTGAGCCCGATGCGTCGCCATCACCATGCCTACAGAAGTGCTACAGATGACCGACAGCGCCATAACGGCGGCTTGCAGCGATATCAGCGTGCGCCCAGCCTTTTGAGATACCCGTATCTGGCTCTCCCGCCGCCAGATGTCTGCTTCAAGTCCGCTGAGATCGGTTCGATCACGCGAGACCAAAGCTGAGATTTCGTGTTCGAGCATCGTTACGCCTCCTGATGGATTCTTTTGCCCAAATATACGCGGCCCACCGGCAAAAACCTCCCGGAAGCGCGGCAAAATTGACCGCCGGAGGGATATTCGCCTCTTCTGCGTATTGGCATGGAGGACGAACAGAAACCGGGCAGGAATCCATGCGGCATGGTCAGATCACACGCAATCGTCTTATCGCCGCCGGAGTCGGCAGCGGGCTGATCCTTATTCTTGGCGTAGCCTGGCTGCTGGTCTACGCCGGTGCCTACAATATCGCCGCCGATGCGCCGCACACCGCGCCGGTCTATTGGCTTTTGAACACCGTCCGGGATCGCTCGATTGCCGTGCGGGCGAGCAGCGTGGCGGTTCCGACAGACCTCGGAGACCAGAAACGTATCGCAGATGGCGCCGGGCTCTATGGCGAGATGTGCAGCGGCTGCCATCTGGCGCCTGGAATGGAGAAGACGGAGATCAGCCAAGGCCTTTACCCGCGGGCTCCGGATTTGAGCAAAGGCACCGATCTTACGCCTAGGCAGGAATTCTGGGTTATCAAGCACGGCATCAAGATGACTGGCATGGCCGCTTGGGGCGTAACCCATAACGATACCCTGATCTGGGACATGGTGGCTTTCCTGCAAAAGCTGCCGCATCTCACGCCGGCGCAATACCAGGCGGCCGTAAAAAGTGCGCCAGAAAGCCACGAAGAGATGATGAAAGACATGCCGGGGATGCAGAGTGACGGTCACGGCGATCATCATAACTGAAGGAGAAATACGATGAAGCGTGTCTCAACAATGCTGTTTGCGGCCCTGCTTGTATCAGCGGCAGCGCCTGCTCTTGCACAAAACAGCCATGGTGGAATGTCAGGCATGAACATGCAGGGAATGTCCGGCATGAACATGCAAGGTATGCATGGCAATATGATGGGGAGCATGCATATGATGCCGGCGACCGTCACGGCCGTTGATACAAATACTGGAATCGTGGATGTCAACACGGAAGGCATGAGCCTGAAGCTCCACTTCCCGCCGGCGTCGCTTGCAAATGTGAAAACCGGAGACAAGATCACGATCCATATGGGCTTCACCAAACCCTGATGGTCGCAGTTGCCAAAGATTGAGCGGCGTCAAACGACGACCGCTCGATCGCAGCTTCCACACCGAGCACATTTGGCCGCCGTAACCTCGAAGGAGGACGATATCCTCAACGTTTGGTGCGCCCCAGAACGTCCATAAGCTCTGCGATTTTCTGCCGCTGATCCGCCTTGTTGCCCGACGCGATGGCATTCTCGACGCAGTGGCCGACGTGATCGCGCAGGATTTCCTGTTCTACACGATCGAGAGCGGCGCGAACCGCGCCGATCTGCGTGATGATGTCGATGCAGTAGCGATCTTCATCAATCATTTTCGAAAGGCCGCGCACTTGTCCCTCAATGCGGTTGAGGCGTTTTCGGCAACTGGACTTGATGTCGTCTCTCATGTGGCCTATATACCCCCACAGGGTATCGTTTGCAAGGATCGCAAATGCCGGAATCCCATGAATCTTCACACAGCGACGCCCACATGGCGCCCATACAAACCGGAGCACCGCTAACGAAAGACCATGTGTGCGGGATGACGGTCGATCCGACAAAGACGGCGCACCACGCCGAGCACCGGGGCGAGGCTTATCATTTCTGCTCGGCCGGCTGCCGGACGAAATTCATCGCCGATCCTGAGAAATATCTCGGCGTGAAAACGCCGACGGAAGAGCACACTCCGGCAGGCACCATCTACACTTGTCCGATGCATCCCGAAATCCGGCAGGATCATCCGGGATCGTGCCCCATCTGCGGCATGGCGCTGGAGCCATTGGTCGTGACGCGCGATACGCCGCCAAATCCTGAACTCGCCGATATGACGCGGCGATTCTGGATCGGGCTCATCCTCACGCTGCCGGTGGTCGTGCTCGAGATGGGCGGGCATCTGTTCGAACTGCACTGGCTTGTCGCACCGGGCGTTTCGGTCTGGGTCCAGTTTGCGTTCGCAACTCCCGTGGTTCTGTGGGCGGGATGGCCGTTCTTCATGCGCGGCTGGCAGTCGCTCGTCACCCACAATCTCAACATGTTCACGCTGATCGCATTGGGTACCGGCGTGGCTTGGTTCTACAGCGTGGTCGCGACGGTTCTCCCGAACCTTTTCCCGCCTGCCTTCCGCGCAATGGACGGGGCCGTTGCCGTTTACTACGAGGCGGCGGCCGTCATCACCGTATTGGTGTTGCTCGGTCAGGTTCTGGAGCTGCGCGCGCGCGAGCATACCTCCGGCGCCATCCGCGCTTTGCTTGACCTCGCGCCAAAGACGGCTAGGCGGATCAGGAATGATCGCGAAGAGGAAATCCCGCTCGAAGCTATCGTCGCCGGCGACCTGGTGCGCGTTCGGCCCGGCGAGAAAGTCGCGGTCGATGGCGAAGTCGTGGAAGGCCGATCGTCGGTAGACGAATCCCTGGTCACCGGGGAATCCATGCCGGTCACCAAGGAAGTAGGCGCAAAAGTGATCGGTGGCACCATCAATCGTTCGGGCGCGCTTATTATCCGCGCCGAGAAGGTTGGGCGCGATTCGATGCTGTCGCGCATTGTGCAGATGGTGGCGGACGCGCAACGCAGCCGCGCGCCGATCCAGCGTTTGGCCGACCAAGTCGCATCCTGGTTCGTGCCCCTTGTGATCGCGGTTGCACTGCTCGCATTCGCCGCGTGGATGATGTTCGGACCGGAGCCGCGCTTCGCTTTTGCGCTGGTTTCTGCCGTCACCGTTCTCATCATCGCCTGTCCCTGCGCGCTGGGGCTTGCCACACCGATGTCCATCATGGTGGGCGTGGGGCGTGGCGCCGAGGCCGGCGTGCTTGTCAAGAACGCCGAAGTGCTCGAACGGATGGAGCGCGTCGACACGCTGGTGGTCGACAAAACCGGCACCTTGACCGAAGGCAAGCCTTCGGTCATCGCCATCGTCACGACTGAAGGCATGGCAGAGAACGAACTGCTCCGGCTTGCGGCAGGCGTCGAGCGTGCCAGCGAGCATCCGCTCGCAGCCGCTATTGTCGCCAAGGCGCAAGGCGTAAAGCTCGCAATCCCCAGAGTCGATAGGTTCGACTCACCATCTGGCAAAGGCGCGGTGGGCGTTGTTGAAGGCCGGAAGGTGATCCTGGGCAATCAGAATTTCATGCGGGAGCAAGGCGTTGATGTATCACCCCTTGCGGCAAGAGCCGATACTCTTCGTGGCGATGGTGCAACCGCAATCTTCGCGGCGGTCGATGGCCGTGCTGCCGGGATTTTCGCAATCGCTGACCCGGTGAAAAAAACAACACCGGCCGCATTGAAGGCACTGATGGCGAACCACATTCGCATCGTGATGCTGACCGGCGACAACCGCACGACGGCTGAGGCCGTGGCCAGAAGCCTTGGCATCGCGGAGGTTGAAGCTGAAATTCTGCCCGATCAGAAGAGCGCGGTCGTCACAAAGCTCAGGAAGGAAGGCCGTGTGGTGGCGATGGCGGGCGACGGGGTGAACGATGCCCCGGCATTGGCCGTCGCGGATGTAGGCATTGCGATGGGATCGGGAACCGATGTGGCGATGGAGAGCGCCGGTGTCACGTTATTAAAGGGCGATCTCACCGGGATCGTACAGGCGCGCAGGTTGTCGCAGGCGACGATGGCCAATATCCGCCAGAACCTCTTCTTCGCGTTTATCTACAATTCGGTGGGGGTACCCGTCGCCGCTGGGGTGCTCTATCCCATGTTCGGAGTCCTGCTGTCGCCTGTCATCGCGGCGGCAGCAATGGCATTATCGTCGGTAAGCGTAATCGGCAATGCTCTACGCCTCCGCTGGATCGACCTGAAGCGAATTAAATAACTTCGCTTCACCGAAATATCGTGGCCCAATGGACCATTGTATTTCCAGGCAAGCGTTTGTTTTACATAGGAAAATCTAAGTGCCGCCAATGCTCACAAATTATTCACGCCGGCGAGCCATTCTTGAAGGCTGCAGGCCAAAGGCTTAACTTCGCGCCATGCTTCGCAACCTCGCACGACAAATAGGTATCCTGGTTCTAACGCTCGGCGTATTCCTGAGCGGCGTCGCGCCGGCATTAGCAATGTTGCCGTCTGCGGGCACGCAAAAGACCATGAACATGACCGTTGCGAATTCGGCTGAGAACGCAGCCATGAGCGACTGCATGTCCAAAATGGCGAAAACCGCACCAGGGAAGATGCCATACACTCCCTCGAAACCCATGAACTGCTGTACGCCCGTTTGCGGATCGTTTGCGGCGCTCCCGCAGAGTAATTTCATACCTGTCCTATCGCTTCGCCCCGTTGATCCAATTTACCCGCGCGAATTGAGCCGGTCTGGCATCGTGACCCAACCGGCGCTTCCTCCTCCCATACTGCTCGCCTGATCTGACGCGAACACCCTCGCTGGACCCGCGAGGTGTGCTTTGCGCTCATGCGCATTGTGGTGGCCGCATGTAATCGCGGCGCCGAAAGCGCAGTGGCCTTCATCAAAAATCAGGTCGCGCATCACGAGATGCGTCGGCAGGAGAGCACCATGAACAGCTTCACGAGTATCCGCTACAGTGCGGGATCGGTGGTATTTGCTGTGATCGCTATAACCACCCTCGCTGCATGTGCAGCACAAGCCTACGACACCAACTACAGATTCGAAGTCCTAAATCGGCCGGCACCCGGTATGGCAACGATCGAGTTGGTCGATGCCCATACCGGACAACGCGTGTCCGATGCCACGCTGTTTACGGTCAAGTGGGCGTATGGCGGTGCTAAGAACGCACCACCACATCAGCAACAAATAGAGCTCAAGGCGAACGGTGATGGCACATTTATGGTTCGTGCCGATACCGGAGACACTTTGCATCTGACAGCCCATCTGCCGGGTGTGAACGATCTTGTTCGTGGCTCTGTCAGCGTTCCGCAATAGGCGCAGGCGCAAAGGCTACATCCGCGATGCATCAATCGCCGATGCGGCGACGCCTTTCATCAACCATCGGACACCCAAAGGAAACTCTATGAAATCGTTTCTCATCGGGGCGGCCATTGCCGCGCCTTTCATCCTGGTTTCGGTATTGCCGAGCCATGCCGAAGACACGAATGCGAAAAGCGTGATGGCCGGGTCCAACGCCAGCGCGTCGGACTACAAGTTCGAGCTTGCGAACGCCCCGAGGCTTTCCGGCGCTGGCAAGAATATCGTTGCCGTGAAGCTGCTGCATGACGGCAAGCCCGTCACCGGCGCGATCATTATCCAATCACGCGCGGATATGGGGCCGATCGGGATGGCGGCCATGACTGCGCCAATCAAACCGCTCGGCGAGCAGCCGCCCGGCACTTACCGCTTTGAAGTTGCCAACGGGTCTGTGTGGAAAAAAGCCGACGACTGGGCGCTCAGCTTCAGTGCCAAAGTGCAAGGCGTCGCACAGACCGTGACCGGCAAGGTCGTCGTGAAACTCACACCTTAAAACCGGCCGGCCGGCGTGTGGCGCCGGCCGGTTCGGCCCTTTCGGACAGTGAACGATCATCGGAGAACAATGTCGTGAAGACAAATCAGATAGTGATGCTCGCTGTCGGAGCAGTTGCTTTGGTATCGGCAGGCCTGGCGGCAGGCTATTGGCTTCGCCCCGGCGGACAACCGCCAAAACCTGCCGCCGCCGGTGTGGCGGCGCCGAAGCCCATGAACCCCAAACCGCTCTATTACCAAGACCCTGACGGCAAGCCGATCTATTCGGCGACGCCGAAAAAGACGTCCGATGGCCGTCCTTTCAAGCCGGTCTATGCCGAAGAACAGGCTACGAAAACCGCGAACACCCCCAAGCTGAAGGGCAAGGGTAAAATTCTCTATTACCGCAATCCGATGGGGCTGGCCGACACGTCGCAGGTGCCGAAGAAGGACGCGATGGGAATGGATTACATCCCCGTCTATGAAGGGGAAGACGAATCCGGCGTCGTCACTGTTAGCCCGGCGCGAATGCAGATGTTGGGCGTCAAGACCGCACCCGTAGAGACGCGAAAGACGCTCATGCGCACCGTGCGCGCCACGGGTACCATTGCCGTCGATGAAAGCAGGCTTGCGATCGTCTCGACGAAATTCGATGTGGTCGTCGAGAAGCTGTTTGCCTCGACGACCGGTGCGCATGTCCATGCAGGTCAGCCGCTGGCGCGCGTCTGGATCGATACACCCGATACGATGATGCAGCGCGGTCCCGATGTGATCACGCGCGAGATCGACTATGTGTTGGCTTTGCAAGAGAAAAATCCAGTCAGGATAGCACAGGCCGCTGATGTGCTCAGGCAATACGGCATACCGGAATCGACGCTTGCCGAGATTCGGAAAACCGGACACGCCACCCGAGAGATCATCCTTACGGCCCCAAGGTCCGGCGTCATCCTGGAGAAACAGGCGATCGAAGGCATGCGCATCAACACAGGCGATCCGCTCTTCAAGATCGGAGACCTTTCTTCGGTTTGGCTGATCGCTGATGTGCAGGAGCAGGATTTGGGAGACGTCGAAGTGGGTGCGCCCGTCCATGCAAGCTTCGTCGCCTTTCCGGGCCAAGTCTTCACCGGAAAAGTAGATTTCATCTATCCAACGCTGACGGCAGGCACGCGCAAGGGGCGTGTGCGCATCGTTCTGCCCAACCGTGACGGCAGGCTTCGCGAGTCCATGTATGCAACCGTCGCCATCGAGGTGCCTGCAGCCGCGGGCAAGGAGATGCTCGCTGTGCCGGATTCGGCCGTCATCGACAGCGGCACACAGCAGGTGGTGCTGGTCGCGAAAGGCGGAGGCCGTTTCGAGCCCCGCACGGTCCGCATCGGGGCGCAGGGCGATGGCTACACGCAAATTCTCAGTGGCATAAAGGCAGGCGAGAAGGTTGTTGTTGGCGCGAATTTTCTCATCGACGCGGAAAGCAATCTGAGGGCCGCACTGGCCTCCTTCAATGGCGGCAAACAATGATCGCTGCCATCATCCGCTGGTCAATCCGCAGCACCGCACTGATCCTGATCGCGGCCGCGGCCATTATTGGGATCGGTATTTACTCGGTCGCCAATACGCCGCTTGACGCCATACCCGATCTCTCCGATCCGCAAGTCATCGTCTATACCGATTATCCCGGCCAGGCGCCGCAAGTGGTGGAGGATCAGGTCACCTATCCATTGACGACGGCACTTCTCGCCGTGCCGAACGCCAAAGTTGTTCGCGGCCTGTCTATGTTCGGCGTGTCCTTCGTCTATGTCATTTTCGAGGATGGGACCGACATTTACTGGGCGCGTAGCCGGGTTCTGGAATATCTGGACTTCGCCCAGAAACAATTACCCGCCGGTGTGACACCATCGCTCGGACCGGATGCTACCGGTGTCGGCTGGGTATTCGAATATGCGGTGATCGGTGCGCAGCGAACGCTAGCCGAGCTGCGCACAATTCAGGACTGGTTCGTCCGGTACCAGCTCGCCCAGGCGCCCGGTGTTGCAGAGGTCGCCAGCGTGGGCGGTTTCGTCAAGCAATATCAGGTTGTCGTAGACCCAAACAAATTGCGTGCGTTCGGGATTCCGCTATCGAAAGTGATCGATGCCGTCCGCGCATCCAACACGGATGTCGGCGGCAGCACGATCGAGATGTCCGAACGCGAATACATGGTGCGCGGGCTCGGCTACCTGCATGGAATCAAAGACCTTCAACAGATCGTGCTCAAAACGGATCACGGGACGCCCGTGCTCTTGCGCGACGTAGCGCGCGTCCAGACAGGTCCGGCGGAACGGCGCGGCCTGGCCGAACTAAACGGCCAAGGCGAGGTCGCCGCCGGGATTGTGCTCCAACGGGATGGCGCGAACGCGCTCGACGTCATCAAAGGCGTAAAGCAGAAGATCGCGGAGATTGCGAGCAGCCTGCCGGCGGGTGTGAAGATATTACCGGTCTACGACCGTTCCGGTCTCATCTACCGGGCCATCAACACGCTGACGCACACGCTGATAGAGGAAAGCATCATTGTGGCGCTGGTCTGCATGATCTTTCTGATGCATGCCCGCAGCGCGCTTGTTGCCGTCTTCATGTTGCCGATCGGGGTGCTGATCGCGTTCATTGTCATGCACGCAATCGGGGTGACATCCAACATCATGAGCCTGGGTGGAATCGCCATCGCCATCGGTGCAATGGTCGATGCGGCCATCGTCATGATCGAGAATGCGCACAAGCGCCTGGAGCACGCGTCCGAAGGCGAGACGCGGACCCAAACGCTGGTCCGTGCGGCGATCGAAGTCGGGCCATCGCTGTTCTTCTGCCTGCTCATCATCGCTGTTTCATTCCTGCCGGTGTTTACGCTGCAGGAACAGGAAGGGCGTATGTTCAAGCCGCTGGCCTATACCTATATCTTCTCTCTTGGCGGCGCGGCCCTGCTTTCGGTGACGCTGGTGCCGGTGCTGATGAAGCTCTTCGTGCGCGGGCGCATCATGCCGGAGCGGAAGAACCCGTTAAACCGAGCCCTG
The DNA here is from genome assembly GCA_017308375.1 of Alphaproteobacteria bacterium. GTDB lineage: Bacteria > Pseudomonadota > Alphaproteobacteria > Micropepsales > Micropepsaceae > Rhizomicrobium. The sequence goes on from JAFKEW010000016.1 coordinate 18,019, forward strand.
CTTGCGATCTACCGGCCCGTTATCGATGTGGTGCTACGCTGGCGCCGGACCGCGATCAGCATTGCACTCGTCATTCTCGCTGCCTCTGCCTATCCGGTGCTGCACACCGGCAGCGAATTTATGCCGACCCTCAACGAAGGCACGTTGATGTATATGCCGGTCAGCCTTCCCAGCATGTCAATCACCAAAGCCGCCGAGTTGATCCAGGTGCAGGACCGCATCATCAAATCCTTTCCCGAAGTGGCGTCGGTCTTCGGCAAAGCGGGCCGTGCCGATACTGCCACCGACCCGGCCCCGCTCGAAATGTTCGAGACCATCATCAATCTGAAACCGGAGGACGAATGGCCGAAGGGCATGACGGTCGATAAACTCATCTCCGACATGAATGCGGCGCTGCAATTTCCTGGTGTCAGCAATGCCTGGACCATGCCCATCAAAGCGCGCATCGACATGCTTTCGACAGGCATTCGCACACCCGTAGGCGTGAAAGTATTCGGCAGTAATCTTGATGAGATCAACAAAATTGCCCATCAGATCGAAGCGGTGGTTCGCAAGGTACCAGGCACGACCAGCGCCTTCGCCGAACGGCTGACGGGCGGCTATTACCTGAATATTGCGCCTAGCCGTGCATCGCTGGCGCGATATGGCCTTTCCGTTGAAGATGTCCAGAACGTCATCAAGACAGCGCTTGGCGGAGAGGTGGTGACAACCGCCGTTGAAGGCCGGGAGCGTTTCGGCGTCATCGTCCGCTATCCCCGCGCCTATCGCGATAATCCTCAAGCCATTGCACAAAATGTGCTGGTGACTGCGCCAGACGGCGCCTCCATCCCCCTTGGTCAGATTGCGAAAATATCCATTGATTCTGGCCCACCCTCTATCCGCACGGAAGGTTCGCAACTTGTGGGTTATGTCTATGTGGATATGCAGGGGCGCGATCTGGGAGGTTATGTCGAAGATGCGCAGCGCGCAGTACAGAGGCAAGTGAAGCTGCCGCCCGGCTATCATCTCGAATGGAGCGGCCAGTTCGAATATCTGCAGCGCGCGGAAGCGCGGCTTGCGACCGTGATTCCACTCACGCTCTTCATCATCTTCCTGCTGCTCTATTTCAATTTCCGGCGCTTCACGGAGACGGCAATCGTCATGCTCTCCGTTCCCTTTGCACTGACCGGCGGCTTCTGGCTCGTCTACTTTATGGGCTTTAACTTCAGTGTGGCGGTTGCTGTAGGCTTCATTGCTCTGGCCGGTGTCGCCGCCGAAACCGGCGTGGTGATGCTGATCTATCTCGATAATGCGTTTCGGGAGATCGCAGAGCAGCGAAAGGCCGAGGGACAACCGCTCAGCCGGAACGATCTGTATCATGCAATCATGGAGGGCGCTGTCGCGCGCGTCAGGCCCAAAATAATGACCGTGGCGGCCATCATCGCGGGACTTCTGCCCATCCTTTGGAGCACGGGTACAGGTTCCGCAGTCATGCAGCGCATCGCCATTCCCATGGTGGGAGGCATGATCTCATCGACCATCCTCACGCTGCTGATAATTCCGGCGATCTATGCACTCGTGAAGGGCCGTCAGATCGGACGTGCATAGTGGCTGGTCGCGGACTGTCGTAGTTTGGGCGACCGACGGCTGGAATGGGCCATGATTTCATAGGATTGTGGCCTGGACATAGTTATCACTTTCGTCCAGCGTGGGGCGCCACTTCACCGTCGTCAGCCGCCAAACCTACGATAAAGCCGCACCGGCTGCGAAGGCGGAAATCGGAACATCTTCAATATCGTAGATTCGGCGATCCCGGACGGCGGAAAAGTTCGAATCGCTTCTGGTGAAATGGCTAATTTGTAGCCAATCCGCTTATTCGATGTTGGCTCAACCGATGCCCGCTGCTCCCTTTTACGGATGCCCAGCCGCCGCCGACCGTGAACAATTTGCTGTATTCTGTTCACGGGCATCCGACTTACTCCTGGTTGTATACCCAATAGAATGGGGTTTATGCTTCTCAAAAAATCCGGGGGCGGATGATGAAGCTAGATCGGCTTGAACTAATAAACTTCAGATGTTTCAGGTCGGAAGCCATCCAATTTGAAAAATACACAGCGTTCGTGGGCCCCAATAACAGTGGGAAATCAACTGTATTTAAGGCGGCCGATATTTTTTTCCGCTCTACGCAAAAATCAAATCCACTCTCGGTTAGCGACTTCAATGAACCAAACAAAGAACTTCGTATCGTCCTCACGTTCGATGAATTGCCGCAAAAGGTGGTTGAAGAATTCAGTCACTATGTCCGCCATGGTAAGTTAGAGTTTTTTATCCGCGCAAAGATCGTCGAAGGCCGAATACAAGCTTCGATACATGGGCGTAGGAGTGGCATCCGCGCATTTGGAGCGTTTCATGCAGCCGAAGGTGCGACCGCGCAAAAAAGTGTTTATTCCGAAACTTTGCGGAAAGAGTTTACAGAACTGCCGGAGTTAGCGCCACGGGCCGCCGTCGCTAACTATCTAGAGGCTCTTCGCAAATTTGAGGCGGACCACCCAGACCAGCAAGAAATGATCGAAAGCGAAGATCTAGCTTTTGGAGCAAGTGGAGTTGCTGCACGGCTTCGGAAATTCTTGGACTGGGTATACATACCCGCCGTGAAGGATGCCGCCGAAGAAGAGGAAGAGGCAAAGAACAACGCGTTCGGAACACTCGTAAATCGAATAATTCGTGCGCGGGTGAAAATCGACGAAAAGGTAGCCGTAATTCGCGCTATCGCGCATGACAAAATCAAGGAGCTAGTCGGCGATTATAAGGAGGAGGTCAACAGGCTCCAAAATATCCTCGACGCGGAGTTCAGGCGGTTATCATCGACTGATGCGCATGTGCATCTTGACTGGGCTGAGATGAATGAGGGCAACGTGACCCTCAATATGCCATTGGTTAAATCGATATGGCAGGACGAATCGTTTCGTGGCGAGATTTCAAAATTTGGGCACGGGCTGCAGCGTAACTATTTGATGAC
>JAFKEW010000017.1 GCA_017308375.1 Alphaproteobacteria bacterium
AAATCCACCGTGTTCAATCTGCTGCTGCGCTTTTACGAATGCGACCGCGGCACGATCGACATCGATGGACAGGACATTGCGGACGTGACGCTTGCATCCCTGCGGGCACAGATCGCGCTGGTGACGCAGGAACCGATCCTGTTCGACGAAAGCGTAGCCGATAACATCGCGCTTGGCCGCCCAGGCGCCAGCCGCGCCGAAATCGAAGCGGCGGCACGCGCGGCAGCGGCACATGATTTCATCGCGCAGCTTCCTGAAGGCTATGACACCCGCGTCGGCGAGGGGGGCTTGCGCCTTTCCGGCGGCCAGCGCCAGCGCGTGGCCATCGCGCGCGCGATGCTGCGCAACGCGCCGATCCTGTTGCTGGACGAAGCGACATCGGCGCTGGACAGCGAAAGCGAGCGCCAGGTGCAGGACGCCCTGTCCACCCTGATGGCGGGGCGCACCACCATTGTCATTGCGCACCGCCTTTCCACGGTGCTTGATGCCGACCGTATTTATGTGATGGACCGCGGGCGCGTGGCCGAACATGGCAGCCATTCCGAACTGATGGCCGTGGGCGGTCTTTATGCACGGCTCTATCAACACAATTTGAACGACGGCGAAACGCCCGGTTGAATTCGATGCCCTCCCAATCCCTTCGCATACCATTCGGTCTCATCGCCTATCGCTACGCCGCGGCGGCATTTTCGCCCGCGGCCGGTCTTCTGCTGCGCCAGCGCATGGCGCGCGGAAAAGAAGACAAGGCACGGTTGGGCGAGCGGCTGGGCCGCCCGATACTGGCACGGCCCGAAGGCACGTTGATCTGGCTGCATGGCGCGAGCGTCGGTGAATCGCTGGCCGCACTGCCGCTGCTCAAGACGTTGCTGACACCGGGACGGCATGCGCTGGTCACGACGGGAACCGTCACCTCCGCACAGATCATGAGCGACCGGCTGCCGGAAGGCGCGTTTCATCAGTTCATCCCGCTCGACACGCCGCAGGCGACGGCGGCGTTTCTCGATCACTGGCGGCCTGATGTGGGGTTGTTCATCGATTCCGATCTGTGGCCCAATCTGCTTCTTGGCGCGAAGCAACGCGGCATTCCGCTTGCGCTCGTCAATGCACGGATGTCCGCACGCTCAGCCTCGGGCTGGCGCCACGCACGCAGCGCGATCACAGCCATCCTCTCCACCTTCGATGGCGTGCTGGCGCAGGATGAGGAAGGCGCGGAACGATTCCGCAGCCTGGGCGCGCGCGAGGTGCGCATGGTGGGAAGCCTGAAAGCGGATGCGGCCCCCCTGCCCGCAGACCCTGAAAAGCTGGCTGCGCTGAAAGCAGCCATCGGAACGCGGCCGGTATTCCTGGCGGCGAGCACGCATGCTGGCGAAGACGAAACCCTGTTGCCCGCCCATGACGCGATCCGCCGCCAGTTCCCGCAGCTCTTAACCATTGTCGTGCCGCGGCACGCCGAACGGGGCGAAGAAATCGCCATGCTGTGCGGCACGCGCAAAACCGTGCGCCGTTCCGGCGGCGCCATGCCCGGCCCGGATACGGCTATTTATATCGCTGATACGATGGGCGAGCTGGGCGTGTTTTTCCGCCTGGCGCCAGCGGCCTTTGTCGGCGGCAGCCTGATCCCGCATGGCGGGCAGAACCCCCTGGAACCTGCACGCCTTGGTTGCGCGGTGCTGGCCGGGCCGCACACCGGAAATTTCACCGTCGCCTATGATGCCATTTTCACCGCGCAGGGCTGCGGCCGGGTGGAGGGTTGCGGCGAAATCGCAAAGCTGATGACCCGGATTCTTGCCAAACCCGATGAAGCAAGCGTAATGGGCGAGGCGGCTGCCGCAGGGGCGGCGAAACTTGGCGGCGCGGTCGCCAGAACCACCACCTTTGTCGAGGCTTTGCTGACCGGCCATGCGCGCACCTAAATTCTGGACCAGCAAGGCACCCTTTTCACGCCTGACGGCGCAACTGCTCTCGCCCATCGGGGCGCTCTATGGGCTGAGCGTGAAATGGCGCAACACATCGGAATGGCGTTACCGCTCACGCGCACGGGTGATCTGTGTCGGCAATCTGAGCGTCGGCGGCACCGGCAAGACGCCGGCCGCCATCGAGATCGCGCATCTGTTGCAGGCGCGCGGGTTACAGACATTCTTTCTGTCACGCGGCTATGGCGGGCGCACGCGCGGGCCGATGCGGGTGGATCCGACCGTGCACAAGGTACGCGATGTGGGCGACGAGCCGCTGGTGCTGGCGCGCACCGCACCAACCGTGGTGGCGCGCAACCGCATGGCGGGCGCCGAATTCGCCGACATGGCGGGCGCCGATGTTCTGGTGATGGACGACGGCCACCAGAACAATTCGCTGCGCAAACATATTTCCTTTGTGGTGATCGACGCACAGCGCCCCTATGGCAATGGCCATATCGTGCCGGCCGGCCCGTTGCGCGAACCGGTGCGGCAGGGATTGCGCCGTGCGACCGCGGTGATCCTGATGGGCAAGGGTTCACCGAAACTGCCGGGCTATCGCGGGCCCGTATTGCGGGCACAACTGGTGCCGCAGGAAATTCCCGGCATCAAGGACAAGCCGGTGATCGCGTTTGCAGGCATCGGCCAGCCGAAAAAGCTTCTTCATTCGCTGCAATCGCTGGGCGCGCAGGTCAAGGAATTGCGCGGCTTCGGCGATCATCACACCTATACGGCGAAAGAGATCGCGAAACTGAAAGCGCGCGCGCAGCAGGAAGGCGCGCAATTGATCACCACGGAAAAAGATTTCGTGCGCCTGACGCCGAAACAGCGCCATGGCATCCGCTTTCTGCCGGTGCGGGCAGTGTTCGAGAATCCCGATGCGGTTATCGCTTTGATGGACCGCTATGCCATTCCGAACCGCGTGCAGAAAAGCGCATGACGGAGGGCGGGCCGGAACTGCCACTTGCCGCACGGATACGCTATGGCACAGAGGCGGCAGGGTTCTTTTTCCTGATGGGGATATTCCGCCTGCTGGGGATCGACCGTGCCTCGGCGCTGGGCGGGTTCATCGGGCGCGAAATCCTCTATCGCACGCCCTTAAGCACGCGCGCGCGCGAAAATCTGCGTGCGGCGTTCCCGGAGAAATCCGCCGCCGAGATCGAAACCATTATCCGCGAGATGTGGGACAATCTGGGCCGCACGGGCGCGGAATATCCCCATCTCGACAAGATTTCGATGCTGGGGCCGGAGCCGCGGATCGAAGTCGTGGGGGTGGAAATCTCCGATGCCGCCGTGGCCGGCGGCAAGGGCGCGATGCTGTTCTCCGGCCATTTCGGAAACTGGGAAGCGATGCCGCTGGCCGCAAATCAGCGTGGCTATGATGGCGGCATCGTCTTCCGCCCAGTGAACAATCCCTATGTCGACCGCTGGATTTCCCGCCAGCGCGCCAAAGGGGGCCCGAAAGAACAGATCACCAAAGGCGCGCAAGGCACGCGGCGGATTTTCAACCTGTTGCGCAAAGGCAAGGCGGTTTTTCTGCTGGTGGACCAGAAAACCAATGAAGGGGTCAGCGCACCCTTCTTCGGCCGCGCAGCGATGACGACACCCGCCCCCGCCGTGCTGCATCTGCGGCTGGGTGCAGCACTGGTGCCGGTGGTGAACGAGCGGCTGAACGGTGCGCGCTTTCGCGTGACCATTCATCCGCCGATCGCCTTCACGCCGACGGGCGACAACGATCGCGATGTGCAGGCACTGACCGAAGACATCAATCGCACGGTGGAGACGCTGGTGCGGCAGCGGCCATCGCAATGGCTGTGGATTCACCGGCGCTGGCCGCGCGAAAAGGACAGGCCCACCGGGCGGCGCTGGCGCGCGGGCGCTCAGGAGGGTGCAGGCTCTGCCGACGCGGTGGAACGCGAAGGATCAAGCCGCATCTGAAACCAGTTGAGCCCCCAATGCAGATGCGGGCCGGTGGCGCGCCCGGTCTGCCCGACCCGGCCGATCATCTGACCTTGCGCCACCTTTTCATTGCTGCGGACCAGAATGTCCTGCTGATGCAGATAGACGGTCGAAACACCCTGCCCGTGATCGATCAGGGTGACATGGCCGCCGAGATATTCCGCCTGTATCAGCGAAACGGCACCGTCGGCCGCAGCATGAATGGGCGTACCTTCCGGGGCCGCGATATCCACCCCCATATGCGGCGCCATCGGCGTGCCGTTCAGGATGCGGCGGCTGCCGAACACGCCGCTGACCGTTCCCGCAACCGGCCATTGAAAGACGGACTGAAAACCGGTGCCCGGCGTATCGCGTTTGCGGGCCTCTGCAACCGCTGCGGCCTCGGCACGGATGCGCGCCAGAATGTCCGGCGGCGGCGTGACATAGGCCTGCGGCAGGCCGGTGATGCTTTGCGTCTGGTAGACCCGCGGAACGGGGGAGATGGCACGCTCCTCGCTGCGCCCATGGCCCAGACGCGCGACAAGCCGCAACGGCGCGGTGCGGTCATAGGCAATGCCAAAGGCGAATGCGCCATCCGGCGAAAGGCTTAGCGGTGAATCGTCCAGCGACAGCGTTGCATCGGGAGCGGTATGACCGGTGACGAGGCTGCCCTGTTCGAGACCGCCGTGCAGCGTGAAGAGCGGTGTTTCAGCGCGCGCAAACCGTGGCAGCACCGTGAGCGCCAGCGCACCCGTGAGCACCTGACGCCGCAGAATCATGCCCGAATCATGCCTGGCTCATTTCGGGGTTTTTCCGGTCTCCTGAAACCGTTTCAGCGCCGCGGCCGGGGTGGCATAAGCCTCCTGCAGATCGACGCTCCAATAGCGCAGCGCCTCCAGCGGAATGGCAACACCGGTGACCGCGCAGACCACGAACGAACCCGGTCTCACGACGAGATATTCCCCATCGAGATATTCCAGGACAGCCATGCCTTCCGGCCGGAGATCGCGATCCATCTTGTTCATGCGCCCATCGGTAGAAGATTAGACGGCCCGAGTGCAAGCGGGATGATCAAAAGAGACTACCCTGACTACCGCCCGCTCTGCGCCGAGACAGGGATTTGGGTGGCGGGGATTTGACCGGTGTCCCGTCGGCCGTCGCGCCCACGGTTCCATCCGCAAAGGTGAGTTGCAGCGTTTCACCGCTCGAAACCGCCGCGGCTGCGCGCTTCAGCGCCCCCTCACCGCCGCGCACAAGTGCAAATCCACGAGATAGAACAGCACGATAGCTGACACTTTGCAGAATTCGGGAAAGGCTTTCGATCCGGCGCGCCGCGACAGCGAGATGACCGCGATGCGCCAGCGCCAGCCGCCCCTCCAACCCGGTGAGGCGCTCGCCACAAACCACAATGTGGCGCGAGAGCGGTTGCGGCCGCAGCACGGACGCCGATTTCAGGAAGCGTGTGCGATGGACATGAAGATTGCCACGCAAGCCATTGATCAATCTTTCGCTTGCACCATCCAGTCTTTGCCGCGGCTGGGCAAAAAGCTGATCGGCACGCGGCAGGACGCGGGCCAGCGCCGTCAGCGCCGACCGCCGCTCCGCCATCGCGCGCGAAAAGGCACGGAAGGCGCGGCGCTGGCAATCAAGTGTCTGGGCGATCAGATCGGCGCGCACCGGCACCGCCATTTCGGCGGCGGCCGTGGGCGTGGGCGCGCGGCGGTCGGAAACAAAGTCGATCAGGGTCGTATCGGTCTCGTGCCCGACGGCGGAAATCACCGGAATGCGGCTTTCGGCAACCGCGCGAACGACATTTTCCTCGTTGAAGGCCATCAGGTCCTCGACCGAGCCGCCACCACGGGCGACGATCAGAACATCGGGAACAGGCAACGCACCACCGGCCTCCAAGGCATTGAAGCCCCTGATGGCTGCCGTAACCTCATCCGCCGCGCGCTCGCCCTGAACCGCCACAGGCCAGAGCAGAACGCGACGCGGAAAGCGGTCGTTCAGCCGGTGCATGATGTCGCGGATCACGGCCCCGGTGGGCGATGTGATGACACCGATCACATTCGGTAGAAAAGGCAGCGGCTTCTTGCGTTCGGGCGCGAAAAGGCCTTCGGCCGCAAGGCGTTTCTTGCGTTCCTCCAGCATCGCCATCAAGGCGCCGAGACCGGCAAGCTCCACCTGCTCGACAATGATCTGATAACGCGAGGAGCCGGCATAGGTTGAGATTCGACCTGTACAGACGACCTCAAGCCCCTGCTCAGGCTTGATTTTCAGGCGTTGCGCCGTGCCGCGCCAGATAACGGCATTGAGAACCGCCTTGTCGTCCTTCAGGTCGAAATAGACGTGGCCGGAGGAGTGGAATTTCAGGCCGCTGATCTCGCCCCGCACCCGCACAAAAGGAAATGCGTCCTCCACCGTGCGTTTCAGGGCGGTGGCGATTTCGCTGACGCTGAATTCAGGCAGGTTGGCGCGCGGGGCAGTCATGATTCGTGGATAATAGAGCTTTCAGGGCCCTTTGCGTCTTGAATCTGACCCTGCCCTTGCGGATGGTCCGGCCATGAACATTCTTCTGATCGGATCGGGCGGGCGCGAGCACGCACTCGCGTGGGCACTGTCAGCAAGCCCGCTGCTGAGCAGGCTTTACTGTGCCCCCGGCAATGCCGGTATCGCCGAGGTGGCAGAGTGCGTACCCATCCAGGCGATGGATTTCGACGCCCTGGTCGCATTCGCCAAAGAGAAGAAGATCGACTTCGCGGTGATCGCCTCCGACCCGCCGCTGGTCGGCGGTTTGTGGGACCGCATGGAAGCGGCAGGCATTCGCGCCACCGGACCGGGCGAGGCGGCGGCGATCCTCGAAGGCTCCAAGGGGTTCGTCAAAGACCTCTGCCGTGAGATCGGCATCCCGTCAGCCGCCTATGGCCGGTTCCGGACGGCGGCGGAGGCCAAGGCGTTTGCCCACACCATCGGCCTGCCGGTGGTGGTGAAGGCGGACGGACTGGCCGCCGGAAAAGGCGTGATCATCGCCGAAAACGAGGCAGAAGCCGGCAAGGCCATCGACTTCATGTTCGAGGGCGGCTTCGGCGACAGCGGCCACGAGGTGGTGATCGAAGAATTCATGGACGGCGAGGAAGCGAGTTTCTTCGCACTGTCCGATGGCGAACATGTGATTCCGCTGGCCGGTGCGCAGGATCACAAACGCGCCTTCGATGGCGACAAGGGACCGAACACCGGCGGAATGGGGGCGTATTCCCCTGCCCCGGTCCTGCCGCCGGCGCTTGAAACGGTGGCGATGGAGCGCTTCATCAAACCGACCGTGGCGGCGATGGGCGCCAAAGGGCGCCCTTATCAAGGCGTGATCTATCTCGGCCTGATGATCACGAAAGACGGGCCGAAGCTGGTCGAATACAATTGCCGCTTCGGCGACCCGGAATGCCAGGTGTTGATGGTGCGGCTGAAAAGCGATCTGCTGACCGCACTTCTGGCCGCGCGCGACGGCATTCTGAACACGATCGACCTGCGCTGGCGCGACGACGCCGCGCTGACGGTCGCGATGGCGTCAAAAGGCTATCCCGGCACTTACGAAAAGGGTCATCCGATTACGGGCCTTGCCGAAGCGGCGAAACTGCCGGGCATCACCATTTTTCATGCCGGAACCACGCGCCGGGACAGCGAAATTCTCGCCACCGGCGGGCGGGTCTTAAGCGTGACCGCGACCGGCCAGAACGTGGCCGAAGCCCAGGCCCGCGCCTATGCCGCGGTTGACCGCATCCATTGGGACGGCGCTTTCTGCCGCCGCGACATCGGGTGGCGGGCAATCGGGCGCGAACGGCGCTGAACGCCTTGTGTCACGGCCAAGCCTCATTCCACTATGTCACCAACGCCATTCGAGGATATTGCCATGAGTGATCCGGAACTGAACCGGCAGGAAGCCTTTTCGGGAACCAAGGAGGTCGCCGAAGCCCACCGTTTCGACCAGAAGAAACTGGAGGCTTATCTGGCGGAGCGGATTCCCGATTTCCAGAAACCGCTGGAAGTGCGCCAGTTCAAGGGCGGCCAATCCAACCCCACCTATCAACTGGTGACGCCGAACCGCAAATATGTGCTGCGCCGCAAGCCGCCGGGAAAATTGCTGCCGTCCGCCCATGCGGTGGATCGCGAATTCCGCGTGATCTCGGCCTTGCATCCGACCGGCTTCCCCGTGGCCAAGCCCCATGTGCTGTGTGAGGACGAAAGCATCATCGGCACGATGTTCTATGTGATGGATTGCGTCGAAGGCCGCATCCTGTGGGACGGATTGCTGCCGGGGATGGAACGCGCGGAACGGCACGCCATCTATGACGCGATGAATGAAACCCTCGCCCGTCTGCACAACCTCGATTATCTCAAAATCGGGCTGGAGGGCTTCGGCAAGCCCGGCAACTATATCGGACGGCAGATTTCACGCTGGACCAAGCAGTATCAGCTTTCGGAAACCGAAAAGATTCCGGAGATGGACAAGCTGATCGAATGGCTGCCCGCGCATCTGCCGGCGCAGGATCGCGATACGGTGGTGCATGGCGACTATCGCCTGGACAACATGATCCTGCATCCGACGGAGCCGAAAGTGATTGCGGTGCTGGATTGGGAGCTTTCGACCATCGGCGATCCGCTGGGCGATTTCACCTATCACCTGCTGCAATGGCAGATGCCGGCGGGCGGACAAAGTGCCGGTACCGCCACGCTTGTCGGGTCGGACCTGAAGGCATTGGGCATCCCGGCCATGGACGAATATGTGCGGATGTATTGGGAACGCACCGGGCGCACCACAACACCGAACATGGACTATTACGCGGCATACAATTTCTTCAAGCTGGCGGGCATTCTGCAAGGCATTGTCGGGCGCGTGCGTGACGGCACGGCGGCGAATGCCAACGCGGCCCGCAACGCGGCGGCGGTGCGCCCGCTGGCCGAACGGGCCTGGTATTTCGCGAAACGCGCCGGTGCCACGGGGTGACGGGTGCCACGGGGTGACGCGCGAAGTCACATCCCTAATGGCGCTTAACCATCGTGAGACGACCAACGCATAAACGCGAAAGCCTTGCTTAACACAACTTGCCTAGGCTTCGCCCCGATCAGGGGTAAAGCCGGGCGGGGATTGATGCCGAGCAAGGAACGGCACACACAGGGACCAGAACGCGAGACCGCGGCCGACGCACAGATGCGCCGCGACTGCGCGCAATTCGCGCTTGCCGAACGCGCGGCCAGTTTCGGTTATTGGCGGCAGGATCTGCGCACACTGGAAACGACATGGTCGCCGGGCATGTATGCCCTTCTGGGTGTGACGCCGGAAGACCAGCACGCAGACAACAGATGGCTGCGCGAGCAAATCCATGAGGCCGACCGCGACACTGCCGATCGCGCCATCATCGATGCGATCCAGGCGAAATCCGCATTCTATTTCCGTTCCCGCGCGGCTTCACCCGATGCCATTTCCCAGGTCATGGACACGCATGGCCAGGTGGAGCTGGACCCGAGCGGCGAGGTGATCGCCATTCTGGGGGTTTGCAGCAACGTCACCAAACAGGTGACAGCCGAAGCCGAAAGGGTGCGCGCCGAAAACCGCTATCGCCTGATGGCGGAGGGTGCATCGGACGCCATCATCCTCTATGCGCCGGGGGGACGGATTCTGTTCGCCTCCAGCGCGCTGGAGCGCATCACCGGGCGCCGCATCGACGAAATCGAGGAGCGCAAATTCCTCCGCCTGGTTCATCCCGAAGACATCGCGGAAGCGGAGAAGGTGCGCGTGCGGCCGGCACCCAACACCGTTCTGACGGCCACCTACCGCCTGCGGCACCGCGACGGGCACCATGTCTGGCTGGAGGTGACGACACGCGGCACCTATGACGATGCCACCGGCGATTATCGCAATACCATCGCCGTCTTGCGCGATATTTCCGACCGCAAGGCCCATGAGCTGGAATTGCAGGCCGCGCGCGAACGCGCCGAAGCCGCGAACCGCGCCAAGTCCGTTTTCCTGGCCAATATGAGCCACGAACTGCGCACGCCGCTGAACGCGATCATCGGCTTTGCCGACATGATGAAACAGGAAATGTTCGGCCCACTCGGCTCCCCCCGCTATGGCGAATATTCCGGGCTTATCCGCGATTCCGGGCAATTGCTGCTGGACCTGATTTCCGACCTGCTGGATATGGCGAAGATCGAGGCGGGAAAAAGCAAGCTGGCGCTGGAGACACTGGACCTGCGCAATACGGTTCGCGATTGTTTGCGCCTGATCGAAGCCCGCGCCACGGCCAACCGCGTCAAAATTCAGACCGAGATACCCGATGAGCCGCTGCGCATCATGGCAGACCGCCGTGCGATGAAGCAGGTTCTGCTGAACCTTTTATCCAACGCGGTGAAGTTCACGGTGGGCGGCGGGCAGGTGCATATTTCAGCCGCACAGGATGACGGCAAATTGATGCTGTGCGTCCGCGATAACGGCATCGGCATCCCGGCCGCCGACCTGCCGCGGCTGGGCCGGCCATTCGAGCAGGTCTGCGCTGACCCGATGCTGTCGAAAGCGGGGACCGGCCTTGGCCTGGCGCTGGTGCGCGCGCTGGTCGAACGCCATGGCGGTACGTTCGTCATCGAGAGCGAGGTGGGCCGCGGAACCGCGGTGACGGTGACATTGCCGCCCCGCCCGCCGGTGCGCGCAGCCGCCTGAAGCGCATAAACCGTAGACAAAAACAAACCCCCGCCTGCTTTCGCAGACGGGGGCCGAAGCGGGAAATCACTTCCAGCTATTCCGCGGCGGCGCGCGGCGGACGCTGAAAATGCTTGCCGTATTCCAGACGTGCGATGGTGCGGCAATGCACTTCGTCGGGACCATCGGCAATGCGCAAGGTACGCTGGCTGGCGTACATGCGCGCAAGACCCGGATCGGTGGTGACACCGCCGCCGCCCCAGGCCTGAATCGCATCGTCGATGATCTTCAGGGCCATGCGCGGGCCTGCAACCTTGATCTCCGCGATTTCGAGGCGGGCGACCTTGTTGCCCACCTTGTCCATCATATCGGCGGCCTTCAGGGTCAGTAGGCGGCACATGTCGATGTTGATACGGGCTTCGGCAATGCGCTGTTCCCACACCGAATGTTCGGCAATGCGCTTGCCGAATGCCACGCGCTCATGCAGGCGCTTCACCATGCTCTCCAGCGCGCGTTCGGCGGCGCCGATGGTGCGCATGCAGTGGTGAATGCGGCCCGGTCCGAGGCGGCCTTGCGCGATTTCAAAACCGCGACCCTCGCCCAGAACCATGTTTTCGACCGGCACCTTCACGTCCTTCAACTCGACTTCGCCGTGGCCGTGGGGGGCATCGTCGTAACCGAACACCGGCAGCATGCGCTTTACGGTGACGCCCGGTGCATCGCGCTCAACCAGAATCTGCGATTGCTGGCTGTGGCGGTCACCATCGACCGAGTTCTTGCCCATCACGATCAGCACCTTGCAGCGCGGATCGCCGACGCCCGACGACCACCATTTGGTGCCGTTGATGACGTAGTGATCGCCCTTGCGCTCAATACGCGTGGCAATATTGGTGGCGTCGGACGAGGCAACGGCCGGTTCCGTCATCAGGAACGCGGAGCGGATTTCGCCGGCCAGCAGCGGCTTCAGCCATTTGTCCTGCTGATAGGGGCTGCCGTAACGCTCCAGCACCTCCATGTTGCCGGTATCGGGCGCGGCACAGTTGAAGACTTCGGAAGCGAAACCGACCTTGCCCATCATCTCCGCCAACGGGGCATATTCGAGATTGGTAAGGCCGGCGCCGTTCTCACTTTCGTTGAGGAACAGGTTCCAAAGCCCTGCCTTGCGGGCCTTTTCCTTGAGCTGTTCCACCACCTGGATGACGATCCAGGGGTTGCCTTTGGCGCGCGCGTCCTCCATCTCCTTGGCGTAGACGGCTTCCGCCGGATAGACGTGTTCGTCCATGAAGTCGCCGACGCGCTTCATCCATTCGCGTTGCCGTGGCGAATAGTCAAAATCCATGTATCCCTCCGATTTGATTGGGTTCGATAGCTAATGGCGGCAGCTTAACCCGCCCCGGCGCCCCCCACTAGCCCTCTGGGCGCCGCATCCCCGGCTCTGGCCGGGCAAATTGACAGAACGAGCCAAAGCGCGGCAATCAGCGCCATGCTGTTGTGGGCGGGTTTGTTGCTGATTTTGGCGGGGGGCGCCTGTTTGCCGATCGACCGGCAGGCAGCGCATTTCCTGTACGACACGATCCGGGCGCCGTTCCACCACTTCCTCGACGGGATCACCCATGCCGCCAAGGCGGCGCACTGGCTGGCGGTGGCGGCCGCCTCCTATGCGGCGGGCTGGGCCGGCACGGTTTTCGCGCCCGCGAACCCGGCCTTTCCCCGGATCATGCAATTCTCGCTCGCCTTTCTGGCCGCACTCGCCATCGGCAGCCTTGTTCTTCACAGCCTCAAATTCCTTCTCGGACGGCGGCGGCCGCGGGACGATCTGGAGATGGAGCTTTATGGCTTTGTTCCCCTGTCGTTCGACCTGCGGCACAATTCGTTCCCCTCAGGGCACGCCCTGACGATCTTCTGTGTGGCCGTCATTGCGAGCGCCGCCCTGCCCCAATGGGCACCGTTGTGGTTTCTGATCGCGAGCCTTCTGGCCGCGACGCGCGCCCTGCTGACCGCGCACTTCCTGAGCGATGTGCTGATCGGCGCCGGCATCGGCCTTGTTGCCGCGCGTGAGGCGCTTGTGCTTTTCTTCCCTGCATTGTCGCAAAACTGGTTCTAAACACACCCCTGCACGGACCTGCATGTTCGAACTGTTCACCTCGGCCGATGCCTGGCTCAGCCTGGCCACGCTGACGGCGCTCGAGATCATTCTCGGCATCGACAACATCGTTTTTCTGTCGCTGATCGCGGACAAGTTGCCGCCGGCCAAACGGCCGCTGGCCCGCCAGATCGGCCTGACGCTCGCGCTGGGAACACGGATCGCCTTCCTCTCCGCCATTGCGTGGATCATTTCGCTGTCCAACCCGATCATCACGCTGTGGGGAACGGACTTTTCATGGCGCGATATCATCTTCGGCGCCGGCGGCCTGTTCCTGCTGACCAAAAGCACGCGGGAAATCCACACCATGGTCGAAGCGGAAGAAAATCATCACCAGACCAAGCACGCCTCGATGACCACGGTGATCGTTCAGATCGCACTGTTCGATATTGTGTTCTCGATCGATTCCGTTGTGACGGCGGTCGGCATGGCCGAGCATCTGGAGGTGATGATCGCCGCCGTGGTGATTGCCATGATCGTGATGATGCTGGCGGCCAATACCGTGGCGCGCTTCGTGGAAGAACGGCCGACGGTCAAGATGCTGGCGCTGAGTTTCCTGCTGCTGATCGGCATGGCGCTGATAGCCGATGCGCTGCATTTCCATATCCCGCGCGCCTATCTCTACTTCGCCGTGGCATTCTCCGGCGGCGTGGAGTTGCTCAACCAGCTGGTGGCGCGCAGACGCAAGCGCACGAGAGAAGCGGCGCAACCGGTCAAAGGCCCGGCGGACTGATCACGTTCATCCGCTCAAGTCGGATTCTCTTTGGCTGAGAACGGCGGGACGCCGCGCGAGGGCACGCTCGCGCCGGTGCCCCTTTTCTCTACCGGGGATGTTGCATCCGCCGTTCCATTGGCCTGGGCTGCGCGGCGGCGCTCAATCTCATCGCGGAAGCTCTGCTGCTTTTTTTCGTCCAGCGGATAGCCGGAAATAATCACAAAGTTCATGAACGACAGAACGATGGGCAGCGATATGAAGACATATTCGAGTCCCATAACGGCTTCATGCGTATTCGTTGTCTTGGGGTCGAAGCCGATCCAGGCCAAGAGCGTGAAGGCGATGCCCACAGACCAGCCCAGCCCGAACTTGTTGGTCAGCGCCAGGAACGAATACATCAGCCCTGCCCGCTCGGCATTGTTGGCGGCGGCATCGGCGTCGGCAATATCGGCCATCATCGAACGCAACAGGAAGGACGGAGCCCCGTAATTCATGCCGGTGAGGGCGAACACGATCGCCGCGGCACCGAAACTGCCGTTGGGAATCAGGAAGAACAACGGCATCGTGACGATGGTGTAGACAAAGGAGGCCTTCATCGCACGGTGCTTGCCGACGCGGCGGGACAGCCAGATCCAGAATGGAATGAAGACGCAGCCGCTGACGAAATAGATCAGCAGCAGCGTTCCCGCCCATTGCGGAAGATCGAGCGCATAACGGGCAAAAAAGAAGAACATCGCCCCAACGCTGCCGCCACTGGTGGAGGCGATCAGATCGATCGCGATCACCCGGCGCAGCGCGCCATCCTTGAACAGAAATTTCAGCGTCGGCAGCAGCGGTGCATGCGTCTTCAGCTTGACTTCCGGTTCGGGAAGAACACCCACGCACAGCACGACGGAAGGTATCAGCAGGATGATAGCAAAGATTGCCATCGCCAGAATCTGTACCGCCAGCGAATAGGTTCCCGCATATTCCATGATGGCCGGAACGACGAGAACGCCAACCATGCCGGCGATTGTGGCAGCCTGCGCCCAGCCATAAATCCGGGAGCGTTCGTGATAATCCCCACTCAATTCCGCGCCCCAGGACATGTGCGGAATGGTCGTCATCGACCAGCCGAGATACATCAGAAAAAGCCAGAAACTGAGATACGTCACGCTGACATGGCCGCCGGGGACGAACACCATCCAGATACCCAGGATCAGAATGGGCGTGCCGGCCAGAACGAAGGGGCGGCGCCGGCCCCAGCGGGTGCGCAAACGGTCGCTCCAATACCCCATCAACGGGTCGATGAAGACATCGAGCAGGCGCAGGATGGAGAATACCGCACCCGTCACCGCGAGGCTGAGGCCGATTTCGCGCGAGGCATAGAACTGCGGCAGGTGAACGACAATGGGCAGGCCAAGTGCGGCGAGCGGCAGGCCGGGCAGCACATAAGCGACCAGTTGGAGCGTACTGATATGCCGGGATGAGGAACGGGCTTCCTGCGGGCCGTGCATCGCAGACCTCACGCGGCGCGCAAATGCTGAATCAGCGGACTTTCTTCGGCTATGCAGGCCTGGAATGACGGCCTGCCGTGTACGCGCTTTGCATAGGCCGCAAGCGCGGGCCAGCGCGCTTCATCGATCGTTTCGCCCGCATGCTGGAAATTGACCAGCATGGTGCCCGCCGTAATGTCGGCAATGGTGAAAGCATTTCCAACCAGGAAATCGCGATCGCCCAATTCCTTTGTCAGATAGTCGAAAATTTCGGGCAATGTTTTTTCCAATGCCCGGGCGCAAACCGCGTTATCGGTTTCGCGGCCAAGCAACTTCTTCACGATCCGTTCGAAAAACAGCGCGCCCACCAGGCCTTCCGCCATGCGGGTATCGGCATATTCCTCGAACCACAGCGCACGGGCGCGGGCAAACGCATCTTGCGGATAAAGCGGCGGGCTAGGGTGTTTGTGTTCGAGGTAGTCGCAGATGATGGAGGAATCGCAAAGGCTGTTGGGCGCGGCCACATCGGTATCGCGAAACGCGGGAATACGCTTCATCGGACTGATTTCCAGAAACTCCGGCGAAGCCGCGAACGGATTGACGTCTTCCAGCCGGTAATCGAGCCCTTTCTCGGCCAGCATGACACGCACTTTGCGCACGAAAGGCGAAAGATTGCTGCCATAGACAATCAGAGCCATCGCATACTCCTGAACATTTCCACCCGTTGCCTGACAGAGTGTCAGAGCCGGAGTGTAACAACAAGCCGGTCGCGCTACCGGCGGGCGCGAAAAAATGCCCGCAGCAGATTTCCGGCCACATCACCGTCGCCGCCACGCGAAACTAGCGGCCGATGATGACAGGTTGGTTGCGTGAAAAAGCGCGGACCGTGCAACACCGCACCGCCCTTGGGGTCTTCCGCTGCGAAAACAAGCCGGGCGATCCGCGCAAAACTGATGGCGCCGGCACACAGCGCGCAGGGTTCGAGCGTGACATAGAGGGTGGTCCCCGTCAGCCGTTCGTTGCCCAGTGCGGCCGCCGCGGTGCGGATGACCAGGATTTCGGCATGGGCGGTGGGGTCCCGCAATTCCACGATGCGGTTGCCGGCGCGGGCGAGCAATGTGCCATCGGCCGCGGCCAAGGCGGCCCCCACCGGAACCTCGCCACGGGCGGCGGCGGTCTCCGCCTCCGCCAGCGCCAGCGCCATGAAATCCTCATCGCTCATGCGGCACGCTTGAGGTCGAGCAGGTCGTCAGTGACCGTCATGCTGAAGACCGGCATATGGCCGGGCGCGCCCTCGGCGACGGCATCGGTAAAGAGGCGTGCGGTCTCCGGCTCCCCATAATCGAAATGGGCGTCATAGGCCCGCTGCCAGGTGGCCTGATCCGGCCATTGCGCGTAGGCGACGAAGCGGCCATCGCTGTTGTGGTGGAGCCGCGAGCCCAGCCCGCCGAGCCGGGCCTTGATCAGTTCGGTGCCGCGGAACCAGGCCCTGCGGAACTGATCTTCCTTGCCGGGTTTGACCCGCCACCAATAGACCGCGATGAACATCGGCACCTCGCTTGCCTTACCAACACGGGCAAAGTACGCCGGGAGCCGTATTTCCGGAAAGCCGCGCGATGACCGATTTGCCGCCAGCAGGGGACCGCATCGCCAAAGTGATCGCGCGGGCCGGCGTGTGCTCACGCCGCGACGCCGAAAAACTGATCGCGGCGGGCCGGGTGGCGGTGAACGGCGAAACCATTCACAGCCCGGCATTGAACATCACCCCTGACCAAGTAGAGAAGGTGGACGGCAAACCGCTGGCGGAGCAAGAGCGGCCGCGGCTGTGGCGCTATCACAAGCCATCGGGCCTTGTGACCACCCATCGCGATCCGGAGGGGCGGCCGACCGTGTTCCAGAACCTGCCCAAGACGCTGCCCCGGGTGATGTCGATCGGGCGGCTGGACGTGAACTCCGAAGGCCTGCTGCTCCTGACCAATGATGGGGCGCTGGCGCGGCGGATGGAGATGCCGGCGGCAGGATGGACCCGGAAATACCGGGTGCGCCTGTTCGGCAAGGTAGGGCAAACCGATCTGGACCGGCTGGCCGAGGGCGTGACCATCGCGGGCGTGAAATATGGCCCGGTGATCGCCGATCTGGAACGGGCCAAGGGCATGTACGCCTGGGCCAGCGTGAGCCTGACCGAGGGCAAGAACCGCGAGGTGAAGCGGCTGATGGAATTTCTGGGCCTGAAGGTGGCCCGCCTGATCCGCATCCAGTACGGGCCGTTCCACCTGGGCCAGTTGGGCGAAGGGGCTGTGGATGAAATTCCCGCACGCGTCTGGAAAGACATGCTGGGCGAGAAAAAATCGCGCAAAGCCTGAGAAAAACACCGTGGGCGGTCGGGCCCTGCCGTATTCGAACCTTCAAAATTTTATCTCCCCTCCCCCCACTACTTTCCGGGACCAAGCAGGGCTTCGCGACGCTTCAGGCTCTCGGCCGGCCATTCCTTCGCCATGTCGTAATAAATGTCGAAAGCCCTCGCATTTTCTGGAAGCGGCACCCACGGCAATTTGGATCGCGTGAAGATATGCACGTCGGGCGGGAATTGGCCCGGATCGTCCAGGGTGGCGACGCGCAGGAAGCTGAGCACACCGCGGCGGCCATAATCGCTCCACAGCGCCGAAAGACAGGCGGGGCAGCGATAGACATCATGCGGGCGGCCGCTGTCGGTCTTCAGCGTGAATATCTCTGGCCTGCCGGAGAGGATTTTGATGTTCGCGGTTTCGATCAGCGCGTTGATCGCGAAGGCGCCACCCGTCTGCCGCTGGCAATCGCGGCAATGACAGCAATGCACGAACATCGGCGCCGCCGTCAGCCGGTAACGCACCGCGCCACAGAAACAGGAGCCGGTCGGCTGCATCCCTTCCCTCCCTAGGCACACATGCTATATAGAACATAACAGGAACATTTGCAAGAGAGCTTGAAGGGCGGAGCCCGGAAAAACATCTTCTCACGATGGAGGGGCAGATGAGCACACTTTATATCAAGAACGAGGCCGTGGCCGACAAGGCGCGGCGGCCAACCGAATTCTAGACCTGGCAAACATCAGATCCACTATACTGCAGCTAATGAATTCAACTACTTATGTCTCTATCCAAAAACCAACCCACTCTGAATTCACGTACGCTCCTCAATCACGCCCCTCGACCTTTCCAACAACCACTACATCATAAAGAGGAGCTAGGCATGTCCAGTGCATACTTGGGCCGAATTTTCGGATATTTCGAATGGCAGTTTAGCGGCCCATATATTCACGACCACAGAAAAATCCCCAAACAGACAATCTCAGAATAATAAGACTCACAACGCTCCACTGCCCATTATGCAAACCAATCCACTCGCAGTTACTTTTTTATACTATTTTTTTCCCTTTATCATCAGATACATACAATAGATTTTGGTTTTCATAAATCTGCGCATCACATGGTATTGCAATCAACCAAGTCAGTTGGTCAATTTCACTTATTTCCCCGTTCCCCGCAGCGTATACTCAAAGAGTGAAGCCAAATCTCTTGTGCCAAATGCCATTTCGTTCTAAAGAATTCTGTGAAGAACCACGAATTTTGTCGAGCTGGTTGGTTTTTTTAAAGCTGCATATGAACTGGGTGGAGATATTGCCATGGATGACGGTGAAAAAAGAATTTCGCTAAAGATTGACCTTAAGGCTGGGACGATAGAACTCGATGCTCCTGAGAGCAGCTTTGATCAGGCGATTGCGCGGACACGCGAACTCACCCAAGAGCTTGAGATTGGACGTCAGATCAACGCGCATGACAGTGCAAAAACCGAAACAACGGCCACCACAGATCAATCTAGTCGCGACGCCCCGCCCCGTCAGGAGCGTCCGCGAACTAAATCTGCGAGGCTTTCAACATCAGCAGGACGTGCCGGACGCATTGGAAGCTTCGACCCAATTCGTGATTTGCTGAACGAGGAGCAACAGCAGCAGATTCGAGCATTTGTTTTGCAAAAATCTCCGAAGGATCAAGGTGATGCTGTTCTATGCGCCATGTATGAAGGCGAACGGATTCTTAGTCGACAAGGCTTCAGCTACAATGAGATTTATACATTGATGTGGCGAGCAGGAACCGATCCCTTGCCCAAGGCGCTCGATGTCATGATTCAGAAGTTGTCTCAAGAACAGTATATCGAGAGGGGTACTAACGGGTACTTCTTGAAGTTCTTAGGCCGGTCCCGCGTTGAAAAGGAGCTTCCCGTGCGTGAGGAAGCGCCGTGACGCGAGAACAGCTTGTCGCAATAATTGCCCGAGAGCGACCGACTGAATATCAGACTGCCCTCGACATTCTCTGGTTTTTGCAGCGACATGAGAGACGGCCGGATGTTCATCCTAACGAGATTGCAGATTTCTTTTCGGAGCATGATTTAGGATATCCAAACCGCTCCAGGCTAGCCTCAAGACTTCGATCAGATCGCGAAATCTTAAACAATCGACAAACTGGAACCATTCGATTTCGAGCGACAGCAATTCAGGATTTCGATGAAAGATTTGGCTTACAGACAGTTGATCTGATCACAACACCTCTTATTGACAATCTAGAACAGAATTTAGAAAAAATAAAAAACGGTCAGACACACGCTTTCCTTCGTGAGGCGATAGAATGCGCTCGTAATGGGACACAGCGGGCCGCAATTATTATGAGTTGGTGCGGGGCAGTCTCCGTGATGCAGGAATTTGCTTTTCAAAACCACCTCACTGCCTTCAATGATGATGCATTAAAAAATGGTCTCCTGAAGGCCCCGGCAAAAACAATCGCAGACATGAGGAACATCTCCAAAGAAAGCCAACTTTTGGAATGCCTAGCTCGAATTTCGATATTAGATGGCGCCACGAAGCGGTCGTTGAAGCGATGCCTTGACCGACGCAATGATGTTGGCCATCCGTCGGAAATTAAGATTTCTAATGCTGCAGTTGCCGATCACCTAGAAACCTTGATGTTGAATGTATTCGAAAGATTTGCGGGAAACTAAAACTACCTTACAGGTCAAAGAAGAAAATTCTCTGCCCATGCACCTTTCCTCCTACCTTGCCCGGATTGGGATTGATGGGCCACCTCCGCCAACGCTGGAGGGGTTGAGGCTGCTGCACCGGGCACATCTGCTGTCGGTGCCGTTTGAAAACCTCGACGTGCAGCTTGGCCTTAAAATCGCAATAGATCGTGAACCGACCTTCGAAAAGATCGTGGGGCGGCGGCGCGGCGGCTGGTGCTTCGAGATGAACGGGGTGTTCGGCTGGGCGCTGGCCGAACTCGGCTTCCGCGTCACCCGGCTTTCCGGCGGCGTGATGCGCGAGAAGAACGGTGCGTTGGCCGAAGGCAATCATCTGGTGCTGCGGGTCGACCTCGACGAAGGGGTTTATCTCGCCGATGTCGGTTTCGGCGACGGGCCGATCACGCCCATGCCGCTGCGCGAAGGTGCGTTCGTGGCCAATGGCTTCCGCTATGAGCTGACGCCGCTGGGCGAAGACTGGTGGCGGCTTGCCGATCATGTCTCACCAACGCCGCTGACCTATGACGTGAAGATTGCGCCCGCGGACGAAGCGCAACTGGCCGGGCAATGCGCCATGCTGCAGACGGCACCCGCCTCCCCCTTTGTGCAGAATCTTGTGGTGCAGCGGCAGCGCGAGGGCGGCATCACGATTTTGCGCGGGCGGGTTCTGCGCCAGGTGCGGCCGGATGGAGCCGATGAGCGGCTGCTCGAAAGCGCGGACGATCTGCTGGCGGTGCTTGCCGGGGAATTCGGCCTCGACGTGCCGGAGGCGGCAGCGCTGTGGCCGAAGATTGTGGAGCGGCACGAAGCGTTGTTCGGGGGGTAGAAGATGCCCCCACCCGATGCAATTCGTTTCACTCATTGCATCGACCTCCCCGCAAGGGGGAGGTGAAAGAAAGAGGAAAGCTCAGATTACTTGTTTCCCCTCCCCCAGCGCGGGGAGGGTGGATGCCTGAGCGGTAGCGAAGGCAGACGGGTGGGGGATGTTGCCAT
>JAFKEW010000038.1 GCA_017308375.1 Alphaproteobacteria bacterium
CTCGTTTTTGCGGCGACCGGGTTTTTGTACTGGGTTCTTGCCACCAATCTGGAGCAGGAGGACATCCGCGTCCTCGAGGACAATCTCAACAACGTGCGGCTCTTGCTGCAGGCTTCACCACCTAGTCTGCTCGCTACCCAGCATGGCCTGGAGCCCGCGTCGCCCCATGAACAACAGCCCCAACTCTACATTCGTGTTCTCAACGCGGATGCCCAAACCCTCGTTGAAACACCGGGGATGTCGCGGGAGCTGCCTCCGCCTGCCGCCGCCGAACTTGCGGCGCTTGCCTCGGGAACCGAAATCAGTCGTCAACGGGTGTCACGCTCCGGCAGGCTCTTTCAAATATTGGCGGCGCGTGCCGGCGACGCTCAGGGCGGGCCGGTCCGTTATATCCAGATTGCAATGGACCGCCACAACGAGGAGCACCTCCTTGCGCGCTATCGCGAATGGTTCTGGTTGGTTTTGAGTGCGTCCGTAATCCTTGCCTCGATAGCGGGCTACGTTATCGCCAAGGGTGGGATGCGGCCGATCGAGAGCATTAGCCACACGGCAGAGCGGATCCGTTCGACCACGCTGCATGAGCGCATTGACACTTCCGGACTACCAGCAGAATTGCTGGGGCTGGCAAAGACGTTCAATACTATGCTCGATCGCCTCCAGGAGTCGTTTGCGCGCATATCACAGTTCTCTGACGACGTGGCGCATGAGCTCCGCACGCCAATACATAATCTCCAGAGCGAGATCGAGGTTGCACTGCGCAAGGCCCGATCGAGCGAAGATTATCGCGACGTCCTTGGATCCTGCTTGGAAGAAGGTAGGCGCATCTCGCGCGTCATTCAAAGCCTGCTCTTTCTCGCCAGAGCCGACAATACGCCGGAACTGCTTCAGCGCGAGAATGTCGACATCAGCAAAGAACTGGCCACCGTCCAGGAGTTCTACGAAGCCGCCGCTTCCGAAGCAGGGGTTAACTTGCGCATAGCGGCGCCGTCTGGTCTTTCTGCCTCGCTCGAGCGCACCCTCTTTCAGCAGGCCATCGGCAATCTCGTCTCGAACGCAATCGCCCACACACCGCGCGGCGGCAGCGTTCGGGTTACGGCTTGCGAGGACGGCCAATGGCTAAAGGTGAGCGTGACCGATACTGGCTGCGGCATTGCACCCGAGCACCTTCCCTATGTGCTCGACCGATTCTACCGAGTCGACCGCGCCCGATCCGGCTCGCGCCAGAACGTCGGTCTGGGCCTCGCGGTGGTCAAGAGTATCGTCGAACGGCATGGTGGATCGATGGGGATCGAAAGCAAACCGGGCGAGGGTACCTGCGTGTCGCTACAATTTCTTGAGGCCAATTCGGTGGAAAAAGCCGTCACCCCCGCCGGTTGAGTCTTTTCCGGCGAGTTGGGGAGCTTGCAGACCGGCGGCGATTCGCCTTTCGGCCAAAAGCAAATCCCTATGCATCATCGTCATCAAGACGCAGCACATGTCTATCCTTGCGATCTAAGAAAGAAATCGCGATGCATGCCAAATAACGAAATCGTAATTTTCAGATACCAATTTTTGAGGAAGCGAATTCGCTCGCATTTTAGAACTGGCACGCTTCGGAAAACGAAACCTGGTGGCGTAGCCTGATTAGACGCCGCGGCTCTGCCGAGAAGCGGTGGAGCCCTTTTCCTCCCCCAATTTTTCCGTAGCGACCCGGTCGCCTTGTACAGGTGACGCAGTCACGACAATCCACAAGCCACACGCCGCTCAGTGCTCAGATGACGATTCCGTCATTTGCGCGTCACCCTTTCGTCAGTTGGGGAACCTAGCGTCACAAACATTGTGACAAGAGCGGGCTCCAGCCCGCGGGGGCTTGCATTGTCGGCATTTCGCAAGACGGTATTGATTTGCGGCGTTGCAGCGCTTCTCGCCGGGTGTGCAAGCTACCATCCAGAGCCCATCTCTCCCGCCAGTAGCGCCACCTCGCTCGATAGCCGTACGCTGAACGATCAACGCCTGCAGCAATTCATCGCGGCAGAACTAGCCAACAATGGGAAGGCAGATCCACCCCCAACTTGGGACCTTTCGACGCTCACGCTAGCCGCGATTTACTACCACCCGGATATCGCGATCGCGCATGCCAAGCTGGCGAGCGCCGAAGCCGGCGTTATCACTGCTCGCCAGCCGCCGAACCCTTCTCTAAGCCTCACAAACATCTTTGGCACGGCTGCCGTCGCTGGCGCCATTCCCGCGGGCGCCGCAGCGATGACCGTTGGCCCAACCATCAA
>JAFKEW010000018.1 GCA_017308375.1 Alphaproteobacteria bacterium
CACCGCCTGGGCATAGGAAAAGGGCGACAGGCACTGGGAACCGACGTGGAAGGTCAGCGCCGGCTGCGCGCCGGCCTCCACCACCCGCTTCAGAAGCCGTGCCGCATCGTCCGGCGTGGTGCCGAACTTGCTCGAAAGCTCCAGCACCGCGCCGCCCAGTGGGGTGGCGATGCGCACGAAGACGCGCAAACTGGGCCCGCCGCCGGTTTCCGCCAGCAGGGATTCCAGCATGTCGTCGCAATCGACCACGAAGTCGCGCACGCCATGTTTCTCGAACGCTGCTTTGGCCGCGCCGGGAAGGCGCACCGGCGCCATGAAATGGCATTTGGCTTCGGGAAAACGCCCCCGCACCAGTTCGATCTCGGCCAGCGAGGCGGTGTCGAAATGGCGGATGCCCGCCGCCCACACCTGATCCAGCACATGGGGGTGGGGGTTGGCCTTCACCGCGTACAGCGTGTCGCCCGGAAAGGTGTCGAGAAAGCGCTTCGCCGCCTCTTTGAAGCGGGCGGGGTGCAGCACGTAGACGGGTTCCACCGGCCGCGTTTTCTCGATCAATTGTTCGATCGAGGTGAAGCGGGGAAGTTCCACAAGGTTGGCGGGGCGCACGTTCATGCGCGCTCATAAAGCCGCCTGTGCCAGGGGGTCAAGAGATGCGACTCGCCGCCGCAGGGTAAATGGGGCATAGTGGCCGCCGCCACCATAGCCGGAGGGATTGCATGACCACGATCCTTAACACCGAACAGGCAAGGCAGGGCCACACCGGCGACGGGGTCCGTTACGTCCTGGGCTTCTCGCTGGTGCTGGTCGTCCTCGTCATGGGCGCGGCGCTCATATTTGTCCATTAGGAGCGCAATCGGAAAAGTGGGCACCGGTTTTCCGGTAAATTGCGCGACCAACGAACAGAGCGCCTGTATCAGGTGCCGAACACCGCCCGCACCCGCGCCGGAATCCGGCTGGCAAGGCTCAGGCCCCGCACGATCAGGAACAGGTGCAGCGCCAGCCACAGCCCGGTATTGCCGTAGAGCCGGCCCAGCGTGAACAGCGCCACGGCATAGAACGTGAATGACAGCAGCATCATGTTGCGCAGATCGCGTGACCATGTCGTGCCCATGAAGATGCCATCCATCTGAAAGGCGAGCACGCCGGAAAGTGCTGTGCACGCCGCCCAGGGCAGATAGGCGCCCGCGAAGCTGCGCACGTCCTCCGCCGTCGTCAGCTGCGCGATCAGCCACTCACCACCGCCCAGAAACAGAAGGGTCAATGCACCGGACAATGCGAAGCCCCAGCTTGCGGTCAGCCGCATGGTGGCGAAAAAGGCGCGTGCATCGCGGGCGCCGGTGGCACGCCCGGCAAGCTGTTCGGCCGCGGCGGCAAAACCATCCAGAAAATAGCCGCCGACCAGAAAGAAATTCATCAGCACCGCATTGGCGGCCAGCGCCACGGTGCCGAACTGCGCGCCCTGCCGGGTGAACAGCGCGAACGCGGCCAGCAGCACGAAAGACCGGATCATGATATCGCGGTTGAGCGCGAACATCGCCCCCATCGCGGCACGATCTTTCAGCGGCGCAAAGCCCAGTGGCGGCAGTTTGCGGAAGCGCATCAGCACAACGCCAAGCCCGGTCAGCGCGCCGATGCTCTCGGCCGCCACCGCAGCCCAGGCGACACCGGCCAGCCCATAGCCCAGCACCAGCCCGAACAGGATCGACAGCGCCATATTGCTGCCGTTGACCAGGATCTGGAACGCAAGCCCCAGCCCCGCTTCGCTGCGCCCCAGCGCATAACCCAGAATGGTGTAATTGGTCAGTGCAAAGGGCGCCGACAGAAGGCGGATGCCGACATACAGCATCAGCGCATCGCTGACTGCGGGCGCGCCATGAATGAAAACCGCACCGGCCTTCGCGAACAGCGGCGCGAACAGCGCCAGCAGAATGCCCACGGCTCCTGCCACCGCCAGCGCCCGCCAGACAATCGCCTGTTCCTCGCGCGCATCGCCGCGGCCAAGCGCCTGCGCGATCAATCCGGTGGTGCCGGTGCGCAGGAAGTTGAAGCTTGCAAACACGATGTCGAACACGATCGCGCCCGCCGCCAGCCCGCCCAGAAGTGCTGCATCGCCCAGTTGCCCCACCACCGCGGTCCCGACCAGGCCTAGCAGCGGCGTGGTCAGGAAGGCGAGTGTCATCGGCACGGCGATGGACAGCACCAGCCGGTTGGTGACGCGGAAAGGTTTGGGCGCTGTGGTGGCGGTGACGGTCATGCCCGGCGGATCTGGTTCGGTGGTGGTTTAATTCTTTTACCGCGCCTGTGAGGGGTCGCGTACGCCCCTTTCTTTCATTTCCCCTCGGTCAGCTTCGCTGGCAACGCCCACTTTGCTCTCTGTCATGGCCCGCAAATGCGGGCCATCCAGTTGAAGCCAGAACCGCTCTCGCCCGAGAAGACGCGAGCCAGTCCTTCGGACAGAGCTGCGGTGTCGCCTGGATGGCCCGCATTTGCGGGCCATGACAGGGTGGGGTGATGAGTGGGCCGGGGTGGCGAAGCCGTTGGTGGCGGCGCGCTATTCCCCGCGCCGGATCTGCATCACGGTTTTGCGGCGGTCGACGCTCGGCTGATAGACGTAAGTCATCTCCGCCATCGCGCGGGAAAATTCCGCGATGCGGAAATCCTGCCGCACCTCGAAGGCATCGAAGCCCACCCGCATCAGGAAGGCGAGCTGGTCGTAGAGGAAATGCCCCACCGCGCGGATTTCGCCCTGATAGGCAAAGCGTTCGCGCAGCATGCGGGCCCACGAAAACGCGCGGCCGTCGCGGAAGATGGGAAATTCCAGCGCGATCGCATCGATGTTCGGCAGGTCGTCTTTCAGCACATCGGGGTTTTCGTTCGCGGCGAGGCGCACGCAAACCGGGCGGTGATGGGCGATGATGCTGTCGCGCTCGCTCTGGAAACGCGCCAGGCTCACCATCACGCCGCCATCGTCGGGAAAGGCCTGCCCTTCGGGGATGAAGACGAACCGGTCTTCGACAAACGCGCCGTTCTTAATAAGCGGCATACATCTGCTCCTGATAGGCGGCGTTCTTGAACGGCGTCATGCCAACCCGGCGATAGGTTTCGAGCAGCCGCTCGCCCGGCGCGCGCAAGGCGACATAGGTTTCGACCACGCGCTCCACCGCATCGACAATCTCGTCCTTGCCGAATCCGGGGCCCATGATCTCGCCCACGCTCGCATCTTCCGCGCCCGATCCGCCAAGCTGGATCTGGTAGAATTCGACGCCTTTCTTGTCCACGCCCAGAATGCCGATATGCCCGGCATGGTGATGGCCGCAGGCATTGATACAGCCGCTCATCTTGATCTTGATCTCGCCCAGTTCGTGCTGGCGTTCCAGATCGGCAAAGCGTTCCTGCAATTTCATCGCCACCGGAATGGAGCGCGCATTGGCGAGATCGCAATAGTCGAGGCCGGGGCAGCAGATGATGTCGGTGATCAGGCCCGCATTGGCCGCGCCGAGGTCGAGCGCCTGCAACCGCGCATAAACCGCCGGCAGATCCTTTTTGCGCACATGCGGGAAGACGAGGTTCTGTTCATGGCTGACGCGGATTTCCGCAAAGCCGAAATCCTCCATGATCTGCGCCAGCCCGTCCATCTGCTCCGCACTGGCATCGCCCGGCGTCTGGCCGATGGTTTTGAGCGAGATGGTGGCAATCGCATAGCCTTTCGCCTTGTGCGGCGTCAGGTTCGATCTGGTCCAGGCGGCAAAGCCCGCGTCGGCCTTCACAGCGGCCTCGAACTCGGGTGCGGTTTCCGGCAGGTCCTCGAATGCGGGCGGCGCGAAATAGGCTTCGATGCGCTTCAGTTCTTCCGGCGGCAGATGCAGCGTGCCGTGGCGTTTGATCTCGGCAAACTCCACCTCCACCTGACGGCGGAATTCATCGGCGCCCAGTTGATGCGCCAATATCTTCACCCGCGCCTTATGGATGTTGTCGCGCCGGCCATATTCGTTATAGACGCGCAAAATCGCTTCGAGATAGGCGAGGATGTCTTCCTTGCCGACGAACTTGCCGATTTCCAGCGCGACATAAGGCGTGCGCCCCATGCCGCCGCCGACAAAGACGCGATAACCGGTTTCACCGGCTTCGTTCGTGATCACCTCCATGCCGATATCGTGATATTTCACCGCCGCGCGGTCTTCTTTGGTGGCGGAAACCGCGATCTTGAACTTGCGCGGCAGGTAATTGAATTCGGGGTGAAAGCTCGACCATTGGCGGATGATCTCGCAGATCGGCCGCGGGTCTTCCAGTTCGCCCGCCACCGCGCCTGCGAAATGGTCCGCCGTCACGTTGCGCACGCAATTGCCGGAGGTCTGGATGCAGTGCATCTCGACATCGGCCAGCAATTCCAGAATGTCCGGCACCTCGGACAGTTTGGGCCAGTGATACTGCATGTTGGTGCGGGTGGTGAAATGGCCGTAGCCGCGGCTGTAATCGCGGGCGATGCGGGCCAGCTGGCGCATCTGCCGGGCCGACAGCGTGCCGTAAGGCACCGCCACGCGCAGCATGTAGGAATGAAGCTGAAGGTAAAGCCCGTTCTTCAGGCGCAGGGGCTTGAACTCGTCCTCGGTCAGTTCGCCCTTGATGCGGCGTTCCACCTGATAGCGGAACTGCTGGGCGCGCTCGCGCACCATCTTCGCATCGAACTCGTCATATCGATACATCGGGTTCCTCCGGGTACGGGGGCGGGGGACTGGTCTCGTGCACCGGCTTTGCGGCGGCGGGCGGCACGGGCATCAGGGCCTGCTTGCCCATATCGCGGCGCACGCTGGGGCCCAGGCTGCGGATGATCTCGCGCTCCTTCACCGGCGCCACGCCGTTTGCCTCCTTGCGCACCTCGAACAGATAGGTGCCCACCACCTTGTTGTCGCGGACAAAGGCCTGCGCCGCGTCCAGCGCCGCCTTGGCCGCCTCGGCCTCGTCGAAAATCTCGGCGGCGGCGAAATCGGGTTGCCAATCGCCACCCTGCCAATAGACCACTTCTCCGTCCAGAAGGCGGTTGGCGGTCAGCATCTGGGGTCCAGTCTTTGCCATGAAAGACAAATCACATGGCGGACTGCAGTTTTCAACAGATCACAGTATAAGTCTGTGGTTATCCGGCTCATACAGCACATTTATTGTTTTATTGGGCGGGAAGGGCACAATTCCGGGCTTTTTGCCGGCGCCAGCAGCTTCGGGGCGCAACCGGCCCAAATCCGCCGTCACACACCGCGCGGCCTGGCGCCTTGTACTTTCAAAGGCTTGCCAAATTATCCTTACAATGTAAGAATATGCAATATCAAATTTTTACGATGTAAGAATAATGCCTGCACGCATTTTATCGCAGTCTTTGATCGTGGATCAGGCCCTGGCCCTGATTGATGAGGCCGGGCTGGACGGTTTTTCGATCCGCAAGCTGGGCGCCCGGCTGGGTGTGGAACCCATGGCGCTCTACCACCATTTTCCTTCCCGCCCGGCGGTGCTGGCCGCCGTTGCCGCCCGCGTTCTGGCCGCTGCGCCGCTGCCCGCGGTGGATGGCGGCTGGCGCGGCTGGTGCGGGCAGGCCGCGCGCGGCTTCCGGGCCGCGGTCCTTGCCCATCCTGCAACCTTCCCGCTTCTGGCCGCGCGGGCGGGGGATGAGGAGGCGCCGTTGTTCCTCGCCCAAACCCGTGTGCTGACCGCCGCCGGCTTCCCGGTGACGGAGGCCACCCGTTTCGCCCATATCCTGAACGCCTTCCTGCTCGGCGCGGTAGGCACCGAGATTGCCGCGGCCGCAAGAGCGGTTCCAGGAAAAGTGTGCAGCGGTTTTCCGTCCGGAACCGCGACAGAACAAAAAAGCTCCAGCCATGGCGTGTTCGAACGCGGGCTGATCATGCTGTTCGATGGCATTCAGCGCGCGTTGCAGAACCGCGCGCCCTGACAGGCTTCAGCGTTCTCTCGCGATTGCGCTTTCGTGCCAGCGGTGCAGCAGCGCCCATTCCAGCGCCGACAGCACGAAGAAAATCACGATGCCGAGGATGGACAGCAGCACCAGCGCCGCAAACGCGGTCGCCATGTGCAGATTGCGTGTCGCCAAGGTGATCAGCCAGGCAAGGCCGGTGGCCGTGCCGGTCCCGGCGGCGAATTCCGCCACCACCACGCCGATCAGCGCCAGCCCGCCCGAAACCTTCATCGCGCTCAACAGATAAGGCAGGGCCGAGGGGAAACGCAGCTTCCACAAAATCTGCCAGCGGCTGGCGCCGTAAAGCCGGAACAGGTCGATCAGATTGTGGTCGGCGGAGCGCAGGCCCAGCGTGGTGTTGGCCAGTATGGGGAAGAACGCCACGATCCACGCCAGGATCAGCAACACCGCGTTGATGTTGTCGTAGCCGACCCAGATGGTCACGATCGGCGCAATCGCCACCACCGGCGTCACCTGCAAAATCACCGCATAGGGAAACAGCGCGGTTTCGATGATGCGGCTCTGGCTGAACAGCACCGCCAGCGCCACACCGCCCACCACCGCCAGCACGAACGCGACGATGGTGATGCGCAAGGTGGTCCACAGCGCCGCCGACAGATTGGCGAAATCGCTGACGAAGGCGCGCGCAATCGCATCCGGCCCCGGCAGCACGATGGGCGAAATCGCCAGCGCCGTCACCGCCCATTGCCAGGCCGCGATCACGGCGATGCCCAGCCCAACCGGGATGGCGATTTTAAGCACGGTGTTCAATGCGCCCCCTCCATCGCCTGTTTCAGTGCGTTGGAAATGTGGCCCGCATAAGCGGAAAATTCCGGGGTCAGGCGAAAGGACGCATCGCGCGGTACCGGGGGGTGCTGGTCAATCACCGCGGCGATGCGTCCCGGGCGTGGCGTCACCATAACCACGCGGGTGGAAAGATAGGCGCTCTCGAACACGCTGTGGGTGACGAAGGTAACCGTCAGTTTGTCCTCCGCCCACAGCGCCAGCAAATCATCGTTCAACGCCTGCCGGGTGAATTCGTCCAGTGCCGCAAACGGCTCGTCCATCAGAAGCAACTTCGGCCCCGCGGCCAGCGCACGCGCGATCGAGACGCGCATCTTCATCCCGCCCGACAAAGCGCGCGGATAGGCGTGCAGAAAATCCGAAAGTCCCACCCGCTTCAGTGCGGCCGCCGCGCGGTCTTCCGCCTCGCTTGCGGCCACGCCTTTCAGCCTCAGCGGCATCATCGCGTTGGCGAGTGCATCGGCCCACGGCATCAGGGTTGGTTCCTGAAACACGAAGCCGGTTTCGGGGCGGCCTTGCGGGAATTGAACGGTGCCCCCCGTTGGCGCGATCAGCCCTGCGATCAGGCGCAGCGCGGTCGATTTTCCGCACCCGCTCGGCCCCACCAGCGAAACGAATTCACCTTCCTGAATCGAAAGGTCCATCGGCCCCAGCGCCACGGTGCCGTTGGCGAATGTCTTGCTGATGGCGGACAGGGTGAGAAGGGCGGGCATGAAATCCAACTTGTCATGGCCCGCGAATGCGGGCCACCCAGGTGACAGTGTTCAGCAGTTCAAACTTTCAAACAAATCATTCCATTCGGCGTTGTTCTGCTGGATCAGATTGATCTTCCATTCGCGCTTGTATTTCTTGAGCCGCTTTTCGCGATGAATGGCTGCATAAACATCAGTGAACACTTCAAAGTGTACAAGCATCCTGACGTTGTGACGCTTCGTGAACCCGTCGATGACCCCTTCGCGATGCTCCCACACCCGGCGCGCGAGGTCGTTGGTTACGCCGATATAGAGTGTTCCGTTTCTTTTGCTTGCCAGAATATAGACGAAATAAGTCTTTGACACTGGTGCGGCACCACCTGGGTAGCCCGCATTCGCGGGCTATGACAGTTATTTTTTATTTCCCCCCAAAAACTGCAACGTATAGGCCGCGTGGTAATCGAGGTCCGGCGGATAAACGCCGGCATCGCGCATGGTGTCGTAAAATTCCTGCCAGCGCGCATCGCTCATCTGGCCGATAGCGGCAGCACCGGCTTCTTTCGGCGGCACGATGCCATACGACTTCAGCTTCGCCACCGCCTGCGCCAGAAGCGCGTCGTTCATTTCGGGGTTGTCGCGTTTGATCAGCGCGTTGGCCGGTGCCGGATCGCCATAAAGATAATCGTACCAGCCTTCGCGCGTCGCCTCGACAAAGGCCTGAACCGCTTTCGGGTTCTTGATGATCCACTTCTCCGGCACCAGCACCATGTTGGCGTAACCGGGATAGCCATAATCGGCCAACAGGAACACCTGCGGCTTGAAATGGCCTTCCTTCTCCACCGTATAAGGTTCGCTCGACAGATAGCCTTCCTGGATCGCTTTCGGGTCGCTCAGGAACGGCGCCAGGTTGAAGGTGTATTTGCGGATCTGTGAATCGGTGAATCCGTATTTCGCTTTCAGCCACGGCCAGAACGCGGCAATCGTCGCGTCCGATACCATGATCGGCTTGCCCTTCATATCGGCCAGCGATGTCACGTCCTTGCGCGGGTGGGTCAGAAGCACCTGCGGGTCTTTCTGGAAGATCGCCATCACCGCTTTCAGCGGCACGTTCTCGCGCGCCAGATTCATCGCGATGAAGGCGTTCGATCCCATGCCGAAATCGGCCGCGCCACCCACCAGCATTTGCGGCACGTTCACGCTCGGGCCGCCCTCGATGATGCGCACCTCCAGCCCGTGCTTTTTGTAAATCCCCTTGGCCAGCGCTTCGTAAAAGCCGCCATGCTCGGCCTGCGCCTTCCAGTCGGTGACGAAGGTGATGGTGGTCAGCCCGTCGGGCGCCTTCTGTTTTTCCTGGCCGCAGCCGGAAATGAGCAGCGTCAACGCCGCCGCCAGCAGAACCCTGAAACCCCGCATCGCACCCTCGGAAAAAGAATCGCGCCCGGCTGATTTAGCCCGCTAAGCCGCCTGCGCGGAAACCCTGCTTTAACGAATGGGTGTAAATGATCCGATATACAACTTTAGATTGAATATGGATCGAGATACCCATGCGTCCCATTGCCGGCCCGGCTCACCCCACACATGCCAACCCCATGCGCACCCGGGCCATGCGCATCCTGTGTGTGGAGGAGGAGCCGCTGCAACGCAAACTGCTCGGCGCCTGTATCGAGCTGATCGCGGGCGAGCCGCTATTCGCCGCCAGCGGCCGGGAGGCTGTGGCCATTTTCCGTGAGCACGCGGTGGACCTGATCCTGCTCGACATGAATCAGCCCGCGGGCGATGGTTTTTCCGCTCTGAACGAAATCCGGCATCTGGGCCTGCGCGGGCAACAGGTGCCGGTCCTCGCGGTCTCGGACAACATCACCGGCCTGCCGGAATCGGCCTATCGCAAGCTCGGCTTCAGCGCGCTGTATGTGAAGCCGGTCGAACCCTATCGCCTGCTGGACCGGATGGACGCGAGCCTGATTGCGGCCGGTCAACCACCGCTCTTCCGCGTGCCCGTGGGATAAGACAGCGCCCGACCGTCCTACCCTGCAAGGCGGGGGAGGTGGCGAGGATGCGGGAGCATCCGAGACGGAGGGGGGATGAACCAATGATCCCCCACCCCGGCCCGTTCAAACCTCAGGCTTTCTTCTGCCGCCGCATCGCCGCTGCCGCGCCAATCAAACCGGCACCGAAGATCGCCAATGTCGCCGGTTCCGGCGCCGGTGTCGGCGCCGCGGCGATCATGAAGGCGCCATCACCGGCGCCGATAACGCCTTCAAAAATGCCGGTGATGGAATGGTCGCCCGCGCCCAGAAGGAAAGTACCTTTGCCATAATTGGAATCGGCAAGCGCACAGGAAATGTCGATGTAGCAGGCATTAGTGGCATTCGGGACGCCAGGATCCGAGGTGCCCAGCAGCACGCCATTGTCATAGAGCGTGAAATAATCGCCGGAGGTCTCAAGGTCGGTGATGGTCAGATTGGCGGCCCCCGAAAGGGTGATGGTCCATGGCGCAGGTGCCGCTTGCGACACCGGGTTCGTTGGTATGCTCGGGCTGAGGCTTAGCGGGCTACCGGTACCGGCAAAGCTAAATGTGTACCAGGTGCCGGTTGTGATCGGACCGGCACTGGCCGGTGCGGCCAGCGCCACCGCCGCCAGAGCCGTCATGCCCGCGATTGCGGATTTCAATGTCGTGCTGTTTTTCACTGTAAGTCCTGTTGTAGATGCTGCTTACGATGTCTGCGCAGGTGCGCAGGAAGTCCGCTTTTCAGGCTTTCTTCTTCCGCCGCATCGCCGCTGCCGCGCCGATCAAGCCGGCCCCGAAGATCGCCAGCGTCATCGGTTCGGGCGCCGGTGTTGGTGCCGTTTTCAGCGAGGCTGTAACGAAGTGCGGAACGTCGATCTCGTCATCGTTCGTGAAGGTGACGCTGATCGGCCCTGCATCGCTCGTCAGGCCGAAAAAGACCGTATCGTCGGCCGCGGGAATGGTGAGCGAACCGGTCAGGCTGCCGAATGTGTAGGTCACAGTCTGCGCGCCGAAGTAATCGCCGAGGTAGAGCCCCAGGGCCGATCCGGAGGTGGAAATGGTGAGCGCACCCGCGTCATCGTCGCCCAGATACGGCACGCCATAAGCGTCGTCGAATTTCCCTAGATCGTCACTTGCCGCCGTGAATGTCACCCCGCCTTTGGTGACCGTGCTGGTGCCAAGATCGGTGCCGCCACCGCTTCCGGCATATTCCGGCCGCGGCGGCAGGGTGTAATGGGGTGAAGACAACGTGTCCGTGCGGTTTACAGTTTCACCGCATCGCGATTCGATGGTTTCGCGGGGCCTGCGCCTCAGTAGGGCGCGCAATCGGCCGTGCGCCGCGCGGCATCGATGGCCGCGAACTGCGCGTCGTCGTTGATCAGGGTGCGAAACAGCACCAGCCCTTTCAGGCTTGGCGCATGCACGATCTCCGCGCCTTTGGGCAGCGGTTTGTCCAGCGGCGCGGCCGCCATCAGCAGGATGTCGATATGACCGCCTTTCACCTGCCGGTCGTTCCTGACGTAGAAATTGTTGGTCTCGTCATCGAAGAACGAAACCGACCAGTACGTCCCTTGCGGCACCTCGGCGGTGATGCGCAACGGCCGCTGCGAAACATCGTAAGGGCAGGTGGAATAAAGCAGCTCCGGCGATGGCCTGACGATCGCGCGCGCGGTCGCATCCACCCGTTTGCCGTGGACGATGGTGTTTGCGGGGCCCACGCGCGCCAGCGCCTTTTCCATCACATAGCCCGGTATCTGATAGAGCAGCGCCAGATGCACGCCGATCGCGATCACCAGCGTGGCCAGCACCCAGGGCAGCGCGCGGAAAAGCCGGACCTTCATGGGCACACCACGCGAACGATCTGCGGCACCATCGCATTGGCCGGGTCGGCCACCACGCCGGGCGCGGGGTTGTAAAGCCGCATGGTCAGGCTGAAATGCCGCTCGGGAATCGGGATCCAGTTGCCGGGGCCCGCCGCCTTGGACAGCGTGGCGGTAAAGGTGCCGTCGGCATTGCGCGTGATCCCCGTTTTCGACACCGAATAGCGGTTCTGCTTGTTCGCCATCAGGTAATCGTCCGGGCCATAGGCGGTAATGCTCCACCAGCGCGCATCCGGCTCGTGCCCTTTCAGGCGATAGATGCAATTGCCGTCCAGCATCTGGCCGCCGCTGTCATGGCTGGCGGTGTAATAGATGGTCTCGCTGCGGTTCAGTGCGAACAGACCATGCAGCGCAATCGCCGCCCGCTGCCACGGATTGGCCTCGCTGCTGCCGATGGTCAGGCTGGTGCGCCACGGCCCGTCGGAAACCCCGCCCGGCACGCCGCGCACGCTCGCCCAGGTCAGCACCACCCCCAGCACAAGCCCCGAAACAATCGTGAGCAGAGCCTTCAGCCAGAGGCGCATGATGTGTGGCTCATGACGTAAGACTCATGGTTCGTCTCCGGCGTTCCCGCACCGCCGGAACGGTTTAACGCCAGGCGCCGCGTTCGTCCACCGGCGGGGCGTCGCCGTAATTGCGCGGGCCCATCCGGTTCTGGCTCTGATTGCGGGTTTCGGCGTGGCGCGGCGCCTCGTCATCGTTGTCGGCGCTGTCGCGCCCGAACAGCCAGTCGAAAAAGCTGCGCTCATGGCGATGGCTGCGGGCCTGCCGCGTGTCGCGTTCGGGCGCGTAAGGATCATAGCCCGGCGCCGCATCGCTGGTGGCATAGGGCGAATCCCAGTCTTCGTCTTCGGGCGGCGGCGGGGCGGTGCGTGCAATGGGCGTCGCGGCCATGCCCTTCATCGCCACCGTCATCACGTCATGCCAGATTTCGGCCGGCAGCGTCCCGCCGGTCACCCCCTTCATCGGGGCGGCGTGGTCGTTGCCCACCCATACGCCGGTGACGTAATCGTTGGTGTACCCCATGTACCAGGCGTCGTGATAATCCTGCGTCGTGCCGGTCTTGCCCGCGGATTCATAGCCTTTCAGGGCTGCGCGCCGCCCGGTGCCGTGATCCACCACGCCAAAAAGCATCGCGTTCAGATCGCGGCTGGCATATTGCGGAATGACGCGGGTCTTCTGCGGCGGATTGCGCCGGTAAAGGATGTGGCCCTGCATGTCCTGCACTTCGGTGACGAAATAGGGCGTCGCCAGAATCCCGCCCGATGCAAAGGTGGCATAGGCCGCGGTCAGCTCCAGCGGCGTCACCTCGCTGGTGCCGAGCGCAAGCGAAGCATTGGCGGCGAGCGGCGATGTGATGCCACAGGCGCGCGCGGTGCGGATCACGGTGTCGATGCCGACTTCCTGCGCCAGTTCGGCCGTCACTGTGTTGATCGAACGCGCCAGCGCATCGGCCACCGTCACAATGCCATAGCTGCGATTGCCGTAATTGGTCGGCTGCCAGCCGTCGATGTCCACCGGACCGTCTTCGCGGGTGTCCCATGGGCTGATGCCGTTTTCCACCGCCGCCAGATAAACAAACGGCTTGAACGCCGAACCGGGCTGGCGCTTGGCTTTGGTGGCGCGGTTGAACACGCTGTCGTCGTAATCCCGCCCGCCGATCAGCGCGCTCACCGCGCCGTCGGGCTTCATCACCACCACCGCACCTTCCTTCACATGCAGCTTGCGCCCGCTTTTCTTCAGGTGCCGCACCAGCGCCTTGCGCGCCGTCTCCTGCAGGGCGGGCTCCATCGTGGTGCGCACGATCAGGTCGCGCCCCACGCGGTCGCCCTTGATGGTGGCGACCCGGCGGGCCTCATCGGCGGCCGCATCCAGGAAATAATTGCGCGCATCGCGCGTCGCGTGGCTGACGATGGTGGCGGGGTGGGCGCGGGCCTTGTCGGCTTCAGCCTTCGTGATCGCGCCGGTTTCCACCATCGTGTCCAGCACCACATCCGCACGCGCCTGCGCCTTGGCCAGATCGCGCCGCGGTGAAAAGGCGGATGGCGCGCGGGTCAGCGTTGCCAGCATCGCGGCTTCGGCAAGGCTCAGTCTGGTGGCCGGCTTGTCGAAATAGACATGCGCCGCCCCATCCACGCCATAGGCGCCGGCGCCGAGATAGATGCGGTTCAGATAGAGCGTCAGAATCTCTTTCTTGCTCAGCGTGTTTTCAAGCGAGAAGGCATCCAGCATCTCGCGGTACTTGCGTGCATAGGTGCGGTCCGGCGTCAGGAACAGGATCTTCGCAAGCTGCTGGCTGATGGTGGAGCCGCCTTGCACCACATGCCCCGCTTTCCAGTTCGCCCACGCCGCGCGCAGAAGCCCGCGCATGTCGATCGCGCCGTGCTCGTAAAAGCGCCGGTCTTCCATCGCGACAAAGGCGGCGGGCAGATAGGCCGGCATCTCGTCCAGCGTCAGCCGCTTGCCGACAATGGCACCGCGCTGCCCCACCTCGTGGCCTTCTACATCCAGAAAGGTGAAGGCGACCGGCCGGTTCAGCGCATAAAGGTTGCGCGGCAGGTCGAGCGGCGGCGCCATCCAGCCCAGCAAGGTTGGCAAAAGGTAAAGACCGCCGGCAAAAATCACCACAATCAGTGCGGCCATCCCGGCCGCACGAAAGCCCCAGCGCGGCAGTTTCTGCAACGCCGCGGTCAAGGCACGCAGGGCTCTCTCGGGGCGGCTTTCCGGCATGCTCTCTCGTCACCGATCTTTGCGGCGTATTGATGGCGTTTGCCAGGGTTCACCGTCCCCCACTTCATTGTCATCCCCGGCGAGCCTGCCTGAATCGCGAGCGATACAGGCGGGCGAGGGAAGGGGACCCAGGCGACGCAGGCGCTCCAATGTTTGGACATCTGGTTTCCCTTCCCCTCGCAACGCGTCCATACGCTGTCGCTATGGACCATTGCTCGGCCGGGAATGACAGATCATGTTGAAAAGAGGAACCGCAAACAGCACCACCCAAACTTTTTCCAGAATCCACCCTCTGCAATTTCAACGCGTTAACCCCCACCATCGTTACGCTGCCTTCACTTTCCGGCATGGAAACGGTTTACCCCTCTTGCAGCGAAACGCTCCTTCGCCTACATCCGTTACATCCCGATAAATCCGAATTGAGAAACGGCGGCCCCGCAAAACACTTTTTGCGCGCACCCCACCGATCAATTCACAATATCAATCTCACAACGATGGAATGAAACGATGCCGCTCTGCGCAACGCCCGCGCGCGTGGAAGACATGCGCGCAGAATACGCACGTAACGATGCCTGGTGGGATCAACTGGTGAACCGCATGACCACAGAACTGCAGAAACAATTGGCGCAAATCGAATCGCTGAAGGCAGACAAGTCGCAATCGGCACCCGAACGCGCCGCCAATGCCCGCACGCTCGATTCGCTGCAACGCACGATGGAGCGGTTGATGCGCGCCGAACAGGCGCGTGCCGCCGCCCGTGAACGAAAGGTCCAGTCCAGCGATGGCGAAGCCCGCAACACCCTTGTCCGCCGCCTCGATAAACTCTTTGCCTCCGGCGCTGCGCCGGAAA
Source organism: Alphaproteobacteria bacterium (assembly GCA_017308375.1). Classification (GTDB taxonomy): domain Bacteria; phylum Pseudomonadota; class Alphaproteobacteria; order Micropepsales; family Micropepsaceae; genus Rhizomicrobium. Next base: position 14,924 of record JAFKEW010000018.1, read on the forward strand.
TTTCTGGCGGGGATCAGTGATGCGGAAGCCCGCTTTCTCTGCCGCCACTGGCCGTTCTGGGCGCGGGCACCACAGCGCGCGCCAGCGGGTGACTGGCGCATCTGGCTGTTCCTCGGCGGCCGCGGCAGCGGCAAGACCCGCGCCGGCGCGGAATGGATTGCCGATGGTGTGCGGCGGGGCCGCATGCGCCGCATCGGCCTCATCGCGGCCACCCATGCCGACGCCCGCGCGGTGATGATCGAAGGCGCATCGGGTCTGCTCTCGGTGGCCGAAGGGCTCACTTACGAACCTTCCAACGCGCGTGTGCTGTGGCCCACCGGTGCGGTCGCCACCGTGCTGTCGGCGGAAGAACCGGATTCCATTCGCGGTCATCAGTTCGATGCCGCCTGGGCCGATGAATTCTGCAAATGGGCGGAGCCGCAAGCCGCGCTCGACATGCTGTTGATGGCGTTGCGCCTGGGCGATGACCCGCGCCTCGCCGTCACCACCACGCCGCGCAACATCGAAGCGTTGAAGAAACTGATTGCCGATCCGAACGTGACATTGACGCAAAGCACCACGCGCGAAAACGCCGCCAATCTGGCGCCGGGTTTTCTCGCGCTGATGCAGGCCCGTTATGCGGGCACGCGCCTTGGCCGCCAGGAACTGGAGGCCGATCTGATTGAGGACAACGAGACCGCGCTATGGCAACGCGGCTGGATCGAGCGGGCGCGGACGCGCGTCCCCGAAAAGCTCGTCCGCCTTGTCATCGGCGTCGATCCGCCCGCATCGTCGAATGGCGATGAATGCGGCATCGTTGTCGCCGGCCGGGCGGACGATCGTGCGGGCTATGTGCTCGCCGATCTGTCCGCCGGCGGTCTTTCGCCCAATGGCTGGGCCACGCGCGTCGCCAATGCCTATGAGCGCTTCGATGCCGATTGCGTGATTGCGGAGGCGAACCAGGGTGGCGAGATGGTGCGTTCCGTGTTGCTGAACGCACACCCCGATCTGCCGGTGCGCCTGGTGCACGCGACGCGCGGCAAACAGGTGCGCGCCGCCCCCATTGCCGCACTTTACGAACAGGGCCGCATTCATCACGTCGGCGCTTTCCCCGAACTGGAAGACCAGATGTGCACTTACGACGGCAGCGGCAAAAGCCCGGACCGGATGGACGCATTGGTCTGGGCGCTGACCGATCTTTACCCGATGCGGCGCAGCGCCGATCCGAAAATCAGGAGTCTCTAGACCATGTTTGAAAAACTGTTCCGCCGCGCCGCCGCGCCAGAGGTGAAATCCGGCACCGGCTCTTTTATCGCGCTGTCGCTGCTCGGCAATGGCACCGGCCATGTGACGCGCGATTTTTCTGCGCTCGCCCGTGAAGGGGTGATGCAGAACGCAGTTGCTTATCGCTGCGTGCGCATGATCGCGGAAGGGGCCGCGTCCGTTCCGTTTCTGCTGTACGAAGGTGCTGCCGAAATCGAATCCCATCTGCTGCTGGCATTGTTGGCCGCACCCAATCCCGGCGCCACCGGCACCGCGCTGTTCGAACGCTGGTATGCTTTCCTGCAATGCGCGGGCAATGCCTATCTCGAAGCGGTATCGTTGCGCGGCGCTGTGCGCGAACTGCATGTGCTCCGGCCAGACCGGATGAAGGCGGTGCCGGGCCCACGCGGCTGGCCCGCCGGCTACGATTATACGTTGGATGGCGAGGTGCGGCGCATCCGCCGCGATGCCGCCACCGGCTTTCTGCCCGTGCTGCACGCCACGCTGTTTCATCCGCTGGACGATATTTACGGTTATTCGCCAATCTCGGCCGCCGCCACCGCGATCGATGTGCACAATGCCGGTGCGCACTGGACCAAATCGTTGCTCGACAATGCGGCCCGTCCTTCCGGCGCGCTGATCTACAAGGGGCCGGATGGGCAGCCGGGGTTGACCGGCGAACAGTTCACCCGCCTCAAGCATGAACTGGAAGATGCCTATCAGGGGGCCGCCAATGCCGGCCGGCCCATGGTGCTGGAAGGCGGGCTCGATTGGCGGGCGATGAGTTACACGCCCTCGGATATGGATTTCACCGGCCTGCGCAACGCCGCGGCGCGCGAAATCGCGCTCGCTTTCGGGGTGCCGCCGATGCTGCTCGGTATTCCGGGCGACAACACCTATTCCAATTACCGCGAAGCCAATCTCGCCTTCTGGCGCCAGACCGTGCTGCCTTTGGTGGCGCGCACCGCGCAGGGGTTGAGCCACTGGCTCGGTCCCCGCTTCGGCGAGAATCTGCGCGTGGGTTACGACGCCGATGCGGTGGAGGCTTTGGCCATCGAACGCGAAAGCGTGTGGGACCGTCTCAGCAAGGCGGAATTTCTCACCCGCAACGAACGCCGCCTGGCGGCCGGCTATTCACCGGTCGAAGGCGGTGACGAGGTTTTGTCATGACCCTGACTGAACATATCCAGCCCTTGCTGGATCGCCGTCTTCCGGCCGCCCTCGTGGCGGCTTTTTTGTTGCAAAGCGCGGGCGCGCTGTTCTGGGCGGGCTCGGCGGCGGAACGCATCACCGTGCTCGAACGCGAAACGGAATCGAGCCGCCACGCGATTGAACGTGTCGCCGTGCTGGAAGAGCAGGTCACCGCCATCCGCCAGACGCTCGACCGCATCGAAACCAAGCTCGACCGCCGCGAAGAAGGTGGGGAAAGAACCAGATGACCGTCACTGTTCACCACATGCGGCGAAGGCTCGCCCATGTCAGCGCGCCCGCGCGCCTCACCGAACTGGGCCGCAACGCATTCGAAGGTTATGCCTCGCTCTTCGGCGTGCCCGATGGCGCGGGCGATGTCGTCGCCCCCGGCGCCTTCGCGCAATCCTTGCGCAAACGCGGGCGTGCGCGCGTGCGCATGCTCTATCAGCATTTCGCCCATGAACCGATCGGGGTGTGGGACGAAATCCGCGAGGATGCGCGCGGCCTTTATGTCCGTGGCCATCTGCTCACCGATCTGGAACGGGGTCGCGATGTCATCGCGCTGTTGCGCGATGGCGCCTTGAACGGATTGTCCATCGGCTTTCGCACCTTGCGGGCCCGGCGCGATCCCGTCAGCGGCTATCGCCGCCTTTTGGAAGTGGAGCTTTGGGAAGTCTCTGTCGTGACCTTCCCGCTCCTGAACGGAAGTGAAGTCACGGCTATCGGCACCAAGGGAAACGAGCTTGTCCGCGATCTGCGCCGGGCGAGTGCGCGCCTGCGTGCCTGACCACCATGGAGAACGGAATGGAACTGGAAACCAAATCGCTTGAAACCAAAGACGCGGCCAATACCCGCGAGATCAAGGAGGCGTTTGCCGATTTTCTCTCGGCCTTCGACGCCTTCAAACAGGCGAACGATGCCCGCCTGCAGGAAATCGAGAAGCGTGGCGCCGATGTGGTGACGGACGAAAAAGTCGACCGCATCAACCGCACGCTGGACGAACAGAAACACGCGATCGATGAATTGATGCTGGCGGCCGCGCGTCCTACCCTCGGTGGGGAGTATAAGGCCGCGCCGGATGACCGCCTGCGCGAACGCAAGGCCGCCTTCGACCGTTATGTCCGCAAGGGCGATGCGGCGGGTTTTGCGGCGCTGGAATTAAAGTCGCTTTCCGCCGGTTCGGATGCCGATGGCGGCTATGTCGTGCCGCTCGAAACCGAACAGACCATCGACCGCGTGCTGAGCAAGGCCTCGCCCATCCGCGCCATCGCCGCGGTGCGCCAGATCGGCGGCAATGTCTATCGCAAGCCCATCGCCTCTGTTGGTGCCGCGTCCGGCTGGGTGGCGGAAACCGCAACACCCACCACCACCAACGCGCCGACGCTTTCGGCAATCGATTTTCCGGCGATGGAGCTTTACGCCATGCCGGCGGCGACCCAGACGCTGCTTGACGATGCGCAGGTGGATATCGAGCAATGGCTCGCTTCCGAAGTGCAGATCGTGTTCGCGGAACAGGAATCGACCGCCTTCGTCACCGGCGACGGCAGCAACAAGCCGAAGGGTTTTCTGTCTTATACCAAGGTCGCGGACGCAAGCTGGGCCTGGGACAAGATCGGTTATGTGCTGAGCGGTGGTGACGGTGCCTTCGCCGCGTCTGCGCCCACCGATGCGCTGCTCGATCTCGTTTATGCCCCGAAACAGGGCTATCGCGCCAATGCCCATTGGGTGATGAACCGCAAGACCGAAGCCGCCATGCGCAAGCTGACGGACGAGGCCGGAAATTATATCTGGCAGCCGGGCACCCGCGCGGGCGAGGCGGCCTCCATCTTCGGTTATCCGGTGATGGAAGCGGAGGATATGCCCGACATCGCCTCGGCCTCCTATTCGATTGCTTTCGGGGACTTCGCGCGCGGCTATCTGATTGTCGATCGTGTCGGCATCCGCACTTTGCGCGATCCCTATTCATCGAAGCCCTATGTGCTGTTCTACACCACCAAGCGCGTCGGCGGCGGGGTGCAGAATTTTGAAGCCATCAAGCTGATGAAATTCAGCGCGTCGTAAATACCCTGTCATCCCCGGCGAGCCTCGCGCGAACGCGCGAGCGAGGTTAAGGGGACCCAGGTAACAAATACCGTCTGGTGTCTCACACCTGGGTTCCCTTCCCCTCGCGATGCATCCGCATCGCTCGGCCGGGAATGACACCTCTATCTCTTAAGGCCACATATGCTTGAACTCATCACCCCGCCAACGGTGGAGCCGGTTACGCTCGCCGAAGCGAAGGCGCATCTGAAAATCGAAACCAATGACGACGATGCGTTGCTTGCCACCTTCATCGCGGCCGCGCGGGCGCGTGCCGAATGGCATCTGGGCCGCGCCTTCATCACCCAGGATTGGGTGCTGTGGCTTGACCGCTGGCCGCATTCGAATTGCGTCGGGATTCCGTTGCCGCCGTTACAGGCGGTCACCTCTGTCAAAACCTGCGCCCAGAACGGCACGGTGACGGATCTCGACGCAAGCCTGTGGTCCGCCGATCTTGTTTCGGCTCCGGCACGCCTCACCTTGAACGGCGCGCTGCCGGGCAATCTGCGGCCGCAGAACGCCATCGCGATTGCCTTCACCGCCGGCTATGGCGATGCGGCGGGGGATGTTCCAGCCCCCATTCGCGCTGGCATTCTGGACCTGATCGCCGATCTCTATGCCAATCGCGGCGATCAGGCCCGCGCCGTTCCGATGCCGGCATCGTTCGCGCCTTACCGCATGGTGCGGCTGTGATCGGCGCGCTCAACCAGCGCGCGGTGATCGAAGCGCGCACGCTC
>JAFKEW010000019.1 GCA_017308375.1 Alphaproteobacteria bacterium
CGCGGCGAAAGCCCGGTGCTGCCGGTGTGCGTCTGGCCGGCAGGGTCCGGGATAACCCGGCCCTGCACGCCATTGGCCACCGTCCCCGGGCTTTGCCGGCTCGTCCCCGTGCCCTCTGTCCCTCGATAGAACAGGCAGGCAGAGAAGGGTGAGCGAGAGCAACGGAGGCACGCGCGTTTGCCTCCTGACCCTGTATGGCCGTGCGGTGGGTTCGGATGGGGACTTTGAGGGGCATTGGGGGTTCTCCTGACGACAGACTATATACCCATCATCTATAGGATTACAAGTCTATCAGGAAAATAAACGTAGGTGATGCCCCCTCCGTCTCCCCCGGACGTGATCCGGGGAGACGGAGGGGGCATCCGTGTGACTTGGCAGATTGGGCCGTGTTATGGCCGGGCCATGCTTTCCCTGAGGTTCATCCGATGAAATTCGTTCAGGCCCAGACGCTCGACGCCATTTCGGATTACCGGCTGGAGGAGGGTGATGCGCCCGCGCCGCGAACGGGTGAGGTGCTGATCAGGGTGGCGGCGTGCGGGGTGGGCTATGTCGATGCGCTGGTGGCGCTGGGCCGTTATCAGGTCAAGCCGCCTCTGCCGTTCACGCCGGGCAGCGAGGTCGGCGGCGTGATTGCCGGGCTGGGCGATGGCGTGACCGGTTTCGCCGTGGGCGACCGCGTGATGGCGAGTGTGCGCGGCGGCTTTGCCGAATATGCGATTGCACCGGCCGCGGCCACGCACAAAATTCCGGACCGCATGGCGTTCGCGCAGGCCGCGGGCTTTCCGATCAATTACGTCACCGCGCTGCACGGGTTGCGCGGTCGCGGTGCAGTGCGGGAGGGCGAGCGGCTTCTGGTATTGGGCGCGGCCGGCGGTGTCGGCACCGCGGCGGTGCAGATCGGCAAGCTATTGGGTGCGACGGTGATCGCGGCGGCGTCGAGCGATGAAAAGCGCGATTTCGCCCGCGCACAAGGCGCCGATGCGGGAATCGACACCGCCGTCGAAGGCTGGCGCGAGCGGTTGAAGGCGGTGTGCGGCGGCAAGGGGCCGGATGTGGTGTTCGATCCCGTTTGCGGGCCGCTGTTCGAACCGGCGTTCCGGTCTCTCGTCTGGGGCGGGCGGCATCTGGTGGTGGGCTTTGCCGGTGGGCCGATTCCCGCCCTGCGCGCCAATCTCACCTTGATGAAGGGCGCCGCACTTGTGGGTGTGGATGTGCGGCAGTTCCTGTTGTTCGAAGGTGCGAAGGCGGCGGCGCATATGCGCGAATTGCTGGCGTGGGTGGGGGAGGGGCGGCTTGTCCCGCCAGTGGGGCGGACCTTCGCGCTGGAAGACTATCGCGATGCGCTGGAATTCGCACTGAGCGGAAAGGGCCTGGGCAAAACCGTTCTGCAGGTGGGGTGAGGGGGCGATGCAGTCCCCCCCTCCGGCGCTTTCGCGCCACCTCCCCCGCAGGCGGGGGAGGAGAAGGAAGAGACGTATCGCTATGACCATCCTCCCCCGTTTTACGGGGGAGGTGTTCCGAAGGAACGGAGGGGGAGGTGAAACGATTTAATTTGTTGCTCTATAGGCGACCGCCATACCAGCAATCGCGCAGATTAGTCCGATTAGCATGAACGTGATCGCCACAGCTTGCAGCTTGCAGTGATTTTTTTGTTTAGTTTCTTCGCCGGTGAGTCGGTAATTTCCATATTCAAGCTGCGAGAAGTAACCAAACACGTAGCTCGCGACAGTAAGTACGGCTCCAATTCCGAACAGAATAATTGCGTGTGTGTAGTTATTCGCACCGCTTTCCTTGCCAGTGAGCGCAATCAATGCGCCTGCCGCGCCCGCATTTATCCACAGAAGTGATTTTAATGCGTCGCGCGCTATATCAACCGCGTAGCCGAAGTGTTGGTCAGCATCTTCCTGTTTTGCCACCTTGCTTCCCCCACTATTCTTTACATCACCCCCGCTGGACGAAGGTGTCGATCACCTTTTTTTCGCCGGCGTGGTCGAAATTGACCGTCAGCTTGTTGCCTTCCACGCCGACCACACGGCCGTAACCGAATTTCTGGTGGAAGACGCGCGCACCCAGTTCGAAATGGGATGAGGCGGGGTCGCTGGTCTGCACGCTATAGGCTTGTGCTTCGATCAACGGCGCGCGCGGGCGCAGGCCGCCGGAGGCTGCACGGTTGGCCTGGGCCCGTTTCCAGCCCGGGCTTTCGTAAGAGCTGCCGAAATTTTCCGCCCGCGCATTGTCGCGAAAGCCGATGGTGCCGCCGTAAAAGCCTTCATCGACGATGGTATCGACATGCTCCTCCGGGATTTCGGAGATGAAGCGCGAGGGCAGCGCGCTTTGCCAATTGCCGTGGATGCGCCGGTTGGCGGCAAAGGAAATGCGCACGCGCTGTTTTGCCCGCGTCAGCCCGACATAAGCGAGGCGGCGTTCTTCCTCGAGGCCGGCGAGGCCGCTCTCATCCATCGTGCGCTGGCTGGGGAAGAGGCCTTCTTCCCAGCCCGGCAGGAACACGGTTTCGAATTCGAGGCCCTTGGCCGCGTGCAGGGTCATCAGGTTGATACGGTCTTCGGTTTCGTTCTGCTCCAGCTCCATCACCAGGCTGACATGTTCGAGGAAGGCGCCCAGGGTCTCGAAATTTTCCATCGCGCGGACCAGTTCCTTCAGATTGTCGAGACGGCCCGGCGCTTCGGCCGATTTGTCGGCCTTCAGCATGTCGGTATAGCCGCTTTCGTCCAGCACCATTTCGGCAAGGTCCGTATGCGGAATATGGTCGACCGTCCCGCTCCAGCGGGCGAAATTGGCGGCGAGTTCGGCAAGGCTTTTGCGCGCCTTGGGCGGCACCTCGTCGGTTTCGGCGATCTCGCGCGCCGCCGCCAGAAGCGGCAGGGAACGCGACCGCGCAAAGTGATGCAGGGTTTGCACACTGGCATTGCCGATGCCGCGCTTCGGCTTGTTGACGATACGCTCAAAGGCGAGATCGTCGTCGCCCTGCGCGATCAGGCGCAGGTAAGCCATCGCGTCGCGGATTTCCGCACGCTCATAAAATCGCGGACCGCCGATGACGCGATAGGGCAGGCCAAGGGCGAGGAAACGGTCTTCGAATTCGCGCATCTGGAACGAGGCGCGCACCAGCACCGCCATTTCGGAAAAGCGGTGGCCATGGCGGTTCATGTCTTCCGCGTCGCCCGCCACATTGCGCGCTTCCTCTTCCGCGTCCCACACGCCCTGCACACGGATTTTCTCACCGGGCTCGCCTTCGTTCCACAAGGTTTTGCCAAGGCGGCCCTTGTTGGCGGCGATCAGGCCCGACGCGGCGCCCAGAATGGCGGGGGTGGAGCGGTAATTGCGTTCGAGACGGATGATTTTCGCGCCGGGAAAATCATGTTCGAAGCGCAGGATGTTCTCGACCTCCGCCCCGCGCCAGCCATAGATCGACTGATCGTCATCGCCCACGACGCAGACATTGCCGCCGGAACCGTTCCGCCCCCCGGCCAGCAGCTTCAGCCAGAGATACTGCACCGCGTTGGTGTCCTGATACTCATCGACCAGCATGTAGCGGAAGCGATCGCGATATTCGGCGAGGATGTCCGGTTCCTTGCGCAACAGGGTGAGTGTTTCGAGCAGCAGATCGCCGAAATCGACCGCGTTCAGGGTTTTCAGGCGGTCCTGATATTCCTGATAGAACTGGCGGCCCTTGCCGAAGGCGAAACCATGCGCCTCGCCATCCGGCACATCGGACGGGCGCTGGCCCCGGTTCTTCCAGCCGTCGATCATCGCGGCCAGCGTGCGCGCGGGCCAGCGCTTCTCGTCGATGCCGCCGGCCTCCAGCACCTGTTTCATCAGGCGCAACTGATCGTCGGCATCGAGAATGGTGAAATTGGATTTGAGGCCCGCCAGTTCGGCATGGCGGCGCAGCATCTTCGCGCCGATGGAATGAAAGGTGCCGAGCCATTGCATGCCTTCGACCACGCCGCCGATCAGAAGGCCGATGCGGTCTTTCATTTCGCGCGACGCCTTGTTGGTGAAGGTGACGGCGAGAATCTGCCCCGGCCAGGCGCGGCGGGTGGCGAGGATGTGGGCGAGCCGCGTGGTCAGAACCCGCGTCTTGCCGGTGCCGGCACCGGCCAGTACCAGCACCGGCCCGTCGACGGCGAGCACGGCCTCGCGCTGGCGCGGGTTCAGGCCGGTGAGATAGGCCGGTTCGCGTTGCGCCACCGGTTCAGGCCCGGCATCATCGCCAAAGGCATGGTCCAGCGGGTCGGAATAGCGGTCGCCATAACCGCTCATGAGATGTCCGATTCAGGCATGGCAGCAATGTAAGGCGCCGCGCCCCAAATGTCATCGGGCGGCGGTAGAGCGGCCGTTTTTCCGTGTAGAATGGCGCCGGGTTTCAAGCAGGGGCGGGGGCCGGCCATGCGAAAGCCGATCGATATCGACGTTGTCGAAGCGCGCCTGCGTGACCTTGGACAGACCAGCGTCAGTGAGACCGTTTCGCTGTTCAAAGGCGGGACGTTCGCGCTGGCGGCCGTGCTGCTGCTGGAAATCGTCAGCGCCCAGCAAGGCTGGACACTGCGGCTGACGCTGTGGGGTGTGTCGTTCCTCATCACGATGACGAGCTACAATGCGCATCTGAACACCTCAATCGTCGATTTCCGCGAGACCGTGGCGGGCGTGGTGATCATTATCGTGCAGATGATGACGGAGTTGATGCTGTTTGTGGTTTTGACGCCGCGTTTTGAACTTCAGATGTGGCATCTGTGGAGCTTCGTTTATGCGGGTTTTATGTTCGTCACCGCGCTCAGGTTGCGGCTGTTCAGACCGAATGACGGCCTAACGATCGATCCGGCCCTTGAGCCGTTGTTCGCGGCTGTACAGGAAGGCAGGCGTCTGGGTACGCGGCGCACGTTTATCAATGCGGTGCTCGCGTTTGGCGTGGGCATGGCAATCCTTCTTCTGCCGAAGGATTCGCCGTGGCCGGTATGGCTGATGCTCGCCCTGGGGCTGATTGCAGCCGGACAGGCGATCTTCGGGCTTTTCTTCATGCATCGGCAGCGCGCACTGATGGAGCGCATGATCGACGAAGCGCTGACGGCAACGGCCGCGGATTAGCGCGGCGGCGTGCGTTGGTCCGGTGATTGCGGAATGCGGGCAAGGTCCATCGCCCAGGGCATGGCGGAACGGCACCAATATTGCGCTTTCGGTGTGAGCTCCGCGCGTTGCTTCACCGCGCCGAGGCGCAGATTGAAAACGGATGGATCATCCTTTTTGCCGGAATAAAGCGAGGTGCCGCAATTGCCGCAGAATGCCAGCATCATTTCATTGCCGCTGCTGGCGATCTTCACATAAGTCTTCGGTTCGCCCCGCAGTTTGAAGTTCGCCGCCAGCACGGGAACATTGGCGCGATAGGGCGCGCCCGAAACGGTTTGACAATCGGTGCAGTGGCAGATGATGACGTAATCGGGGTTAATCTCGGCTTCATAGGTGATCCGCCCGCAATGGCAACAGCCGTCGATCTTCATGGCCGCGTCCTCCCCAGCACGCTATCGCAAGCCCGCCATGGCGGTAATGTAAAGAGGGCGAGCCCGAAATGCCGGGCTGGCGGGGTGCGGAGGATTGGGAAGAACGATGGAAAAGCACGGCGGTTCATGCCTTTGCGGCGCGGTGCGGTTTGTGGTGACGGGCGCGCTGAAACCACCCGATGCCTGCCATTGCAGCCAGTGCCGCAAGCAATCCGGCCATTTCTGGGCCTCCACCGATGTGCCGTTGGCGGCGGTGACGATCGAAGGGGCGGAGACGCTCACCTGGTACCACGCATCGGCGGCGGTAGAACGCGGCTTCTGTGCGGTGTGCGGATCGTTCCTGTTCTGGAAGCCGCTGCACCAGGACCGGATCGCGATTGCGATGGGCGCGTTCGACGGGCCGACCGGCACGCGGCTGGAAAAGCATATCTTCGTCGCTGACAAGGGTGACTATTACGCCATCGCCGACGGCCTGCCGCAAAACCCGCAATAGCCGGCGGCAGGGCCAACGATTGAGTACGCGCGGCGTGGCGTGTGACACCCGTCTCTGATTGCGGCGGTTCTTCAGCCCTGATTGAATACGCGCAAGGCGCACTGGGGAGGGCGATATGTCCGAAGCCGTTCTGGGCGCGGCCGCCAAGCGCAAGCCGCCTTTTGCACCATACCACAAGTGGGATCGCGATTTTTTCCTCATCTATGTGGTGTTGATCTGGTTCGGGGTTGTGGTGGGGTTCGGATCGGATCTGATCCGCCATGTCCGCACGGGCGAGGCGCCTTATCCCCTGATCGTGCATTTTCACGCGGCGGCGTTTTCAGGCTGGCTCGCGCTGCTGACGGTGCAGGTCCTGCTGATCCGCGCCAGGCGGCAGGACATTCATCGCAAGCTCGGCATGGCGGCGATGGTGCTGGCCCCGGTCATGGTGGTGCTCGGCATCGCGGCCGCGATCACCGTGCATCGTGCCCTGTTCGGCCTGCCGGTTACGAAGCCGACGCATAACCTGGCATTTCTGGCGATACAACTGACCGACATGCTGGCGTTCGCCACGCTGACGGCAGCGGCCTTTGTGCAGCGAAGGAATCCGCCCGCACACAAAAGGCTTATTCTGCTGGCGACGCTCTATATCGCCGATGCGGGATTCGGGCGGTGGCTGGGCGGCAGTATCGTGGCGCTTCTGGGGGCCGATGGGTTCTGGCCCACCTATGCGCGGATTTATCTGCCCTGCGGCCTGCTCATGCTGGGGATCGGCGGTTACGATCTCGTCACGCGCAAACGGCTTCACCCGGTTTATGTTGCCGCGATCGGCTGGATTTTCGTGCTGCAATTGACGGCGGTCACGCTCAACCGCAGCCCGTTGTGGAAACCGGTGGCGTTGCAGCTGATCGGGCAGGGATAGCGGCGGGGCTGTTTTTCAGAGACCGAATTCTTTCAGGATCGCTGCGCGGTCGGCATCGAGATCGGGCGCGGGCGGGCGCGTGGCGGGATCGTCATGCGCGGAAAGTTTGATCGGATTGCCCTGCATCCGCCAGGGACCGATGTCCGGGTCTTCTGCCGTCACGATCATGTTGCGGGCGTGAACCTGCGGATCGGCCATCACCTGCGCCACATTGTTGAGGGGCGCACATGGTATGCCGGCCTTTTCCAGCAAGGCGAGCCAATCGGCGCTGCCGCGTGCGGCCAATGCCGCTTCCATGTCGGCATGCAGGTCCTGCCAATGCTCCATGCGTGACGGATTGGTGCGGTAACGCGGATCGTTTGCCATTTCGGGTTTGCCCAGCACATCCGCGATGGTGGCGAAGATGTGATCGGCGGCCGCCGCAATCGCGATGTGGCCGTCGCGTGTGGCAAAGGTCGCGAACGGCGCGATGGAAGGATGGCGCGAACCGAGCGGGCCCGGAACCTCCCCCGTCGCGACATAGCGGGCGATGGCGTTTTCGAGTACGGCGACCTGTGAATCCAGCATCGCCACATCCACTTTCTGACCGTGGCCGGTTTTCATCCGGTCATAGAGCGCGGTGACGATGCCGATGGTGGCGAACAACCCGGCGGTGAGATCGCCGGTGGAGGTGCCGACACGGGTGGGCGGGCCGCCGGGGTGGCCGGTCAGGCTCATCACCCCGCCCATCGCCTGCACCACCATGTCGTAAGCCGGGCGGTGGGCATAAGGCCCGGTGTGGCCGAAGCCCGAAACCGCGGCATAGATCAGCTTTGGATATTTGTCCTTCAGCGTGGCGTAGCCGTAGCCCAGTTTTTCCATCGTGCCGCCGCGATAATTCTCCACCAGCACATCGGCGCGGGTGAGAAGGGTTTCGAAAATCCTGCGGTCGGCATCGGCCTTGAGGTCGAGCGCGATGGATTGCTTGCCGCGGTTCACACTCATGAAATAGCCGGATTTGGTGTGGCCGTTCTTCGCTTTGACGAAGGGGCCGATGTGGCGGGAATCATCGCCCTTGCGCGGTGGCTCCACCTTGATCACGCGGGCGCCCAATTCGGCCAGCATCAGGGCGGCGAACGGCCCGGCGAGGACGCGCGTCAGATCGACGACGAGAATGCCCGAAAGCGGGCCTTTCGATTTGGTTGTCAATTCAGAACCCTCTTGTCATCCCCGGCGAGCGCAGCGAGGGAAGGGGATCCAGGCATCGGGCACGGAGCGATATTCAACACCTGGGTTCCCTTCCCCTTCACGATGCTTCGCACCGTTCGGCCGGGAATGACAACTATTTTTCATCATCCAGTTTGTGTGCGTTCAGATCGCCCGCCATTTTCTCCGCCTTCGCTTTTTCGAGCGCGCGCAGATTTTTCGGCGCACCGTGGCGGATGCGGTTAGACTCCGCCTGTTGCGCTTTCGCGGCGCGGGCCTTTTCTTTTCGTGCGCGGCGGAGGTTGACGATCTCGCTCATGCGGTGGCATCGCTCGTATTGGTGCGGGCACTGGTGGCCGCGGAAGGTTAGGGGCGTGACCGCGCCGCTTCAAGCGCGGTGAGGCGCAACGCACTCGCCAGCGGGCGGGAACCGCGCGCGGCATCGACGCCGGCGACAAAGGCGGCCAGGCTTTTTTCCAGCTGCCGCGCCTCGGCCTCCAGCACCGCCCAGAATTCCACCTCCAGCGCCACGGAGGTGCGATGGCCCGCAAGGGTGAAGGAACGCTTTTTCAGCATCGCTGCGAGTTTAGCGGTTGTGGCGCGCCGGGTCAGCAGCGGCGATTTCGCGGAATGCCATCGATTTCAGGACCGCGGCAATGGCGCGGGCGCGGCGCGCGGGCATCATCAGCAGGCGCGGGCGCTTCAGGCCGCGCACGGAACCGGCGAGTGCGATGGCGTTGCGGCTGTCCCAGCCCATGCGATCGAGCAGGCGGGTGTTGCGCCAGACGCGGCCGAGATCGTTGAGAATGTGGCCCGGCAGCGGATCGTCATCGCCCGCGGCGATCAGATTGATCAGGAAGAGGCCACCGCGCGGACGCAAGTGCGATTTCACCAGTGCGAAGAAGGCGGGTGTGAGCAGATGTTTCGGGATCACCTGTTTCGCGAAAGCGTCGAGCACGATGGCGTCGTAACGCCCGGTGTCGCGGCGCAGGAAAGTGCGGCCATCGGCGATGTGACAGGCGATGTTGTCCGGCATGCTGAAATAATGCCGCGCGATGGCGAAGGATTTGGCATCAATATCGACGATGGTGACGGCGACACCGGCACGGGTCAGCATGGTGGCAAGCGTGCCGCCGCCGCAGCCGATTACCAGTACGTTTTTCGCTTTCGCCTGCCGGATCAGGCCGTAAAGCGCATGGATATATTCGGCGAGGCTGACGCCGTTCTTATCGGCCTCGCTTTGGTGATCGCCGCTTTGCCAGTAGGAAATGCTGCCGGTGGCGTTGTGCTGTTCGATGGCGAAGGGCACGGCGGCGTGTCTGGTGGCCATTTTTGATGCCCTTCCCCCCTCCGGCGCTTTCGCGCCACCTCCCCCGCTTCGCAGGGGAGGAGTTTGATATGCTGCTTCCCACAAACAGAGGCGCTGTATCTCCTCCCCCGTTTACGGGGGAGGAGTTCCGCAGGAACGGAGGGGGTGCAGTGTCGCTTTTCTATTTCGGGTGGATCATGTCGGCGGGGACGACGGTGGCATCGAACTCCTCCGCCGTGACATAGCCGCCCTTGACCGCTTCTTCCTTCAGGGTGGTGCCGTTCTTGTGCGCGGTTTTGGCGATCTTGGCCGCGTTGTCGTAACCGATTTTCGGCGCAAGGGCTGTGACCAGCATCAGCGAACGCTCCAGCCCCGCCTTGATGTTGTCGCGGCGCGGTTCGATGCCGACCACGCAATGATCGGTAAAGCTGACCGCGACATCGGCCATCAGCCGCACGCTTTGCAGGAAATTGTAGGCCATCACCGGATTGAACACGTTGAGTTCGAAATGGCCCTGACTGTCCGCGAAGGTGAGCGTGGTGTTGTTGCCGAAGATCTGGACGCAAACTTGCGTCATCGCTTCGCACTGGGTCGGGTTCACCTTGCCCGGCATGATCGAGGAGCCGGGTTCGTTTTCCGGCAGCGCCAGTTCGCCGAGACCCGAGCGCGGGCCCGAGCCCAGGAAGCGGATGTCCTGCGCGATCTTGAAGAGGGAGGCGGCGGTGGTGTTGATCGCGCCATGGCTCATCACCATCGCGTCGTGGGCGGCCAGTGCCTCGAACTTGTTGGGGGCGGTGGTGAAGGGCAGCTTGGTGATGGCGGCGATGCGGTCCGCCACCTTCACATCGAACCCCACCGGTGCGTTGAGGCCGGTGCCGACGGCGGTGCCGCCCTGCGCCAGTTCCATCAGTTTCGGCAGGGTCTGTTCGATGCGGGCGATGCCGTTTTCGACCTGTGCGGCGTAGCCGGAAAATTCCTGGCCGAGGGTGATGGGCGTTGCATCCTGCGTGTGGGTGCGGCCGATCTTGATGATGTCTTTCCAGGCTTCCGATTTCGTCTTCAACGCGCCATGCAGCTTGTGCAGCGCGGGCAGCAGGCGGTGAACGATTTCCTCCGCACAGGCGATGTGCATCGCAGTCGGATAGGTGTCGTTCGAGGACTGGCTCATATTGACGTGATCGTTCGGATGCACCGGCTTTTTCGAGCCCTTCTCGCCGCCCAGGATTTCGATCGCGCGATTGGAGACCACCTCGTTCGCATTCATGTTCGATTGCGTGCCGGAACCCGTCTGCCACACGGCGAGGGGGAAATGATCGTCAAGCTTGCCGTCAATCACTTCCTGCGCGGCTTTGACGATGGCTTCACCCAGCTTGGGGTCGAGACGGCCGAGCGCCATGTTGGTTTCGGCGGCGGCGCGCTTGATGATGCCGAGCGCGCGGATGACGGGCTGCGGCTGTTTTTCCCAGCCGATCTTGAAATTGCCGAGACTGCGCTGGGCCTGTGCGCCCCAATAGCGGTCGGCGGGGACTTCGACGGGGCCGAACGTATCGGTTTCTGTGCGGGTGTTGCTCATTGTGTGTCGCTGTTCCATGGATCGATGACGGTTATACCGCAATGCGCGAAATCGCGAACGTTGCGCGTTGCCAGTGTGGCATTGTGCGCGCGTGCGATGGCGGCAATGAACCCGTCTGCTTCGTGGGTTTTGAGCCGCGCCAGACGGCGTTCAACCGCAACCTCGGGCAGGCGGGCCGCAGCATCGCGATCGAACGGCAGAATCCGGTATTCGAAAAGGCCAAGGACGTTCGCGATCGACCGCGCCAGTTCATCCTTCCGCCTGCCGTTGGGCAATAACGCCAGCCCCGCCAGCATTTCCGCTTCCGTTATGGCCGTGGTCCACAATTCTTCCAGATTTTGCCGTTCGAACCATGAAAGCACGGCACGAACCGGAATTTTGTGTGTGAACTCGGAAAGTACATTGGTGTCGAGAATGATCATTTCCTGCGGCGCCGCGCCTCATCCGCGAAGGGAAGCGGGCGCCCGGGCCCGCGCGGCGGGATTTCGAGTTCGACACCGCCATGCTTCTCCACAAATGCAAGCAATGGCTGGATGAGGTCGAGGCCGGTCTTCGATGGGGCCGGTGGTGCGGTGGTTGCGCTGCGGCTCAGGATGTCGCGCGCTTCGGCCTCCAGCGAGCGGCCGTTCTCGGCCGCCTGCTTGCGCAGGCGCTTTTTCACGGCTTCGTCGAGGTTGCGGATCGTGATGCTGGCCATGCAATCAATGTAATCATTGATTGCAATGATTGCAACGGCCCGTATTGGATCGGTTATTTCTTCCGAAAGGCGTCGAGGCTGACGACCTCGCCGGGCTGGGGCGGCGGTTTTTCGCCGGCCGCCTCGGGCTTTTCCGCATTGGCCTTTTCCGCGTTGACCTTTTCTATCGCGGGCGGCTTTTCACCCGGCCTTTTCTCGTCCGGCTTGATGGCCGCGGTTTCGGCGGAGGTGTTGGCGGAAAGTGCGCCTTGCGTTTCTTCGCCGCCCTTGAACTGCAGCCCGAACTGCACGCCGGGATCGAAGAAGGTGGTGAGGGCCGCGAACGGAATGGAAAGTTCGGCCGGCAATTTGCGGAAGGTGAGCGTGACTTCGAAATGATCTTCGGTGATCTTCAGACCCCAGAACTGGTGCTGAAGCACGATGGTCATTTCATCGGGATATTGCTCAACCAGAAAATCGGGAATGTCGACGCCGGGAAATTTGGTCTTGAAGGTGAGATAGAAATGATGCGAACCGACAAGCCCCTGTTTCGCGACGCGGCGCAGCGCCTCGCGCACGACGGAACGCAACGCGTTGTCCGTCAAAGCCTGATACCCGATGTAGTCCTTGCTCATCCCGCGAAACCATGAGGGCCCTGTTTGGGCTGCGCATAGATCGCGCCGCCCGGTACCGCCCATCGCTTGCACCGCGTGGAAGGCCCTGTCAACCGCGCGCGATTGTAGGCGCGGAGACAGGACGATCTCAATGGCGGCTTGCGCGCCCGGTGCGGCGTGAGGAAGCGGATCGCGGTTCGGAAATCGTGGTTTGGAATTAGTAAAGCGTTGCCAGTGCTTCCGGGCTCCAGGGTTTCAGCGTGCCGGCGCGGCCGGTGCGGATTTTGTCCGGCCAGTCGGGATTGACGATCAGGGCGCGGCCGACCGCCACCAGATCGAAATCGCCGCGCGCCAGCATTTCCAACAGGCGGTCGATATTGGCCGCGGTCTCTGTGCCCTGTGTGCGATAGGCGGTGATGAAATCCTGGTTGAGGCTGACCGAGCCGACCGTGATGGTGGGAAGGCCGGTGATCTTCTTGGTCCAGCCGGCCAAATTCATGTCCGATCCGGTTTCGGCGAACTCCGGCTCCCAGAACCGGCGTGTCGAACAATGGAAGATATCGACACCGGCATCGGCCAGCGGTTTCAGAAAGCGTTCGAGCTCAGCCGGCGTCTGTGCCAGGCGCGCGGTGAAATCCTGCTGCTTCCATTGCGAGAAGCGCAGCAGGATCGGAAAATCGGAACCGACCCGCGCACGCACCGCGCGCACGATCTCGGCCGCGAAATGGGTGCGCTTTTCGAGCGAGCCGCCGAAGGCATCGTCGCGCACATTGGTGCCATCCCAGAAAAACTGGTCGATGATGTAACCATGGGCACCGTGAATCTCGACCCCGTCAAAGCCCATGTCCTTGGCATAACCGGCGCTTTTGGCGAAGGCTGCGATCACCGCGTCGATGTCGGCACGCGTCATCGGTTCGGCAACCCTCTTGCCCGGTTTGGCAAGGCCCGACGGGCTCATGCTCGGCGCCTCGGGATAGGGACCGGAGCCCTGATGGCGCACCACGCCCTGATGCCAGAGCTGGGGCATGATCGCGCCGCCGGCCGCCTTGACCCCCTTCAACACCTCGGCCCAGCCTTTGAGCGAGGCCTCCCCGAAAAATGACGGCACGTTTGCATCGTTCGAGGCCGCGAGATGCTCCGGCGAGGTGCCTTCGGTCAAAATCAGGCCGACGCCGCCTTCGGTCCGGCGGCGGTAATAGGCGGCGACCTCGGCGTTCGGAATCTGCTGCGGGGATTTCGATCGCGTCATAGGTGCCATGACAATCCGATTCGGCAGCGTCAGACTCTTGAGCCGGAAGGGCGCAAAGAGTACGTCGGTTGAAACCATGACAGTGTTCTCCAGTCGGAATGGCGGTATGGCGGAGCGGAGCACGGGTTCCCGCCCGTTGACAAGATTGCGCGGCGTCTCATGCGTGTAGAGTGGCCCATGAGTGAAGAGGGGCCATGAGCGCGGAAGGGCAGGCACCGGCGCCGCAGCCGATCGAAGTCCCCGCGCCGGAAGGCGGGACCGAACCGGGCAGGCCGGGCGCGCTGGCGCTTCTGAAGGTGTTCCGCCACCGGAATTACCGGCTGTTCTTTTCCGGCCAGCTTGTCTCCCTGATGGGGACCTGGGTGACCTCGGTCGCGCAAGGGTGGCTGGTCTACACCATGACCCATTCGCCATTTCTGCTGGGCGTGGTTTCGTTCGCGGCACAGGTGCCGGTGTTCTTCCTCTCTTCCTTCGGCGGCATGATCGCCGACCGGGTGGACCGGCGTCACATGCTGATCGCGACGCAGGGGCTTGCCATGTTGCAGGCGGCGATGCTGGCGATCCTGACGCTGACCGGGGTGATTCAAGTCTGGCACATTGTGGCACTGGCGCTGTTCAAGGGGTTCGTCAATTCCTTCGACGTGCCGACGCGGCAGGCTTTCACCATCGACATGGTGGGGCGGGAGGATTTGCGCAACGCCATCTCGCTCAATTCGGTGATGTTCAATCTGGCGCGCATCGTCGGCCCGTCCATCGCCGGCATTCTGGTGGCGGTGGTGGGCGAGGGCGTGTGTTTCACCATCGACGCGTTTTCTTACGGCGCGGTGCTGATCAGCCTGTTTCACATCAAGGTGGCGCCGAAACCGCCGCGCGATCATGGCCGCCCGTTGCAGGAACTGAAGGCGGGATTCGTCTATGCCTGGAACAACCGGCAGATCCGCGTTTCGCTGATGCTGATTGCGGTCTGTTCGTCGTTCGGTGCTGCCTATATTCCGATGATGCCGGCCTTTGCGCGCGATGTGCTGCACGAAGGGGCGCAAGGATTGGGCCTGCTTCTGGGGTCGATCGGGGTGGGTGCGCTGTTCGGTGCCTATGCGCTTGCCCGCATTCACGACCGGCACCTGACCCGCACGCCGATCGCGGCGGCGACCCTGTTCGGCGTGGGGTTGATCCTGTTCGCCAATTCGCACTGGCTGCCGCTGTCGATGCTACTGTTGCTGCCGACGGCGTTCGGGCTCATGCTGCTCGGGGGATCGACCAACACGATCATTCAGACGGCGGCCGCCGATCATATGCGCGGGCGCGTGGTGGCGCTTTATGCCATGTGCATGATGGGCATGATGCCGTGGGGATCGTTGCTGCTCGGCTTCATTGCCGATCATTTCGGCGTTGGCGAAGCGGTCATGCTGGGCGGCATGGTCTGTATTCTGGGGGCGGTGGCCGCCTATTTCGAACGCACGCACCGCATGGCGCTGGATCAGGCGTGAGGGCGGCGGCGTGGCCGGGATTTCGAGGGTGGGACTGATTGGTAGACATTTATGAGGGCCTGAAGACCGAGGACGAGCGCGAGGCGGCCTATGAGAAATTCGTCTGGCAAAACCTGAAGCGCAATTATACCGGCCATTTCCTGCACGGCATGCTGGGGATGACGGGGTTTCGCCTGTTCAATGCGCCGACCTTCATTCCGGCCTATCTGCATGTGTTGTCCGGTTCCGATGTGATCGTCGGGCTGGGGCTGGGGCTGCAGCAATTCGGCGGTGTGGTGTCGCCCATCGTGGGTGCGACGCTGATCGAGTACCGCAAGCACGTCCTGTCGCTTTCGATGTGGCTCGGTACCATGATGCGGATACCGATTCTGGCGATTGCGCTGGCCGGGTGGTTTCTGGATGGCACCGCCCTTCTGGCGACAGTGATGTTCTTTCTTTTCGTGCTGGGCCTTTTTTCCGGGCCGCAGGGCGTGGCGTTCCAGTTCCTGCTGGCGAAGATGATACCGATTTCGTGGCGCGGACGGTTGCAGGGCCTGCGCAATGTGACCGGCGGGCTGATCGCGGCGGTGCTGTCCTATTTCGCGGGCGAATATCTGGTCGGTGGCAATTTCCTCGGCAATGGCTATTCGGCCACCTTCATGGTTGCGTTCGTCCTGACCAGCATGGGCCTTACCGCATTTGGATTTCTGGTGCGCGAGCCGGAGCCGCCGAGTGTGCGCCCGCGGATGCGGGTGCGCGACCGCGTTCGCGATTTTCTGCCGATGCTCAAGAACGACAAGGATTTCGGCTATTTCATGGTCGCGCGCACCTTCGCGATCACCAATCGCGTGGCGGCGCCGTTCTATATCGTATATGCGGCGCAGACGATCACGCTGAGCGGCACCACCATCGGTATTCTGACCTTCGCCTATCTGATCGCCGACACGCTGGCGAGCCTGGGCTGGGGTTATCTGGCCGACAAATCCGGTTTCCGCGCGCCGTTCATCATCGCGCTGGTGCTGTGGATCGTCTCCACCATCCTTCTGATGGGGGTGAGCACGCTGCCGTTTTTTGCGCTGGCGTTTTTCGGACTGGGGGCGGCCAATTCCGGCTATCAGATGAGCGCACAGAACATCGTGTTCGAGTTCGGCCATCGCGACGACATGGCGATGCGGCTGGCGCTGTCGAATACGGCGGAAGCCTCGATGTCGACCATCGGGCCATTGGTCGGCGGATTGATTGCGGCGGCGTTTGGATATCTGACCATGTTCGGGGTGACGGTGGCGTGCGAGGTAATCGCGCTCATCGTCACGCTGATGTATGTGAACGAGCCGCGCAAACGCCGCCTGGTGCAGCACTAACAGCGGAACAAGGCGGGATGAAATAAGTGGGGCGCTTCTGTTGCCCGGTGCTCAGCGAAGCGCGCGTTCGCAAGAAAGAATCTTGAAGCACGCGCGAGCGTGTTCGCGGATAAAAGATAGCGAGGGGTTTCTGTTGCCCGGTACCCCTCCAACCGCGCTTACCTATTAGGCAGCGAGGGCCATTTCATTATCGTTGGCACCTGTTACGATTAGCCCGATAACGGCGGATACCATACCGGGCGAAAGGTCAGCCTTTACACGTCTGTCGATCCTGTTTCGCCCCCACAGATACTCTCCGTGAATGGGAGAGCATTTGGTGGAGGCGCCGGGTACCGCCCCCGGGTCCAGTCCGCTTATTACGCAGCCGTTTATCGCCATAGTCCGGGCAAGCCCGAACGGTTCTAATATAGAGATGACGAGTTAAACTTTGAAGCCATTGACTGCAGATTTATTTGTAGCTACAATCAAATGAAGATTGAATTTGATCGCACCAAAAGCGAGAGAAATGCCCGAGACCGCGGGCTGTCCTTCGGATTGGTAGAGGATTTCGATTTCGACAGCGCGCTGATTGTGACGGATGCGCGCCGGGATTACGGAGAAACCCGCTATCGCGCAATTGGCCGGTTGAACGAACGGGTTGTGGCGATGGTTTTTACGCTGCGTGGCGACGTGTTGCGCGTGATTTCCTTACGGCTTGCGAGCAGGAAGGAGCGACGGATTTATGAAAAAGCAAAAGAAGAGTAGCTCTGCCTTGCCGGAAAATCCGGAATGGACGGAGCGTGATTTTGCTGAGGCAAAGCGTGTCTGGGAGATTCCCGAACTGGCGCATTTGTCTAAACGCAAACCTGGCGAACGCGGCCCGCAGAAGGCGCCAACAAAGCAGCAGGTGACCTTACGGCTTGACCGCGATGTGGTGGAGCGGTTCCGCGCTACCGGACCCGGCTGGCAAGGCCGGATCAACGATGCCCTGAAGAAGGCAAAGGTGGGGTAGACTGCCTTCCGAATCGTTGGATTTGCAGCATAGAAACGCCTCATGCGCCAATATCTGGAGCTTATGGATCGCGTGCTGAAGACGGGCGTGGAAAAGCGCGACCGGACCGGCACCGGCACGCGCTCCGTCTTCGGCCATCAGATGCGCTTCGATCTGGCAGAGGGTTTTCCGCTTCTGACCACCAAGAAGCTGTTCACCAAGGCGATCATCTACGAGCTTCTGTGGTTCCTGAAGGGCGAAACCAATGTGCGCTGGCTGCAGGAGCATGGCGTCACCATCTGGGACGAATGGGCCGATGCGGCGGGTGAACTGGGACCGGTTTATGGCCATCAATGGCGGAGCTGGCCAGATGGCAAAGGCGGCACCATCGACCAGATCGCGCAACTGGTGGCGGACATCAAACGCAACCCGGATTCACGCCGGTTGATCGTGACAGCATGGAACCCGGCCGATGTGCCGAAGATGGCGCTGCCGCCATGCCATTGCCTGTTCCAGTTTTATGTCGCGGACGGCCGGCTTTCCTGCCAGCTTTATCAACGCTCGGCGGATATTTTTCTGGGCGTGCCGTTCAACATCGCAAGTTATGCCTTGCTGACCATGATGATTGCGCAGGTGACGGGGCTGAAGCCCGGTGAATTCATCCACACGCTGGGCGATGCGCATCTTTATCTGAACCATCTGGATCAGGCGCGTGAGCAGATGGCGCGCAAGCCTTTTGCGCTGCCCACTATGCGGATCAATCCGGCGGTGAAAGATATTTTCGCCTTCCGCTACGCGGATTTCACGCTGGAGAATTATCAGGCCCATCCCCACATCAAGGCTGCGGTGGCCGTTTAGGTGAAGGCGAAAAAAGAAAGCCCCGGTGTTTCCACCGGGGCTTTGTCATGCGGATGCAATTTTAATAAAACACGCCGTAGACGACCCGGATGATTTCACCGTCATAACGATCCACCAGCAGGGCGTCGGGGCCATAGCGGACCCACACCGCATCGGACGGTGGCGCAAAGAGGCCGTAGGTGGTGAAGTTCATCAGCCAGAACGACCGCGTGAAATAGGTCGACGGCAGACGCTGGCCATAACTCCAGCGGCGATAGGCATATCCTTTGGGCGCGTGGTAGACGCCGGCGTGATAGCGGCGAGGCGCCTTCACCGTGCTGCGATATTTGGAATAATTTGGCCGTGCATGGGGCCGCTGACCCGGATGCGCGCCGGGGCGATTCGCCTGCGCGGGCCCTTGATTGCTGTGTGCGGGCCTTTGATTGCTGTGCGCGGGCCTTTGAGTGTTGTATGTCGGCCTTTGATGGCTGGCCGGCGGCGCGGCTTTCGGCGCCGGGCGGCTGTGCGTCACCCCCGGTTTGCCGTGCGTTTCGTGCCGGTCTTGATGGCGGTCCGGCTGTGCCATGGCGGGTGCCGCAACAATCAGCGACAGGACGGCCGCAGACATCAGAAACATTTTCATGAATGATCCTTTCCAGGCTTATGTGCAAATCGCCAGAAGGGGGCCTTTGCTGACACGATGCCGTTATGCGTCAACGAACCTGAGCAGAACATGAACGCGATTTTCAGCCAGCGCGCAGCATTGTTCCCGGACGCCGGGACGGAACCCTTGGGTACAGGTGATACATGGCGGTGATAGCGCTCATTTTGGCCATGGCGGACAATGGCGTGATCGGCGATGCGGGCGGCATTCCGTGGCGCATTCCGGAAGACATGCGGCGGTTCAAGGCGCTGACCATGGGCAAGCCGATCGTCATGGGCCGCAGGACCTGGGAGAGTTTTCCGAAGCGCCCGCTGCCCGGCCGCACCAACATCGTCATCACACGCGATCCGGCTTATCGCGCCGAAGGCGGCGTGGTGGCAGGATCGCTGGAAGCGGCGCTGACGGCGGCGCGCGCGGAGCGGCCGGATGAAATCATGATCGTGGGTGGGGCGGAGATTTATCGTGCCGCGCTGCCGCTTGCCGGCCGCATTCATCTGACCGAAGTGCATATCGAGGCGGGCGGCGATACGATGTTCGCCTT
>JAFKEW010000020.1 GCA_017308375.1 Alphaproteobacteria bacterium
CGGATTCAGCGGTGTGCCTTCATCCTCGTGGATTACGGCGCTCAGACTTTCCGCCGCCATCGGGTGGTCGAGTTCGAACACATCCTCATTCTCCGCCGGTGGCGGTGCCTGAAATGCATCCTTGCGGGTGCCGAAGGCACGATGAATGTCATTGTCCCCGAAACTGGTGCCCGTATTCTGATTACCCATGCTCTGGGGGCCGATGTCCTGCGTAAACGGCGGGGGATCGAATGTCGTGGGCGCTTGCAGTGTTTCGCTGACCGCGGCGAACGCCGGTGCTGCCGGTTGATCGGCATGAAATTCCGAAGTCGCGGGCACGCCTTCAATCACTTCCAGTCTGGCAGTCGTGTTGTGAAGGCTGGCGCGCAATTCCTCCACTGCGTCACGGTTGTTGCGCTCCTGCGTGTCCAGCCTTTCGCCCATATCCTTCAGGTTTTGCTCGACATGGCCGATTGCATGCGTCCAGTGCTGCTCCACCGTGTCGATGCGGGCGCCAATATCCTGAACGCTGCCCGCCGCGGATGACGCCTGATGTTCCGCACTTGCGATGCGGTTCGCGAAATCCTGAACGTCGGCGGCCGTGTCGTGAATGCTGCGCTCAAGCCATTCGAACCGGCTGTCCAGCGGGGCGCTGAGATTTTCCAGCCGTGTAAAGCTTTCTTCCAGGCGTGCAACGGTGCTGGTGGTATTGGTTTCGTGCGCGGCGATGCGGGCCGAAAGACCGGCGATGGTTTCTTCCATCTGCCGGATGATCTGTGCCTGCTTCTCGGCCTCCGGGTTGCTGGCAAGGCCGGCGGCAAAGCGTGTTTCCAGCTCGTCCACCGCCTTCTGGATTTCGCTGCGGTGGCTGTTCTGCTCGGATTCAAGCTGGCGGATCGCTGCTTCCAGTTCCTCCCGCTTGGCGGCATAGCGGGTGTCGAGCGTCTGAAGTCCCTGCTTCATTTCCGAACGCAGCGCGGTATAGGTGCCTTCGATCCCGGCGACCGCTTTTTCGATCAGCTCGTTGTGAGAGGTTTTTTCGCTGTCGATCCGGCGGATGGCGCGGTCCAGCGCATCAACCTTAACAAGCGTGGTCGTTTCCATCGCGCGCACACGCTCATCAATCAGCGACATGCGCTGGCTGAGAAGAGTGGTGGCGGTCGCGGATTGTTCGTGGGCATCGTTCATCTTGCCCACCACCGCTTCCAGCGTGGTGGCAAGCGAGGCGATCTGCGAAGCCGACTGGTTGGCGGTTTCCGCCACCTGGTCCGCAACGCGGGAAAG
Organism: Alphaproteobacteria bacterium; assembly: GCA_017308375.1. Taxonomy (GTDB): domain Bacteria; phylum Pseudomonadota; class Alphaproteobacteria; order Micropepsales; family Micropepsaceae; genus Rhizomicrobium. The sequence goes on from JAFKEW010000020.1 coordinate 1,264, forward strand.
TCCGTCATGCAGACCTTTGACCACCTCGTCGGATTCGTCGGCGGCGACCTGCGCCTCGATGCGCTCGATCCGTTCGCCCAGGCCGATGACATGGGCGCCAAGCTGTTCAAAGGCTTCGGTCTGCTCGTGGCTCGCCAGGTTGATCTCGGCCGCGGCGTCGTGCATCGCGCGGGTGTGTTCGGACTGGCTCCGCTCCGTGGTGTCCAGCCGCCGCGCCAGGTTGCGTAGCTGATCCTCGATCCGGCGATAGGCGTTTTGCGTCTCGCTTTCGCTGCGGCTGACGCGGGCCAGCATGTCCTGGGTATTGCGCAGATTGGCCATCATCATGACCGGCTCCTCGAAATGCCTTGGGGCCTGCGCGGTACCGGACCAATCGCTCCGGGCGGGCGCATGTGCCTCCCCGGCTTCGGCGAAGCTATGCAGAATGCGTCTTGTGAGCCATTCGCCGACCGAGAGACCTTCCCGGCGGGCGGCCGCCCTTGCGGCTTCGCGTGCTTCAGGGGGAATCCCGGCAACATTCCAGGGAAGGTCCGTCCGCATTTCGACTCACAGCAACCGCATTTCCGCAACAGAAAGTACCGATGCCGAGATGTTGTGTAAAGAAATCCCACAACCTCGATGGGCTGTGGGCCCCTCCCACAGCCGTCGATAGGCCTATCATTAACGAACGGCGTTAACGCCCGGTTATCGCCGTGCCCAAATGAGACATGCGGTTTGCCGATTTGTGCGTCACAGATCCGGTCTCTGGACCGGCCTGGCGGGGGGGTGAATGCCGGCCTTCACCAGTTCGGGCTCCAGCCGGCCCATGGCCCAAAGCCCCGCCATGCGGAAGTCCGACCACAGCGACCACAGGGGATGGGTGAAGGTGGCGGGCCGGTTCTTCTCGATGAAGAAATGCCCGATCCAGGCCGGGGCATAACCGCCGATCAGCGCCAGCAGCAGAAAGCGCAATTCGCCGGTCAGCAGCAGAAGCAGCAGGCCCGCCGCTGCGATCGCCGTCCCGGCGTAATGAATCTGCCGGGTGCGGGGCTTGGCGTGCTCGCGCAAATAATGCGGCCAGAACTCCTGATAGGTTGCGATCCGCGTACCGCTTTCTGCATTCAGGCGCATTGGGAGCCTCCTTACGCGCAGCAATGCGCCTTCAATGAGCCGTCATTGTGTCCGCGTCACCAAGCCAGTGTCACCAAGCCAGTGTCACCAAGCCAGTGTCACCAAGCCGGCGTCACCAAGTCAGCGTCACCAAGTCAGCGTCATTGCGTCAGCGTGAGGCCACGCAGGCGCGGCAACTCCATCGCGGTCTTGGCGGCTTCGGGGCTTGCCATGCGGACCGGTTTGCCACGCCACGCATGATCCTTCGGCGGTGGCAGGCCGAGATTGGTCGCGAACAATTGCACCACGATCACGGTGTCGCCGGTCAGAGCCGCGCCGACGCCGGTGCGGTTATAGTCCGCGAAGGCGAGATTCTGTTTGTGGCTTGGGCTTTTCAGCCAGGTGTCGAGGAAGCGCTGCGCAAACGTGTCGGGATCGACACCTGCCTGCGCGGTGTAATGCTGGGCCGCGATATTCACGCCCAGAAGGCCCTGAAATTTGGTATCCTCGCTCATGACCAGCGTGGCGGATGTGGTGCCGTCCGGCGCTGCGTCGGCGAAATAGCCTTTTGCCGCCATGTCACGGGCCCGCTTGCGCGCCACATCCATCAGAACGGGGTCGAGCATCAGGGTCTTGGATTCGGGATTGAGTGTCTGGCGTTCCTGCTGCACCAGCGCCATGACCCGGAATTCGAGCGGCCGCATCTGGGTCTTGGGATCGGGGACAGGCGCGGGCTTCGATGCCTCGCGCTGCAAAATGGGATGGCTGCAGCCCGCCGCCGAAAGTGCAGCGACCATCGCGACGGCACCGGCGCGCATCAGCCGCCTGCGCCGCCCCTGGCGAAGGGGGGGCGCATCGGCCCCCCCGGCCAGACCGGTTTTCCGGATCAAGGAAGAATCTCGAACAGCCCCGCGGCACCCATGCCGCCACCGATGCACATCGTCACCACGCCCAGCTTGGCGCCGCGCCGCCGGCCCTCCAGCAACAGATGGCCGGTCATCCGTGCCCCGCTCATGCCGTAAGGATGGCCGATGGAAATGGCACCGCCATCCACGTTCAGCTTTTCATGCGGAATGCCGAGGCGGTCGGCGCAATAGAGCACCTGACAGGCAAAGGCCTCGTTCAATTCCCACAGATCGATATCATCCGGCTTCAGCCCATGACGCTCCAAAAGGCGCGGCACTGCGTAGACGGGACCGATACCCATCTCGTCCGGCTCGCAGCCGCAGACGGCAAAGCCGCGGAAGATGCCAAGCGGCTTCAGGCCTTTCTTCTCTGCGGTTTTGGAATCCATCACCACGCTCGCCGATGCGCCGTCGGAAAATTGGGAGGCGTTGCCCGCGGTGATGTATTTGCCCTGCTTGATTTCCATGCCGCCCTGAAACACCGGCTTCAGCGCCTGCAGGCCTTCCAGCGTGGTGTCGGGGCGATTGCACTCGTCATGATCCACCGTGTAATCGACGATGGTTTCCTGGCCGCTCGCCTTGTCCACCTTCTTCATTTTGGTTTTCAGGGGAACGATCTCGTCCTTGAACTTGTTCGCCTGCTGCGCAGCGGCGGTGCGGCGCTGGCTTTCCAGTGCGTATTGATCTTGCCGCTCGCGCGGAACCTTGTAACGCTCCGAAACCACTTCGGCGGTTTCAATCATCGACATCCACAGTGCGGGCTTCACCTGCATCAGATGTTCTTCGGTGATGTTCTTGGTGTTCATGCCGCCCATCTGCACCAGCGAGATGGATTCGACACCGGAGCCGATCGCGACCGGGGTCTGTTCGGTCATCACCTGCTGTGCCGCCATTGCGATGGCCTGCAGGCCCGAGGAGCAGAATCGGTTGATCGTGGTGCCCGCCGTCGTCACCGGGCAGCCGGCCCAGATCGCGGCATTGCGCGCGACATTCATGCCGGTCGCCCCTTCAGGCTGGGCGCAGCCCATGAAAACATCTTCGATTTCGCCCGGCTCGATGCCGGCGCGTTCGATTGCATGTTTGATGGCATGGCCGCCCATTACCGCGCCGTGGGTCATGTTGAATCCACCGCGTACCGATTTGGCGAGGCCTGTGCGCGCGGTTGATACGATGACGGCTTCCCTCATCACAATGTCTCCTGGTGTTCAATTGGAAATTGGCGGGAGCCTAGCCTGTCTATGTGCATTTGCGAAAGGGGGGCGGAATCACGGTTCACTCTGCCCCGTGACACGGAAAATATCGTGAACACGCTCTAAATTTGTGGTGCGAATTTAACGGCTCGAAGGGCTGTCTGAATGACTGCCTCGAATTACTGGGCAGCGTCGGCGGGACTATGGCTCGGGCTGGCGGCCGCCGCGCGCAGCGTGAACACGATGGCAAGCACCAGCGCCACAAGGCCGATGGCGATGTCGCCCGAAAGCGGCAGATAGCCCAATAGAGTCAGCACATCGGCCGCGGCCATCACGGCAAAGGCCGCCATCCACGCTGTACTGATGCGGTAATTGAGGGTGAGGAAATGCGGCGTGGACCAAAGCGCCGCTGCCACCTGCTCGCGCGCATAGGGCAGGGTGAGTGGCCGTCTGAAAATAATGGAGGCGAAGGCCAGTATCGTCAGCCCGCCATTCACCGTCAGCCGCACAGCGCCGATGGAAATGCCGGGCAGGATGAACCCGGCCAGCAACGCCAATCCACCGAACAGCACGATGCTGCCGCAATCCAGAAGGCGCAATTCGCGTTTGTGCAGAAAATTGCGGATACCGAGTGCGAATCCGGCTGCAAGCGCCAGCCACAAGGCAAGGCTGACGGAAACCCGCGTCAGCGCCGCGAAAACGATAAAGGGGGCAAAGCCGAGAAGAAATTGCATCGGCACGCCTTGCTGGGCGGGCAGGCGGCCCCGCCGCAAAAACGATGGGGCCGCCCGCTTGCCGGATTATTACTGCCCGGTCGTATCGCCGGCCGGTGCCGCCTCTTGCCCGGCGGGTGCTTCCGCCACCGTAGGCTGGGCCTTGAACTTGCTATACAGCGCCCACAGATGCGCGGCTTTCATGCGCGCCGCTGATGCACCGCTGATGCCGTTGAAGGTCTGCTCGGCATCGGCGAACTTGTTCTGGCGGAATTGCGCCATGCCAAGCACCATCGAGGCCTGGGTCGTATCCTTCATCTTGCCCTTGGCGATCGCCTGCCGCGCGGCGGCTTCCGCATCGGCGTAGCGGCCATAGCCATAATAGGTTTCGGCAAGTTTGGCGGAGTATTCGCCGCTCGCCTGTTTCGCGGCATCGCGTGCGAAGGCGGGAAGGGTTTTCTCGTCGGCCGTAACACCCTGGCGGGCGGTATTCATCTGATCGGCCACCTTGCCTTTCAGGCTCAGCTTGCCGGCATCGATGCCCTGTTGCAGCGCGGCCTTGGCTTCGGCCGGATAGCCGAGTTGCAGCGCCAGGGTCGCCATCACGGTGTAGTCATCGCCCTCACGCATACTGCCGGCGGCTTCGCGCAAGCGGTAAAGGTCAAGCCCATCGGCGTTCTGAATTCCCGCCGTGCCCAGTGCGACATCGATCAACTGTCCCCAATCGTTGGGATCGCCGTAGTTGGAGGCCAACAGCTCCAGCGTCTTGGCGGCGCCGGCCTGATCGTTCTGCTTGGCCTGGCTCGACAGCAGCACGCTCAGCATGCCGCGATCCGGGCGCTTGCCGGCCGCGACCGCAGCGTCGACGGATTTCTGCGCCAGTTCCTGCGCGTGCTTGTAGTCGTTGGTGAAATAATAAGCCTGTGCCAGCGGGGCGGCGATCCGGTCGGTGATGGGGCCCATCGCCTCCAGCTCCTGACCGTATTTCACCGTCTTGGCGTAATCCTTCGCCTGATAGGTCAGCAGCACCAGATTGTGCCGCGTGCCCTGTTTCTGTTCGGCCGGTTCGGCGGGCGATGCAGCCATCGCTTCATAGGCCGTCATCGCGGTCGGAAAATCTTTCAGGCTGATGCTGACGAAGGCCAGGAATTCGTTGATCGTGTAATCATCGAACGGCGTGCGGTCGCTGACGGCCTGTGCTTCCTTGACCTTGGCCAAGGCACCCTGGAAATCGCCCTGCTGCGCCAGCTTCTGCGCTTCCGACAGGGGCTTGCCCACCCCGCGGCTGACGCTTGGCGCCTTTTCGGCCGCGGCCACGGGTGCGGCAATCAGGGCCATGCTGGCGGTTGCGCTCAGCAATCCCGCAACAAAGGCGGCTCGAACAAGTTTCTTCTTCATGGAGTTCCTCATTAAATATTACGCCCCAGGGGAAATGGCATGCCGTGGTTGCTTCATGACAGCCGGCACTGGGCATATCGGATGCGGGAATGCCACTTTAGTGTGGCCACATCGTGTTTCCAATCAGGATTATTGCTGGCGGCTGCAAAACGTCCTATCAGGGCCGGGACGAATATTCCCTTGCCCCGCATGAGCACGCAACCGCCGCTGCCTGCCGGCGCCGAAGAAATTTCGACTGCCGGATTCAATCTTTATGTCGGACCGATCTACCGCCTGCCGGATGTGCGGGCGGGGGCGGATGGGCATTTCTGTTTCCCTGTCGCCGAAAAACACATGAATTCGGCGGGCAGCGTGCATGGCGGCATGCTGATGAGCTTTGCCGATGTGGCCATGAGCCAGACCGCCCGCTTCGGGACGGATTTCACCGCCTCGCACACGGTTTCGCTGAATTGCGATTTCGTCGGGCCGGGGCGCGCCGGCGATCTGGTTGAGGCGCATGTGCGTGTGACACGGCGCACGCGCACGATCGTGTTTCTTTCCTGCGATGTGGTGGCGGGCGACCGCACGCTTCTGGTCGCAAGCGGCGTGTGGAAAATCGCGTGAGCACCGAAAGCCCGCTTCCCGGTTATCGCGAAACCCGGCTTATCGATCCGTTCGAGGTTTTCATCGGCCCGATCTTCGAGAGCGGTGCCAAGGGCGAACGCCGTTTCGCGCTCAGGATCGACGAACGCCATGTCAACCGCCGTGGCAGTTTGCATGGCGGCATGTTGATGACCTTTGCCGATGCCACGCTCGGCGCGGCGGCGGCCGATCTGGCGGATGGCGGCGTTGCGGTCACGCTGAACATGCAATCGCATTTTCTGGCTGGGCCGGACCTGACCGGCTTTCCCGGCGCCGTAACGCCAAATTTACCATACGCTGCCAGTCTTCCCGCTTCACAGTGGGGAATCGTGCCGATGCGCGGCCAAAGGCCGGCCGAACTTGTGCTGGGGTCCGTTCAGCTTGGCCTTGCCTATGGCGCCGCCAACCGGACCGGAAAGCCGTCGCATGACGCGGCCATGGCGCTGGTGCGCCGCGCAGTGGATGCGGGCATCACCACCATCGATACCGCACGCGCCTATGGCGACAGCGAACAGCGGTTGGGTGCGGCCCTTTCGGCGGCGGATCGTACCCGCATCGTCACCAAGCTCAGCCCGCTCAGCGAACTGGATGAAACCGCATCGTCCGCCACCGTTGAACGCGCGGTCGATGCCAGCATCGAAGCCTCGCTGGCCGCACTCCGGCGCACGCATCTCGATGGCCTGCTGCTACATCGCGCCCGGCATCTGACGGGATGGAACGGTGCGGTGTGGAAGCGCCTGCGCGAATGGCAGGCGCGCGGCGTGATTACCGCATTGGGCGCTTCCATACAAACCCCGGCGGAATTGCACACGGCACTCGGCTTTTCCGGTGTTGTGCACGTTCAGCTTCCGTTCAATCTGCTTGACTGGCGCTGGCGTGAAGCAGGTGCGATCGCGGCGCTGGAAGGTCGCGGGGATGTCACCGTGCATGTGCGCAGTGTTTTCCTGCAAGGATTGCTGGCCGCGAACGATCCGCAAATCTGGCCCGCGATTCCCGGCCTTGATCCGCACAGGCTCACCGCAACATTGCGCGATGGCGTGGCCTCGCTTGGCCGGGAAAGCTGTGCCGATCTCTGTCTTGCCTATGTCCGCGGCCAACCCTGGGTCGATGGCGTGGTGATTGGAATGGAAACCGTGCGCCAGCTTGAAACCAATTTGCGGCTTTGCGCGTGCGCGCCCCTCACGGCGGTGGAATGTGCGCGTATCGAAGCCATGATCCCGCGTGTCCGTGAAATGTTGCTCAATCCCGCTTTGTGGCCCGCCAGACTGGAGGCCGCACAATGACGGCCGCGAATATGTTCCGCCTCGACGGCCGCATCGCTTTCATCAGCGGCGCTGCCGGTCACCTCGGCCGCGCAATGGCCGCCGCACTGGGGCAGGCGGGTGCACATCTTATTCTCAATGGCCGCAACGAGGCGCGGCTGGAGGATTTTGCCCGCGCACTGGCGGACCAGAACATCTCCGCCGAATGCGCCGCTTTCGATGTGACGGATTTTGCGATCGTGCGTGCCTTCTTCGCCGGGCGCGCGCGGCTCGATATCCTCGTCAACAATGCCGTGTCGATGACACCGGCGCCGATAGCGGCGCTCACACCCGGCCATTTCGCAAAAACGTATGAGAGCGCCGTTACCGCCGCGTTTGAAAATGCACGCGCCGCCTTGCCCGCCTTGCGCGCCGCCGTCGCGGCCCATGGTGATGCCAGCATCGTCAACATTGCATCGATGTATGGAATCGCCGCCCCTGATTCGCGCATCTATTCCAATCCGAATCAGGCGAGCCCGTTTCACTACGGCCCGGCCAAAGCTGCCCTGCTGCAATTGACCCGGCATATGGCGGCCGAATGGGGAAATGCGGGAATCCGCGTCAATGCGCTGGTGCCCGGCCCCTTTCCGGCACCGCAGGTGGGCGCCAATGATCCCGCTTTTGCGGATCGTCTTGCCGCGCGCACCATGCTGGGGCGCCTTGGCAATGCGGCGGAAATCGGTGGCCCGCTGCTGTTTCTGGCCTCACCGGCCGCGTCTTATGTGACGGGTGCCGCGCTTTCTGTCGATGGCGGATGGACCGCCTGGTGAGTTACAAGGAAGGCCCGTAAAGATAGTGACGATGGCCTTTCTCTCTTCATTCCGTGCCGGTCAGGAAACCGCGTATCCCGAAAGCCTGCGCGATCAGTTGCGCGCCTTTCCGCTGCTGCGTGAGGTGAGCGATGCCGCGTTCCGCCGCCTTCTGGGTGAGGCGAACTGGTTCTGCCTGCCGGGCGGCACCGTGCTTGAGCGCGATGGCGAGAATGAACGCGCGCTGTTTCTGGTGGTGACCGGTTCGCTCGGCGTGTTCGTCGAAGATACGCACGGACAGCGCCGCCTGGTGGCCGATGTGCCCGCGGGCGAAACCGTCGGCGAGATGTCGCTTGTCTCGGGCGATTCGCCGTCGGCACAGCTTGTCGCCTTGCGTGATAGCGAATTGTTGCGTGTCAGCCCGGCTGCGTTCGATATGCTGATCGCGCGCCATCCGCGCGTGATGCTCAATCTGCTGCGCATCGTGGTAAAGCGCCTGCACGACACCACGCAGGGCGATGCCGTGCGCGCGCGGCCGAAAACTTTCGCCATCATTCCGCTTCAGGATGGCTTGCAGGATGAGCCAATTGCCCATCGCCTGACCGCCGCGCTTGCCGATATGGGTTCGCGCGCCGCCGTTCTCGACAGCACGTCCGCCGATCAGCCGGCCGAATGGCTCAACAGTTTCGAGGCCGCGCACGACATCGTGTTCTATCGCGGCGATGCGCCCAACAGCGCCTGGACCCATCTCTGCCTGCGCCAGGCCGACCGCATCTTCCTGCTTGGCCGCACCGACCGGCCGCTTGCGATGCGGCCATTGGATATGCCGGCCTTCAAGGAACGCGCCACCGGCCTGCCGCAATTATTGTTGCTGCATCCGGCTTCCACCACCGGGCAGCGGCCGGAGCATTTTGCCCTTAGCGACGGCCTGTTTGAAACCCATCATCACATTCGCGCCGGTGTGCAGGGCGACATCAATCGCCTGGCGCGTTTCATCGCAGGTCGCGCGGTGGGGTTGGTGCTGGCTGGTGGCGGCGCGCGCGGCTTCGCCCATATCGGCGTGATCAAGGCGCTGAAGGAAGCGGGCGTGCCGTTCGATTATCTGGGCGGCACCAGCATGGGCGCAATCGTTGCCGCGGGCCTTGCCTATGAATGGAGCCTTGAGGAGTTGAGCGCGCGGGTGCGCGCCGCCTTCGTTGAAACCAATCCGCTGTCGGATTTCACTTTGCCGCTGATTGCGCTGGTGCGCGGGCGTAAGGTTTCCAATCTGCTGCAGGAAAATTTCGGCGATATCGCGATTGAGGATTTGCCGCTGCCGTTCTTCTGTGTCTCCTCCGATCTCACCACTGGCCGCATTCACGAACATCGCGATGGCCCGTTGTGGCGCGCGCTGCGGGCCAGTGTTGCGCTGCCGGGCATCCTGCCGCCCGTCACCTTCAACGGGCATCTGCTGGTCGATGGCGGGGTGATGAACAACCTGCCGGTTGATGTGATGGCCGAACGGCTGAGCGGCCCCATCATCGCTTCCGATGTGACGGGCGAGGTCGATCTCCATGCCGATGACGATCAGTATGGCGAACGCCCGGCGTGGTGGCTGCTGTGGGAGCGGATGAAGGGCACACCCTCCATCGTTTCCATCCTGATGCGATCCGGTACCGTGGGTTCGGAGGCACAGCGCCGTCTGGTGCGCGAACAGGCGAATTATCTGTTCGAGCCGCCATTGAAGGATTTAGGCCTGCGCGACTGGAAATCGTTCGATCGTGCGGTGGCCGAAGGCTATGCCCATGCGCGCATGGTGATCGAACAGAAGGGCGTACCGCTGACCGATGTGTGGACGGATGGCCCCGCGGTTGCTGTCCTGCGCCACAAGATTGCGGTGTAAGGGCCGCGCCAAATCGGTTCTGATGCTTCTCACCTCTGCTCTGACTGGTTTAGGGTCGGGTCGATCTATGTTCCGTTCCGGGGGAAATTCATGCGCCGCTCCGTTCTTGCCGCCCTTCTCTTCGGCCTTGCCGCAACCGCGTTCGCGCCGCCGCTTCTGGCGCGGGGCACTGACAATAATATTCCGGCCGAGGCGCTTGACGTTACCGCGCATGCGCATGGCGATTTCCGGGACGCAAAGCCTGTCACCGCACGCCGCGCCATGGTGGTCAGCGCCCAGCATCTCGCCACCAGGGTCGGTGTCGATATTCTGAAACGGGGCGGTAATGCGATCGATGCCGCAGTTGCCGTGGGTTATGCGCTGGCCGTGGTGCATCCCTGCTGCGGCAATATCGGCGGCGGCGGGTTCATGACCATCCACCTTGCCGATGGCCGCAATCTGTTTCTCAATTTTCGCGAAAAGGCGCCGCTGAAGGCGACGCCCACCATGTTTCAGGATGAAAACGGCAATGTGGTGCCGGGCCGCAGCACCGATACCTATCTCGCCGTCGGCGTGCCGGGCACGGTGATGGGGCTGAACGAAGCCCAGAAAAAATACGGCACCATGCCGCTTGCGAGAGTGATGGCGCCGGCCATTGCGCTCGCCCGCGACGGTTATGTGCTGACGCCGGGCGATGTGAAAATTCTCTCCGCCCGCAGCGATGATTTCGCCAAGCATCCCAATGCCGCCGCCATCTTCCTCAACAAAGGCAAACCATGGCAGGTGGGAGAGAGGCTGGTGCAAGCCAACCTCGCAAAAACGCTGACGGCAATTGCCAGGGGCGGCAGCGACGCGTTCTACAAAGGCGCGATCGCGAAGGACGTGGCCGCCGCGAGTGAACGCAATGGCGGCATTCTGAGTGTGGAGGATTTTGCCCGCTACACCGTCACCTGGTCCAATCCGGTCACCTGCTCCTATCGCGGCTATCTGGTGGTATCCGCCCCGCCGCCCAGCTCCGGCGGCACCACCATTTGCGAAATTTTACAGATCATCGCGCCCTATCCGATTGCGAAATGGGGTTATGCCTCGACCGAGGCCACCCATTATCTGGTGGAAGCGGAACGCCACGCCTTTGCCGACCGCAACACCTATCTGGGCGATCCGGCCTTTGTGGATAATCCCGGCCGGTTTCTTCTTTCTCCCGCCCATGCGGAGAAAATCCGTACACAGATCAAGCCGGATCGCGCCACGCCGTCTTCGGAAGTCAAAGGCAATCTCGGCCCGGATGAGGGCCACCACACCACGCATTATTCGGTGGTGGATGCCGGCGGCAACGCGGTCAGCGTCACTTATACCATCAATTACCTGTTCGGCATCGCGCAGGTCGCGGGCAACACCGGCTTTCTCCTGAACAACGAGATGGATGATTTCACCGCCAAGCCCGGCGTGCCCAACAGTTTCGGTCTGGTGCAGGGCGATGCCAACAAGGTGGAGGGGGGCAAACGCCCGCTCAGCTCCATGTCGCCGACCATCGTGCTCGACAAGGGCAAACTGTTCATGGTCACCGGCAGTCCCGGCGGCTCCACCATCATCACCACCACGCTGCAAAGCATTCTGAACGTCGTCGATTTCGGCATGAACATGCAGCAGGCGGTGGATGCGCCGCGCATGCACCACCAATGGCTGCCCGATGTGGTGATGGTGGAACCGGGTTATCTTTCTCCCGCGACGAAGCCCGCGCTGGAAAAGATGGGCTACCGTTTTCACGAAGTGCCCGCCTGGGGCGCGGATGAGGCGATTCTGCGCAATCCGAAGACAGGTATGCTGGAAGGGGCGAATGATCGCCGCCGTCCGGCCGGCCTTGCGGCGGGTTATTAGGGCCAGCTTTTGGTGAGCGCTTGCCCGCACGCGGAATTCGCGATTGACTGCGCGCGGAATTTTGGAAGGGACGGCCAATGGCGATCAATTACGAAGAACTGATGCAGGCGAAATCGACCGGTGTGGAGGCAAGCTGGGGCGATCGCGAAACCATGCTTTATGCCCTTGGCATCGGCTTCATGCGCGATCCGATGGATACCAGGGAACTGCAATTCGCCTATGAGAACGATCTGAAGGCCGTTCCGACCATGGCAACCGTGATCGGCTGGGGCGCCAGCAGCACCATGGCCCGTTCCGGCATCAATTATCTGATGGTGGTGCATGGTGAGCAGCGTCTGACCCTGCACAAGCCGCTGCCGTCCGCCGCCACCGTGCTGATCGATGAACGTGTGATCGGCGCCTTCGACAAGGGCAAGGACAAGGGCGCGGTGATCGTGATCGAAAAGGTGCTGCGCGACAAAAAATCGAACGACAAGCTCTGTACCCTGGTCGGCACCACCTTTGCCCGTGGCGATGGCGGTTTCGGCGGCCCGAAGGACGGCGCGCCCGCGCCACACACGCTGCCCACCCGCGCGCCCGATCTTTCGCATGAATGCGACACCCGGCCCGATCAGGCTTTCATCTATGCGCTGTCGGGCGATCGCAATCCGCTGCACCGCGATCCCAATGTGGCGAAGATGGCGGGCTTCCCGCGCCCGATCCTGCACGGGCTTTGCACCTATGGCACGGCCTGCCGCGCAGTCATATCCAGTGTCTGCAAATATGATGCGCAGAAGATCACCGGCTTCGATGTGCGGTTTTCCTCGCCCGTTTTTCCGGGCGAAACCATCGTCACCGAAATGTGGGTGGACGGCAGCGTCGTTTCCTTCCGCTCCAAGGTGAAAGAGCGCGATGTGGTCGTGCTCAACAATGGCAAGTGCACGCTTGGATGATGGCGAAGCCCCGCTTGCGCGTGCCGAACGGCTGATTGCCGGGGCCCGCGCGGGCGAGGCGGTGGAATTGCTCCGTACCCTGATCGATACGGGCCGCGCCGGGCCATTGGCGCGGCTTGTGTTTGTGCGGGCGCTGGCTGCGGCGGGCGATACGGATGCGGCATTGGTGGCTGCGCGGGAGGCGGCCAGCCTTGCACCCCATGCGGCGCAATCCGCACTCGCGCTGGGGGAGGCGCTGCTGGCCGCCGATCTTCTGCCCGCGTCCATCGCCGAATTGCAGCGCGCGCTCAGTATCGAACCCGGTTTGCCGCGGGCGCAGCTTTTACTGGCCCAGGCATGGTTGCGTGCGGGCGAAGCAGAAAAAGCCGAAGCGGTGCTATCGGCAGCCGATGATCCCGAAACGGCGGGCGCACGCGATGCGCTGCTGCGTCAGGCCGAAGCGATGCGGGGCCGCCCGCGTGCCGATGCGGGCTATGTCCGCCACCTCTTCGATCAGTTTGCCCCGGATTATGATCAGCGCATGCGTGGGCATCTGGGCTATCGCGCGCCGGAAATCCTGCGCGAATTGGCGGAGATGATCGGCCTCGGCCTTCGCTGTCATGCCATCGTCGATCTCGGCTGCGGCACGGGGCTCGGCGGCGCGGCGTTTGCCGATATTGCGTCGCGCCTCGACGGCGTGGATCTTAGCCCGGCCATGCTGGCGCAGGCGCGTGCGCGCGCACTCTACGGCGAACTGATTCAGGGCGATCTCGAAACCGCGCTGGACGCGCGGCCCGGCCGCTATGATCTCGCCATCGCCGCCGACACGTTTGTCTATCTGGGCGATCTCCGGCCTGTGTTCGCCGGTTGTGCTCTCGCGCTTGCGCATGGCGGCCATCTCCTTTTCACGGTGGAAGCCGATGATGGTGCGGCCTATCAATTGGGGCCGAAACGGCGCTGGCGGCACTCGGAATCCTATTTGCGCGGGCTGGCCGGGGAAACGGGTTTCTCGGTTACGGGTTTTCTTGGCTGTACGCCCCGGCATGAGGCCGGGGTCCCGGTTGCGGGTTTCGCGGTGGCGCTCAGCAAAAGCTGATGCTTGAACTGGTGGAGGAGGGGTGATGACGATCCGTATCGGCATTCTGATCTTCGACGGCGCGGAGGAGCTTGATTTTGCCGGCCCATGGGAAGTCTTCACCATGGCCAACAGCGTGAAACCCGAAACGCATGAGGTGCTGCTGATTGCGGAGCGGGACAGCGCGGTGATCTGCGCCAAGGGCATGCGTGTTCTGCCCACCGCGACCACCGAAAGTTGCGGGCCGCTGGATGTCATTCTGGTTCCCGGCGGCGTCGGCACGCGGCGCGAGGCGGAGAATAAGGCGCTGCTCGGCTGGCTGGCGGCCATCGCGGCGGATTGCAAATGGGTGACCAGCGTTTGCACCGGCGCGCTGTTGCTGACGGCCGCCGGTCCCGCCAAAGGGCGCCGCGTCACCACCCATTGGGGCTTTGTGGAAACCTTGCGTGCGCGCAAGGAAGCGGCGGAAGTCCTTGAAAACACGCGCTACGTCCGCGACGACAATGTGGTCACCGCGGCCGGCGTCTCCGCCGGTATCGATATGGCACTCTGGCTGACGGGCCAGATTCATACCCCGGAGTTTGCACGCCAGGTGCAGAAAGCGATGGAATATGATCCCGCGCCGCCCTATGCCGCCATGGTTTAGGGCTTTCCCAGCCCTTCTTCTGCCCCAATGAATATGCTTTTATCCGCGCACGCGTGAGGGGCACGTGTTCATTCAATCCAGGAAGAAGGACGTTTCATGTTTCTGAAATTCGGCATAGCCGCGGCGTTTCTTGCCGCTTCGCTGACACCGGCGCTGGCACAGTCGGCCTCCTGCACCCGCCCGGTCCCACCGGCGGCTCTTGATGGCGCCAACGCGAACAAGGACCAGATGACCCAGCAGCGTGACGATGTGGTGAACTTCATCAAATCGTCGGACGATTATCAAAGCTGCCTTCTGGCCGATCTGAATGCCCAGAAAGTGAAGGCGCAGAAAGACAAGAAGGATCTTCCGGCCGGTCTGGAAGATGCGGTGAACGCGAAGGTTCAGGTCAACCAGCGTGAAAAGGAAAAGGTCGGCGGCGAATTCAACGCGGCTGTCCAGGCCTATAAGGGCAAGCACCCGAAGGGCTGATCGCCTCACTCCTGAAAGGGCAGGCTTTCCGGTGCGCGCAAAGCGTACCGGGCCTGCCTTTTTCAATTTCACGGCTCCACGAATGCGCGCCGGCCGCGCGCCCTCCGGCGCGCCTGTCGCCCAACCTGTCGCGAATCGCCTATCATGATGCGATGAGCGAAACGGCGGTTGAACAGAATCGCGCCCGGCGGCGCGCGCAGGAACATCTGGCCACGCGTCAGGCGATTCTGGATGCGGCGCGCCGTGTCGGTGCGCGGGACGGGGCACGCCATCTTTCGTTGCGCAGCGTTGCGACCGAAGCGGGCTTCGCCCCGGCCGCGCTTTACGGCTATTTCGCCAACAAGGATGAATTGCTGCTGGCGCTCGCGGCCGATGATCTCGGCACGTTGTCGCGTGCCATGCGCGATGCGGCGGGGGCGGCGGGTGCTGAAACCCGTCTGGCTGCGGCGGCCGCTGCCGCGCTGAAACTTCTCGAAGAGACCGAAACGCTTGCCACCGCACCCGCCGCCCTGATCGCGGGCGAAGCACCGGAGGCTGAACGTTTGTTCAATGGCCGCATGATCGCGGCTTTGCGCACATTGTCCGAAACCACCGGCGTTCCGGCCGGCAGCCGCACGGCGCAAATCGATGTGGTGCTGCTGGCCGCCTGTCTTACCGGGCTTGCGGTGCTCGCCCGTTCGGGGCGGCTAGCTGCATTGGGTTTCGCGGCGGACGATGTCCTCGCCCGTCTCGATGCGCGCTTCTCAAGCCACGGCTGATGCCAGGCGCAGGATTTCCTCGCGCACCAGTTCGGGGCGTTCCATCGGCAGGAAATGTGTGGTGCCCGGCACCTTGATCAGGCGCGTGCGGCCATGGCGGCGGGCAAAGTCTTTGCATTCGCGTTCGGGCGGCGTGCTCTGTTCGGCGTAAAGCAACGTCACCGGGCAGCGCACCTGTTTTGCCAGCCGTGCCGCGCCCAGGGGTGTGGAGCGGAAGGTTTCCGCCTCCCATTCCGGCGTGCAGGCAAGCGTCACCTCGGCGCCGTTACCGGTCGGTTTCAATCCGCCTTTCAGATAATCCTGCACCGTTTCATCCGGCCAGGTGCGGAAGGCGCCGCGCCCGCGATAGGAGGAAAACGCGGCTTCGGCGGCCGGAAATGTTTTCCGCCGTTTGACGGCACGTGCCGCCAGGTCGGGTCCTGGCGATACCGCCCTGAGCCACCGGGTCCAGTAGATAGCGCGCGGGACCAGCACCGGCTCGATCAGCAGCAAACCCGAAACCAGTTCGGGCGCCGCCACCGCCACCATCAGGCTGGCGGTCGCGCCCATCGAATGGCCGGCCAGAATGTAGGGCCCTTTGCCACTGGCTTTCAGGAAACGGTGCAAATCGTCGCGATAGATGCGCCAGCCCGCGGCCGCCCCGGCCGGGCTCGGCAGCGTGGTGAAACCGTGGCCGCGTGCATCGCTTGCCAGCACGCGCAGTTTGGCCGCCAATGGCGCCAGCAGGCCGGTGTAAGTTTCCGCGTTGAATCCTGTGGCGTGGGCGAAATGCAGAACCGGACTGTTGTCTGTTTTTCCTTCGAGAAAGGAAATTTCGCCTTCGGGCAATGGCAGGCGCTGCCGCACAAGTTCGATCATGGTTTGGGTTTTCGAGTTAGGCGGGATGGGACAGGAACGCGACCATCCAGCTTTACGGGGAACAGGTGCTTCCCGTAAACAGAAAGAAATAAGCACTAGAGGAAACACGATGCACCCCACCACCCATGCCCGGACGACACCGGACAAACCGGCGCAGATCATGGCGCGGACAGGCGAAACATTGACCTATCGCGAACTGGACGCGCGGTCGAACCAGGGCGCCCATCTGTTTCGCAAGCTGGGGCTGAAGACGGGCGATGCCATCGCGATTTTCATGGAAAACAATGCCCGCTTCCTGGAGATTTGCTGGGCGGCACAGCGTTCGGGGCTTTACTACACTTGTATCTCCACGCGCCTGACGGCGGGCGAGGTGGAATATATCGTGAAGGATTGCGGGGCGAAGGTGTTCATCGCGTCCCACGGTCTCGGCAAAACCGCCGCCGAAACCGCAAAACTGATCCCGGGTGTAGCTTGCTTGAGCCTGGGTGGGGCCATTCCGGGTTTTGCCTCTTACGAAGAATCCGCCGCCGCCCTGCCCACAACGCCGATTGCGGATGAGGCGGCGGGCACCGACATGCTTTATTCCTCCGGCACCACAGGCCGGCCCAAGGGTGTGCGCCTGCCGCTGCCCGATGGCCCGATCGATGCGCCGAACCCGCTGCTGGCGGTTTTGTCGATGATGTTCGGCATCAGTGCGGATTCGATCTATCTCTCGCCCGCGCCGCTCTATCACGCCGCGCCTTTGCGCTACTGCATGGCGATCCAGCGTTTCGGCGGCACCGTGGTGATCATGGATCATTTCGATGCGGAAGAAGCTCTCAAGGCCATCGAAACCTACAAGGCTAGCGCCAGCCAGTGGGTGCCGACCATGTTCATCCGTATGCTGAAGATGCCGGATGAGACGCGGCTGAAATACGATGTCTCCTCGATGAAGACCGCGATCCATGCCGCTGCCCCATGCCCGGTCGATGTGAAGCGCAAGATGATCGAATGGTGGGGGCCCGTGCTGCATGAATATTATGCCGGCACCGAAGGCAATGGTTTCGTCTACACCAACAGTCAGGATTGGCTTGCCCATCCCGGCACGGTCGGCCGCGCTCTGGTGGGTGAGGTGCATATCTGCGGTGAAGACGGCAAGGAAGTCCCGGTGGGGGAGGAGGGGGTGATCTATTTCGCCTCCGAAAACCAGTTCGAGTATTACAACGATCCGAAGAAGACCGCTGAATCCCGCCATCCCGAACATCCCACCTGGTCGACGCTCGGCGATGTCGGCAGGCTCGATGCCGATGGTTTTCTCTATCTGACCGACCGCAAGGCGTTCATGATCATTTCCGGTGGCGTGAACATCTATCCGCAGGAGACCGAGAATGTGCTGATCGGCCATCCCAGGGTGGCCGATGTGGCGGTGATCGGTGTCCCGAACGAGGATTTCGGCGAGGAAGTGAAGGCGGTGGTGCAGCCCGCGAACTGGGCCGATGCGGGCCCGGCCCTTGCGGAAGAACTGATGGCCTATTGCCGCGAACATCTTTCACCGATCAAATGCCCGCGTTCGATCGATTTCATGGAGGAGTTGCCGCGCCATCCCACCGGCAAGCTCTACAAGCGGCTGATCCGTGACCGTTATTGGGGCAAGCGCGAATCCCGTATCGTGTGATCTGCGCCGCCCGCGACATTGCAACAAAGGAGAAAACTATGACGATCACCACGACATTCGACGATCTGCCGAAGCTGGCGGGGAAGGAGACCGGGGTTTCCGACTGGGTGGAAATCAGCCAGGACCGCATCAACAAATTTGCCGACGCGACCGGGGATCATCAATGGATCCATATAGATGTCGAACGCGCGAAGAAGGAAATGCCGGGCGGCAAGACCATCGCCCATGGCTTTCTGACCGTGTCACTGATCCCGATGCTGACCGGCGGCTTCCTGCGGATCGAAGGTGTCAGCCGCGGCATCAATTACGGCTCGAACAAGGTGCGGTTCACCAACATGGTGACGGTGGGCTCGCGCGTCCGTGCGCGCTCGAAACTGCTGTCGGCCGAACCGCGCGCCGGCGGCATGCAGATGGTCAACGAAGTCACGGTCGAGATCGAGGGGCAGGAGCGTCCGGCCTGCGTCGCGGAGACCATCACGCTCGTCTACAAATAAGCCTTCGTTTTCGGGACGCCCGGTTTCCGCGTCGGTCCGGCTGGCGCGTGCCGGGCGTCCGTGTTATCAGCCGCATTCCCTTGGGGAGTAGCCGCCCGGCAATTTGGCCGGGCCGCGCGTCAACACAATCGGCCGTCCTTTGGATACGCCGTGGCGCGCGGGGCCTTTCAGGTTTGGCGAGACCAATGGTTGGTTCCTTCTGCGGTCGGCAGGGGGAGGCAGCCATTGCGCTCACCACCCCGGCCCCGGATTGTACCCGATGCATGTTTTCCTGATTTCGTTGATGACGGTCGCGATGGCCGAAATGGGCGACCGCACGCAATTGCTCTCGCTCGTTCTGGCCGCCCGCTTTCAGAAGCCCTGGCCGATCATTGCCGGCATTCTACTTGCCACAATTGCCAATCACGCCCTTGCCGCTTTCGTGGGTGTGGAATTTTCCCGCCTGCTGACGCCAAAGGTTCTTGATGTGGTTGTGGGTGTCGGCCTTCTCGCCATGGCCGGGTGGACCCTGATCCCCGACAAGGATGATGATGGGGCCACCACCGGCCGCCGCGGTGCCTTCGTCACCACCCTGATCACCTTCTTTGTGGCGGAGATGGGGGACAAGACGCAGATCGCCACCGCCGCGCTGGCCGCGGGCTATGCCAATCTGGCCGCCGTGGTGGCGGGCAGCACACTCGGGATGATGGCGGCCAACGTGCCGGTGGTGTTCCTCGGCAAGAGTTTCGCGGCCCGTCTTCCGATGCGGGCGATCCATATCGCCGCCGCGATTCTGTTTGCGATTCTCGGGCTGTGGTTCCTCGTCCATGCCGTGATGGCCTGACGCGGGTCCCCGCCCGGGCGGCAAGAGTTGCGCTGGCGCAAATCTGGCACACTTGCGGCAAAATGCTCCGCGCGCGGACCAGCCTCTGTGGCGCGGCGCATACGGGGCCCGGAAAGCCTGCAAATCCTGTGGTTCCCACGGCATCGCGGCGATGCGGTTTTGCGAGACAGACGCACTTGCGGCCAGGTGGGGCAATTGGCGCCGCAGGGGGCCAGTACACCTGAAATTTTTTTAATGCGATATTGTTGCGGTGCACTGGAATTGGCAGGGGCGATACGCACGTGGTTTCAGGCCTGACAATCGGAGAGCGCCAAGGCGCCATCGTAATTCTCGTTCTTCTTGCCGTTATCGGCACCATCATGGCCGCCGCCGCTGGCCGTACCGGCGACCCGATGAGCGTTCACGGCTTCATCGTTCTGTTGTTCAGCCTTGCCGTGCTCGCCGTTGTCTTTTGGGGTTATTACACGCCCGCGCCGGACGAAGGGCGGCTGAAATCCTATTACGACGATCCGAGCAAGGCTGGGATCATCATCGCGATGATCTGGGCGGTGATCGGCATGTTCGTGGGTGATTGGGTGGCATGGCTTTTGGCCTATCCCGATCTCACGTTCGACGCCGCGTGGTCCAGTTTCGGACGTTTGCGGCCGGTTCACACCACCGGCGTGATCTTCGGGTTCGGCGGCAATGCGCTGATCGCAACCTCGTTCCATGTCATGCAGCGCACCTCGCGCGCGCGCATGCCGGATCAGTTGAGCCCGTGGTTCGTGCTGGTCGGCTACAATCTGTTCTGCATTCTGGCGGTTAGCGGTTATCTGCTCGGCATCACCCAGTCGCGCGAATATGCCGAGCCGGAATGGTATGCCGATATCTGGCTGGTCATCGTCTGGGTGACTTATCTGGTTCTTTATCTGCGTACGCTGGCACGGCGCAAGGAACCGCATATCTATGTCGCCAACTGGTACTACCTCGCCTTCATTCTGGTGGTGGCGATGCTGCACATCGTCAACAATCTGGCGGTGCCGGTGTCATATGCGGGCGCCAAAAGCTATTCGCTGTTCTCCGGCGTGCAGGACGCGATGACGGAATGGTGGTACGGCCACAATGCGGTGGCGTTCTTCCTGACCGCCGGCTTCCTCGCTATGCTCTATTATTATCTGCCCAAGCGGGCGGAGCGGCCGATCTATTCCTACCGCATGTCGATTGTCGGCTTCTGGGGCATCACCTTCTTCTATATGTGGGCGGGCTCCCACCACCTGCATTACACCGCGCTTCCGCAATGGGTGCAGACATTGGGGATGAGCTTCTCCGCCATGCTTCTGATCCCGTCATGGATCGCGGCGGCGAATGCGCTGCTCACCCTCAACGGCGCCTGGCACAAGGTGCGGGACGACGCCACCTTACGCTTCATGATGATGGCGGCGGTGTTCTACGGCCTGACGACCTTTGAAGGCTCGTTCATGGCGATCCGTCCGGTCAATTCGCTGTCGCATTATACCGATTGGACCATCGGCCATGTTCACGCCGGTGCGCTGGGCTGGGTGGCGCTGATCACCTTCGGCTCGATCTATGCGCTGGTGCCGTGGTTGTGGAAGCGGGAGCGGATGTATTCGCTCAAACTGGTGGAAGCCCATTTCTGGCTCGCGCTGGCCGGCACGCTCGTCTACGTCTTCGCGATGTGGAATTCGGGCGTCATTCAGGGGCTGATGTGGCGCACCTATAACGAGAGTGGAACGCTCGCCTATTCCTTCGTCGATTCCATGATCGCGATGCACCCATACTACATCACGCGTGCGATCGGTGGGCTTCTGTTCCTCGCCGGTGCGCTGATCGGCTGTTACAACATCTGGATGACGATCCGCCGCCCCGCGCCGGTGGCGGAATCGGCGCGCTGGGATGCACCCTTGCCCGCCGCCCTGCAGCCGGCGGAGTAGGGGACCATGCTCAGGACGCACTACAGGCTGGAACGCAAATCGGTTCTCTTCGCCCTTGCCATCGTGGTGGTGGCGAGCATCGGTGGAATTATCGAGATCGCACCGCTCTTCACCATCGGCGGCACGGTGGAAACCGATCCCGATATGCGGGTTTACACACCGCTCGAACTGGCGGGGCGTAATATTTATATCCGCGAAGGTTGCTACGCCTGCCATTCGCAGATGATCCGCACGCTTCAGGATGAGGTGGAGCGTTACGGGCATTATTCGCTGGCGGTGGAATCGAAATACGATCACCCGATGCTGTGGGGGTCGAAGCGCACCGGGCCTGACCTTGCGCGTGTCGGCGGCAAATATTCCGACCACTGGCATACAGAGCATCTGAACAATCCGCGGAATGTGGTGCCGCAATCGGTCATGCCGGCCTATTCCTGGCTGCTGCGCGACGAGCTGAAGGTCAGCGATCTGTCCGCCCATCTGAAGGCGCAGCGCGCGGTCGGCGTGCCCTATACCGACGATATGATCGCGAATGCACCGGCGGATGCGGTGGCGCAGGCCTCACCGGATGACGATACGGAGGGCCTGACCAAACGCTATGGCAAGGCGACCCAGATCCGCGATTTCGATGGCAACAAGCAATCGGTGTCGGAAATGGATGCGCTGGTCGCCTACCTGCAGATTCTGGGCAAACTTTCCGGTGCTGCCCACGCGCCGCAGCCGGTGCAGAAAACGGCGGGGAATTAGGCGGCATGGAAATCACGCACGACATGCTGGTCGGGTTCTCGAAATCCTTCGGGCTGTTCTATCTGCTCGCCATGGCGGCGGTGGCGCTGGCCTATGCCTGCTGGCCGTCCAACAAGGCAAGGTTCGACAAGGCGGCGCGCGACATCATCGAGGATGAGGACGTTCCATGTCGGTGAATGAGCGCGATCCCCACACCGGCCATATGCTGACCGGCCATGAATGGAACGGCATCAAGGAACTGAACACGCCGGTGCCGAAGCCGGTATGGATTTTCCTGATCGCGGCGTTCCTGTTTTCGGTTGCCTGCTGGATATTGCTGCCGGCCTGGCCGCTCGGCTCAACCTATACCAAGGGGCTGCTCGGCACCGATCAGCGCGATGTGGTGACGGAACAGGTTCATAATGCGGCGATGGCGCGTTCGGTCTGGACCGGAAAGATCGCCGCAATGGATTATGCCGCGATCCGGCGTGATCAAGCGCTGATGACGATGGTGCGCCAGGATGGTCACCGCTTGTTCGGTGACAATTGTGCCGCCTGCCATGGCATCAATGCGATGGGCGGCAAGGGCTATCCCAACCTGATCGACAGGGATTGGCTATGGGGTGGCGATGCGGAAACCGTGGCCCAGACCATTCGCGCCGGCATCAACAGCAGCGATGAAAACACCCGCGTCAGCCAGATGCCGTCCTTCGGCCGTGACGGCATGCTGGACGGCAAGGCGATCTTCGCCGTCTCGCAATATGTCTTGTCGCTTTCCAATCCGGGCGCGGTGAAGGGCACACCGGCCGAAACCCTGCGCACCGGCGCCAAGGTTTTTGCCGACAATTGCGCGGCCTGTCATGGGCCGAAGGGGCTTGGCGATCACGCCATGGGCGCGCCCAACCTGACCGACAATATCTGGCTCTACGGCGGCGATGCGCAGACCATCTACACCACCATCTACGATGGGCGGCATGGCGAGATGCCGGCGTGGAGCCCGCGGCTCAGCGCGACCGACATCAAAATCCTGACCCTCTATGTGCTCGATCGCGGGGGGCCGCCGCAATGATGTCGCCACGCCTGCTTCTTGCCGCGCTCATCGGGGTTGCCGTGCTGGTCGTTATCGGCGCCAATGCGCATCTGGTTTATGTCTCCACCACCTCGCAACCGGCTTGCGTCACGCATGTGAAAAGCGGCGGTGGAACGGCCGCGCCCGGCGTTTACAGCGCCGCCAATTCCGCCTGCTGAAACGGGAGACGACGATGACAACGCTTCCCCCCGTCGTACCGCCGCTGCCACGGCACATTCCCTATGACCGCAGTCTGGCGCCCGGCAGCCCGCTGTCGTGGCTCGGCATGGGCTGGCGCGATCTCACCACCGATCCGCTGCCAAGCCTTGCGTATGGCGCGTTCGTGTTCCTGCTTTCGCTCGCGATCATTCTTGGCCTTGTGCTGCTGGGCTGGGACTATGCGCTGTTTCCGGCGCTGGCCGGTTTTCTGGTTTTTGCGCCTGCGCTCGCCATCGGGCTTTATGCCAAGAGCAAGGCGATCGAAGAAAAACGCCCGGTTTCGTTCTGGCGCATGCTGATCCCCAATCCGGTCTCGGGCGGCCAGCTTCTGTTCACCGGCGCGCTGCTTTGCGGGCTGATGCTGTTGTGGCTGCGCGCAGCCGTCATCATCTATGCCCTGTTCTTCGGCGTGCAGGTTTTCCCTGGCATCGATCACATCGCACAGATGCTGTTCACCACACCGGAAGGGTGGGGCATGCTGATCGTCGGCTCGTTCGTGGGCGGCTTGTTCGCGGCTTTCTCGTTCGCGGTGTCTGCCTTCTCCATCCCGCTGATGTTCGACCGCCGTATCGATGCGCTGACGGCGATGGGCACAAGCTGGGCGCTGGTGTGGAACAATCTGCCGGCCATGCTGGTGTGGGGCGCCATCGTGCTGGCGCTGTTTCTGGTTTGTGTCGTCACCGGCCTTGCCGGGCTGATCGTGGTGTTCCCCTGGCTTGGCCATGCCACCTGGCACGCTTATAAGGCGACGTGCGATGGGCTCGATACCGATGTGTGATCCGGTCTTGTCATGAGTGCCGCGGCTGCCATCCGTACCCTGCCGGCGGACGAGATTCTGCTGGCCAGCCGTGCTGTGGCGGACGATCTGCGTCAGACCGATCTTTCGGTGCCGGGCATTCATTGCGGCGGCTGTATCCGGCGCATTGAGAAGGGCCTTGGCGAACTTCCCGGCGTGACCCATGCGCGCGTCAACCTGTCGACCAAGCGGGTCTCTGTGGTCTGGCGCGCGGGCGGCGGCCCGCCACCCTTGTGCGAAACGCTGTCGGCGCTCGGCTACGAATATCACCTGCAAAGCTTTCAGGAACCGGCGAAGGATCAGACCCTTTCGCAATTGATCCGCGCGCTGGCGGTGGCCGGTTTCGCCGCCATGAACATCATGGGGTTGTCGGTCGCCATCTGGTCGGGTGCGGCGGGTGACACGCGCGATCTGTTCCACGGACTTTCGGCGCTGATCGCATTGCCCGCGCTGGCCTATTCCGGGCGGGTCTTCTTCGCCTCGGCATGGAGTGCGCTGAAGCACCGCCAAACCAATATGGATGTGCCGATTTCCATCGGCGTGCTGCTCGCCTTCGGGATGAGCCTTTACGACACCATCCACCACGCCCCGCACGCCTATTTCGATGCCAGCATCTCGTTGCTGTTCTTCCTGCTGATCGGGCGCACGCTCGATCACATGATGCGCGAACGCGCGCGCAATGCGGTGAAGGGGCTGGGAAAGCTCGCGGCCTTTGGTGCCACGGTCGTCACCGATGACGGTACGCAGATTTATACCCCGGTGGAAGACATCGCGCCCGGCATGACGATCCTGTTACCGGCGGGTGGGCGCGTGCCGGTTGACGCGGTGGTGCGCGATGGCCGTTCGGACATCGACGTTTCGCTCGCCACCGGTGAAAGCGCGCCGGAAAATGTGAGCGCGGGCAGGCGCCTGCGCGCCGGGACGCTCAACCTCACCGGTCCGCTCACCATCACCGCCATTGCGGCCGCGAAGGATTCCTTCCTGGCTGAAATGGTTCGCCTGATGGAAGCGGCTGAGGGCGGGCGTTCCACCTATCGCCGCCTGGCGGACCGCGCGGCCTCGCTTTATGCCCCGGTGGTCCATTCCGCCGCGCTGCTCAGCTTCATCGGCTGGATGATCGCAAGCGGTGATGTGCATCAGGCGGTGACGGTTGCGGTCGCCGTGCTCATCATCACCTGTCCCTGTGCGCTTGGGCTCGCGGTCCCGATGGTGCAGGTGGTGGCCGCGCGGCGCCTGTTCGAACGCGGCATCATGGTGAAAGACGGTTCGGCGATGGAACGCCTGACCGA
>JAFKEW010000021.1 GCA_017308375.1 Alphaproteobacteria bacterium
CGCGCGAAGTCGCACTTCTGGCTCCGCTGGTTATCATCACCATCCTGATGGGTGTTTATCCGCGGCCGATCATGAATGTCACATCCGTGTCTGTATCCAACCTGATTGAGCAGCACAGGATCGCGCTATCAATCGACCATGCTCCCCGGTTGGCTGATGCGCGCAAGGGAGCCGTGCAATGATTGCGGGCGATATACAGGCCATACTGCCGGAGCTGATCATTGCCACCGGTGGCATGCTGTTGTTGGTGGTTGGTGTCTGGACCGGCGACAAATCGCTAAAGCTGCTTTCGGCGCTGAGCGTCGCCTTGCTGGCGGTGGCCGGCGTCGCACTTATCGTGGCGCCGGAGACGGCGACTGCTTTCAACGGATCGTTCATCGCCGATCCCTTTGCCCGCTTCGTCAAGATCCTGATTTTGCTGGGTAGTGCTGCATCGATTATTCTGGCGCAGAGTTTTCTGCAGCGGGAGGGGATCAACCGCTTCGAATTCCCGCTGCTGATCCTGTTTGCCACCGTGGGCATGATGTTCATGGTTTCGGCGGGCAGCCTGATCGCGCTCTATATGGGGTTGGAGTTGCAGAATCTGGCGCTCTACGTGCTGGCGGCATTTCACCGGGATTCGTTGCGATCCTCTGAAGCGGGGCTCAAGTATTTTGTTCTGAGCGCGCTGTCATCCGGCCTGCTGCTCTACGGTATTTCGTTGATCTATGGCTTCAGCGGCACCACAATGTTTACCCAGATTGCAATGGTGGTGCAGCAATCGGGCGTGAACATCGGCCTGATATTCGGAATGGTGTTCTTCATTGCGGGCCTCATCTTCAAGATTTCGGCTGTCCCGTTCCATATGTGGACGCCGGATGTGTACGAAGGGGCGCCGACACCCATTACGGCACTGTTTTCCACGGCGCCGAAGGTTGCAGCGATGGGAATGGTCTTGCGTGGGATTCTGGGGCCATTTCCTGATGCCATCCATGAGTGGCAGCAAATCATCATTATCGTTTCGGTACTTTCCATGGCGCTGGGTGCGGTGGCTGCGATTGGCCAGCCGAACATCAAGCGGATGATGGCATACAGCTCGATCGGTCATATGGGATATGCGCTTCTTGGGCTGGCGGCTGGAACCGGCACCGGCGTCAGGAGTGTTCTTATTTATCTGTTGATCTATGTGGTCACCAATGCGGGGGTGTTTGGTTGCATTCTCGCTATGCAGCGTGATGGAAAAGCGACGGAATCCATATCCGATCTGGCGGGCCTGGCGCGGACGCGGCCAGGCCTTGCGTTCGTTTTTGCATCGCTGATGTTCAGCCTCGCGGGCATTCCGCCGCTCGCGGGATTCTTTGCAAAGTTTTACGTCTTTCTCGCGGTGATAGAGGCTCAGCTTTACGTGCTCGCCGTAATCGGCGTGGTCACCAGTGTGATCGGTGCCTATTACTATCTACGCATCGTCAAGATCATGTATTTCGACGATCCGGCGCCGGCATTCGATAAAGTGTCGGGCCCTGGACTTGGTAGCGTTCTGGCTGCCTCGGGGGCATTCACGTTCCTGTTCATCGTGGGCGCTGCGCCGCTGCTCGGCGCGGCAACGATCGCTGCGCATTCGCTGCTGCCGTGAGCGTTGCTGCGCCATGGCCGGTTGGTTATGGGCGCAAAGCCTTCGACGTGCTGGATTCCACAAATGAAGAAGCGCGGCGCCTGGCGCTGGCTGGTGAGCAGGGGCCGGTCTGGATCACCGCGGGTCGGCAAACGGCGGGGCGTGGGCGGCGCGGCCGTCAGTGGGAAACGGCCTCCGGCAATTTGGCGGCTACGCTGTTCTTGCGGCCCGGCAGACCTGCCGCCGATTGTGCGCAACTCTCCTTCGTCGCGGCGCTGGCTGCGCATGATGTCGTTTCCGGTTATGTCCTATCCG
This sequence comes from Alphaproteobacteria bacterium, assembly GCA_017308375.1. Lineage (GTDB taxonomy): Bacteria > Pseudomonadota > Alphaproteobacteria > Micropepsales > Micropepsaceae > Rhizomicrobium. Next base: position 1,907 of record JAFKEW010000021.1, read on the forward strand.
CCGATGTCCGCGTGAAATGGCCAAACGATATTCTGATAGATGGCAAAAAAATCTGCGGCATCCTGCTGGAGTCGGCGAGCAGCGGAACAGCGGTGCCCGATTGGCTGGCCATCGGGCTCGGACTTAATCTGGCGACATCCCCGGAGCGGACCGAGACACCCGCAACCAGCATGGCGGCCTTCGGCGTGCCTGCTCCGGCGCCGGCTGCCGCTTTGCAAGCCCTCGCGGCTTCGTTCGCGGGATGGTATCAATTGTGGCATGAGAAAGGGTTTGCGCCGGTGCGCGAGGCTTGGCTCGCCCGTGCCGCCGGTTTGGGTACGCGGATACGGGCACGGTTGGAAGGCGGGGAGTGGTACGGCGTGTTTGAAGGCATTGATGAAAACGGCGCCCTAATCCTGCGCGAAGCCCAGGGGCGAATTCGTACCATTGCCGCCGGTGAAATCTTCTTCGGTTGAACGTGCCATGCTTCTTGCGATTGACGCCGGTAATACCAACATTGTCTTTGCGGTGCATGATGGCGCCGCGATCCGGGCGGAATGGCGCGCAGTCACCAAAACAAGCCGCACGGCTGATGAATACGCAATTCTGCTGAAACAATTGCTGGACATTGAAGGTCTGGGATTCTCGGACATCGACGCGGCTATCATCGCAACGGTAGTGCCAGCGGCGTTATTCGATCTGCGCCAACTGTGCCGCCGTTTCATGCATTGTGAGCCACTGGTGATCGGTGAGCCGAATGTGGACCTTGGTATCGAGGTGCACATAGACCGGCCGGAGGCTGTGGGTGCCGACCGTCTGGTCAATGCTGTTGCGGCACACGCTGCCTATAAGGGACCGCTGATCGTGGTCGATTTTGGAACTGCTACGACGTTCGATGTCGTCAGCGAGAAGGGAGATTACGAAGGTGGCGTGATCGCACCGGGCGCCAACCTTTCCGCGGAGGCGCTTCATCAGGGAGCGGCAATGCTGCCGCGGGTTGCAATTCAGCGTACGCAAAGCGTGATCGGGAAAGACACCATTCCGGCCATGCAGTCCGGCCTCTATTGGGGGTATGTCGGACTGATTGAGGGGATTGTTTCGCGCGTCAAGGAAGAATACGGAAAGCCGATGAGTGTCGTTGGGACCGGTGGTTTGGCCAGCCTTTTCTATAAACAAATGAATATCATCGATCATCTGGACCCGGATTTGACGATCCGTGGATTAATCCAGATTTACGCGCGCAACACCGGCGCGAAGCCGGCCGCGAACGGTTGATGACCCAGACAGCGGCCGGGTGTGAACTCGTCTTCCTTCCGCTTGGCGGTTCCGGCGAGATCGGGATGAATTTCAACGCCTATGGCTATGGTTCCGCAGATGATCGGGAATGGATCATAGCAGATTGCGGTGTGCTGTTCGGGCGTGAGGCGAATACGCCCGGTGTCGACGTTATCATGCCCGATATCCGTTTTCTGGCAGAGCAGCGTCAGAACGTGCTGGGAATGGTCTTAACCCACGCGCACGAAGACCATATCGGCGCGATCGCGCATTTGTGGCCTCAGTTGCGATGTCCGCTTTTCGCCACTCCGTTTACCGCGCGGTTGATAGAAGAAAAATTGGCGGAAGCGGGGCTTGATGAAGAGGTTGCGGTTACCGTCGTCCCCATAAGCGGTCACGTGGTGTTGGGGCCATTTGAAATCGACTACATCACACTCACCCATTCCATACCGGAGTCGAATGCACTTGCGATCCGCACGCCGCTTGGCGTGGTGGTTCACACCGGCGACTGGAAGCTGGATCCGGAGCCATTACTGGGCTCGGTCAGTGATGCGCCCGCCTTGCGCAAACTGGGCAATGAAGGCGTCCTGGCGCTTGTCTGCGATTCCACCAATGCGTTATCGGCCGGTCATTCCGGGTCTGAAGCTGCTGTTCGTGAAAGCTTGATCAGTTTGATTGCGGGCTTGAAGGGGCGCATCGCAGTGACGGGCTTTGCGTCCAATGTCGCCCGGCTGCAATCGATTGCTCATGCTGCGCGGGCTGCGGGCAGGGAGATTGTGCTGGTTGGCCGGTCGATGCATCGTATCGTCAATGCAGCCCGTGATGTGGGTTGCTTAACGGATTTTCCTGCATCCGTGAGCGAAGATGAAGCGGTTTCGCTGCCGCCAGACCGCGTTCTTTTTCTTTGTACTGGGAGTCAGGGCGAAGCGCGTGCCGCGCTGGCGCGTATCGCGGCTGGCGAACACAACATCAAGCTGGGGCGGGGCGATACCGTCATTTTCTCGTCGCGCATCATTCCGGGGAATGAACTTGCGATTTTCGAATTGCAGAATCGTCTTGCGGCCCTTGGCGTTTCGGTTCTGACCGAGAAAGATCATTTTGTGCATACTTCTGGCCATCCCTGCCGCGATGAGTTGGAGCAGATGTATCGCTGGGTGCGGCCGCACATTGCCGTGCCGGTTCATGGCGAACGCAGGCATATGGAAGAACATGCGCAACTTGCCCGTTCGCTTCAGGTGCCGGAAGCGATTGTTCTTGAGAACGGCCAGATGCTGCGCCTGGCACCCGGGCGGGCCCAGCTTGTCGACGAAACGCCAGCCGGGCGGTTGCACCTGGATGGCCGCATTCTTGTTTCCGAGGGCGATGGGTATGCCCGTGCGCGAAGGTCGCTCGGCTTTGCGGGCTTGATCGCAGTTACCCTGGTTCTGGACCATAAAGGCCGTATTGCTGCGGAACCGACAATCCTGTTTGAAGGGATTCCCGATCCGGTCCGCCAGCCGGTAAATGCGGCGCTGGGTGAGGCATTGCGGCGGCACAATCCGCGCCGGGCCGATGAGGCTGCCCTTAAGGAGGTGGTACGTCTTGCCGTTCGCCGCGCTGCGGCCAATGCCTGGGGTAAAAAGCCCGTGACGCGGGTGGAAGTCATTCGTCTCTAGCGTGCTTGCAGAGTCCGGGATAGCCCCATAAACAGGGGCCGGAACAGCATTGGAGCGCCGTATGATTGGCCGTTTGAATCATGTTGCCATCGCGACCCGCGATTTGGCGGCTGCCACGAGAATCTACCGGGATACGCTGGGCGCAACCGTGACCGGTGCGGTGCCACAGCCTGATCACGGTGTGACAACCGTGTTTGTTGAATTGCCGAACACGAAAATCGAGTTGCTGGAGCCGCTGGGTGAGAATTCGCCGATTGCGAAGTTCTTGCAGAAGAATCCTGGTGGCGGCATCCACCATGTTTGCTATGAGGTGGATGATATTCATGCCGCCGTGAAGCAGATGAAGGAAAAGGGCGCCACCATTACCGGCAGCGGTGAACCGCGCATTGGTGCGCACGGTAAACCGGTGGTGTTTCTGCACCCCAAGGATTTCAACGGAACACTGATCGAGTTGGAGCAGGCCTGAAGAATGCGCGGCGTCGTCCTCAGCGGCGTATTCAGCATCACCTGGTTTCTGGCGCTGTTTGTTTTGCTACCTGTCGGAATGGCGGGTGAGGGGGGCGCAACCGTTCGGATCGGCTGGAAGTTCGTGGTCGCGACTGCGGCGGCTGTCGTGGCTTTGGGTGTATTTTATGGGCTGATCCAGCTGGGGCTTCTGGACATCTAGGCCAAACAAATATCGGGCCCAGAACGGCGAAAGGCCGGTCGCCCGGCCTTTCAAATCCCCTCGTATTCCTCTCCCCGAACTTGGCCGTTCTTGCGCGTTGCAGCCATGCTCAATGTGCATTCTTTACACGCGAATGTGGCATAAGTCACGCAATTTCAGAAGAGGCCGACGGACAGCGCGCGCCAGAATATTGCTCTATGTGGCACCAACGCTTCACTGTGCCGGTGCTTTCTCCGGGGTATGGGGAAATGATCCCTTCGCCAGCGCTGCGACATGAGTGCGAATATCTGCCGGCCAGGCTTCGATAAGGGCCAAAAGCTGAGCTTCATCCTGCCTGTAAAGGCTTCTAAGCGCGTCTTCAAACCGGGGCAGATTGCCGGCCATCGTCTGCATGAAGCCGGCGGCGGCATCCCGTGCGCGCCGCGCTTGCGCGGTTCCATCGTCGTCGCGCCGGGCGTTTTCCACAAGTTTTCGCAGCGCGACCGATGCGCCACCCGGTTGCTGTCCCAGCCATTCCCAATGGCGAGGTAGCAAGGTCACCTCACGCGCTACCACGCCGAGTTTGGGGCGCCCGGGACTGCGCCGTGGGGATTCTGTTCCGGCGCTATTATGGCGTTGCCGGACATCTTGCGCTGTGCCGTGAAGGTCAAGGTCCACCTGTTTGCCGCTCGCATTCTCGAAGATCAGTACAGAGACATCCGGCCGGGTGCCTGTGGCGCTGTGCGCGGCTAGCGCCACGTCCTCCAACGAGCCCGAGGAGATCAGGCAGTTACCCTGAAAGGCGCTGTATGGTGGGATCGATTGGTCTAACATCGCTGGCCACGGCTCAATTGCCAGCGTGTTTTATCCGGGTGAAACGATAATGTCAATTATACCCGGATAAAAATATCAAACCGAGAATGACGTTCCGCATCCGCAGGAAGATGCGGCGTTGGGATTGTTGATCTTGAAAGACGATCCGATCAGGTCATCCACAAAATCGATCTCCGCACCGGTCAGGAAATCCAGCGAAACCGGGTCTACCAGGACCACTGCGCCATCGCGTTGCAGCACCAGATCGTCATCCATCCGGGCGTCATCGATGGTAAAGGTGTATTGAAAGCCCGAGCAGCCGCCGCCCGATACCGCGACACGCAGCATGGCGGGTGCGGTTTCGGTTTTCAGAATTTCGGCGATGCGCTTTGCGGCCCGAGCCGAAACTGTGACGGGCGTGGCTGTTTCCGTAGTCATGCCCCCTTATGTAGTGGCTGGAAGGCCCCGCGAAAAGCCCATGGATAGACCTGCTGGACATTTGTTGGGCCCGTTTTTCGAGGCCCCTTCGGCCAAGGCGTCATTTGCGACCCGTCCAGCCGACAGCCGCGGGCGGCTTTATCCGGAAGCGGAAAGCGCCACCCGGACCTGTTATCAGCGCGACCGGGACCGGCTGATCCATTCCGCTGCGTTCCGCCGGCTGAAGCACAAGACACAGGTTTTTGTGGAACACGAGGGCGACTACCACCGCACCCGGATGACCCACTCGCTGGAGGTGGCGCAGATTGCGCGTTCGATCGCGCGCGTGTTTGCCGTGGATGAGGATTTGGCCGAGGCTTTGGCACTCGCCCACGATCTTGGTCATACCCCGTTCGGACATTCGGGCGAGACCGCGTTGAACCGGATGACGGAGGCGTTTGGCGGCTTCGACCACAACGCCCACGCGCTGCGTCTGGTCACGAAACTGGAACACCGCTACGCCGATTTCGATGGGCTCAATCTCACATGGGAGACACTGGAGGGGCTCGTCAAACACAATGGCCCGATCGCGGCCGGGGTACGCCCGATTCCGGCCCCCATCGTCAGCTTTGATGCCCGCATGCCACTGGAACTGTCGACGTGGCCGGGATTTGAGGCCCAGATTGCGGCACTTTCGGACGATATCGCCTATGTCACGCATGACATCGACGACGGTTTGCGCGCCCATCTTTTTTCGATCGCCGATCTGGCGGAAGCACCGCTCGCAGGGCCGTGCGTGAGGGCTGTGACGGCGCGTTATGGCGATCTGGAACTGGGGCGCTTCATCGGCGAGCTCGCCCGCCTCCTGATGAGTGAGATGATCGGCGACGTGTTTGCCGAAACCCGTGCCCGTCTTGCCGCCAGTCAACCGCAATCGGCCGCGGCTGTCCGGGCCAGGAACAAGGCAACGGTCAGCTTTTCGAACGGGATGACGAAGCTAGTTTCCGATCTGAAGGATTTCCTGTTCGCGCGGATGTATCGCCATCCCCGTGTGACTGTGACCAACGACAAGGCACAAGAGGTTGTCGAGAGCCTCTTCGATGCACTGAGCGGCAATCCCGCGCTGTTGCCGGCCGATTGGGCGGCGAGTTGTGGCGCGCCGCGTGACGCTGTTACAGCAGGAGTCGTGCGGGACTACATTGCCGGTATGACAGACCGCTATGCGCTGCAGGAATATGCCCGTATCTTCCGCAGGGAGATTATGCTGTGACTCGCCCGGACATGATTCACCGGGCGCAGGATGCTAAACTGCCGCTATCCGGAATTCTGTGGAGTTTGAGTGCCAATGGCTAGAATCGAACCGGGCCTCTACGAGCCTTCCGACGATGTCCGCGTCTTTGACGGAGCGGAAGACGATGTGGATGACGAAGGTTCGCGCCTTCCCCTGCTGATCGTGATCGCACTCCTGGTGCTGGCTGCCTTCGCCGGGGTGGTGTGGCTTGCCTATTCCCAAGGTGTACAGCGTGGGCGTCAGGATGTGCCGCGGGTGATTGCGGCCATGTCCGGCCCGGTCAAGTCCGCCCCTGCCAATCCCGGTGGCGCGCAATCGCCTTACAGTGGTTTGAAGATTTATCAGCAGCAGGCGCCCGCTGATGCGGGAGACAAGCCGTTGCCTTCTATCATCACCCCGCCGGGAGAACCGATGTTCTCCGCCTGGGGGCCAAAGCACCATCCGGAAGCGGAGCAGAATGCGCCGCAACAGCAGGTGGCCCAGAGCGCACCGGCGCCGCAGGCCGCGGTACCCGCAGCGGCACCCGCAAAGGCTGAACCGCCACCGGTGAAAGTTGCACAGACGAGCCCTCCGCCGCAGGCAGCCCGGAAACCTGCCGTGCATGAGCCGGCGCCCGTGACCAAAACTCCGCCCCCGGCACAGCAGGCGCCGGCGAAGGCCCCGGCACAAGCTGCGCCAGTCATTCGCCAGGCTGCGGTCGAGAAACCTGCTGCGGCGGCATCTGCTGGCGGTGCCTATGTGCTGCAGATCGGATCGTTCAAATCGGAATCGGAGGCGCAAGCCGGATGGGCGGCCTATCGCAGCCGGCACGCAGGGCTGGTTGGCGGGCTCTCGCCCAGCATCGTTTCCGTCGATCTCGGCGCCAAGGGAACGTGGTATCGCGTCCGTGTCGGCGCCTTTGGCGACCGCGATGCCGCGAATGCGTTCTGCGCGCGCCTCAAGGCCGACGGGGGCAGTTGTTTCCCGGCCAAGGGCTAGGGAACCGCGTTGGCGATGCGGACCCGCGCGATCTATGGCTGTAGCGGTCTGACGCTGACCCCCGAGGAGCGGGATTTTTTTCAGGATACCCTGCCATGGGGATTCATCCTGTTTGCCCGCAACATTGCGGATCGCGATCAGGTTCGCGCGTTGTGTCAGGCGTTGCGTGCGTGTGTCGGTGATGACCATGCACCAATCCTGATCGATCAGGAGGGTGGGCGCGTGGCCCGGCTGGCCCCGCCCGAATGGGAGCCACGGCCGGCCGCCAGGGTGTTTGGTGACATGTACCGCCGAAACCCCGAAGGCGCGCGGGAAGCGGCTTATCTGAATGCCAGGCTGATCGCGCACGATCTTGCCGAAGTCGGAATCAATGTCGATTGCCTGCCGGTACTGGATGTGCCCGCACCCGATGGCAGCAATGTAATCGGGGATCGTGCTTTTTCCGATGACCGGTCCGTTATCATCGAATTGGGACGCACGGTGATCGAAGGGTTGATCGACGGTGGTGTCCTGCCGGTGATGAAGCATATCCCCGGCCACGGACGCGCGACGGCGGATAGCCATCTGGAATTGCCGCACGTCGCGGCCGCAGGCGATGCGTTGAGCGCAGTCGATTTTGTGCCCTTCCGAAGCCTCAATGCCTGTCCGATGGCGATGACGGCCCATGTCGTTTACGAAGCCTTGGACAATCAGCGGCCCGCCACCACCAGTGCGCGCGTGATTCGGGACGTGATTCGCGGGGAGATCGGGTTTGAGGGGGTGCTGATCTCCGACGACCTTTCGATGAAAGCGCTCACAGGTTCCATCGGCTCGCGGGCTCGCGCAGCCCTGTCGGCAGGGTGCGATATCGTGCTTCACTGTAACGGCAGAATCGAGGAGATGCGCGAGGTGGCGGAATTCACCGGGCCACTGGAAGGGGTGACGCTGAAGCGGACGGAGGCTGTGCTGGCCCACCCGAGGACGGTAGGGCCCTTCAACTGGGTCAAGGCGCAGCGCCGGCTATCGGAATTGCTGGCGGCCGTATGAGTGCATTCAACGAAGCGTTTGACAGCTTTGACGCATCCAACGATGCGGCGCCGGAGGAGGCGCTGGTCGTTGCCGTCGACGGGTTCGAGGGACCGCTCGACCTGCTTCTGACGCTGGCGCGGAACCAGAAGGTCGATCTGGCGAAGATCTCGGTTCTGAAGCTTGCCGAACAATACCTTGAATTCATTGAAGCCCTCGGTCCCAGGAAACTGGAACTTGCAGCTGACTATCTGGTGATGGCGGCGTGGCTTGCCTATCTCAAATCGCGCCTGTTGTTGCCGCAACCGCCGAGCGCCGATGGTGAGCCTTCGGTTGACGAAATGGCCGCGCGCCTGCGCTGGCGCCTGCAGCGGCTGGAGGCCATGCGTGAAGCCGCGGCGCGGCTGATGGCGCGGGACCGGTTGGGCCGTGAGATTTTTGCCCGCGGCGCGCCGGAGCCGGTCAACGTCGTCCGTCTGCGGACACATACCGATACCCTCTATGACCTGTTGACCGCCTATTCGACCCAGCGGGTGCGGCGTGTGGGCGGCGGCATGTATCAGTTGCCCAAGGTGGCCGTTCTGCAGATCGAGGAGGCACGCGCGCGGCTGGAGCGCATGTTGGGTAAACTGCCGGAGTGGAGTGTTCTGAGTCGGCTTTTACCGCTGGATTGGAACTCCGGAACCAGGAAGCGGTCGGCGCTGGCCAGTACGCTTCTGGCCTGTCTGGAGATGACGCGGGACGGGCGGCTGGAGCTTCAGCAGTTGAAGCCGTTTGGTGAAGTGTTTGTAAGGGATCGCAGCGATCCACGAGCGGAGGTGACGTCATGAACCGCATGGTCCGTCTGGTGGAGATTGAACAAGAACAAGAAACAGAGATGGCTGACGAGTGTATTGCAGCAGAAGAAGCCGGCGCGGATGCAGACGACAGGGATGCGCCGCGCCATATGGAACATTTGCGGATGGTCGAAGCCCTGTTGTTCGCTTCGTCAGAGCCCCTGGAGCAGAAGGCGCTGGCGGCGTCGCTGCCCGAGGGCGCGGATGTCGACGGACTGTTGGTGGAGCTTCAGCAACTCTATGAGGGCAGGGGCGTAACCCTCACCAAAGTCGCGGGAAAATGGCAATTCCGTACCGCGCCCGATCTGGCTTTTCTTTTGCGGCGTGAGCAGCCGGAGCAGAAGCGCCTGTCCCGTGCCGCGATTGAGACATTGGCCATTATCGCCTATCACCAGCCCGTCACGCGTGCCGAGGTTGAGGATATTCGTGGCGTGATGCTCTCCAAGGGCACGCTGGATGCCCTGATGGAAGTGGGCTGGATCAAAATCCGCGGCCGCCGGCGGACACCGGGCCGGCCGGTAACCTATGGCACGACAGACGCCTTCCTGATCCAGTTCGGGTTGGAGAGTGTCAGCCATCTGCCGGGTGTTGACGAGTTGAAGGCGGCCGGATTTCTGGAGGCCATTCCACCGTCGGGGCTGGATGTACCGAGCCCGTCTGCCGATCTGGCGCCGGATGAGGACCCCTATGTGGAGGGCGAGGAGGTGGAAGACCTCGCCACGGGCGAACCTGCGCCGGAGTGACACGGCCGGGTACCCCCGTCAGCTATCAAGCCAAACCTGTCGTTAACGGAAACTGACTAATCTGCCGTGTTTTGGAGGCGCGCGCAGTGATCAGCTATGTCGACCGTTCGGTTCGTTATCTCAATGCTCTGGGAAATGCGTCGACCAGCCGTGTCCTGAACCTGATGGCGGTGGCGATCGTGCACGGTGAGGACGATGCGTACAAAGGGCATCCGCTGTTCCAATCGCCAGTGATCAATTCGGCCATCATTCTGAAACACCGGCTGCGGGCCGACGAGACCTATCTGTTTCCCACACCGCGCAGTATCGCCACGAAGGTCATCGTACCGTTCGATCGTCGCGACCTGCGTCTTGGCGGGCGCTCGTTCTTCTTCGAGCAACGCGGATTCCGCGAAGCCATGGAGGAGATCGGGAACTACAGCGATGGCGCGATCCACCGGGATCTGGAAGTTCTGAAGCTGATCAATGCCATTCCCTCGCTGGATCCGTTTTTGCTGCGCGAACATCTGCGCAACAATCAGCATGACGTGGCGGATTGCTATTTTGCGATTTCGGCCGCCGATCAGACGCGGATGTATGAGTATGTGGCGGATTCCGTGCGCACCCTGATCGCGTTGGCGACAAACGGGGGTAGCGGCCGGGAAACGTCCACTTCGAAAGTGGTGTCCGCCCTGCTCTCAACGGAAGTGGATGAAAAGCTGGCGCCCCTGCGCACGACACTCATGCTGGACGGCGAGGCGTTTCGGGAGGGTGTGTTCAGCTGGCGGGGATTTCTCTACTACAAATGGTCGATGCTGAATGTCTGGCCCGAAGTGCGCGAGGTGCTGGGCGAGATCAAGGCCATCCGGGTCAGCGGCGCACAAAGCCCGGACGATCTGGCCTATATCAACGCCTCCAAAAACCGGATTATCGACTGTGTCCGCCGCGCCAGTGCGCAGGTCAGCAAAACGCTGAAGGTCTATGACAACGCCTATGCCCAGCTTGTGGAACATGGGCAGCCGGCCGCTTTCCGCGACTTTCTTCTGGGCGCGCCGAAGATGTTCCTCACCATTGGCGATACGCTGGGCGCGATCTCCCACATTTCAAGCTTCTGGCGTTACCGCTTCCCGAAAGGGCATTCTGGCCGCGCCGATGCAGAAGAACTGATCACGATCTTTCAGGACTTCGAATCCGGCTTTGTGGCACCGGCCTCGCCGACAGCTTCCGCGGCGTAGCCCGTTCTGTTCATATAGGCGTAGATAAAAGCGAACCATCGAGCGTGCCGACTGTCCTTCCAGCAACGATGCCGCGCGATCGCCGCGACGGCATGATTCACGCGCTCTGGGATGAACTGGCGCGGTTTCCTATGGCTGACGCCGAAGTGGCCTGCCGGCACCTGATGCAAACCCTGGCCGCATGGCTGAAAGCCGACAATGCTGCCTGGGTTGGTACGGCACGTTTGCTGGACGGCAAACAGGCGGTGCGCGATCCGATGTGCGGCTGGCGGTCGCGAACGGTGATGTTTCTCAAGGGAAATCGCTGCGGTGCTGAAGCAGAGCGTTCACACCACGCACACGCATATCAAGCAGGTTTATCGCAAATATGGCGCCAAAGGGCGAGCCGGCTTGATGGCAATCTGGCTGTCGCGCTGGTGAGCTACCGCCTGGCGCGCATGTGAGCGCGCATCCCCTGATCAGGGGATTTTTTCCCGTAGATCGCCGGCTTACGGTCGCCCCAGAATAAAAGGGGTTTGCCTATGAAACTGTTCAGACTGGTGGCGCTGGCGCTGCCCCGGCGACAGCTATGGTCCAGCCTGCGCGCCCAGTTGCGGTTATGCGGTGGTGGTGGGAGGGCCGACGCTTGCGGTGCCATTCACCATCGGCAGCACAGACATGCAATTCGATTCCTTCACCATCGCACTGTCGAACGGCTCGGAGACGATGAATTTCGCGCTGATGTCGGCAAAGGACGGTGCACCCGATGCGGTGCTGGAGACGTTTGCGTTTAACGGAACGGGCTGGCCCGGCCTGACGGGGCCCGTGACGACCAATTCGGTGCTGCATCCGGTGCTTGAAGCCGGGCAGACCTATTTCATCGCGGCGCCCTGCTGTCAGTATGATGGCTATTACACCTGGTCGTTTAATGCGCTGGGTGTGACGGGATATATCGCAGGCTATCCGTGGAGCGGCTACGGCGAGCAGGCGGGTTTGCAACCGGTCGTGCGGGTGGAAGGGACACCGCAGGCGACGAAGGCCCCCGTTCCAGAACCGGCAACATGGGCGATGATGATGGCGGGTTTGGGATTTGCCGGTGTGACGCACCGCCGGAAGCAGCGGATTGCTGCGTGCAACTGAACTCGTTTTCCGGGCCACTGTGCGCGGCTCAGGCCGTTTCCACAACGACGGCCTCGCCCTTTTTGAGGGCGAGGGCCAGACGGCCATCGCGCAAGGCGCGCGCGTCATTGCCGAAGACATCGGCGCGCCAGCCCTGAAGGGCGGCAACGCCTTCATCTTCAAAGGCCGCGAGCCGGTCAATGTCGTCTGCATTGGCGATCAGGCGGGGGGCGACACGCGCCTCGTCGGCGCGCAGGCGAAGCAGGGTCTTGAGCAGATCGATAGCGGCTTGCGAAGGCTCCCGCTTCCGGCGCGGGCGTTCGGCCGGCATGTCCGCCGGCGGGGAGGCCTCGCGGCCTTCGCGGATCGCATCGAGCAATGCCTTGCCATAACGTGAGGTGGCAAAACCTTTTGGAATGGCCCGCATACGCTCCAGCGCATCGGCCGTTTCGGGCGGATGGGCTGCGATCTCCAGCAGCGCATCGTCCTTCAGGACGCGGCTGCGGGGAATATCGCGGGTCTGTGCTTCCCGTTCACGCCATGCCGCCAGGGTCGCCAGCATCGCCACGAAGCGGCGACTGGCCGTGCGCAGCTTCATACGCTTCCACGCCTGTTCAGGTTCGAGCCTGTAGAGCGCGGGGTTCTGCAGGGCCGCAATCTCTTCCTGTACCCAGGAGGCGCGGCCGCTCGTACGCAACTCCTCCGCCAGTTTTTCATACACAATGCGCAGATGGGTGACATCGGCCAGCGCGTATTCAAGCTGCCGCGGGCTCAAAGGGCGGCGGCCCCAATCGGTGAAGCGGGCAGATTTGTCGACCTCGCCATGGGCGAGCTTGCGCGATAGTGTTTCGTAGGAGGCCGCCTCGCCGAAGCCGCAGACCATGGCCGCGATCTGGGTATCGAACAGCGGATCGGGGATGACGCCGCCCTGCTGGAAAAAGATTTCGATATCCTGCCGTGAAGCGTGCAGCACCTTCACGATCTTCGGATCGGCCAGAAGGGCATAGAAGGGCGACAGGTCGATCGAGTCCGCCATCGGGTCGATGATCGCCTCGACATCCTTTGAGGCGGCCTGGATCAGGCAGAGCTTGGGCCAATAGGTCTGATCGCGCATGAACTCGGTGTCGAGCGCGATATAGGGGGCCTTGGTGAGTTCGGTGGCGAGGGCCTTGAGATCCTCGCTGGTGGTTACAATCCGCATGACAAGGCTATAGCGGATTCGGCGCGGGCAGGTATATGCGCCGAATTGGCGGGCTGTGGCGGGCTGTGCCTGAGCCTTGCTTCGCCCTGGGCCTTAGGGGGAGAGGCCGACCGTGCGGCCGGGAAAGCCCGCCGCGTCGAAATAAGGCGTCTCGCCCACCATCTGCATGTCGAGCACGGTTTCGAGCCCATCCGGGCCGGGTGCCGAGGCAACCCGCTTCCGTGTTGCCGTCACCGGCTCGCCGCCCGTAATGGCCTCGCCAATCACACGGCCCTTCAGGGCGCCTTTGGAGGGCAGTGTGATGCCCGCCAGATGGGCCATGGTCGGCACGATATCGGCATTGCTGACCGGCGCAGGGTCTGCAAAGCCCGTTTTGAAATCCGGCCCGATGGCGGCCATGAAATTGCGGGTCTCGGCGCGGCTGAAGCTGCCGTGCATGCCCTGACCGGTCTTAAGCGGTGAATCGGTGACTTCCGCCGTGCACATCAGCGGATCGGGGCAGCCGGTGGAGAAGGAGCGGAAGTTCACATAGATCGCCGGTTGCAGGGTTTTCGCCGAACCCATCAGGCCGACCGCGCTCATCGGCAAGGTGCCGGGGATTTTGCCAAGCCCGTCATTCACGAACAGGCCGCTGACGTAATCCTGTTTCATCAGCACAGCGACCACATCGCGGGCACGCTCCCTGGCGTTGCGGCCCGGCAGATAGATCAGGCTGGAGCCGCCATTGGCGGCCACGATGATGTCGGGATGCTTTGCGCTGCCGCCGATATGGGCCGAGCCATAGCTTGGTGTTTCACCCTTCTCATACGCGATACGGGCGAAGTTCTTGTAGGGATTGTAGAGCGGCAGCTTGAGCGCGCTGGCGATATCGAGGGCGACGAAGCCGGGCGGCAGTTCGCCGGGCGCACCCTTTTGGGCGGCAGGCTTCGCGGCGACGCTGGTGGCGCTTTGCCGGGCGATGGTGGCAAAGCCGTGGTCAGCCGTGACGAAGATATTGGTATTGCTGTCGAGGTCGAGGGTTGCCAGCGCATCGAGGATCATGCCGAAGGCGGTGTCGGCGTCGCGCACGCCGGCCTCCGCCGTCGGGCTGTTGATGCCGGGCCGCACTTCGCCGAGGCTGTCTTTGGTGCCGTGCTGCGAGGCATCGGGATCGCGCGACCAGAACACCAGCACGAAGGGTTTGCCGCTAGCCTTGAGCCGGGGCAGCACGACGCGGGCGGCCAGCTTCGCCAGATAGACCTGTTGGGTGTAGTTCGGCACCGAGACCGGCGGTGTTCCGGGCGTGACAAAGGCCTCCGTCATTGCCTTCTGGAGATCGGGTGGCAGGGGATAGCCGCCTTTATTGCCGGTGGCATCGTCGATGATGACGGTGCCGCTGTTGTCGTTCGCGGCGGTCAGGGCCTGAATGCGGGCAGGGCCCTGTTTGCCGATCACGGCGGTGGCGAAGCCTGCCTTGCGGGCCGCATCAACGAAGCTGGTCTCGTTCAGGTAATTGCCGCCGAAATGGGCGCTGACTTCATCGAGGATCTCATTGTCCTCCAGAAACGGCAGGGTGGTGCCGCCCAGAGCCGCGACCGGGAAACCGGTATAGATCACATTGGCGAAATCGCCGGTGTCGCCGATGTAATGGCCGGTGGCGATGGCCGAGGCATTGACGGTCGTGAGCGTGGGGTAGAGCGAGTGGCTGTTGGTGAAATCGACACCGGCCTGTTTCAGACGGGCGAGGTTCGGTGTCCGCTCCGGCGTGACGGAGCCATAGCGCAAGCCGTCCGCCACGAAGATGACCGTGTTCCGGGTTGGCTTGGCGCTGCCGGCCGCGGCGGCGCCGAGCGGGGCCGCGAGAACGGCGGCAATGAGGATGGCGACGGCGAAACGGATGCTGCGCATGGTAAATCCGGCTTTCCGCCGGCCCCCTTGTTAAGTCTTTCCCCTACAATCCAATTGTGACAATCCTGCTGGTAATCCCACTGGTAATCCCATTGGGCCTGCCGGTTCCGGCGGACTTGACCGGGGACTTCATTCTCCGCCACATACGGCGCTTTCCACGGGGCAAAAATGCACGCCTATCGCACTCACAATTGCGGCGAACTGCGCAAGGAACATGTTGGCAACACGGTCAGGCTTTCGGGCTGGGTCAACCGGCGCCGGGACCATGGCGGCTTGCTGTTCATCGACCTGCGCGACCATTACGGCCTCACCCAATGCGTGGTGGAGCCGGATGCCGCCGCCTTTGCCGAGGCCGACCGCTGCCGCTCCGAATGGGTGGTGACGCTGACCGGCAAGGTGGTGGCGCGCACGCCGGAGACCGTGAACCCCGATCTGCCGACCGGCGATATCGAGCTGCGGATCGCCGAGGTGGCGATCCAGTCGGTGGCGCAGGAATTGCCGCTGCCGGTGTTTGGCGATCTGGAATACCCTGAAGATACAAGGCTGAAATACCGCTTTCTTGATCTGAGACGTGAACGGCTGCATCGCAACATCACCTTGCGGTCCCATGTCATCGCGTCGATCCGCAGGCGGATGATTGCGCAGGGTTTCACCGAATTTCAGACCCCCATCCTGACCGCATCGTCCCCCGAAGGGGCGCGCGATTTTCTGGTGCCGAGCCGGATACATCCGGGCGAATTCTATGCCCTGCCGCAGGCCCCGCAGCAGTTCAAACAGCTCATCATGGTGGCGGGATTCGACCGCTATTTCCAGATTGCGCCGTGCTTCCGTGATGAAGACGCCCGCGCTGACCGCAGCCCGGGGGAGTTCTATCAGCTCGACCTCGAAATGAGCTTTGCCACGCAAGACGATGTTTTTGCGGCGGTTGAGCCGGTTCTGCATGGCCTGTTCACCGAATTTGCCAATGGCCGCGATGTGGGCCCGGCACCATTCCCGCGCATTCCCTACGACGAGGCGATGCTGAAATACGGGGTGGACAAGCCCGACTTGCGCAACCCGATCGTGATTGCCGATGTGAGCGCGGTGTTCGCGCGCGAGGACGTGGCATTCAAGGCCTTCAAGGGCAAGGTGGTGCGGGCGATCCCGGCACCGGGGGCGGGGGCACAGCCGCGCTCCTTCTTCGACAAGTTGAACGATTGGGCGCGCAGCGAGATGGGGGCGGCGGGCCTCGGCTATATTGTGTTCGAGGAGGACGGCGGCAAGCTGACCGGCAAAGGCCCGATTGCGAAATTCATCCCCGAAGACGGGCTGGCCGAACTGGCGCGGCTGTCCGGCGTAAAGGGTGGCGATGCGCTGTTCTTCGCGGCGGACCGCGAGGCGCGGGCGGCAGCGCTGGCGGGGCAGGCGCGCATCCGGCTGGGGCGTGAACTCGGCCTGATCGACGAAAAGAAGTTCGCCTTCTGCTGGATTGTCGATTTCCCGATGTATGAATGGAATGAGGATGAGAAGAAGATCGACTTCTCCCACAATCCGTTTTCGATGCCGCAATTCGACCGCGAGAAATTCCTCGCGCTGAGTACGGCGGACCGCGACACCATCCTGGGCCTGAAAGCCTATCAATACGACATCGTGTGCAACGGCATCGAACTGTCGAGCGGGGCGATCCGCAATCACGATCCCGATGTGATGCTGAAGGCGTTCGAGATCGCGGGCTATGCGCGGGAGGAGACCGAGGCGCGGTTCGGCGGCATGTTGAACGCGTTCCGCTATGGCGCGCCGCCGCATGGCGGCACGGCGCCGGGGATCGACCGCATCGTGATGCTGATCGCGGGCGAGGAAAATCTGCGCGAGGTGACGATGTTCCCGATGAACCAGCAGGCGCAGGACCTGATGATGGGGGCGCCGAGCGCGGTTTCGGCGAAGCAGCTTCGCGAGCTTCACATTCGCGTGGTGATGCCGGAGAAGGCCTGAGCTTTTTTTCGGCCTGTTCCTTAGCCTCTTCCGCCGCGAAGAGCGCGCGGGCAAGCCGGATGTGCCCCCACATGGTGCGGAGATGGGCGCGAAAGCGGGCCCGCTCGGCCCGAGCTTCCGCTGTATGGTGCCCCGATTTCAGCGCATTGCGATTGCCCTTCGGCGCACCGGCGCGGGCGGCTTGTTGAGGCTTTTCAACGGCTTCACCCCCGGGAGCGTGACGCTGATTGTTTTTCGAAAATTTTCCGCAGGGCCGCGTGCGGGCGGCCAGCCGATAGCGCGCGCGAGCGCGGCGCTCAAGCTGGGCGATGATTTTTTCGGCTTCGGCAAGGCGGATCGTTTCCATGCCGGATTATATGGGTGGGCGAGAGGGGTGGTGGATAACGAAACGGCGGGAAAGTTTGGTGGCCCCCCTCCCGATCCGCTGGCCGCGGATCGACCTCCCCCGTAACCACGGGGGAGGAGGGAAGATTCTGTTATGAAAAATAAAACTGTCATGGCCCGCCGGAGTGCGGGCCATCCAGGTAGAATTCGGCAAATTCTTGCAGGAAGGCACACAGATAATTCTGCAACAGAGGGTGCAACACCAACTGGGCGGCCCGCACTCCGGCGGGCCGTGACAGCGGGGCGATAGCAGTTACTGCACCGGGATCCAGATCGTGACGCCGCCGTTGCCAGTGCGGGTGTCGAAGGTTTCGTTGTGGCGCTGGAAGCCGGGGGCTTCCGCAGGAATCTTTCCGCTGGCCGGGAACCAGTCGTTCCAGATCGTGCTGTAGGTTTGATCCAGCGCGGAGATATGCCCGTCATGCGCAAACACCGCGTAAGTGGCGGGCGCCAGGGTGAGGCTGGTGAGGCCGTTGGGAACGGTGCCGAAGCGTGAAACCTCCGCCGCGCAGACGTAAGCCATCTCGCCCATTTCATCCTGCGTGTTGATGCCGACGGGGATGGCGGCCGTCTTGTCCTCGATCCAGGCATAGTGATCGGTCATGAAACGCTGCCATTGGGCGGGGATGGTCTGCGTGCCGCCGTAGAATATCCGTTCGCGCAGGCCGACGAACAGAAGCTCCCCCAATTGGCGGAAATCCGGTTCGGACAGCGGCGCGGATGTTTGCGGCAGATGACGGATCGCATCGGTGAGCGCGAGGCCCGTGATCGATTCCGCCTTGCGCAGGTCTTCGGGTGTTTTGCCGAACTGAGTTTTGAAGGCGCGGGAGAATGCTTCGTGCGAGCCGTAACCGGCATCGAGTGCGACATCGAGAATATCACCGGCGCGGGCGGCGAGTGCGTAAGCCGCCTCCGTCAGCCGGCGGCGGCGCACATATTCCATCACCGTCATGCCGGTGGCATCGCCGAAAGCATGCGCGAGGTGAAAGCGGGAGACATCGCAACGCCGTGCGATTTCACCGAGCGAAAGATCGCAGCCAAGATTGCGTTCGATGGCGAACAGAGCCTTGTTGGTGACGGACATGTGCGCGGCCTTTCGCGGAGGGGAAGTTTCGCGCGATTTTAGGGCCAGGGAAATGTGTGCGCTTGATCGGCGTTGCGGTGCGGTGGGTTCCGTGCCCCCCTCCGCCGTCGCTTCGCGCCGCCACCTCCCCCGCAGGCGGGGGAGGAGAAGTGGGGATGCTGGATAAGTGAAATAGAACTGTCATGGCCCGCAAATGCGGGCCATCCAGGTGGAGTCCAGCAGATTTCTGTAGGAAGACATGCAGATAGTTCTGCAACAGAAGGTGCGATGCCAACTGGGCGGCCCGCATTTGCGGGCCGTGACAGCGTGACAGTGGAGCCCGTCAGTTGAGGCGGGAGGGGAGGTCTTTCAGGCTTTCGTCGATCAGGCGGTTGGCGTGGGCTTCGTCCATCCGCGCGGCGATCAGCTTTTCGGCGGCGCGGGCCGCGATGTCGGCGGCGCTGGCGCGGATCTCCGCCATCGCGTGCGCTTCGGCCTGGGCGATCTTGTCCTGTGCGGCGGCGGCGCGGCGTTCGATCTGTGCCTTAAGCGCTGCGCGCGCTTCATGGGCGAAGCGTTCGGCGTCGGCCTTGGCCTCGGTCAGGATGCCGGCCGCTTCCTGTTCGGCCTGCGCGGCCTTGCGCTTGTAATCGGCAAGCAGGGTTTCGGCTTCTTCGCGCAGGCGTTTGGCTTCATCGAGTTCGCGGGCAATACCGGCCGCGCGGGCATCGAGTGCTGCGGCGATGAAAGCCGGAACGCGGTGATAGAGAAAAACGCCGACCAGGATCAGGACGCCGAGGGCGACCCAGGTTTCCGGTTCCTGCAGGAATTCCATGACGCTTCTCTCTATCCTTGTTTAAGCCTGGCTTGTTTAAGCCTGACTTGTTTAAACCTGACTGGCGCGAACGGCGCTGACGGCTTCGTCAGCAGCGACCTGATCGCCGGTCAGGCGTGCGACGATGGCGATCGCCGCATCCTGCGCCGCACCTTCGACATGCTGGCGCGCCGCATCGCGGCTGGCGCCGATACGCTTTTCCGCTTCCGCCATCAGGGCGGCGGATTCGGCCTCGGCTTTGGCGCGCGCCTTGTCCACCTCGGCATTGATGGCCTGCCGGCTTTCGTTGGCGAGTGCCTGCGCACGCTTGCGCGCCGACGACAATGCCGCGTCGTAAGCCTGAGACGCGGTTTCGGCATCGCTACGGCTTTTCTGTGCCGCGGCGATGTCGCCGTCGATGCGGCCCTTGCGGTCATTCACCACGCTGTGCAGGCGCGGCAAGGCAACGCGCCACATCACCACGAACAGCACGGCAAACGTGATCGTGAGCCAGAACAGCTGGGACGGATAGGTTTCCGTCTTGAACGGCGGGAAACCGCCGGGTTCCGCAGGAACTTCGGTTCCAGCCGTGGTGTGGGCAGGTTCCGCCATCTTACGTGAACAGGATGATGAGCGCGATCACCAGGCCGAACAGGCCGGTCGCTTCACAGAGCGCGAAGCCCAGAAGCAGGTTGGCGGTCTGGCCTGCGGCCGCACCCGGATTGCGCAACGCGCCGGCCAGATAGCTGCCGAACACATTGCCGATGCCGATACCGGCGCCGACGAGCGCGATACAGGCAAGGCCTGCGCCGATCATTTTCGCTGCTGCGAGTTCCATTCTAAAAAAGCTCCTTCGTGGTCAGTGAGATTCGTGAAGATTCAAGGCGTCGTTCAGATAGATGCAGGTCAGGATCGCGAAGATATAGGCCTGCAGGACGGCGACAAGGAGTTCGAGTGCGGAAATCGCAACGATCATCGCCATCGGCGCAATGGAAAGTACGCTGAGGATGCCACCGGCCCCGCCGAGCGAAATGACGAAGCCCGCGAACACCTTCAGCATGGTGTGGCCGGCCAGCATGTTCGCGAACAGACGGACGGAGAGGCTGATCGGGCGCGTCAGAAACGAGATGAGCTCGATCGGCACCAGCAGGATCAGCAGCACCAAAGGTGCTTTCGGCACGAACAGTTTGAGGAAACCGAAGCCGTAGCGGATGAAGCCGGTGACGATCACCGCCAGGATCACCAGCATGGCGAGCGCGAAGGTGACCGCGATCTGGCTGGTGACGGTGAAGACGCCGGGGATCAGCCCCATGACGTTCGCAAACAGCACGAAAACGAAAATCGTGAACACGAACGGGAAGAAACGGTAGCCCGCATCGCCGGCCGAAGAATGGATCATGTTGCCGACGAATTCATAGGTCAGTTCGGCAATCGACTGCATCCGGCCCGGAACGAGCTGGCGCTTGGTCAGCGCCATCACGGTGAAGAGCGAAATCAGGCCGACGATGACGCACATCACCAGCGCCTGATTGGTGAAAGACACGTCGTAGCCCCCGATATGGAGGGGGATCAGCGGCGTCACCCGGAACTGTTCCATCGGGCTGTGCACGGACTTCAGCTCTCTTCCTCGTCATCGGTCACAGCGGGTGCGGGCGGCACCTCTGCGGCCTTGGCGTTCAACTCCTGTGCGGCGCGCATGGTGTTACGGATACCAGCGGCAGCGCCCAGAATAAAAAACACGATGATCAGGAAGCGTGTGCCGAGAAGCTCGTCCAGCACCCATCCCAATCCTCCGCCCACGAGGAGAGCCGAAACCATCTCCGTCGCAAAACGGAACGCAATGCCGAGAGGGGTTGGCGGTGGTTTTTGCGACCGCTGTTCCTCGCGCCGGCGAACCTGATCGATCCGCTGGCCCAGAGATTTGAGGTCACCCGGTTCTGGAGGCATGTCGGTCATGGCGCCCCCGTTCGCGTCGCAACCGGCCTGGTTCGCGGGCCTTCGCGGCTCAGCGAAGGCGGCCGGACCATAGGGTTCGGAAAATTTGGTGTCAAGCAGGCAATGTTCAGGTCAAGCATTTGATTCTGCTGGACAAAATGCGCCGCGACGAAATGCACGCGACGAATCGCGTATGCGGCGGAAACCCTATTCCGCGGCGATCACCTGTTCGGCTTCCTGCAGCGTGACGGAGACGAGCTGGCTGACACCGCGTTCGGCCATTGTAACCCCGAAAAGACGGTTCATGCGCGACATCGTCAGCGCATGGTGGGTGATGACCAGGAAGCGGGTGGCGGTGAGCTTCGTCATCTCGTCCAGCAGGTTGCAGAAACGGTCCACATTGGCGTCGTCCAGCGGTGCGTCCACTTCGTCCAGCACGCAGACGGGCGCCGGATTGACCAGAAACACCGCGAAAATCAGCGACATGGCGGTGAGCGCCTGTTCGCCGCCCGAAAGCAGCGAGAGCGCCTGAAGCCGCTTGCCCGGCGGGCGGGCATAGATTTCGAGGCCGGCTTCCAGCGGGTCTTCCGATTCGGTGAAGGTCAGCTTGGCTTCGCCGCCCTGAAACAGCTTGGTGAACAGGGTCTGGAAATTGGCGTTCACCTTCTCAAACGATTCGCGCAGGCGTTCGCGCCCCTCACGGTTCAGGCTCTGGATGCCGCGGCGCAGGCGTTCGATAGCGCCTTCGAGATCGGCCCGGTCGGCGGTGAGCGAGGCGTGGCGCTGTTCATGCTCGGCGGCTTCTTCCTCGGCGCGGAGATTGACGCCGCCAAGCTGTTCGCGTTCCTGCTTCAGCTTTTCGACCCGCTTGTCCGCCACGTCGAGGGCGGGGAGGTCTTCACCCTCTTTCAGTTCGGCGCGTTCGGGCAGTTCTTCCGGCGCGGCATCCAGCTCATCGCGGATGCGGGTTTTCAGTTCCTCGATCCGTGCGGTGGCGGATTCGGCCAATGCCTCGTCACGGGCGCGTTCCTCGCGCGCGGTGGAAAGGGCGGCTTCGGCCGTTCTTGCCAGACGGTCCGCCTCCGCCAGCGTGTTTTCCGCGTGAGCCCGCGCATCCGCCGCTTCGGCGCGGGCGGCTTCCGCCGCGGTGATGGCATCGAGCAGGGCATTGCGCTTTTCGGCCACGGACGCCGGAATGGCATCGAGGGTTTCGAGTTCGCCGGCCATTTCGGTCAGGCGGCGATCCAGCTCCGCAATCTGTTGCGCGGCGTATTCGATGCGCTTCTGCCAGCGGCCGCTGTCTTCAGCGATGGCCGCAAGACGGCTGGCGCGGGCGGCGGCCTGCTGCTTGAGGTTTTCGAGACTGGCGCGCGCTTCGGCATTGCTGGCACGCGCGTCCGCCGTTTCGTTACGGGCGGCGGTCAATGCCTCGTTCAACGCAACGCCGTCGCCGAGGGCGGCGCGCGATTCCGCAGCCTGACGGGCCGATTCCTCAGCCCCGTCGCGCGCTTCGGTCAGGCGGCGCACCTCGGCTTCGAGATTGGCGAGGCGGGAGGCGCGTTCGGCGGCGGCACGCGCGGCAGCCGTCGCTGCCCCTTGCGCGGCGATCAGTGCCTTCTGCGCCTCGCGGCTTTCCTGTTCGGCGGCACGCGCGGCATCGCGCGCGCTCACCACCGCATCGCGCGCGGCGGAATAGGCGGCGAAGCGTTCGGCGCGCACCTCTTTCGCGGCGGCGAGTTCCTGTTCCAGCACCGTGAGGCGGTTCTTCTGGGCCAGACGGATGGCAGCCGGCGATTCCGATTCGGAGGATTCGGCATACCCATCCCAGCGCCACAGATCGCCTTCGGTCGAGACCAGACGCTGGCCCGGATAGAGTGCGGGCTGGAGCGTGGCGCCCTGATCCGGTGACACCACGCCCGTCAGTGTGAGCAGGCGGTTGAGCGCGGGCGGGGCCTGAACATAAAGGTTCAGCGGATTGGCGCCGTCCGGCAGGGTGACGGAGGAGGGCAGCGGCCCCAGATCGCGCCAGTGGCGCGGGGCGGCTTCATCCAGCGGTGCCTGAAGATCATCGCCCAAGGCGGCGGCGAATGCCTTTTCAAAGCCGGGCTGAACGTGCACGGCATCGACCAGCGGCGGCCACAGATCCTGCCCGCGCGGACGCAGGAGATCGGCCAGTGCCTTCGCTTCCGCACCCAGTTGGTTGGCTTTGCGCTCCGCCTCCTCCATCGGGGTGCGGGCGGCGGCTTCCTGCGCCTCCGCCTGTTCCAGCGAATTGCGTGCGGTGACGAGCGCGGTTTGTGCAGCCTCCGCGATATTGCGGGCGGTATCGACTTCCGCTTCCGCCGCGCGCACATCGGGGGCGGCGGCGATGCCCGCCATCGCGTCTTCCAGATTGGTGTTGGCGCGGGCGAGTTGTTCGGCACTGGTCTGCGCCAGCGCGGTGGCGACGTTGTGGGAGCGTTCGAGGCTCGATTTCTTCGCGCTCCAGTCCGCGAGTTCGGTGGTCAGCCGGTCGAGCGTGCGTTCCACCTCCGCCAGACGCTCAGCCGCAGTGGCGGCAGCGGTGTTGGCGGTTTCGAGTTCGTCGCCGGCCTGCGCATCGATCCCTTCAAGGCCGGTGCGTTCTTCGGCCAGCGTGCCGAGCGCGGTTTTCGCATCCTGATCGAGGTTTCTTTCGCGCGCGATGTCCTGTTCGGCCTGGGCGATGCGCTGACGCATGCGCTGGGCGGCTTCACGGGCGCGCGCTTCTTCCGCATCCAGCGCATCACGCTCATGGATGAGACGCTGAAGGGCTGCGGATTTTTCAGCTTCCACATGGCGCAGCGGCGGCAGCACTTCAGCGGCTTTTGCCTGTGCCGTTGCGGCGGTGGCGGCGGCCTGGGTCGCGCCTTCGACCTGCGCGATGGCGGTTTCAAGCGCTTCCTTCGCGGTGCGGGCCTGAATTTCCGCCGCCGACCAGCGCAGATAAAAGGCGACCGCTTCGGCCTTGCGGATCAGGCCGGAGAGATTGCGATAACGCGCCGCCTGACGGGCCTGGCGCTTCAGGCTTTGCAACTGGCCTTCGATCTCGCGGATCACGTCATCAAGCCGGCCCATATTGGTTTCTGCGGCGCGCAGACGCAGTTCCGCCTCATGGCGGCGTTGATGCAAGCCGCCGATCCCGGCAGCCTCTTCCAGAATGGCGCGGCGGGAGAGCGGCTTCTGGCTGATCAAGGTGCCGATCTGGCCTTGCCGCACAAAGGCGGTGGAACCGGCGCCCGAGGAGGCATCGGCAAAAAAGATTTGCACATCGCGCTGGCGCACATCGCGGCCATTGATGCGGTAGACCGAGCCCGCCTCGCGTTCGATGCGGCGTGAAACTTCGATCGCGTCATACTCGTTGTAAGGGCCGGTGGCCGAACGATCCTGATTGTCGATGAAGAGCGTGACCTCGGCGGTGTTGCGCGAGGGGCGCCCGGCCGAGCCGCCGAAAATCACATCGTCCATCTCCGCACCGCGGATCGAGGTGGGGCGGGTTTCGCCCATCACCCAGCGCAGGGCATCGAACAGATTGGATTTGCCGCAACCATTGGGGCCGACAATGGCGGTCAGCCCAGGCTCGATAAAAAGCTCAGTCGGTTCGACGAAGGATTTGAAGCCGGAAAGTCTCAGCCGTGTGAATTTCAAAACTTCACCCGTGTCCTTTGGTTTGCACCCGGCAAGCCGGGCAGAGGGGAACGGCGGGAATCACACGGCATTATGACTTGTTTGCCGCATGGGTCGCGAGCTTCGCGTCGATCGCCGCTTTCAGCCCTTCCCACGCATAACCTCCGTTGTGGACTTCGCCGTCGATCACGAAAGTCGGCGTGCCCGTGATGTTGTACTTCGCCTGTCCGTCCGCGCCGACCTGACTGGCGCGGGCGAGTTCCGTCTTGTTGGCCATGCAGGTATCGACCTGTTCGGCATTCATGCCCGCGATACGGCCCATGGCGACCAGACCGCCATGCACATCCTGCACGCCATATTCCGGGTCCCATTTCTCCTGATTCCGGAACAGGAGATCAATGAACTGGAAATAGTTATCCGCAGGAAGACAACGGGCCAGCGCCTCTGCCGCCAGATCGACGGAATTAAGCGGGAACACGCGGAACACATAGAAAACCTTGCCGGTGTCGATGTATTCCTGTTTCAGTTTGGGAAACACCTCCATATTGAAGTGCGCGCAATGCGGGCAGGTGGGAGCGGCATATTCCAGCACGGTGACCGGCGCGTTCCTGTTGCCCATGGTGCGGTCGGACGCCGTCACCATGACGCTGGTCTTGCTATCCGCCGACAGCGTGTCGCCGGCCGAAGACGGGAACAGCAGGAGATAGGCAATCACGGCGAGCGCGATGAGCGAAATGGCGCCAAGGCCGATCAGAACCTGTTTGCGGGTCACGGGCGATTCTCCCTGGAATGCGTGAAGCTTTGTGGCAGAGGCGGCCCGCCCGTTCAACGCACGGCCCCGTTCGATTCACGGCTTTGTCAGGAGATGGTCAGGCGCGGCGGTCGCGGATGCGGGCGAATCGCAGCAGCGCCTCGCGCAAGGCCTCAGGCCCCTGATAGTCCAGGGCCGGATCGCCCGGCGGGACCGGGCCCGGCTGGCGCGGGCGTGGCGCGGGCGGGTGCGGCGGCAGCAGCGGCGCCTGCACGAATTTCAGTTTTGTCACCGCCTGACGCCCGAGATAGGTGTTGATTCGCCCGCACAAGGCGCGGCTTTCATGCTGAAGGAAAAGGGCGGCGCCCGGCTCCGCCTTCAGGGTCAGCGTGCCGCCGCCCTCGGCATCGCGCAGCTTGAGCGGGCGGGCGAGGCGGGCGACTTCGGGACCTGCAATCTGTTCCCAGTGCATGACAAGCGTGGGATCGCGAAAGCCGGCGCGGGCAAAGGCGCTGTCCGCGGCCCCGGCGGCATCGCCGGAGACAGGCCGGGCGCGATTGCGCCGCTGGGGCAGCGTTTCATCGCCTTTCGCGCGGGGTTTTGCCACGGTGCGGCGGCTCCTTCATGGTACGGCTACGAGTTTAGAGCATGAGCCCCGCTTGCCGAAAGCGACCGATACGCCAGCCCACACACCGATCGATACACCGGCCGGAAAATTGCTGCGCTGGTATGACCGCCATGCCCGCGTTCTGCCCTGGCGGGCGGCGAAGGGGGTGCGTGCCGATCCCTATCGCGTCTGGCTTTCCGAGATCATGTTGCAGCAGACGACCGTGCAGGCGGTGGCGGGCTATTACCGGCGCTTTCTGGAACGCTGGCCGGATGTGCAGGCACTAGCCGCGGCACCGCTGGATGACGTGCTGGCGGCGTGGGCGGGGCTTGGCTATTACGCGCGCGCCCGCAACCTGCACGCCGCGGCCAAGATGGTGGCGGGGCCGCTGAACGGCACCTTTCCGAAATCTGTGGATGAATTGCGGAAACTGCCCGGCGTGGGCCTTTATACCGCGGGCGCCATCGCTGCGATCGCCTTCGACGTGCGGGCCGTCGCCATGGACGCCAATGCCGAGCGGGTGATCGCGCGGTATTTCGCGGTGCGCGACCCGCTGCCCAAGGCCAAGGCGGAACTGAAGCGGCGGGCGGAGACGATCCTGCCGGATGCGCGCGCAGGCGATTTCGCACAGGCCCTGATGGATCTGGGGGCGGCGATCTGCACGCCGAAGCGGCCCGATTGCAGGAATTGTCCGTGGACGGAGGATTGTTCCGGGCGCGCGGAAGGGATTGCCGAGACCCTGCCGGTCAAAGGTGAGAAGCCGGTCAGGCCGCTGAAACGCGGCGCGGCGTTTGTGGTGCGTGATGCGAAAGGCGCGGTGCTTCTGGTGCGGCGGCCGGAGAAGGGATTGCTGGGCGGGATGATGCAGCCGCCACTTGGTCCGTGGACGGATGATTTTCCGGGGCCGAAGGAAGCGCTGCTACAGGCGCCGTTCCGCGCCGAGTGGAAAAAACGCGCCGGGATCGTGCGCCACGGCTTCACCCATTTCGAACTGGAGAT
The DNA here is from genome assembly GCA_017308375.1 of Alphaproteobacteria bacterium. Taxonomy (GTDB): domain Bacteria; phylum Pseudomonadota; class Alphaproteobacteria; order Micropepsales; family Micropepsaceae; genus Rhizomicrobium. Next base: position 29,114 of record JAFKEW010000021.1, read on the forward strand.
CGAGGTTTATGTGGCGGTGGTGCCCTCCCCCAATATCTCTCCCTGTCATTCCCGGCCGAGCCGAGCAATGCGCGGCGAGGGGAAGGGAACCCAGGCGTCAAAATCAGGACGATCTTCAACACCTGGGTCCCCTTCCCTCGGATCGCTGACGCAATCCTCGCCGGGGATGACAACGATGTTTTGGATTGAGGAGCGTAAACTCAAAGATGCCGCCCTGCCCACGGTGATGCGCAAGGTCATCGCCCATGGGCTGGACGAGGGCGGGCCGCTTTTTTCTCAGGCCAAATCTTCCGGGGCCAAATCCTCTCAGGCGAGATCGGCACGCAAACGCTGACGCAGCACGTCGATCGAGATCAACGCGCCATTGTGCTCGAAATGCCAGAAGGTCCAGCCGTTGCAGGCGTCGAGCCCCTGCACATGGGCGCCGATGCGATGGATGGAGCCCGCGGCATCGGCACAGACGAGCGTGCCGTCGGCGCGAATTTTCGCGCTGTGCTGCTTGCGCGGGCCGCACAGCACGGTGCCCGGTTCGAGCAGGCCGCGTTCCACCACCCAGCCGAAGGGAATGCGCGGTTCGGCGCGTTTCGATCTGGTGACTTCGATGGCTTCGTTCGGCGCCGGGCTGACCGCGGCGATGCGCGCGCGCGCGATGCGGGCGTAGTTGCGATCACGCTCGATGCCGATGAACTGGCGGCCGAGTTTCTTCGCCACCGCGCCCGTGGTGCCGGAGCCGAAAAAGGGATCGAGCACGGTGTCGCCCGGTTTGGTCGAGGACAGGATCACGCGGTGAAGAAGCGATTCCGGCTTCTGCGTGGAATGCGCCTTGTCGCCGTTTTCATCCTTCAGCCGTTCGGCGCCGGAGCAGATCGGCAAAGTCCAGTCCGAGCGCATCTGCAATTCGTCGTTCAGCGCCTTCATCGCTTCGTAATTGAAGGTATAGCTTTTCTGGTCGCGACTTTTGGCGGCCCAGATCAAGGTTTCATGCGCATTGGTGAACCGGCGGCCGCGGAAATTGGGCATCGGGTTGGTTTTGCGCCAGACCACATCGTTCAGAATCCAGAAGCCGAGATCCATCAGGATCGCGCCGACGCGGAAAATGTTGTGGTAGGAGCCGATCACCCAGAGCGCGCCATCATCCTTCAGCACGTGGCGGGCGGCGGAGAGCCAGTCGCGGGTGAACCGGTCGTATTCGGCGAAACTTCCAAACTGATCCCACTTGTCGTTGACGGCATCGACGCGCGAATTGTCCGGACGGCGCAGTTCCCCTTCAAGCTGGAGATTGTAGGGCGGATCGGCGAACACCAGATCGGCGCATCCCGCCGGAAGATCGGCCATCGCCTGAATGCAATCGCCTTCGATGACGCGATTGACCGCGCCAGATTTGCCCTGCGCCATACGTGGCTGCCCCCTCTTATCCACAGAAGGGCTGAATCGTGATTCACAGCGAATCACAGGTCAAGAGTCTTGAGAATCAAGGACTTAGTGTTGAGTCTTCACACCGTCCACATACAAGGGCTTGTGGGCGGCAAAAAGACTCAGGGGGTATCCACAAGCGTATCCGGAGCCGTTTCGGGGGCCAGCAGGCGGCGGACCGGGGCGAAACTGCGCCGGTGATGACGGCAGGGGCCGTGGCGGGTCAGCGCCGCCAGATGCTCCCCTGTGCCGTAACCCATATTGGTGATCCAGCCATAGACGGGATGTTCGTCATGCAGCGTGCGCATCATGCGGTCGCGCGTGACCTTGGCGATAATGGAGGCGGCCGCGATGGAGAGCGAGCGCGCATCGCCATCGACCAGCGTATCGCAAGGGCAAGCGAGCGCGGGCGCGTCGTTCCCATCCACCAGTGCGAACATCGGCGCGATGGTAAGCGCGCGGACGGCACGCGCCATGGCGAGATGCGTCGCCTGACGGATATTGACGAGATCGATCTCCTCCACACTGGCTTCGCCCACGCCCCAGGCCAGCGCGGATTCGGTGATGCGCGCGTAGAGGTCTTCGCGTGCTTCGGGGCGCACCTGCTTGGAATCGTCGATCCCTTTCGGGATGCGCCCGCGTTCGAGGATGACAGCCGCCGCAACTACCGGCCCGGCAAGGGGCCCGCGGCCCGCCTCATCGACGCCGGCAATGGGGCCGGCCATCGTCTTCAACAGGCGCGACTCGTAAATGTAATGCGGCATGGCGGCAGCGTAGCAGAGAGAGCCTTCGCGGCCAGCCATCAGACGTGCTTATGCACATCTCGCAACCAGGCCGTGCGAACCTGTCGCAAGCCGCCAGCCATACATGTCATGGCCTGCGACTGCAGGCCATCCAGGTGACGCAATTTATCCTGTTGCAGAACTGTCTGCGAACTTTCCTGTTAAAGCTGATGCCGTTTCAACTGGATGGCCCGCATTTGCGGGCCATGACAAGTCAAAACAAGCCCAGTTGATCGCCGATGCGGGGTGGCGTCGCAAGAGAAGCACTCTATCGGCCAAAATTCCGGCCTGATCAAAACCGGTCAGCCGAGATATTCGGCGTCCGTCACCTTCTCCAGCCAGTCGATGGCTTTTCCGTCCTTCGC